>CAWFJW010000014.1:0-25579 GCA_963816305.1 uncultured Alphaproteobacteria bacterium
ATTTGGCGAAATCAGTGACGGTGGAGTAGGGATTGCGTGAATGCCACTCCGCTCTAGCCAGCAATGAGTCTCATCACATGGGGAGTTGCTTCCTCCCAGGTGCCGGTTCGCAGGGATACAAAATCCAAAGGCTCCAGGATTCGCGCGAAGCGGTCATCCTGCACGAAATGGATGAGATGCACATGGGGGGCATGGTGAAAGGCTGAAGCTATGAAGCCCGGGCTGTCATCAATGAAGACCACGGGCGCGGTGGTCTTCGCGGCAATTTCCTGGATGGCGGGTCCCTTCGGCCCCGAATTGGTCACAACCGGAAAGTTGACTCCATGCGCCGCCAGGTTTTCGCGCCGGTGGTCGCCCGCCTCGTGGGGCAGGTTGGTCAACATGACAACATCGGCAAATCTGGAAATATCGAGGATTGCGTCGACGGCGCCCGCGATGGTTTTCATATGCCGGGTGCGTTCGGCGAAGAACAGGTGGACCATCCGCTCGGTTTCCGCGGCGTCGACAAGCTGCTTGCTGGCCCTGTGGCGCACGCAGGCGTTGAGCCGCTCCCAGGTTGATGTATCCAGCCACATGCCGTGGCTTTCCAGGAACTCTTCGAATTCGCTGGTGAAATGAACGACAACCTCATCAACATCGCAAATCACCAGCGGTCGATGCGGTCTTAACTGCAGGGCGGCGATTTGGGCTGTGGTTATCTCATGTATCAAAGTTGGCTCCTGGAAGCTTCTGGCGGGCGCGGACGATTTCCTGCGGCGCGACATTCATAGCCGCTGCGAAATCCAGGAGAAGTGATTCGTTTCCCAAGAGATGATCCAAAACCCCGGCAAGCATATGGGGGTCGCTGATGCGCTCTTTCAAGTCACTTGGCTCTATGCCTGACGCAAGCAATAGCTGATCCAGCCGATCCCCATCGGCTGTCAAAAAAACCAATGCCTTCAATGCAAGTGCTTCTGCTGATTCATAATTACCTGAAATTTTAGCTGTCATATTTGCTCGCGGTTAACCAAGTTCAATGGCGTATTAGAGCGTGGTGTCGGCAATTAAGCTATTGGTGACGGAATCGCCTCACAATGGACATCAAATGGGGTTGTGTTCGCTCTCCGGGCGGTTGTCAAATAGGGCGAATACTGAAAAGGTGCGAGTGATTTAAGCAATGGATTACACATCAATACGTTCGGCTGAAAACATGAAATCTCCGGTTATTGCGCACTCGAAGGCCAAAACTGTTCTCGTTGTGGAAGACAATGAACTGAACATGAAGCTGTTCACCGATTTGCTCGAGGCCCATGGTTATACGGTTATTCCAACGAAAGACGGTTTGTCGGCGCTGGACCTGGCGCGCAAGCATCGGCCTGACTTGATCATCATGGACATCCAACTGCCCGAAGTTTCGGGCATCGAAGTGACCAAGTGGCTCAAGGAAGACGACGAGTTGCGGGCAATTCCGGTGGTGGCCGTCACAGCCTTTGCGATGAAGGGAGATGAGCAGAAAATCCGCGAGGGCGGCTGTGAAGCCTACGTCTCAAAACCGATTTCGGTTATCAGTTTCCTCAAGACAATTGATGGTTTCCTTGGCAAGCCGGAATGACAGCGCGGATACTGGTTGTTGATGATAACCCGGCAAATGTTCGTTTGCTTGAGGCAAAGCTTTCGGCTGAGTATTTCGAGGTTGTAACCGCGACGAGCGGCGCAACGGCACTGGAATCCATCGATGACACCAAGCCAGACATCGTGCTGCTTGATGTTATGATGCCAGGAATGAACGGCATCGAAGTTTGCAAACGCCTGAAGGCTGACGCGTCAACGCACCATATCCCCATAATCATGGTGACCGCTCTTGATCAACTGGAAGATCGGGTGCGCGGGCTGGACGCCGGCGCCGATGATTTCCTGACCAAGCCGATCAACGATGTTTCGCTTTTCTGCCGTATCAAGAGCCTGGTGCGCTTGAAGATGTTGTCGGACGAGTTGCGCGCCCGCGCCGCCTCGAGTGAGGTCATGGGCCTGCTGCCGCCTGCCGCCAACATGGCGGATGCGCGGCCTGGCAGAGTATTGGCAATTGATGGCCGCGCGTCATTTCTTGAGCGTGTGAAGACAGCGCTGGCTGCCAGGCACGAAGTGACAACGATGCTTGATCCGGCGACGTCTTTGGCGCATTTGGCTGAAACACCGGTCCCTTATGAATTGATCATCGTCAATCTCGATGAGGGTCAGTTTGACGGCTTGCGCCTTTGCTCACAGTTGAAATCGCTCGAACGCACGCGTCAGGTGCCCATTCTCATTGTTGTAACCCCGGATGACCAGCCGCGCCTTTTGCGGGCGCTGGACATGGGGATTAATGACTACATTGTCCGCCCGATCGACCGGCTGGAACTTCTCGCCCGTGTCAACACCCAGGTTCGCCGCTCGCGCTATGCGGAGCAGTTGCGTCTAAGCGTCCAAGCCTCGCTTGAACTGGCCGTGACCGATTCCCTTACCGGCCTCTATAACCGCAGATACATGGAAACACACCTCAGCCACTTGATGGAGCATTCCATCAATCGCGGCAAGCCGCTATCCGTGCTTGCGATCGACGTTGATTTCTTTAAACCGATAAATGATGCGCATGGGCATGACGCTGGCGACAAAGTGCTGCAGGAATTGGCTTCGCGCATGCAGGATAGCATCAGGAACGTCGACATGGCCTGCCGCGTCGGTGGAGAGGAATTCACGGTCATTCTGCCAGCGACAGATATTGAAACCGCCAAGAAAATCGCCGAGCGCGTTCGAAACTCGGTGTCCTCCAGGCCTTTCCCTGTTAGCGCCGGGCCTGGCGTCGTAAATGTCACGGTTTCGATTGGCGTGGCCGCTCTGGCAGGCCCGCGAGATACCTTTGAGGACTTTCTCAAGCGCGCTGATCAGGCCCTTTATGCCGCCAAGCGTGGTGGACGCAATCGCGTTACGCTTGCTGCTGCCTAAGCCCTCATTTCCTTTGGGCTAGTTCTGGTGTAATGGCCCTTCAAATGCGGGAAAGCGGCGAAAACTTTACACGAGGTCAACGATGGGGCGAGCGGGGCACCGCAGGCGCCATGATCGCCGGCAAGCTCACTTTCGAGAATGTCTCGCTTTCCATCGGTTCTGTCGACATTCTGAAAAACCTGAGTTTTGAGCTGGAGGCGGGCGAAATAGCCTGTCTTCTGGGGCAGTCGGGTTGTGGCAAGACCTCGCTGCTGCGCATTGCGGCGGGCATCCAAAGGCCAAGTTCAGGACGTGTGCTTATTGATGATGAGGTGGTCGATGGGCCATCCAGCTTTGTGCCGCCCGAGCGGCGGAATGTGGGGCTGGTGTTCCAGGACTTTGCCCTGTTTCCCCACCTCACCGTTATTGAAAATGTTTCGTTTGGCCTGAACGCATTGAGCAGACAGGAGGCTGTGCGGGTGGCGGAGCACGCTTTGGACCGGGTTGGCATGGCAAACTTCAGCAACAGCTATCCTGGTTCGCTTTCGGGCGGGGAACAGCAGCGGGTCGCGCTGGCCCGCGCCATTGTTCCGCGCCCGCAGGTGATGTTGATGGATGAGCCGTTTTCAGGATTGGATCAGCGCCTGCGCGAATCCGTTCGCGAGGAAACCTTGGCCTTGCTCAAGGAGACCCGCGCCACGTGCATGCTGGTGACCCACGACCCGGTCGAGGCCATGGACATGGCTGACCGCATATTTCTGATGCGGCAGGGGCGGCTGGTGCAATCTGGCCCATCGGATGAACTTTTCAACCACCCGGTTGACCTTGAAGTCGCCCGTTTCTTCTCGGATGTGAATGAAATTGCGGGCGTGGTGCGGGGCGGCGCCGTTGAAACGCCGCTGGGAACGTTTTCTGCTGCAGGCTTTGGGGAGCAGTCCGAAATCATGGTGGTTATCCGCCCCCAGGCCATCCACCTGGCCCCTGCCAGGGACGGTGTGGAAGGCTATGTCCGCGAATCCCGGTTCCTTGGCGACAAAACCCGTTGTTTGGTGCAATTTGAAGGCCTTGATGATCCTGTCGAGATCCTGCTGGCGGGCCGGGCGCCCCACAAAGGCGAGACCGCGTTTTTCCGGGTCGACAATGGAGTTGTATTAACATTTGAAAAAACTAAGCGAGGCATCATCTAAAGCCATGTATGGCATTTGTTGCGGGAGCGGGTGCTTTCTGCGATAGTGGGTCCAGAACGAGGGTTTCTCCCTCAAAATCTTTAGGAGTTCAAAATGGGTTTCGGTTCGTGGTGGCACTGGGTGCTTTTGCTGGTTGTCGTGCTGGTGGTGTTCGGCGGCAAAGGCAAGGTATCCGATTTGATGGGCGATGTGGCCAAGGGCATCAAAAGCTTCAAAAAAGGCTTGGCGGACGATCCTGCGGCGGAGGTGGCCGAAGAGGCCAAGTCATTGGAGCAGGCGGCCGAAGCCCCTGTGAAATCAACGGCAAAAAAGGTCAAATCGTAAGACGCGCAAAAGGCGGCAAATCCCATGCCCTTTGACTTTGGCGTTGGCTATTCCGAGCTGTTTCTGTTGGCGGTCATCGCGGTCATCGTGATCGGCCCCAAGGACCTGCCTAAGGTGCTGCGCGGGTTTGGCCGCATGATGACCAAAATGCGCGGCATGGCGCGGGAGTTTCAGGGGCATGTGGATGTGGCCATGAAGGACGCGGGCCTTGATGATGTGAAGAAGGATTTTCAGGCGTTGAAATCCGGCAATCCCATGAGTTCATTGCAGAATGAGATTGGCGCTGGTTCTCCGCCCAAAAGCAATGATTTCGACAAGTATTTTGGCGGCGCCGACGGAGCCGCCAAGCCTGATGTGAAGGCATCATCCTAGGATCATGACGAAAGAAGACATTGATGCTTCGGAAGCCCCGTTGCTTGATCACTTGATCGAGCTTCGCACCCGGCTGATTTACTGTGTCATAGGTTTTGTGGTCACGTTTCTGGCCAGCTTCTATTTCTCTTCCGATATTTTGCATCTGCTCATCCTGCCCTTTAAATGGGGCACGGGCACCGATGTCAGCCTGATTTCGATTAAGCTGCTCGGCGTGTTCTTGGTGAAACTCAAAATCGCCATGTTTGGTGGCATGTTCATATCGTTTCCGCTGATCGCCACCCAGCTTTACCGCTTTGTCGCGCCCGGGCTCTACAAGAACGAGCGGCAGGCGCTCTTTCCCTATCTCATCGCCACGCCCATCTTTTTTGTGCTTGGCGCGGCGCTGGTTTATTTCTTCCTACTGCCGGTGGCGATCGGCTTTTTCTATAATCTCGCGGCATCCACTGGCGACGCCGGGCAAAGTGGCATCACGCTCATGCCTGATGTCGAAGCCTATCTGGATTTCGTCATGATGTTGATTTTGGCCTTCGGCCTGACTTTTCAGCTGCCCGTGATCCTCACCTTGCTGGGCCAGATCGGCGTTGTGAACGCGGAAATGCTGAGCAAGGGGCGGCGTTTCGCGATTGTTGGCGTATGCGCGCTGGCTGCCGTGATCACGCCGCCGGACCCGATTTCGATGATCGCCATGGCTGTTCCCCTGATGGGGCTCTATGAAATCGCGGTCCTGGCGGTGCGTTTGCTGGAGAAGCGCCGGAACAGGGCGCAAGCCGCGAAGGACGCCGCCAATGCATGATATCAA
Organism: uncultured Alphaproteobacteria bacterium; assembly: GCA_963816305.1. Taxonomy (GTDB): domain Bacteria; phylum Pseudomonadota; class Alphaproteobacteria; order Rhizobiales; family Aestuariivirgaceae; genus Aestuariivirga. The sequence goes on from CAWFJW010000014.1 coordinate 5,626, forward strand.
GACCATCCGGGACAACCCTGCGGCATTTGATCAGGGCCTGGCGCTTCGCGGCCTCGAACCGCTGTCAGTTGATCTTCTGAAAATCGATTCCGAGAAGCGCGATCATATACAAAAACTTCAGGATGCGCAGGCGCGCCGCAATGCCCTGTCGAAGGAAATTGGCGAGGTCATGCGGTCAGGCGACAAGGCCAGGGCCGAGACGCTTAAGGCTGAGGTTGCAGGTCTCAAGGATTTCATTTCATCAGGAGAAGAGGCCGAGCGGGTTATCACGCAGAAGCTTAATGATGCGCTGGCCGTCATTCCAAATATTCCGCTGCCTGCCGTGCCAAAAGGCAAGGACGAGCACGACAACGTGGAGCTTCACAAATGGGGTGAAAAGCCCACATTCAAGTTTGAACCGCGCCAGCATTTTGACATTGGCGAGTGGCTTGGCCTGATGGACTTTGAGACGGCGGCCAAATTGTCGGGCGCGCGGTTTGTTGTCCTGAAGGGCCAGCTTGCGAAACTGGAGCGCGTCCTGGGCCAGTTCATGGTTGATCTGCACACGGAGCACCATGGCTACAGCGAAGTCTATGCGCCGCTGATGTTGCGCGATGACGCCATGTATGGCGTTGGCCAATTGCCAAAATTCAAGGAGGACTTGTTCCAGACCACGAGCGGTCATTGGCTGATTCCAACGGCTGAAGCCTCTCTCACCAATCTGGTGCGTGAAAAGGTTCTCGAAGAAAAGGAATTGCCCATCCGCATGACGGCCTATACGCCGTGTTTCCGGGCTGAGGCGGGGGCAGCCGGGCGTGATACGCGCGGCATGATCCGCCAGCATCAGTTTTCAAAAGTTGAGTTGGTGTCCATTGTGGCGCCCGAACAGGCCGAAGCCGAGCACACCCGCATGCTGAATTGCGCCGAGGAAGTGTTGAAGCGCCTGAAACTCGCGTTTCGCACCATTATATTGTGCACGGGTGACATGGGCTTTGGATCGGCCAAAACCTACGACATCGAAGTGTGGCTTCCCGGCCAGAACGCCTACCGCGAAATTTCCTCCTGCTCGCAATTCGGCGAGTTCCAGGCGCGCCGCATGGATGCCCGCTACAAGCCCGCCGACGGCAAGGGCCCGCGCTACGTTCACACTTTGAACGGCTCAGGCCTGGCCGTGGGCCGCACCATGGTTGCCATTCTGGAGAACTACCAGAACGATGACGGCAGCGTGACGATACCGGATGCGCTGAGGCCCTACATGGGGGGCGCGGAAAAAATCACGCGGGGCTGATTCAGTCTGAGCGGGATTTCCTGATTGTGGCGGTGTAAATGCGCCAACTGCGGCCTTCGGATAGGTTCGACGCGCGCAGTGTGTAGGTTCCGGTGAATTTTGCCGTCTGCCGCGACATGTCGGTGGCGGAGATTGTCACTGGAATTTCCACGAAGCTCGCGCCGGCTGCTCCTTCAATGTCGCCAGCTTGGCCAATTTCAATTTCGACAGAGGCTGTGCCTGCGAAGCCGTTCTTGAATTTCGTTAAAGTCTGGCCCTTTGCGTTGGTTCCATCTTCAGCTTTTTCCCAGAGCGCAAACGCAGCCGCGTAGTTCTTGGCATTGATCGCGGCATAGTAGCTGCGAAGGGCCTGAATGGCCTCCTGTTGCGTTTGCGCAAAGGCTGGAACCATCAAAAGCCAGGCGCAAAAGGCATGGAAGAATAATCTTGCCCGCATGCTCACTTCACCGCGCCCGCCGTCAGCCCCTTCACGATATATTTTTCCAGGAACACCCCGATCAATACCAGGGGGGCGATGGCGGCGGTGGAGAGGGCGGCCATGGACCACCAGGCGATGCCTTGGGAACCTGTCTGGCTGGCGACCATCACAGGTAAAGTCTTTGCCGTCGTGCTGGTCAAAAGGGCGGCGAAGAAATATTCGTTCCAACACAGGATGACGGAAAGTATGAACGCCGCCACCATGCCGGGCAGGGCGATGGGCAGAACAATGCGCAGGAACGCGCCCCAGATCGAGCAGCCATCGACCAACGCGGCCTGTTCAAGCTCTATGGGTATGGTGTCGAACTGGTCGCGCATGATCCAGATGACGATGGGGAGCACGGTGAGGGCGTAGATGAGGATCAGGCCGACACGTGAATCGAGCAGCGCCAATTCCTTGTATAGCACCAGAAATGGCATGGCGAGAACGACGGGTGGCAGGATGAGCTGCGACAGGAAGAAGAACGAAATGTCCTTGTTGCGCCAGATGGCGAACTTATAGTCGAAACGGCTGAGGCCATAGGCCGCCAGCGAGCCGATGGTGACGGCGAGCAGCGAGCCGCCGATGGAAGCGATCAGGCTGTTGGCAAAGCGCTTCAAAAACTCTTCGCGCACCGTTGAAGTTTCAAAAATCGTATCGGGTGAAAGCCCCAGCGAACGCCAGCCTTTCCAGTCCGGCCTGAAATCCAGCCATGGCAGCAGGTGCCCCTGGGTGACGTTGACCGCGGTTTTGAACGATGTGGAGAATGTCCAATAGATGGGAAACAGCGATATGAAGGCCCAAAGGATGAGGATGGAATAGATCAGAATGCGGCCCAGGTTGTGTTTCGTCATGTCATCTTCCGCATGCGGCCGCTGACGAGCTTCAGCAGCAGGGTGACGAAGATGATGATGATCACCAGATAGAATTCAGCCAGCATGGTGCCGTAGCCCACATTGGCGCGGTCGCGGTATTCGCGGAAGATGAAGCTGGACACGGTGTCCGTGGCGCCGCCTGGTCCGCCAGAGGTCACGTTGATCACAATGTCGGCGAGCTTCAGCTCAAAGATAATGCGAAGGATGACGGCGGTGACACTCACCGGCAGCATGAGCGGGAATGTGATCTGCCAGAATGATTGCCATGGCGTCGCGCCATCAACTTTTGCCGCCTCAAGAATCTCCTTGGGCAGGGCTTGCAGGCCTGCCAGCAGCAATATCATGATGAAGGGGATCGACACCCAGGCGTCCATCACCATGATGCTGGCGCGGGCGATCCAGGGCGTTGTGAAAAATGCCGGATTGTCCCAGCCGAATAATCTCGCCAGTGTGGAGATGGGGCCAAAGCGGTATTCCATCAGGGATTTGCCGATCATCCAGCTCACCGCCACCGGGCTCAGCATGAAGGGCAAGAGGAACGCCACGCGGAAAAACTTGCGCGCCTTGATATCGGCGTTGAGCAGAAGCGCCAGGCCGAAGGCGATGGCATATTGCGCGCCCACTGCCAGAACGTAGTAGATCATGTTGAGCAGGGCGTTCCAGTAATAGGCGTCGGTCATCAGGGATTTCAGGTTGGCCCAGCCATTGAATTTCGGTGGGTCAAAGGCGCTGAGGTTCCAGTCAGTGAAGGCGATGTAGAGGCCGAAGAATGTTGGGAAGATCACGAGGGCTATGGTGAAGAGCAGGGCGGGCAGCAGGAAAAGCGCCCGGTGGCCCGCTTCGCCATGCATCATCACCTGGCCGGCGCCCAAGCTTATGCCCCACAGAATGTAGGCATACATCACAGGCCGCCAGTTATCGAAACCATAGGGGATTGCGCCAGCTGAATAGAGAGTTTGAAACAGCACGATCACCGCAAGGGCGGTGGTGGCGCCCGCGACCAGCATCCGTCCCGCGCTGCGGCGGCTGTCGGGAACGTCATACCCCACGGGCAGCTGGTCATTGGTTGTGACGGGTGCGGTGGCGGTCAATTGGTGTTGTCCCGGCCATGGAAAGTTGGGTGCGGTTGAAAAGACCGGCGGCGCTGAAGCGCCACCGGCGTCCGTTTCGGTCTACATGCCAAGCGAGGCCTTGTAGAGTTCGATTTGCTTGTCGCGGCCGATGCCATCGGTGATCTTGTCCCAGGCGGCGGCGATGTTGTTGGCGCCCGTTTGCGCATCCGAGCCGCCGGCCCAGATTTTTGACAGCTCATCCTCGGCGGCGCTGTAATACTGGAAGATGCCGGGAATGCGCGGCTCAATTGCCGCATTCGGGTGGTTGTAGGAGTTGGCTTCCGAGTCGAGATACGACTTGATGAAGGCCTCGTCATAACCGGCAGCCACCCACTCGGCCACGTTGAAGTGGCTGTTGCGGTAGGGCTGGAAGCCCGATGGATAGGCGGCGCACCACAGCGAAATATCTTTTCCGCCAATGTGGGCGGCCGCACTCCAGGCGGCTTTCTGCTTGGCCGGATCGCTGTCAACGCGGGCCATCACATAAACGCCCCAGCCGATATAGGCCATGTTGGGCGCGTAGTTTGGCCCCGAGGCCAGCTTGTCCCAGGCGCCGGTCTTGGCGTTGTAGACATCGTCGGAGCCTGGAAGAATGTCGAAGCCGCAGACGTCGCCAATGACGGACGAGTCATTGGTCTTGGCGTTGGAGCCAATGTCACCCCACCAGGAGAGCATGGAGCCGGTGCCCGCCAGGAACTGGCTGAAGCCCGTGGTGCCGGGATCGGCGTTGAGCTGGTCGGCTGGTTCCGATGGCAGCGCGTCGATCACGTCCTGAATGGCGCGCACCCAGGCTGGATTGTTGATGCGCGGCTTCATGGTGTCGGCGTCAAACAGCCAGGCCTTGTCATCGGGGTGCTTGGCATAGGCCGTGGCGCGCGAGCCCAGGAAGTAGAAGCCGAAGCCGCCCCAGCCCTTGATGGGGTCGAGGTAACCATAGGCATCTTGCCCAGCGACCTTTTTGCCCTTGAGGAACTTGGTGGCCTCCTGCACTTTCTGCCAGGTTTTTGGAACGCCCCAGTCGCCCTCATGGCCTTCGGCTTTCCAGGCGGCGGCGAGGTCAGCGTCAGCGAAGTAGTCGGTGCGGTAGTTGAAGTTGTGGCAGTCGCCATCGATGGAAATGCGATAGGTCTTGCCGTTCCATGTGCCGACGGGCGCTTTCAGATAGTTCACATAATCGTCCATCTCGATTTGAGCTTTCACCCAATCCGGCATTTCGGAAGCCAGGCCCTTGCCGCACACATCGCCCTCGAAGGGGGCGCCCATTTCAATGATGTCGAAATCCACTGTTCCGGTGGCAATGGCCTGTTGCAGGCGTGGGCCATAATCGGCCTGGGCCAGATCGATCCAGTTGATCTTGGCGCCGGTGTAGGTCTCCCATGGCTTCAGGAAGCCGCGGAACAGCAGGTTGTGAAGGTTCTGGTTGTTGAGGCCGAGGAACGTCAGCTCGACGCCGGCGAACTCGCCTTCCTTCACATTGGTTTTGGTGGCGCCAAGGCACATCTCGCCCACTTTTTGCCAGTCAGCATCCGTTGGCTGGCCCTTGCCAACGCCGGGAATTTGCAGAATTTGGGCGCGCAGGTCCGCCTGCGCCTGGGCCTGGGTTGAAAGGCCCAGGGCTCCGGTGGCGCTCAAGGCCGAAACCGCCGCAGCGCCTTTCAGCACTGAGCGGCGGCTCATGCTGGCGAAATGACTGTAAAGCTCGACTCTCATTTTGAATTCTCCCAATTCATCTTTTACGATTTGTTGTATCAAACGCGGTTGATACTAAGCTTTGGCTTTGTTAGATGTCAATTCGCGCAACACATCAGGGGCTGGAAGACATGGCAGGGGCTGAACAGCATTTCGCAACGCGGCTCAATTCGTTTCGCGGTGGCGGCTCCCCGAAAATTTCGGCGGTTGAGGCGGTTGGCATGGTGGCGGCCGTCGAGGGCGTTTCAGCGGTTGAGTTGAATTATCCGCAGCATTTTGTGGGCGATGGCAACCGCTCCGTGCTGGCGGCGGCGGATGCCGCGGGTCTGGCGGTCACGGCGCTGAACCTGCGCTGGGATGGTCCGGACTTTGTTCATGGAGCCTTCACCCATCCGGTCGCCAAGAACCGCGAGCTCGCCATCCGCAGCGCCTGTGACGCGGTTGACCTCGCGGGCCAGAACAACATCGAGCATGTCATCCTGTGGATGGGTCCTGATGGCTATGACTATCCATTTCAGGCCAATTACCGCGCCCTTTGGGATTTGGAAATTGAGGGTTTCCGGCAAGTGGCCACACGAAACCCAGAGGTGCGGGTGAGCGTTGAATACAAGCCAAGCGACCCGCGCCGCACCTCGCTCATCCGCTCCATGTCTGACTCGCTGCTGGCGGTTAAGGAGGTGGGGCGGGATAATTTTGGCGTGACGCTGGATTTTTGCCATTCGCTGATGGCGGGTGAGCAGCCGGCCGCTGCCGCTGCCCAGGCGCTTCGCGCCAACAAGCTGTTTGGCGTTCATCTCAACGATGGCTATGGGCTGGCCGATGATGGGTTGATGGTGGGCGTGGTCCATCCCTGGCATACGCTGGAACTTCTCGCCGAAATGCGCGGCAGCGACTTTGCCGGCACGATCTATTTCGACACGTTTCCAGACCGGGTTGATCCGGCGCGTGAATGCGCCGCCAATGTCAAAACCGTGCGCCGCATGCTGGCGCTGCTCGACCGGGTGCCGGTTGCCGATCTGCGCGCCGCGCAAGCCGGGCAGGATGCGATAAGGGCGACACAACTCATTCAGGATTTGCTGTTCGGGGCCGGCAATGGCTAATCCTCCATCGGTGGTGGTGCTCGGCAGTGTCCACATGGACTTGATCGCCACTGCCGGGCGCCTGCCGGGCCGGGGTGAATCCGTTGTGGGGCAGACATTCACGGTCTCGCCCGGCGGCAAGGGCGGCAATCAGGCCGCCCAACTGGTGGCCTGCGGGCTTCACACCTGCATGCTCACGCGCTTTGGCGATGACATGTTCGGCCGCCAGTTGTTCGAAGCCCTCACGTCGCGGGGCGTCGACCCGTCCCTGATCACGGTGGATGCAAACGAGCCCACGGGGGCCAGCACGGTGTTTGCCGCCGAAGGTGATTATTCCTCGATTATTGTCAGCGGCGCCGCTGGCAAGTTGACGCCAGCCGACATCGAGGCGGCGCGGGGCGCCATCGAAGCGGCTGATGGGCTGGTGCTGCAACTCGAGCTGCCTGTCGCCATTTCCGCCTGCGCGGCGGGCATTGCCAAGGCCGCCGGTAAATATGTGATCCTCAACGCCTCGCCTGCGCCCGATAAAGCAGCCGACCTGCCGAAGGAGTTGCTCAAGGCGGTATCCGCTGTCGTCGTCAACAGTTTCGAAGCCGCCAAATTGCTTGGCCGCGAGCTTTCCCCAAGCGACGCCGTCCGCGATCTTGCAAAGGCGCTGGGCGTGGAGGCTTGTGTCGTCACCGCAGGCGCTTCCGGCAGCGCTGCCTGCCATCAAGGTGTCATTGTCTTCCAGCCAAGTTTCTTCATAAAGGTCGTGGACACCATAGGCGCCGGCGACGCCTACCTCGGCGCATTTGTTGCCGGAATGATCGAAGGCCTGTCGCTCCCCGCAACCCTAAAGCGGGCCGCCGCAGCAGGGGCGATTGCCGTGTCGAGGGCTGGTGCATGCGTGGTCACAAGAGAAGAGATCGACCGGTTCGTCGGGTGAGGCGCAAAAGCCGCCTAATTCGCCCGTCACCACTTCTGTCATCCCGACGAAAGTCGGGACTCAGACCCGCGTGATAGAGCGATAGAAAATTCACTCAGCACACCACCACCGCTGGGTCCCAACTTTCGCCGGGATGACAATATTTTGGAGGGCCGCAAACCAAAATCTCACCATGGTCGTCCTCGGGCTTGATCCGAGCATCAACCGGCCGCCCCCCAGGCTTCACCTGGCATTGGAAATTTTCATCAAATCCTTGTTCCGCTCATACAGCTCACGGAACACTTTGTATTGTTTCCGATAGACTTCCGCCGTCGTAGCATTCGCTTTGAACTCCGCCGCCACCGGGTTCCACTTCGCGATGTCGGACACTGCGGCGTCGCCCACCGCCACTGCTGCCAGGAATGCGTTGCCGTAGGAAGCGCCCATCGTCTTGGCGCGGATGATCTGGGTTTTGCCGCTTACGTCTGAAGTGGCCTGGGCCCAGACGTGATTCTTGGTGCCGCCGCCCACGGCGAAGATGTTCTTCGGGCTTTCGCCCACTTCATCATAGGTCTCAAAAACGTGGTTGGTGCCGTAGGCAATGCTTTCGAGGAGAGCGCGGAACAGGTCGCCCCGTGTGTGGGTGAGGTCAAGTCCGAAGATCATGCCCTTGGCGTCTGTGTCGTGTATGGGGGTTCGCTCGCCGGAGAAATAGGGCAGCATGGTGATACCGTTGGCGCCTGCGGGCGAGGCTGCGGCTTCGGCTGAAAGCTTGATCACGGCGTCGGCAGGGTCCAGTTCGCGGGCGAGGTTTTCGCGGAACCAGTGGGTGAGGGTGCCGCTGGTGGCAAGCCCTGCCATGGAGGCGTGCTGGCCCGGAAACAGCCACGGCGCATGCCACAGCCTTGCATCCCTCACGCGAGATGAAGTGAGGGCGATGATGAAAATGGTTGAGCCATACATCAGCATCATGTCGCCCGGGTTCAACACGCCAACGCTCAGCGCTTCGGCGGCCGCGTCAATGGTGCCGCAGGTGACGGGCGTTCCCGCTGCAAGGCCGGTTTCGCGGGCGGCCTCTGGCGTCACTTCGCCCGCGATGTCGGTTGTCCACTTGCAGTCAGGCAGTTTGTCCAGCGGGATAATTCTGGTGGTGAGTTCATCGCTCCAGGCCAGTTTATCGGCGGAATAGATTGGCGTGTTGTTGGCTGCCGTATAATGGTCGATCACGTATTCCCCGGTCAGCCTGAAAACCAGATAGGAGCTGCAGGTCAAAATCTTGTGGGTTGCCACATAGATGTCCGGACGGTTGTTCTTGAGCCAGAGAATTTTGGGGCCGACCGACTGGGACGTGAGCGCGTTGCCGCAATAATCGAGAATGCGCCCCGCTCCAATCTCGGCGTTGAGGTCATCGATCTCTCTGGCGGCGCGCGTATCGACGCCATAGAGCACCGCATTCATCAGCGGCTCGCCCTTGGCATTGACGGGCAGCATGCAGGGGCCGATGCCGCTGGTGGCCACGGCCTTGATGTCGGCGGGTTTAACGCCGCTGTCGGCGATCAGCTTCTTGGTGATGAACGTGAAATCATCCCACCAGTCCTCATTGGCGCGGTGTTCGGCCCAGCCCGCCTGCGGCACCAGCATCTTGTGGGGCTTGGCGGCGCTGGCGACGATGCTGCCAGCGCCATCGCTGAGGATGCCCTTGGATTCGAACGTGCCGATATCGACGCCAAGATAATATTTCATCAGGTGTGCGCGTCCCGGTCGAGGGGGAAGCTGTGATCGATGCTGGAAAGTCCGGCGATGAGCAGTTGGGCCAGGTCTGCGAGATCGCGCGGATCGCACACCTCAAGCGATGAATGGGTGTAGCGGCAAGGGAAGCCCAGATCGATTGCGGCGATGCCATTGTGCAGGAGCTGCACGGAGGAGGAGTCCGTGAGGGCTCCCACGTGGGCGCTGCGTTGCAGGTTCAGTTTTTCCTGGGCTGCGGCAGTCGAAAATAGGCTGACAAGGGCAGGGTGGGGGATGGTGCCGTTGAGGGTGCCGCGGCCATGGAAGCTGTACAGGCTCATGGCTGGTCCGCCGCCGAGGCATACATCGCCTCGGGCTGCCATGTCAGGCGTATCAGTTGCCAGGATGAGATCGAGCTGGATGGCGATATCGGGGGCAAGCGCCCGCGCCGCGGTGACGGCCCCTTGCAAATTGAATTCCTCCAGCACGGAAAAAACCACATGCACCGTGGGGCGGGTTTTGTGTTGCACCAATGCGCGCGCCACTTCGATGACGACCGCGCAGCCGGCGCGATCGTCGATGGAGGTTCCGGCTATGCGGCCATCGGCCAGGTGCAGCACCTTGGGTTCATAGACAACAGGCGTTCCAATATTTATGCCTGCCGCCATTGCTCCCGCAGCGCTGGAAAATCCCGCATCGATGTAAAGCTCGGCATAGGGCACGACTTTGTACTTTTCTTCCGGACTGGTTGCGTGGTGGCTTTTGCTGGCGATCACGCCTGCCACATCCCTGCCTTCGCCAACACAGAGCAGAACCGATTGCGAGGCGAGTGCCCTTTCCGGAACGCCGCCAAGACGCTCAACGCGGATCAGGCCGCTGGCTTCAATCTTGCGCACCACCAGCCCGAGTTGGTCCATATGGGCAAACAGCATCACGCTAGGCAATTTTGCGTCGCCCGCAATGGTCGCAAGCAAATTTCCGAGGCGGTCGGATTTGGGTGCAAGGCCCAGTGCCACAAGCTCTTTCGTCAGGGCGCGGCGCACCCGGTCCTCATGGCCGCTGAGGCCCGGAATGAGCATCAGGTCGGCCGTCAGTTTTCGCAGGCGGTCGATCATTTCCGCACCCCCTTGACGATTTTCATGAACTCTTTCGCCCGCTGCGGATCGACGGCATTCCAGGTGTTGCCGTCTACTTTCAGCGATGATCCCACGATGACGCCATCGGCCACCTTCAGGACATCGGCCACGGTTGCGTGCTTGACGCCCGTGTTGGCGAGAACTGGCGTGTCGGGCAGGGCCTTCTTCACATCCTGCAAGTCGGACATGGCGGCGGCCTCGCCGGTGATGGCGCCAGAAACCAATATGGCGTCCGGGATGCTGGAGAACACGGCGCTGCGGGCCCGGTCGGCGAGGCTGCGCCGGTCCAGCGAATAGGCGAATTCCGCGCAGACGTTGTAAAGCACCGCCACATCGCCGCGATGCAGCCGGTCCCGGTAGCGCAGCGCCGCTCCCGCATTGGGGTTCCATGGCCCCATGTCGGAAGCATAGGTTCCCGTGAATATTTCGCGCACGAAGGCAGCGCCCGTGGCGGCGGCCAGCGCCATGGAACTCAGGGGATCCCACAGCACGTTCACGCCGAAGGGGATTTTTATGTCGGCGCGCAACGCGCCGATGCAATAGGCCATGGTGGCGGTGGAAGCCGTGTCCACATTGAATTCGTAGGGCGGTCGTTCTCGTTGCCGAACATCACCGCGTCAACGCCCGCGTCCTGCAGCGCCGCCAGGTCCTTGCGGGCGCCCGCCAGGATTCCCTCGACGCCCGCGCTCGCGTCATACAGCGGCGATCCCGGCAGCGCGCCGAAATGCACCATGGCGATGATGGGCTTGGTGTCTCCGAAAACTTTCCTGAATTTCGCCGTCATCGCCATTCCCCGCTCTCAGGCGAAGAATGTATGAATTGCGCCGGGAGCGCAAGCCGCTACTCGATGGCGGCGCTGGTGTCGAAACTGAAAAGGCTGAAGGCGCTGGCTTTCACCGGCGCGATTGAAACGGCTGAAACGGTCAGGACTGCGGCGACTAGTGCCAGCGCTATCTTCGTCATCGTTGCGACTCTCGATTAATTTACGGACCCCCGGCAAATCATCACCGATATTCCGTACACGTATGAGTCTCCAATCGTGACGGAATTGTGATCGCGCCTGTCAGCGTTCTGTCAGGAAGCGGAAACGCCGACGCTGCGGGTGGCCTCCCCGCAGCGCCTTCGCGGCCTCAAATCAGCGGCATTCAGGATGCTCAGCAATATCTTCCGGGTCATCGCAACCCGAGCCGCCTTTCACGCGGGGCTTGCGGCGCTTGTCGATCATGGAACTGGAATCATGGCTCCACACGCCGTCGGTCTTGGCGGTGGCGGGTGTCACCGAAATCGCGGTGGTGGCGAGAAACGCGGCCAGCATGGCCAGTGAAAGTGTCTTCATGGTAGTCCTCCTCGGTTTTGAAGCGCTCCTATCGAAGCGCACGGCGACCATGCCCCAGGTCCGATGATGCGCCGATGAAGCGCCGTTTCAGGAAACTGTCAGTTTAAAGCCTGGCGCCCGTTTCTGAATCGAAGAGATGTGCCGCACCCGCCGTTGGCAGCATGGCCAGATCTTCGCCGGGCCTTGTGGTGACGCGCTCGCGGAACACGCCGACGATTTTTTGCTTTCCCAGCTTGGCGATGACTTGCGTTTCAGAGCCGGTGGGCTCCGTCACCGTGATGCTGGCTTTCACATGCCCGCCCAGCGTGAAATGCTCGGGCCGGATGCCGTAGATCGCGGGCCTGCCATCGGATGCGGCTGGCGCTTTCATCAGCGGCAGCGTGATGCCATCTTCCGTCAGGAACGAGGGCTTGGATTTCCCCTGGATTTTTCCCTTGATCAAATTCATGGATGGCGAGCCGATGAAGCTGGCGACAAAGATATTGGCGGGCCGGTCATAAAGCTCGAGCGGCGAGCCCGTCTGCTCCACGATGCCGTCATGCATCACCACGATGCGGTCGGCCATGGTCATGGCCTCCACCTGGTCATGGGTCACATAGACGATGGTGGTTTTGAGGCGCTGGTGCAGCTCCTTGATTTCGGCGCGCATCTGCACGCGGAGCTTGGCGTCAAGGTTCGACAGCGGCTCATCGAACAGGAACACTTTCGGATCGCGCACGATGGCGCGCCCCATGGCCACGCGCTGGCGCTGGCCGCCCGAGAGCTGGCGCGGATAGCGGCCGAGATAGGGCACGAGGTCGAGGATTTCAGCGGCGCGCATCACGCGGGCGTCGATTTCGGCTTTCGGGGCGCGCCGCAGCATCAGCGCGAAGCCCATGTTCTGCGCCACGGTCTTGTGCGGATAAAGCGCGTAGGTCTGGAACACCATGGCGATGTCGCGGTCCTTGGGAGGCAGCGCGTTCACGATCCTGCCGTCAATCTTCACATCGCCGGAGGTGATGGGCTCCAGCCCCGCGATCATCCGCAGCAGGGTGGATTTCCCGCAGCCCGACGGCCCGACGAGAATGACGAACTCGCCATCTTCGATGCTGATCGAAACCCCATGGATGACTTCCTGCGCGCCATAGGATTTCCTGACATCAACAATGCCGACCGACGCCATGCGATTTCTCTCCCTGCGAATTGTGGGCATATGTATAGGCGGAAAAAGCAGCGGGAGGGAATGCAAATGTTTTGCGGCAAGGCCCAAGCCTCCCCATGCTGCGGCGCGAACACAGCGCGCCTCAGGGCTCTGGCAGGCGGTAGACCATCCGGCACTGGCCGTCATCAAACCCGCCTGCGTCCGTGGCCACGCCGCGCACCAGGAATTGCGCAGCGCTTTCGTTTTCAATCAGCATGCGGATGATGTCGTGGGGTCCATCCGCGTTGATGCTCATGTCATAGACAAAGGCGCGCGCCTGCCCCTTGGCGGGTTTCACGGCATAGCCCATGTTGTTGATGTCATCATGCTCCCAAACCAGTTGCCCGCGCATTTCCATCGGCGTTTTGCCGGCGCCCGCCACGGCATCCGCCTCGGGCGCAAGGGCCGCGACGATCACGGGAGCCTCCGGCAGCGCGATATTCTTGAGCGCCGAAGCCCCGGGCTGAAATCCGTCAAGCGCCGCCAGGCGTTGCAGATAGGCGGCCGAGAGGCATTGCGCATCCGCGCCGCAAGCATTGCGAATGGTTTTCACCCAGTTCCTCTGGTCGCTCTTCAGGCAGGCGGCGCCTGCGCCCGCCGCCTCCAGCGCCACCGCATAATAACGGCCAAGATGTTCATCCAGGCTTGAAAGCGCTGCGTCGCCGCAGATGGCTTTCTCAACCGCGGCGCCGGCCTTGCCGCAATCGAAACTGGCGGCCAGGGCAGGGGAGGTGAAAGCGGCGAGCAAGGCGCAGATCGCAAAAGCGGTGTTGCGCAAAGCCAGGACTGCCGGCCGCGCATGGATGACACCCTTGCATTTTTCGCGGGGCGCGGGGAAAGACGCAGCGCTTGGCTCAGGCCAGCTGGTCAAGATCCACCTCAAGCGCCGCCGCAAGCCTCTTCAATGTTCCCACGGCGCCGGTTTTGTGTTTTGACTCAATAGCCGCAATCATCGGGCGCGAGACCTTGGATCGTTTCGCCAGCTCTTCCTGGGTGAACCCGCGATAGGCGCGCCAGATTTTAACCGGGCTTTCACCAGCGAGGCGGCGCTCGGTGATTTCGAGCGGAATGAGCTCGTCCTGGCCGCGCGTCAGGCGGGCTTTCGCCGCGTCATAGGCCTTCACGTCCGCAAGCATCTCGGCGTCGTCCATGAGTTTCCTCAACTCAGCCATGGGCAGCACGGCGAACTCCTTGCCCCGGCGGGTGATTTTTTCAATGCGCATCAGTATATTCCTCCTCTCGGCCCAACTTCCAAAACCAGCATCACAAGGCGGTCATCCTGAAGCTCGTAAATAACACGCCAGTCGCCAACCCTGAGCCTATAGCCATCACGGCCTTGAAGCTTTGTGAGGGTGTTGTTCGGCGCATAGGGGTCAGCCGCAACCTCCCTGATCTTCGCCACAATCCGCTTCTGCCAATTCAGCGGCAGCCGCGCCAGGGCCTTGCCGAACGACTTGGTTGTGACGACCCGGTACATGACCAGTTGTTACCATTGGCAACATTTTGAGTCAAGTGAAAATTGTTACGAAAAGAAACATTTTTATCAAAACTGGGGAGAAGCCACCCAGCTCGCCTTGGTCGAACTTTATCCGACCACCCAGGATTAGTTGCGGCCCAACCGTTTGGCGCTTCGCATGATCGTTTCATTGATGCGCACCTGCCATCCGGGCCCGGTGGCTTTGAAGGCGGCCAGGGCTTTCTTGTCGAGTCGCAGGGAAACCAGTTCCTTCGTGCCGCTCCCCAAAGGCCGCCCGCGCCGCACCAGCTTGCCGCCTTTATACAAGTCTGACCGATCAAACCATTCGTCGGTCAACTCGGGCGCATCATCCTCTGGATTCAGCCCTGATATTAAAACTTTCCTGCTCTCGGTCATTCGCTTTCCTCATCGAAATAATATGTCGGCCAGTGCCACGCGGCGTCCAAACCACAACACACAGACGATTGTTGATCAGGCCAAAAGAAATGCACCGCTTCTCACCATAGTCAATCCGCAAATCCTCAGTCGTGTAGTTGTAGTTAGACCCATGAAACATCTGCTCGGCGAAGGCAAAATCAAGCCCGCGCTCCGTCAGCGTCGCCTGCCGCTTTGCCTCGTCCCAAGACAGCGTCATCGCACACTTGCCCAATTATATATGTAGCTACAAATATTAAAAGTCAATGATTTTTCACGCCATCCATTTGGAGGGGATCATGGCACAGTTTGAGCTTGGGAACAATACGGGAACAAAACTATTTACCAAGCTTTCCCCTTCTCCCGCGAGGGTAGAAGGGGCTTTCTATTCACAACTCTCACCCCCCACCCGTCATTCCCGTCTCACCCCCACCCGTCATTCCCGCGCATGCGGGAACCCAACTTGGGTTGCAGCAGAATAGTTGGATACCCGCCTGCGCTGGCATGACGGAAATTAGAGAGGCCCACACTCCCCCAACTCTCCATGGTCGCACCTGATGCGACCACCCAGGCTTCATCCCCCATCCTGTCATCCCGGCGAATGGTGGGACCCAGACTATTGATCAAATTCCCGGAAGCCCAAAACCTCTTCGAGATCCAATTCCACCCTTGGCATTTCCGCTGTCCCGACTGCTTCAAGAAACAGGGAGGGCAGCCACGGTATCACACGGTCTCCCAGCATTTTCCGGAATAGCAATGCAAAAGCAGGCCAACTCTTCACATTTCCATTTCGGAGCTCGAAAGCAGCCAGGCGCATGCATGTGCCATACACTTCGTCGTTCACCAAGAAATCGGCCCCAAGCCGGTCCAGCCTTTCGCGCACATGCGGAACGAGTGTGTGTTCACTCCGCCGCGCCAGATCAATTCCAGTCTCCAAAAGCGATGCACCGGAAACCGTGCTGCTCAAGGTGACCGGCGAACTTGCAATGCATGCCCTTTCGGCATCTGAAATGCGGCGCTCATAACTTGCCCAAGGCTCGTCGTTACCGCCACCACCGCCTGTTTCCCGGCAAACGGAGATAGCTTGCTCAACACGCGCCAACAGTTTTTCCGCGCGACTAGTTTTTCGATAGAACAGCTCGGCCCCAATCGACTGCAACACGTCTTTGGAGCTGCGGCTTTCATCAAAGAGCTTTTCAAGGGCCTCTATTCCAAAATTCGCAAGCCGCCGCTCGCTCATGGCCACCTCTGTTCTCCACGATCGGCCCCCCAACCCGACCACATGGACTTCATTTCACCTTCTTCGCCCGTTTCGGTTTCTGTGCGGCAAGAGCCAATGCCGGTGCCGTAATCTGCTCATAGCGGGCAAGAAGAAATTCCACGCGCTCGCGGTCTGTTGCAAAAGGTTCCTTGCGATAAAGCCTGTCCACCGCAAGATCGAGCGCCGTATGCGCCTTGCGCAAATCCGGCGGCATGGTGAGTGGGTCATAGAGGTCCGCCAAAGTGGATGCTGGGTGGTTCAACCGCGCAGCCAATACGGCTTCGGCAAACTTCTTGATTTTTTCCTTTGAAGCAGCATCAACGTCAGGCCACGGAAAATTGTTATAGACAATACTTGCCGAATAACGATAGCGGCTTTCAAGTCTTCCGCACACTGCTCTTACCCAAGTCATGTGCATATTGCTATGTAGGATTGCCAAGTCGTATGAATCCGCCTGCGCGATAATGTACAGTTGATTAGACGCAATTGTTTTTGCAGGCAAAAAAGCCCAAGGAATGTACTCCCTTTCTTCCGAAGAAAGTGTAGGAACTGCTAAATAACCAGATTCAGGTTGACGGACTTCCGCAAATTGTGAGGGAAAGGCCGCAAGTTTCTTTGTCGTTAGTCGATTGCTTTTTAGTCGCCAGTCACGAACAGCTTGCACGCGCTGTCTTACTGGTTCAAATTTTCCCCACACAGCACTCTCAATATCTTTTAACCATATGCAATATCTTGGTCTCGAATAGAGCAACTCCTCTCCACCAACAAATTCTCTTAGGGTAACGACAGCACTTGGACATGCAGATAAGATTTCTTGCCTTTCTGATTCACTTAAAGTGAAATGACCACCATCAAGTGCAAAGCTACCATAAGAAATCTGTTTTACTTTGCAAACTGAAGTGGAACGCCCACCAATTAAGATGAACTCAGCGTCAACTAAATAGGGATTTATTCGCTTGACTTCAATTCTGATGGCGGGTCCTTTTGGGGTATCATAATCGTATAGGTATTTTTGTCCTCTATCGAGAAATCGTGCATCCAATTATAACGCACTGAACTGTTGCTCTTCCTCGAGCTTCACTACCCCATTGAAAAGTTCGATGAGCGAAAAATATTTTGAACTTTTTAGCTAAAATATGCGGCCATAGAACGCTAACTTGTTCGCCTTGCGTAATTGAATTTGTTGAGACATACGCAAATGCAATTTTATCATTTAAAGAAGCATACTCGCTTGTCCTTTTATACCAACAGCAAACATAGTCCAACACACCAGTTCCTCTAGAGTTACCAAACAAGCGCAGCAATTGCGCTTTCTGCGTAGCACTTTGTTCTTTCTTGCCAACAAACGGCGGATTGCCAAAAACATATGAACATTGTTCCGGCGGCAATACGCTTGACCAATCGGTTTCCAGCGCATCGCCATGCCTGATCGTCGGCGTTGCTTTAAGTGGAATCCGCAGCTTCACTTCGCCAAGGTCATCGGACAGGCGCTGGTTCATGATGTGGTCCATCATCCACAGGGCTGTTTCGGCTATGCGGGCGGGGAACTCCTCGATCTCGATGCCGTAGAACTGGTTCACGTCCACCTTGGACAATTGCTCCGTGAACAGGTGCTTGATCTTCGTCAGGTCAAGAATGACCTCGTTCTCAAGCGCCCGCAATTCGCGGTAGGCAATGACCAGGAAATTTCCGCAGCCGCAGGCTGGATCAAAACACTTGATGCCCGCCAGCTTGTCCTGAAATGCAAGCAGCGCTTTTTCACGGCTCGTGTCTTTCCGCGCCTTCAGCCGCGCCAGTTCCGCCTTCAGGTCATCGAGGAACAGCGGCCCGATCACCTTCATGATGTTTTGTTCGCTGGTGTAATGGGCGCCAATGGCGCGGCGCTTCTTCTTGTCCATGACGGACTGGAACAAGGCGCCGAAAATGGCTGGCGAAATCAGCGACCAATCGAAATCGCAGGCGTCAAGCAACAGGCGGCGCATGCGGCTGTCGAAAGAGGGCAGGCGCAGCCGCTCCCTAAAAAGATCGCCATTCACATAGGGAAATTGCTTGAGGTCTTCATCAAGGGTTCTTTGCCGCCTCTCTTCATCGGTGTTCAGCACTTCAAAGAGGTTGGCGAGCTTTGGTCCTAAATCAGTTCCATCGGGCGATGTTCGTTGCTCAATGTAATCAGTCAGAATCCCCTTCGGTGCAAAAATTCCGGTGTCGTCTGCAAACAGGCAAAACACCAGGCGCACAAGAAAGCGCTCAAGATCATGCCCCTCATAGCCGCCTGCCTTCAGTGCGTCATGCAGCTCACCCATGAGTTCCGAGGCCTTGATATTGACCGGGTCTTCATCCTTGAACTCGCGCTGCACGCCGCCAAAAATAAAAGAGAAAGCCTGTACATGTTTTGGCAATTCATAGAGTCCGAATTTCCAGTCTTTGCGTGTTTCAAGATCGTAGAGTTCAAAACTCTGGAAATCGCAAAGCAGAATGAAACGCGGCAGGTCCTTGTCATTCTTGATGCCGGGGAGGTAGTCGAAAGCTTGCCGCTTTGCTTTGCTGAGGTCGCGTCCGGCGCTCTTCTGCTCAACCAGCAGGGTGCCTTTCCAGAACAAATCCATAAAGCCGCGCTTGTTCTCGGCAAAACCCTTCACCGGCTCTTCGAATATCGCAACCTTCTTCCGGGGAACGCCAAAGACCTCAAAGAACTCGTTGTAAAACGTCTGGGTTTCCCCACGCTCGTAAGAAGCGCCTTTCCACTCATCGGCGAACTTGGAAGCGCGAGCGCGAATTTCGTTCCAACTGAGTCGCATGAGGTTTCCGTCTGTTGCGGTTTCACGCTAGGCGATTCACTTGGGCTTTGGAAGCCGCCTCCAGCGCCCAGCCCAGCGCTCACGCAATGTTGCAGTATGTTTCCGGGCGTCACAAAAACCTTCAAAACAGGCTCGAAAATGTCTCCAAAAACCTCGAAATATCATGTCATTTTTCATGCTATTTTCGTCATTTTTCGCGCCGTTTTCATGAAATTCCGCTCGCCTTCCGGGAGGCTTCAACCTATAGCTCCGCGCATGAGCGATGAAAATGATGTGATCTATGGGGCCCATCCGGTGGAGGAGGCGCTGCGCAACCCGAAGCGCCGGATGGTCAAGCTGACGGCCACGCTGAATGGCGCCGAGCGGCTCAAACCCATCACGCAACCTCTTGGCATCACAGCGGAAATCGTGAATCCCAAGGTTCTCGACCGGATGGTTGAGGGCGACGCCGTGCATCAGGGGATGATCCTGGTGGCCAAGCCCTTGGCGCAACCCATGCTTGCTGAAATTGAGCAATCAGGGATTGTGGTGATGCTGGACCAGGTGACGGACCCCCATAATGTGGGGGCGATTCTGCGCACCTGTGCTGCCTTCAAAGTGCGGGCGCTGGTCACCACGGCGCGCCATTCGGCGGAGGCTTCAGGCGTTCTTTTCAAAGCCGCATCAGGGGCTTACGAGCATGTTCCGTTTGTGAAAGTCACCAACCTGGCGCGCGCCATGGAAGAGCTGCGGGACGCGGGCTTTCGCCTCGTGGGGCTGGACAGCGATGCGGAGGTGGTGCTCGGAGAGGTTGATAAGTCGCCGCCACTGGTGGTTGTTTTGGGGGCGGAAGGCAAGGGATTGCGCGAGCTTACACGCAAAAATTGCGACGTGGTGGCGAAATTGGACTTTTCTGGGGCAATTCGGAGTCTGAATGTATCCAACGCGGCGGCCATAGCGCTCTATGCGCTGACCCATTAAAGCGAAACAACCAAACATTTCTTCAATGTTTGGTTGCTCCTGTCGCCGTCCAGCGAGGTGTTGTGGAGAATCGTTTAGACCCAATTGAAGCAAATTGCAAGTGGTCTTAATTGCGGCATTTTGGCGGCAAAGAACGTGATTGCAGGACGTGGCGCAAATGGACTATAGGGGCCAAGCCCGCCGATTTAGCTCAGTTGGTAGAGCACCTGATTTGTAATCAGGGGGTCACAGGTTCGAGTCCTGTAATCGGCACCAGTCTTTTCAATGGCTTAGCCCTT
>CAWFJW010000015.1:0-6405 GCA_963816305.1 uncultured Alphaproteobacteria bacterium
CAGCGGGCACCTCGGATGAAATGGTTGCCTTGATGAACGAAGGCGGCTTTGATCTTGTCACGGCTTCAGGTGATGCCTCGCTGCGCCTCATTGCCGGCAAGCGCGTTCAACCCATCAATGTTGACCTCATTCCATCCTGGAAAACCGTTGACGAGCGCCTGCAGAAAGCGCCTTGGCACACTGTTGATGGCGTTCACTATGGAACGCCCTATCAATGGGGGGCAAATGTGCTGGCCTACAACACCAATGTTTTCAAGGAACCGCCAAAGAGCTGGAACGTGGTGTTTGAAGAGCAGAACCTGCCCGATGGCAAATCCAACAAGGGCCGGGTCCAGGCGTTTGATGGCCCCATCTACATCGCCGATGCGGCCCTGTTCCTGATGAAGAAAAAACCAGAACTCGGCATCAAGGATCCCTATGAACTGAATGAAGAGCAATACAAGGCGGCGCTGGACCTGCTGCGGGCCCAGCGCGCGCTGGTTGGCCGCTATTGGCACGACGCCTTCATGCAGATCGATGACTTCAAAAATGAAGGTGTTGTGGCATCCTCATCCTGGCCATTCCAGGTGAACCTGCTGCAGGCCGACAAGGATGCCATGGCCAGAACGCCGATCGCTTCCACAATTCCCGATGAGGGAGCCACAGGCTGGGCGGACACCACCATGATGCATGTGGACGCCGCCAATCCGAACTGCGCCTATATGTGGATGGAACATTCCATTTCACCAAAACTGCAGGGCGACCTGGCAGCTTGGTTTGGCTCCGGTCCCGGCAGTCCCGGCGGCCTGCAAGGGCAATGCCCTGCTCACGGACGCCGGCTGCGACGTGAACGGCATGCAGAATTTCGACAAGATCCACTTCTGGCGCACGCCTGTTGCCAAGTGCGCATCGCAAGCTGCTGGCTGTGTGCCCTACTATCGCTGGGCAACCGACATGATCGCGGTTCTCGGTGGCCGTTAAGATCTAGCACTCCAAGGAGCTCCTGCCAGGCCTTCCTGGCAGGAGTTTTCGCATCATGGCAACAGCCGTCAGCTTTCAACACATATCGCGTCATTTCGGCGCCGTCCGCGCCGTGGATGACGTCAACCTGGACATCGCGGAAGGCGAGTTCTTCGCCATGCTCGGCCCCTCGGGATCGGGCAAGACAACATGCTTGCGGCTGATCGCAGGCTTTGAGCAGCCGACATCCGGCCACATGGAAATTTTCGGGGTTACTTCAGAGGGCGTGCCGCCCTATCAACGCAATGTGAATACGGTGTTCCAGGATTATGCGCTGTTTCCCCATATGACGGTTCTGGACAATGTGGCCTATGGCCTGATGGTCAAAGGCGTGGACAAAACCACCCGCCATCGCAAGGCGCAGGAAATGCTTTCCCTCGTGGCGCTGGGTGATTTTGGCGGCAGGCGCCCATCGCAACTGTCGGGTGGCCAAAGGCAGCGGGTGGCGCTGGCGCGCGCGCTGGTCAACGAACCCAAAGTCCTCCTGCTGGACGAGCCACTCGGCGCGCTCGACCTGAAATTGCGCGAGCAGATGCAGGTCGAATTGAAAGCCCTGCAGCGCGACCTCGGCATCACATTCGTGTTTGTCACCCATGACCAGGGCGAGGCGCTTTCGATGGCGGACCGCGTCGCCATCTTCAACGACGGCAGAATTGTTCAAGTTGGGGCGCCGGAAGACATCTACGAGCGGCCCACCACCAAGTTTGCGGCGGACTTTGTCGGCTCTTCAAACGTGCTCCCGCCATCCTTCACCAAGTCAGCCGGCGGGCCGGAGAAGTGGGCAAGCCTTCGGCCTGAGAAAATTGACGTGGTGAAAGGCAAAACCGCGTTGCCCAAGGGCCACCACTTCACCAAGGCCACCATTGCCACCAGCCACTATCAAGGCTCCGTCACGCGGCTTAACACGCGCACTGCGAAGGGAGAACTGATCAATGTCATCGTCGCCTCATCGGACGGAAAATTCGCCGATGGCGAAACCGTTACCCTTCATTGGCCCAAGGATGCCTGGCATATCATGGCGGGTGAAGCATGAGCGCTGTTCGCGCGCTTTCTGATGCGCTTTACCGCCGCCCGGCGTGGTTTTCCGCGCTCTTCTTGGCGCCACCCCTGCTGTGGCTCGGCGTTGCGTTTCTCGGCTCATTGTTTGTTTTTCTGTTTCACAGTTTCTTCTCAATTGATGAATTCTCAGGCTTCATCAAGTATGAGCTGACACTTTCGACGCTGGGCGAGCTATTCCGCCTTTCGAATTTCGACGTCATCGTTCGCAGCCTGATCATGGCGACGGCTGTGACATTGGCATCCGCCATCATCGCATTTCCCTTCGCATACTTCGCCGCACGCTATGCGCAGGGCAAATGGAAGGCGCTGTTTTACATATTGGTGATGCTGCCCCTGTGGTCGAGCTATCTGGTCAAGGTCTATGCCTGGAAATTGATACTGGCCAAGGAGGGCATCATCAGCTGGCTGGCCGGGCAACTTCATCTGACCTGGGCGCTTGACGCATTGCTCGCCACGCCGGTCATAGGAGGGCCTTCGCTCTCGATCAGCTACATCGGCACCTTTCTGGTGTTCGTTTACGTGTGGCTGCCCTTCATGATCTTGCCGACGCAGGCGGCGCTCGAGCGGGTTCCCGTAAATCTGATTGACGCGTCCAGCGATCTTGGCGGAACACCCGCGCAGACATTCAGGAACGTCATTCTTCCGCTGGCTTTGCCGGGCGTTGTCGCCGGTTCCATATTCACGTTTTCGCTCACGCTTGGCGACTACATCATTCCGCAAATTATCGGCAACTCCAGCTATTTCCTCGGGATTACGGTCTATTCATTGCAGGGAACAGCAGGCAACATTCCATTGGCGGCGGCCTTCACCGTGGTGCCCATTGTGATCATGGGAATTTATCTGACGATTGCCAAGCGCATGGGAGCTTTCGATGCGCTCTGACAGCAGCCCCCTGTTTCTCAAAATTTCGGCCTTCGCCTGCATCGCATTCCTGCATGTCCCGCTGCTGCTGATATTTCTGTATGCTTTCACCACCGAGGAAAAAAGCTTTCAGTTCCCGCCGCCGGGATACACAGCGAAATGGTTCGGCGTCGTCTGGGGAAGGCAGGATATCTGGGACGCCATTGGCCTTTCAGTAAAGGTCGCGAGCATCGCCACCGTCCTGGCGCTGGTGCTTGGCACCTGCGCCGCCGCGGCCGTATCACGTTCAAAATATTTTGGCCGCGACTACATTTCGCTGCTTTTCATTTTGCCGATAGCCCTTCCAGGCATTGTCACCGGCATCGCCTTGCGCTCCGCGTTCAGCATCATGGATATTCCGTTTTCCACATGGACCATTGTTTTAGGGCACACGACGTTCTGCATGGTTGTCGTCTACAACAATGTGCTGGCGCGGTTCCGCCGCACCAGCGGCAGCATGATCGAAGCTTCGATGGACTTGGGCGCCGATGGCTTTCAGACTTTCCGCTATGTTGTTTTGCCGCAAATAGCCTCGGCGCTGCTGGCGGGTGGCATGCTGGCCTTTGCGTTGTCATTCGACGAAGTAATTGTGACCACTTTCACGGCGGGCCAGCAATCAACGTTGCCTATCTGGATGCTGAATGAGCTTATCCGGCCACGGCAGCGCCCCATCACCAATGTTGTGGCCATCTTTGTCATCGCGGTCACCTTCGTGCCGATCCTCGCGGCCTATTACCTGACCCGCGAGGGCGAGCATACAGGCGGGACGGGAAAGTAGGCTTCATCTTAAGCGTGAGATCGAAGCTCAATGGAATATCCCTTGAACCACGATCATGATCGCAATCATCGCCGCTATGAATCCAACTTCGACCGAGATTGCGTAGTTGCTCTTCTTGATGAAAAGCCCGTTGGCAGCCACCAGCGCCATGATTGTGACTGCAATCAGGATGATTGTGAAAAGCGCCTCGCTTACGGCGGTCACACCGACAACCCAGGCCAGCAGGAATGTGCCGATGAACTGCACGATCATTGGGGCCATGGGCATGGCGGCGTTTGGCTCCTTTTTCATGCCAACACCCTCAAGCCACCTCGCGCCAAACACTTTTGGCGAAAACCAGAAAGCGCCAACGATGAAAGCGATGATGGTTCCAACACCCACGGCCAGCCAGTTCACATTTGCGGTTATCTCAGTCATTTTTCTTCCTCCAGCTATTTTCGATTTACATCGGCGGCATGCCAGGGAATCTGGGCATGCTCGCATCCAGATTGTCCCAAGGTTGTTCCTTGCCATTGAAAAATACCATGGCGGGTTTAACTTTGCTTGAGTCTTTCATGGCCGCGAGCTGGACGGCGAGCACGCCGTTCATTCCGGTGCTCTTGGCAAATAGCTGGGAGCCGCAATTTGGGCAGTGCCCTCGCGTTGCGGTGTTGCCGCTGTCCGCCTTGTAGTCCCAATACTTGACTTCACCGGACATTTTCACCGCATCAGCTGGAAATGCGGCAAATGTCGTGTGGCCCGCGCCCGATAGTTGCTGGCAGTGCCTGCATTGGCAGTGGCCCGCCATCATCGGCTCTGCGTCAGTCGAAAACTCCACCTTTCCGCAAGCACATCCACCTTCATACTTGGCCATCACTTCTCTCCTCTGTTTGCTTCACGTGTTGATGTATTTTTCAAGCCGCCCGACGCAGCCCAGCCAGCCCTTGTTGTGCATGTCACGGGCCTGTTCGTTTTCGAACTTCGTGTGCGTGAGCGTCAATTCGGTGCCTTCCGAAATTTCCCGCAGGTCAATGGTGACAATCGTCTCCATGTCCGGCGCGCTTTCCCAGGCCCAAGTGAATACCAGTTTGCTGTTTGGACTGATCTCCGGAATACGTGCCGCCAACGATATGGTCCTTGCCGTCCGGCCCATGCATGATGATGCGGTAGCGGCCACCGACTTTGAGATTGGTTTCGGCGAGCGTGACCTCCATGTCGTCGCTTGGCGACATCCATTTTTTCAGGACTTCCGGGTCGGTCCAGGCGGCGAAGACTTTTTCCGGGCTGGCTTTGATTTTGCGGACGAGGGTGAGCGAGATGTCTTGGGCTTTATCCATGGGGTCTTCTCCAGCAAGGCTGTCAATGCATCGAGACGCAGGGTCCAGAATTTTTCATAATCCGATAGCCAACGCATGGCGGCCTCCATCGGCCCGGGGTTCAGGCGGCAAATGACCATCCGCCCGCTCTTTGCCCGCACCAGCAAGTCCGCGTTTTCAAGCACATCCAGGTGCTTGCTGATGGCGGGCAGCGAAATGCCAAAGGGTGCCGCGATCTCGCCAACGCTCATCTCCGGCCTATGCGCCAGAAATTTCAATATCTCGCGCCGGGTTGGATCCGAAAGGGCCGAGAAAGTTGTGTCAAGCGATCGCATTTTCATTTAACCTTACGGTGAAATGTCTCACAGGTCGCCCTGGCAGTCAAGTGCGCCCTAGCGTTTTTTCTTGGCAGGCTTCTTGGCTGGCTTTTTCCGGCTGGTTCGCCACTTTCTTCACAACCTTTTTCGCCACTTTTTTGGCGGGTTTCTTGGCAGGCTTTTTGGGCCTGGCGCCGCCAGCCATCGCAGCCGCCGCGGCGGCGAATTTCTCGAAAAATTGCGTGGCCAGCGAGCGCGCGGTTGAATCGATCAGGCGCGAACCCAGCATGGCCAGCTTGCCGCCGACTTGCGCATCCACATCATATTTAAGCAAAGTGCCCTCGGGCGCCGCCTCCAGTTTCACATCGGCGCCGCCGGTTGCAAATCCAGCAAAACCGCCCTTGCCCTCGCCGGATATGCGGTAGCCATTTGGCGGGTCCATATCGCTCAAATTCACCACGCCGGTGAAGCCCGCTTTCACCGGGCCAACCTTGATCACGACGCGGGCTTCCATCTGGGTGGGCGAATGGCGGGTGATCGATTGACAGCCGGGAATGCAAGCCTTCAAAACACCGGTATCGTTCATCGCCGCCCACACAACTTCGCGGGGCGCCGCAATCAGTTCTTCGCCGCTCATTTTCATTGTTTTCGTTCCCACTGTTGCTTTGTTGCGTGCTTGAATTCTTCAAATCTGGCTTCCGCTATCGCCAGCCTGATACCCTGCATAAGTTCCTGATAATAGGCGATGTTGGCCCAGGACAGCAACATCATGCCAAGCAGTTCGCCGGACCGCATGAGGTGGTGCAGGTAGGCGCGCGAGTATTTGGAGAGCGCCGGGCAAGAACTTTCCTCATCCAAAGGGCGGTTGTCTGTGGCGTGCATGGCGTTGCGCAGGTTGACCTTGCCAAACCGGGTGAACGCCTGGCCATGGCGGCCCGACCTGGTGGGCATCACGCAGTCAAACATATCTATGCCGCGCGCCACCGATTCCAGAATATCATCGGGCGTTCCAACCCCCATGAGATAACGGGGCTTGTCCTCCGGCAGTTCAGGGGCG
>CAWFJW010000016.1:0-27924 GCA_963816305.1 uncultured Alphaproteobacteria bacterium
CAATGCAAATGCGGCGCGGCAGTTTTTCGAGATTGAACGCTTCATTGGAAGTTATCGCCAATTCATGGCCGGGCAGATGGCGCGGCAAGAAGGGCGTGGCTCCTGTCGCAATCAACAGGTATTTCGCAGTGAGTTTTTTGCCGGATGCGAGCTGCACCGTGTTGCGGTCCAGGACAGTAGCGCGTTCAAGAATAAGTTCGGCCCCTGCCCCTTCAAGATTGCGGATGTAGGCCTTGTTCAGCCGGTCAATTTCCCTGTCCTTGTTCTCGATCAGGGTCGGCCAATCGAAGGAAACTTTTTCGCTTGTCCAGCCAAAACCAATCGCGTCCTCAAATTCCTCGGCGAATTTCGACGCATAGACGAGGAGTTTTTTGGGAACGCAACCCCTGATAACGCAAGTGCCGCCGACGCGGTACTCCTCGGCAACCGCAACCTTCGCTCCATGCTTGGCTGCAATGCGGGCAGCGCGGACACCGCCGGAGCCGGCGCCGATGACGAAGAGATCGTAGTCAAAGCTTTTGCTCATGCCTTGCGCTTGAATTCTTTCACGCCCTTGGGCGTTCCCATGAAAACAATGCCGCAAATCCCGGTGAACAAGCCGGTATCAACCACGCCAGGAATGGTGTTCAGCAATTTATCCAGGCGCTGGGGTTCCTTGATCTCACCCACCGCGCAATCGATGATGGCGTGACCGCCATCTGTCCGGAACGGCTTTCCGTCCTTGACCCGCAATGTCATCTTGGCTTCCATCTTCAGAAACTTGAAGGCCCGTTCGATTTTCCATGCGGTAGCTTTTATTCCGAATGGAACCACTTCAACCGGCAGAGGAAACTTGCCAAGGGTTTTCACCTTCTTCAACTCGTCGGCGATCACCGCCATGTGGGCGGAGGAGGAAGCCACGATCTTTTCAAGCAGCAATGCGCCACCACCGCCCTTGATCAGGTTGAACTCCGGATCAAACTCATCCGTGCCGTCTATAGTAAGGTCGAGGTGGGGATGGGCATCCAGCGTGGTGAGCGGGATGCCGAGTTTATCGGCCAAGTCCTTGGTGGCTTTTGACGTTGGCACACATTTGACATCAAGACCCTTCTTCACTTTGGCGGCCAGCGCCTCAATGAAGAAGTTTGCCGTTGAGCCCGTTCCAAGCCCCAGCTTCATGCCAGGTTTTACGAGCTTCAAGGCCTCAAGCGCAGCGGCTTTTTTCATTCTCTCCGCTGTCACTTGCCGAGTCCTCCCATGAGCATGTATTTCATTTCGAGATATTCCTCCACCCCGTGGCGCGAGCCTTCGCGGCCGATGCCGGATTGCTTCATGCCGCCGAAGGGGGCCTCAGCGGTTGACATGATGCCTTCATTGATGCCCACCATGCCATATTCCAGCGCTTCGCCCACGCGCCAGACCCGGCCTATGTCGCGGGTATAGAAGTAGCATGCCAAGCCAAACTCCGTGTCGTTGGCCATTTCAATGGCTTCTTCTTCGGTCTTGAACTTGAACAGGGGGGCCACGGGGCCAAAGGTTTCTTCCCGCGCCACCGCCATATCGACTGTCACATCGCGGAGCAAAGTGGGTTCGAAGAAATTCCCGCCGATCGGCTTTCCGCCAACAACGAGTTTCGCTCCCTTGCCGACGGCGTCCGCGATGTGCTCCTGCACCTTGGCAACGGCTGCCTTGTTGATGAGTGGGCCTGTTGTCACGCCCTGCTCGACGCCATCGCCAACTTTGAGATTCTTGACGGCAACCGCAAGCTTGTCCGCGAATTTGTCATAGACGCCCTCCTGAACAAGAATGCGGTTGGCGCAGACGCAGGTTTGGCCCGCGTTGCGGTATTTGGAATTCATGGCCCCCGCCACGGCTGCGTCCAGGTCAGCGTCATCAAACACGATGAAGGGCGCATTGCCGCCAAGCTCAAGGCCGAGCTTCTTGATCGTTGGGGCGCATTGAGCCATGAGGATGCGGCCAATCTCGGTTGATCCGGTAAAGGTCAATGCCTTGACGATCGGGTTGCCTGTCATCTCAGCGCCGATTTCACGCGATGAGCCGGTGATGATTGAGAACACACCGGGCGGAATTCCCGCGCGGTGGGCGAGTTCGGCCAGCGCAAGTGCGGAGAGCGGCGTTTCAGAAGCCGGTTTGCAGACAAATGCGCAGCCAGCGGCGAGCGCCGGGCCCGCCTTGCGGGTGATCATGGCGTTGGGGAAGTTCCATGGGGTGATGGCCGCCACAACGCCCACCGGCTGCTTGATGACGATCATGCGGCCATTAGGGAATGGCGAGGGAATTGTCTCGCCATAAATGCGTCGCGCCTCTTCGGCGAAGAATTCGATGAACGACGCGCCGTAGCCCACTTCGCCGCGCGATTCAGCCAGGGGCTTGCCTTGCTCCGCCGTCATGATCTGGGCCAGATCCTCCTGGTTTTCCATCATCAGGGTGAACCACTTGCGCAAAATGCCGGCGCGTTCCTTGGCCGTCTTTCTGGCCCAATCCTTCTGGGCCCGTTGGGCGGCTTCGATGGCGGCGCGAGTTTCCGCTGTTCCCATCTTTGGCACCGAGCCGATCACGCTTTCATCCACGGGGTTGGTGACGTCAATGGACGACGCGGCGCCTTGCCACTTTCCGTCAATGTAGCATTTGTCCTTGAGCAGCGACTTGTCTTTGAGTATGCCGCTGAGCGCCTGTGTTTTGCGAATGTCCATGACGATCTCCACTTGAAGTTGGCTGGGTGTTAGCACATGGTTCGCGACTACTCAAACAGGCCGAATTTGTGGAGAATACATGACCAAGCGTGCCGTTATTTTTGATCTAGACGGAACGCTTGTGGACACAGCGCCCGATCTCATGGCGGCGACCAATCATGCGCTTTCGCTGTTGCAACGGCGGTCCATCACGATGCCGGAAGTGCGCAGTTTTGTTGGCCGCGGGGCCAAGGCGCTCATTGAGCGGGGCTTTGCCGCCACCGGCGATTCGATCGATGAAAAAACGCTGGGCTATGCCCATGCGGAGTTCCTGCGGTTCTATGGGAAGAACATCGCTGTCGGCAGCGCCGCATATCCGGGCGTTGCCAGCCTGCTCGAGCGCTGCAAGGCCGCAGACTTCGCATTGGGTGTTTGCACCAATAAAATGGAACGCTATTCCGTGCAGCTTCTGAACGCGCTCGATTTGTCAAAATACTTTGGCGCCATCGTGGGGCCTGACACAGTCAACATCGCCAAGCCCGACCCCGCGCCTTTCCGCGAGACTCTCAAACGATTGGGATGCACCGCCGCAAACGCAGTCATGATCGGTGACAGCGAAACGGATATCCTGACAGCGCGGGCCGCAGGTGTGCCGATCATTGCCGTTAAGTTTGGCTACACGCCCAGGCCAATCGCAGAATTCTCACCTGATCATGTCGTTTCGCACTTTGATGAAGTTTGGGATTTACTGAACTCGTCGGACTATCCACACATCTGATTTGTGGTTTTTCCTACGCCCAGTCTCTGATAGAACAATTGCGCTGGCAACAAGTCAGACAACACATGGATCAGGGGATTACAGTATGGACCTCACGTCACTCATCATTCAACTCGTCACTGGCGCAATCGGCGGCAATGCTGCCGCCAAAGCCATGCCGGACAAGAGCCTTGGCAACCTGGGCAACACCATTGCCGGTGTTGTTGGCGGCGGTTTGGGCGGCCAAATTCTCGCAGCGGTGCTGGGCGGCGGTGCGATGCCGGACGCCGCAGCGGGTGCCGCAGCAAGCGGCCTGGATATTGGCGCAATTGTTCAACAGGTTGCAGGGGGCGGCGTTGGCGGCGCTGTTCTCATGGTCGTTGTGGCCCTCATCAAGGGCGCCATGAAAAAGGCCTAGTCTCTTCAAAAACCGCGTTGTTGAACGGGCGCTTACCGGCGCCCGTTTCCGCTTCGAGGCGCTGTTACTTCTTCTTTAGCTCCAAGGCAGCCTTCTTGAGGTGCATTTGGCGCTCCCGGTTTTACTGCCTTTCATGGCCATTGCCATTTCTCTGGCGACCATTTCAATCTGTGTCTTCGTCGCAGGACCGGTTGTTTCCTTGACCATTTTTCCATTTTCATGATGTTCGCGTCATCGCATTTCATCATTTCATCGGAAACAAGAGAGGCGCTAAAGTTGATCTGTCCTAAACGTGTCGCACTGGTTGATGTCGGTTGCCTTGAACCCCGTGTTGAACCAGCGCGCGCGCTGCTCGGAAGAGCCGTGGGTGAAGGACTCGGGCACCACATAGCCTTGGGATTTCTTTTGCAGGCGATCATCGCCGATCTGCGAGGCCGCGTTCAGGGCTTCCTCGATGTCGCCTTGCTCAAACACGCCAGACACATTGGCCCAGATGCCAGCATAGCAATCGGCTTGCAACTCCATCCGAACCGACAGAACATTGCCCTCTTCTTCCGAGACCTGAGCGCGCTGCTGGTTTACTTGCTCCGCGACGCCAAAAAGATTTTGCAAATGATGGCCAACCTCGTGGGCGATGACATAGCCTTGGGCGGCATCGCCCGGCGCGCCCAGTTTGTCCCTCATGTCCTGGTAGAACGAGAGATCGATATAGACGCTCTTGTCGCCCGGGCAATAGAACGGTCCCATGGCCGATTGCGCCGTGCCGCAAGCTGATTGCACGATGCCGGTGAAAAGAACGAGATTGGGTTTTTCATACTGCTGGCTCATCTTGGCGAAGATGCCGTCCCAGACGCGCTCGGTTGAACCCAGCACGCGCCGGACAAAATCCTTGCCCGCTTCTCCCGTCACATTGGCCGAACTCGCGCCGCCAACATCAGTGCCGGATTGAGAAACCTCCGTGCTGCCGCTTGGCGCCTGCATGCCGCCGCCATTCAGCACCTGGATCAGATCAACGCCGAAGACGAATCTAAACACGAGGTAGATGACAATCATGATTATGATTGTGGACATGCTGAAGCCGCGGCCACGGCCGCCCAAGGGAATATTGATCCGGCTTCCGCCGCTGCCGCCGCGCGGAAGGCCAAAGCCCCCCTGGCCACGGCGATCTTCAACATTGTCGCTGGGTTTTTCATTGTCGAGGCGCATTTTTACATCCTGCTGCGAAATTTTGTGAGGTCGTATACCACATTCAATGTGGGAGTTGAAATGCCGACGAGTTGCGCCAATTCAATGACAGCCCCCAGCAGGCAATCAAGCTCGTTTGGCCTCCCGGCTTCCACATCCTGCAGCATCGAAGTGCGATGATTGCCGACCTTGGCCGCCATGTCCATGCGTTCCTCCGCATCGACGGTGAATTTCACGCCGAGCGCTTCGCCAACCGCGCGGGACTCAAGCATCATCGCGAGAATGACGCGGCGGGTGTTCTCATCGGCCGCCAAGCGGTCCAGTGTTCCAAGCGTGAGCACACTCACCGGATTGAAGCTGAGGTTGCCCCAGAGTTTGAGCCATATCTCATCACGCAGGTTGCCGCGCACCGGAGCCTTGATGCCAGCGCCAATCAGAAGCTTGCTGAGCACTTGCGCGCGTTCCGATTTTTCCCCCGATGGCTCGGCAATCGGCATGCGCTCGCCATACTGATGCGCGATGACGCCGGGTGATTCCAGGCTTGCGGCCTGCCAGACAACGGATCCCAAAGCGCGCTCCGGCCCGATTCGCTTCCAGATTTCGCCACCCGGGTCAACGCTCTCAATTGTCCGCCCATCATAAGGCCCGCCCTGCTTATGGAAATACCACCAGGGAACGCCGTTTTGCGCGAAGAGAACGGCGGTATCTTTTCCAAGCAGTGGCTGTAGTTGGTCAAGGACGCCGGTCAGCGCATTCGCCTTTAGCGTGACAATGACAAAATCTTGCGGGCCTAAAATTTTTGAATCTGATGTGACGCGTGGGTGGACGGTAAAGGACCCTCCATCCTGCTTCAGAGTCAGGCCGCCGCTTTCCATGGCCGCGAGGTGGGCCCCCCGCGCGATCAGCGACACATCCGCTTCGGCTTGTCGCGCCAGCTTCGCGCCAATCAACCCGCCGATGGCCCCTGCCCCAAAAATGCAAATCCTTGTCATGCCAGGCCCAATTTCTGCGCCAGTCCGATGCGTTGCAATTTTCCGGTGGCGCCTTTTGGAATTTCATCGAGGAACACAATTTTTTTCGGCACTTTGAATGCGGCGAGCCTGCCATTCATGAAATCTTGCAGCTCGCGCTCGGTTGCTGCCATGCCTTCCTTCAACACAACAGCGGCGGCGACATCTTCCCCAAGCTTGTCATGGGGAATGGCAAACACCACGGCCTGGTGAACCGCGAAATGCTCCAACAACGCCTCGTCAACCTCGGCGGGGGCCACTTTTTCGCCGCCACGGTTGATGATCTCTTTCAGGCGTCCGGTAATTTTCAGGTAGCCGTCCTCATCCATGATGCCCTGGTCGCCTGTGTGAAACCAGCCATGGGCGAAAGCGGCGGCGTTGGCTGCATCATTGTTCTCATAGCCCAAAGTCACATTGGGGCCACGGGTGACGATTTCGCCTTCTTCGCCAGCGCCCAGCAGGTCTCCCTCCTGCGACATCACCGCTACTTCCGGCCCGGCGGCGCAGCCTACAGTTCCCGCCTTGCGTTTGCCGGGTGGCAACTGGTTCGATGTCATCTGGTGGGCATTTTCTGTCATGGCATAGGCTTCGATCACCGGACAGCCAAAAACCAGCTCAAGCTGATTGAACACAGGCACAGGCAGGGACGCCGAACTTGAACGGATAAATTTCAACCGGTTGGCCTTGATGACGGCTTCATTTCTATCGGACCGCGACAGGATGGCCTGGTGCATGGTGGGCACAGCCGTCACCCATGTTGGTTTTGCCGCGTCCAGTTGCCCGAAGAACTTCAGTGCGCTGAAGCCTGTCGTGCAATAGACCGAGCCTCCGCTGCTAAGCGTTGCCAGCAGGGCTGCCACAAGCCCGTGGATATGGAACAGCGGCATGATGTTCAAGCAGCGGTCGGATTCTTTGAGCCGCAGTGTGCTGGCAATGTTCATTGCCGAGGCCACAAGATTGCCTTGCGTCAGGGGCACGATTTTAGGGCGTGACGTTGTGCCCGATGTGTGCAGTGCGAGAGCGACTTCGTCTTTGCCCACCAGGCCAGGATGGTTGGTTTCCCCCCGCGCCGATGTCTCAAGCACAAGGTCAGCGAAAGACATGACCGGGATGCCTAAGCTCTTGGCTGCGGCGACCGCCGGAGAGGCGCTGGCCTTTTCAACGACCAGCGCCTTCACATCCAAGTCTTGCATATAGAAGCGGAATTCATCTTCCCTGAAGGCGGGGTTGAGTGGGGCCGCGATGACGGAGCCCGAAAGGGCCACGAACGCAACGGCCATGTCAGGTCCATTCGGGAGAACAATCGCCACCTTGTCTTTGCGGCCCAGGCCCGCCGAGTTCAGGCTTCGCTGGGTCTCGACGACGGCGGCGCCGAGGGCCGCGTAGGTCAAGGTCTCGCGATCCGCCGCAGCAATGGCCACCGATAGCGGATCGGCCCGCAGAATGAAGTCCAAGATCGTCATGTTGCTGTTTTGGTGAGTTTTGCCCGCATCGTCAACATTGAAGCCATGAAGGGCTTAGGCTAAGAGGCGGCTCATGACTGACAAACTCGTGATCGCATTGGCGCAATTGAATCCCACCTTGGGCGCCATCCAAGCCAACATGGCAAAGGCGCGCGCGGCATGCCGCGATGCGGCAGGCGCTGATCTCGTACTCTTTTCCGAACTCTTCATCTGCGGCTACCCGCCGGAAGATCTGGTGCTGAGGCCGAGCTTCGTTGCGCAGTGCAAGGCGGCGGTTGAAGAATTGGCAAGCGACACCAGGACTGGCCCGGCAATTCTCATGGGAACCCCTTGGGCGGAAGGCGGCAAGCTTTATAATGCCATGGCGCTTCTCAAGGATGGCAAGGTTGAGGCTTTGCGTTTCAAGCATGACCTGCCGAACTATGGCGTGTTTGATGAAAAGCGGGTGTTTCAAGCAGGCCCCGCCCCCGGCCCCATTTCCTTCAACGGTGTTCGCATCGGCGTTCCGATCTGCGAAGATATCTGGACAGAGGAAACTTGCGAAACACTGGCGGAAACGGGGGCCGAAATCTTGCTGGTGCCCAACGGCTCGCCGTTTGAGCGCGACAAGGATGACGTGCGGTTAAATCTTGTCGTGGCGCGCGTCACCGAAACCGGATTGCCCATGGCCTATCTCAATCAGGTCTGCGGGCAGGATGAGTTGGTGTTCGATGGCGCGTCATTTGTTTTGAACGCGGACCGTTCATTGGCGCTGCAGATGCCGATGTTTGAAGAGGCAGTCACATTGACTGAATGGACGCGGGGCGCAAGCGGCTGGCGCGTCGCGCCGGGAGAGATCGCCAAGCTTCCAGAAGCCGAAGAGGAAACCTGGAAGGCCTGCGTGCTGGGCCTCAAGGACTATGTGGAGAAGAACCGCTTTCCCGGCGTCGTGCTGGGTCTTTCGGGCGGCATTGACTCAGCCGTCGTTGCGGCCATGGCGGTTGATGCTTTGGGCAAGGACCGCGTTCACTGCGTGATGCTGCCCTATGCCTATACGAGCAAGGACAGCCTTGTCGACGCGGAAGCATGTGCCAAGCTTCTGGGCGTGCGCTATGACGTGGTGCCGATCAAGGAGCCGGTGGAAGGATTTCTTTCAACGCTGAAGCCCCTGTTTGCCGGAAAAAATATTGACGTGACAGAAGAGAACATCCAGTCGCGTTCGCGCGGCGTCATCCTCATGGCCATTTCCAACAAGCTTGGCTCCATGGTTTTGACCACCGGCAACAAGTCGGAAATGTCCGTGGGATATGCCACACTCTACGGCGACATGAACGGCGGCTTCAATCCGATCAAGGATGTTTATAAAACCCAGGTGTTCCGCCTGGCCCGCTGGCGCAACACCCAGGGCTTTGTGATCCCCGAGCGTATCATCACCAAGCCCCCCACGGCGGAACTTCGTGAAAACCAAAAAGATCAGGATACGTTGCCGCCCTACGACGTGCTGGATGATATTCTGAGCGGCTTGGTGGAAGAGGAACAACCCATCGCTGCCATCGTGGCGCGGGGCCATGATGAAGCGCTGGTCAAGCGTATCCAGCATATGCTCTACGTCGCCGAATACAAGCGCCGCCAGGCAGCGCCGGGTGTTAAAATCACTCGCCGCAATTTCGGCCGTGACAGGCGCTATCCGATCACAAATGCGTTCAGGGACAAGAGTTGAATGACCGTCCTCCGCTTCGCTCCCTCCCCCACGGGCCGCATTCATATCGGCAATGCGCGCACCGCTATTTTGAACTGGCTGCTGGCCAAGAAAACCGGCGGGCAATTCATCCTGCGCTACGATGACACGGACACCGCGCGCTCGAAAGCCGAGTATGCGGAATCGATTGCAATTGATCTGGATTGGCTGGGCATCAAGCCTGACCGCATTGAATGGCAGTCCAAGCGCATCGGCAAATACGACGCTTCTGCGGAAAAGCTCAAAGCCAATGGACTTCTCTATCCTTGCTATGAAACGGCAGATGAACTGGACCGCAAACGCAAGCGTCAGGCGCTTAAGAATTTGCCGCCGGTCTATGACAGGTCAGCGCTCAAACTCACCGCTGAAGAACGCGCCAAGCTGGAAGCCGAAGGAAGGAAGCCCCATTGGCGCTTCAAGCTCGACCAAAAACAAGTGGAATGGCGCGACCTCATTCGAGGCCCAGTGCATGTTGATACGGGCTCGCAATCGGACCCCGTGTGCATCCGTGAGGATGGCACTTATCTTTATACTTTCTGTTCAGTCATCGATGACATCGAGTTTGGCATTACCCACGTGATCAGGGGCGAGGATCACGTCGTCAACACGGCTGTGCAAACTGAAATCACGGCAGCGCTCGGTGGCGCTGTTCCAGCTTATGGCCACCACAGCTGGCTGGTTGGCGCTGATGGGAAAGGGCTTTCCAAACGCCTGGGCTCGCTTTCAATTTCGGCCATGCGCGACGAAGGGCTGGAGGCCATGGCGGTGGTCAGCCACGCGGCGCTTCTTGGAACATCCGATGCCATTCATCCGTGCGCAGATTACAAAGAGCTTGTTGACGGTTTTGATTTGGCCAAGCTGTCGCGCGCGCCAGCGCGGTTTGACGAGGCTGAGCTTCGGGGCCTCAACGCCAAGCTGCTCCACATGCTGGAGTGGGACGCCGTGAAAGATCGGCTTGGCTTTGGCAGCGACGCGTTCTGGCTGGCGGTGCGCGGGAATCTGGAGAAGCTGTCTGATGCGAAGCTGTGGCATGAAGTGGTCGCAGGCAAGGTCACGCCTGTTGTGGCGGGCGAGGACCGGGGATTTATTTCGGCATCGGCCAAGAACTTGCCTGCCGAGCCATGGGATTCCGCCACCTGGAAAACCTGGACGGATGCCCTGAAAACGTCATCGGGCCGCAAGGGCAAGCAGCTTTTCATGCCGCTAAGGCTGGCGCTGACAGGCCTGGACCACGGCCCGGAACTTGCGGCATTGCTGCCTTTGATGGGGCGCGAGACCGTGATTGAACGCCTCACCTGAACTTTCCCCCATCCTTGGAGGCCCGGCCCACTCCAGGATGAGGGATTGGCTGGACGGCTCAATTTAATTGCGCAATACTATTTCCATGATCCTGGTTGGCCAATATGACTCGCCGTTTGTGCGCCGTGTGGCGGTGACGCTGCATCACTACCACATGCCGTTCGAGCGCAACGCGCTTTCGGTTTTCAGCAATTTCAAGAAAGTGCAGGCGATCAATCCGCTGGTCCGGGTGCCGGCGCTCATTCTGGAAACGGGCGAGACCCTGGTTGACTCCGGCGCAATCATCGACTGCCTGGATGAAATGGCAGGGCCTGCGCGGGCGCTGACACCGGCCCATGGCCCGCTGCGCCGCAAGGTCTTGCAGGCGGTGGTGACAGCCACAGGAGTTTCCGAAAAGGCCATTGCTGTCTTTTTCGAACGCTATTTCCATGACGCGAAAACAATCAGCAAGGACTGGGAGAAACGCTGCCTTTCCCAAATCAACGCGGGCCTGGAAAAACTTGAGCATGATTGCAGCACGCCGTGGTTCTTCAACAACCACATGTCGCAGGCCGATGTCTCCATCGCCTGCATGATCGGCCATCTGAAGCAGCGGGTGCCCGAGGTGTTTCCGGCGAACAAATATCCGAAGCTTCACGCGCTCTCGCTGCATTGCGAAACGCGCGATGAATTCGTCAAGGCGAGGCCGTCGCCGGATGAGATCATTCCACTCCGGGCCTAGGCCGGCATCGGAATGGCAGCGCCGCCGCCCGGCACGTCATAGCCCTTGACCACTGATGGCCTTGCGGCGATGCTCAGATACCAACGCCTGACATTGGTAAAATCGTTCAGGTCCACCCGTTGCCATTGGTGGCGAGCGGCCCACGGAAAGGTGGCGATGTCGGCGATGGAATAGTCGCCCACCATGTACTCGCTCTTGGCCAACTGCCTATCGAGCACGCCATAAAGCCGCTGGGCTTCCTTGGCGAAAAACTCCTCCGCGAAGGGTGCCTTGCCGGGATTGAAATGCAGGAAGGCGTGGGCGCGGCCCAGCATGGGACCGAAATTTCCCATTTGCCACATCAACCATTCGTGGGTCTTGATGCGGGTTGCCGGTTCGGCGGAATAGAACCTTCCTGTCTTGTCGCCCAAGTACATCAGAATGGCGCCGGACTCGAAAATCGATTGGCCGTTGTCGGTGTCCACAATGGCAGGAATCTTGTTGTTGGGAGAAATCTTGAGAAAATCGGGGGCGAATTGCTCGTCCTTGCCGATATTGACGGGATGTACGGTGTAGGATAGCGCCATTTCCTCAAGGGCTATGGATATTTTCTTTCCGTTGGGTGTGCCCCATGTATAAAGCTCGATACTCACAATAAATTCAGCCCTCCAGCCTTTTGCGCCTCTAGTTCCAGATCGATTATTCGATCATATGATTGGGGTTCGAGAACTGAACAGCCACTCAGGAAGAGTTGATCGCGCGCGCCTTGCAATTCGGGATCGGCGAAGGCATTTGCCAGCGCAGCGCGGATGGCATCAGTATTGCCGTTGCGCGTGACATAGGGCAGCCCTGGCGCTTGCGGCGAGCGGGCGATCTCCACGAGGCCTTCAAGATAATCTGGCCTGTAACGCCTTGCCAGCCCCGCGCAAACGGCGTCAACGGCGCAAACATCGGCCAGGCCCTCGCGCACGGCAGCAAGCGAGTTTATGTGCCCACCCGTCTCAATGGCTTTCGAAAAAAACACGCCGTCGATTGCCAAGGGCCCGAACACCAGCTTGAGCGCCAGCATTCCGGACATCGAGTCCGGTGCGTTTGCGGCGGCAATGGCCCCGCGAAAAGCTTCCAATGGCAGGCGTTCGCGCGCAAAAACCACGCTGCGGTATAACGCGCCCTCGCACCCCTCTACGGCATAGTGCGGCGTGCCAACATAATTCAACAACCCTTTGAATTCATGTGTAAAAGGATAGCCGCAGGTTTGGCTGAAATAGAGGTCGTCACACCGCCACGGGACGCGGTGATCGGCGCGTCTGTCCAACTCAATTAACACCTTGAGATGGCGCGCCAGCCCGCTCCACCAGGCATCGGTCGCCGCCCGGACTTCGGGCCAGTCATACATGGGCAGCGATGCGATCATCAGGCGGCGGTTCCCTAAAGGCTTGCGAAAATCAGCAAAGCGCAATATCCCGGCACTATGCAACAACCAACTGAAATTGCCACTGCAGCGCCCACGGAAATCGAATGGCTGACGGTTTTTCTGATTGCCGCGACCTACGGCGCGCTGGCGCTGCTAATGTGGTTTTACCATGCGCTGCCGTTCTGGGTGATCATGCCACTCGCTGGTTATCTCATCGCTTTGCACGGCTCCTTGCAACATGAGGCGCTGCACGGCCACCCGACGCGAAACGCTTTGCTCAATGAGCTTTTAGTCTTCATAAACCCGAGCTTCTGGTTCCCTTACCGACGCTACCGCAAGCTGCATCTCACCCATCACAATGACGACAATCTGACCGATCCAACACTCGATCCAGAATCCTATTACATGCTGCCGGATGAATGGTCCCGATTGCCTGCTCCAATGAAGCAACTCTACATCATCCACAATACGTTGGCGGGGCGCATGGTGCTTGGCCCCATCATCGGAACTGTGCGTTTTTGGTCGGCGGAATTTCTGGCAATCATGCGCGGGGACGCCGCTATCGCCAGGGCCTGGGCGCTGCATGTTCCCGCCTGCGCCATCACGCTGGCATACGCCGTGTGGATCTGCGAAATTCCGGTATGGGCTTATCTTGTCATGTTTGCCTGGCCGGGCATTGCGTTTTCGCTGGTCCGTTCCTTCTGCGAGCATCAGGCGGTGAAGGATTTGGGCGAGCGCACCATCGTGGTGGAAGCCTCGCCGTTTTTGTCACTGATGTTTCTAAATAACAACTTGCATTTGCCGCATCATAAAAACCCCCGCATGGCTTGGTACCGGCTGCCAGCCTATTACCGGGCGGAGCGCGAGCAAATGTTGCGGGAGAACAACGGCTATCTGATGCGTGGCTATTCAGAAATGTTCCGGCGCTATTTTTTCAGGCCGAAAGAACCCGTGGTCTATCCGGACACGGATTTCCTGAAGCGCTGATCACTCAGGCTTCTTGCGGCCTGTAAACATGGCCTTCACCAAATTTTCCCGATGCTGCCAGCTTGCCAATATCACGCCTGCGACATGGGCAAAAATCAGCAGCAACGTCAGATTGGCGGCAATTTCGTGCAGGTCTTCAAGCCAGTCGTCGGAACCCAGAACAATGGCCCAGCCGGAAATTGATGTTATCGCGACCATTGCCAGCAATGCCAGCACCATGGCGGCGCCCGCCGGATTGTGGCCAATGTATCTTTTGGGATGACCGCGAAATATCTGCGCAACATAGTGGATCGTTGCCGCAGGCGACTTCACAAATTCGGAAAACCGAGCGAAGGGCGAACCTGCAAAACCCCAAATCACGCGCAATGCGACGAGCGCCAGAGCCGTGTAGCCAAGGTAATTGTGCGCAGTGGATTCTTCGTCAAACAGGAATTGATGGAGCATAATCGCCACCAGCGACCAGTGGAACGTCCTGACAAACAAGTCCCAAACCTTGATTTCCATCGCGCGCGATTCCCATTTCCAAGCCAAGCTGTGGTCGAAGAGCAACATTCGAAGATATCCTTCCACAATGCAAATTCCTCAATCATGCATGATCCAGAAGCTGCTATCTTTCTTTCAAGACATTGATAATGCTAGTTTAATCTCATGTGGCAGGGCATTAACAAAAAGTTAACCCGAGTTTTCCTCGCTTTTCCGCATCGAGATTCAAAATAGGCGCATAAAATAAGGGTTTTCACGCTTAGCTGCTTGCGCTAGCTTCTGTGTCGGCCAATTCGGCAAATGGAGAAATGACATGGCAGACGAAAAAATCCTAACGGTTCCCCTGTCCAAATTGGCAGCTGAACTTTCTGAAAAACATGAGATGTCCAAGAAGGCCGCTGGCGAGTTGCTCGGCGACTTCGTTGACCTTCTGGTCAAGCATCTGAAGAAGGGCAACAAGGTCCGCGTGACCGGCCTTGGAATTTTCCAGGTCAAGAAGCGCCCTGCCCGCCTTGGCCGCAATCCGGCTACTGGCGAGCAAATCAAGATCAAGGCCTCCAAGAAGCTTGCCTTCCGCGCCGCCAAGGAAGTCAAGGAAGCAATCTAGGCTTTCCGGCTGAACCAATCAGCGGCCCCGCAGTCTGCGGGGCCGTTTTTGTTTTGCGTGAGTTCTTCTCACCACAGCCACAATTGCGCACCGGCGGGGCTTTGGGCTAATGAGGGGCATCCTCTGTTCTTTCCAAGGAAAATCCATGAAAACCAGTGCGCGTGTTGTTGTGATCGGTGGCGGAGTGGTGGGCTGTTCGGTCCTCTATCACCTCACCAAAGCGGGCTGGAAAGACGTAGTGCTTGTTGAGCGCGACAGGCTGACCAGCGGCTCCACCTGGCATGCGGCCGGCGGTTTCCACACCCTAAATGGAGATCCAAATGTGGCCAAGCTGCAGGGCTACACCATTGGGCTCTATGACGAGCTTGAGAAAATTTCGGGCCAGGCTTGCGGACTGCATCGCTCGGGCGGTCTGATCTTGGCCGATAGTCCCGAGCGCCTGGAGTGGCTGAAGATGGCCCATGCCCGCGCCAAATATCTTGGGCTCGAAACCCAGATGCTGTCGATGAAGGAAGCCAAGGCGCTGAACCCCCTTCTCGAAGAGAAATATTTTGTTGGCGCCATGCTCGATGCGGCAGACGGCAATCTCGACCCCGAAGGCACCACGCATGCCTATGCCAAGTCCGCCAAAATCGGCGGCGCGGAAATTTACCAGAGCTGCCGCGTCACAGATTTGAAACCGCGCGCCGATGGCACCTGGGACGTGATCACTGTCAACGGCAGCATCCATGCCGAGCATGTGGTGAACTGCGGCGGCCTGTGGGCGCGCGAAGTGGGCCGCATGGTGGGCCTCGAACTTCCCATTCTGGCCATGGAGCATCAATATCTCGTCACCGACGAAATGCCGGAAGTTGTTGCCTACAACAAGGAGCGCGGCCACGAGCTTCCGCACATCATTGATTTCAAGTCCGAAATCTATATGCGGCAGGAGCGTTCCGGCATTGTGCTGGGCACTTACGAAAAGGCCTGCAAGCCCTGGCAACCGAAGCAAACGCCATGGGACTTCGGCCAGGAACTGCTGGCGCCCGATCTGGACCGGATCGCGCCATCCCTAGAGCTTGGTTACAAGCATTTCCCGGCGC
Source organism: uncultured Alphaproteobacteria bacterium (assembly GCA_963816305.1). Taxonomy (GTDB): domain Bacteria; phylum Pseudomonadota; class Alphaproteobacteria; order Rhizobiales; family Aestuariivirgaceae; genus Aestuariivirga. The sequence continues at coordinate 15,795 of CAWFJW010000016.1, forward strand.
TCGCCAAAGTCGGCATCAAGCGGGTGATCAATGGTCCGTTTGCGTTCTCGCCCGATGGCAATCCGTTGGTGGGGCCCGTGCAAGGCCTCCGAAATTTCTGGTGCGCCTGCGCGGTGATGGCGGGCTTCAGCCAGGGTGGCGGCGTGGGCTTGGCCCTGTCCCATTGGATGGTGAATGGCGATCCGGGCTTTGATGTCTGGGCCATGGACATCGCACGCTTTGGCGAATGGGCCACACGGAGCTACACCAATGAAAAAATCCGCGAGAATTATTCGAGGCGTTTCTCCATTCGCTTTCCCAACGAAGAGCTGCCAGCAGCGCGCCCACAGCAAACCACCGCACTCTATGACACGATGCTGGCCCAAGGTGCGGTAATGGGCGATTCATGGGGCCTGGAAACACCATTGTGGTTTGCGCCCAAGGGCGTTGAGCCCAAGGATATTTTTTCATTCCATCGCTCCAATGATTTCAAGCATGTGAAGGCCGAAGTGCTTGGCGTGCGCAATGGCGTTGGCGTGACCGAGATCGCCAATTTCGCCAAATACCGCTTCACTGGCGCAGGCGCTGAAAATTTCCTGTCGCGCCTGATGACCAACAAGATGCCCAAGGTTGGCCGCCTGATCCTCACGCCGATGCTCAATCCAGCGGGTAAGCTGATCGGCGATTTCACCATTGCCAACGCTGGCAATGATACATTCTACATGTGGGGTTCGAGCCAGGCCCAAATCTACCACATGCGCTGGTTTGAGCGGCATCAGCCTGCCGATGTCAAAATTCATCGCTATGACATGGGGCTGGTTGGCCTTTCAATCGCCGGACCGAAGTCGCGGGCTGTGCTGGAAAGACTCACCGACGCCGACGTATCTAATGCCGCATTCAGGTTCATGGATCACCGCGCCATGGACATCGGCAACGTGCCCGCCCTCATCAACCGCGTCACCTATACGGGTGATCTCGGCTATGAGATCTGGGTGGCGCCGGAATACCAACGCCGCCTGTATCAGGAAATCATACGGGCCGGCGCTGATCAGGGCATCGTCAATTTCGGCATGCGCGCCCTGCTCGCCATGCGGCTGGAGAAGAACTTCCCCACTTGGTACCGCGAGCTCCGCCCCATCTACGGCGGTTTCGAAGCGGGCATGGACCGCTTCATTGACCTCACCAAGAATGATTTCATCGGCCGTGACGCGGCTATGGAAGAAAAGCGCACAGGGGGAAAATTGCGCCGCGTCTCGATGATCGTCGACGCAGGCGATGCGGACGTGCTGGGCGATGAACCCATCTCCCACAATGGCAAAGTGGTGGGCTGGGTCACGTCCGGCGGCTACGCCCATTACGTCGACAAGTCCATGGCGCAGGGCTATGTGCCGAAGGAACTCGTCGGCGAAACCGGCTTCGAAATCGAAATCATCGGTGAACAAAGGAAGGCCGCGATCATCACCGAACCGCTGTTTGATCCAAAGGGCGAACGGATGCGGGGCTAAACCGCGCGACCGTAGAATCCAATTTGCTCTTCGGCGGAAAATTTCACTCCCGGCCTGTCGAAGTATGAGAACACCGTGATGATCCGCTCGCGGTTGCCTCTGACTGTGCTCACCTTATGGGCGGTGTTCTTGCCGCGGAAGACATTGAGGGTGCCGGCGGCGAGTTTTAGGGATTTCACCCGGTCATCTTTGCCCTCGAGCAGCAAGGCAACGCCCTCATAATTCGGATCGCTGTCGTTGCGAAGATCGCTGCGGTAAACAAAATCGCCGCCTTCATCGGGCGCTTGCAGCAAGATGGTTGTCGTGAATTCGCTTCGGTCAAAATGCCAATTCAGCGCTTCGCCATCGCGGTAGGCCATCACGTTCAGGCGCGCCAGCGGATCGCGCATGGGGAAAAGCGTTTCCTTCTGCATGGTGGCAGCGAGGAACACAATAAAGCTCGGCCATTCATAAATCCAAGCCGGGACGCTGCCTGGAATCTGGTCATAACAAATCGTGTGGTTGATTGTCTGCGTCGTGCGCAGCGCCGGATGGTCAGCGCTGAGCCCCGGAATTTCCTTCTTGAAATAAATGTTGTGCAGGCGCTTGTGGGTGAACGAAAGCGTATCGAGCACGGGTTGAAGCTCCGCTACGGCGCGGGTGAGCGCTCCGGGCCGAACCAGGCCTTCAAGATTGTACATGCCATCCTTCGCTAGATCGGCACGGCAATTCTCGACCAAAGCAGCCCAACCAGGAGTTCCCGGTCTATCTAGGGGATAACGGTCAAGATCAATGATTTGGCGCATCGCAGGTTTCTCCATGGCAGATTCCAGTATTGGCTAAGTTTTTCCTATCCACAATCCCATAAAATGTTATTGTGACCTAGAAAAACTAGTTGCTAGATCGATGCCCTTGAATTTGCCGCCCCTCAACGCATTGAAATCCTTCGAAGCCGCTGCGCGCACAGGAAGCTACGTCGCAGCCGCAGAAGAACTTGGCGTTTCGCCTGCCGCCGTCAGCCAGCAGGTGCGCCATCTCGAATCCTACCTCGGCAAGACGCTTTTCATGCGCTTTAACAATCGCATCGCACTCACCGATGCGGGCCAATCGATTTACGCGGGCACCACACCGGCACTTGAAGACATTTCCGAAATCACCGTCCGCGTGATGTCGGGCACATCGCGTTCGAACCTCGTGATTAGCGTATTACCGTCACTTGCAGAATGCTGGTTCGTTCCGCAGTTTGTCGAATTCTGCACAGCCGAATCCTTGATGAAAATCACTCTCCGGGTAGAGGATGATCCCGTCGATCTTGCGCGCCACGAAATCGATCTCCGCATCTGCTACGGAACCAATCTCTATCCTGACCTCCAGACAGTTCCATTGTTTCAGGATCATGTCCTGCCGATGTGCGCTCCGCCTTACCTTGCCAGGCAGCCGCGGCAGATAATTGAGTGGGACAGTTTGCCTGATCAAGATTTCATTCACACGGTCTGGGGGCCAAGCTTCGTGTCCCATCCCGGCTGGAGCGACTGGATGAAGGGCAATTGTCCGACCCGCAAACTTGATGAAAACAAGGGCCACCGCTTGGCTATGTCGCGGCTGGCGCTTGATTTCGCCCGCAATGGACTGGGCGTTGCGCTTGGCCAACACCAGCTTGCGGTGCCTGACATAAACGCGGGCCGACTTGTCATCGCCTCGGAGAATTCACTGCCGCTGGGCCACAGCTATTGCGCTGTGTTTCCGCAATCCAAATCGCGCAAGACGGGGCTCAAAAGGCTTTTGGACTGGCTCACAAGAAACCCCGTCAGTGACCGGCAAATTCCAGCGCCGCATCGGTGAGCCAGTCGTAAACGCTCAGGGCAAAGGTGCGCAACGCGTAGATTTCGAAGCGGTTGTCCCTGACGCAATGGACCAGCACGGGCGTGTGATGGATGCCGGTCATGGCGAACGTGGCTGGCTTGAAAACAGAGGGATGGAAATCCAATGCTGCGCTCTTGGCCAGCACATCGCGCGAGGCCGCGCCTTCGACAACAATCCGGGCGCGGCTGTGAGATAGCGGCGTCACGATGGCGCTGGCTCGGAGTTTCACTTCGATGTCATCAGTCTCCGGGCCAATGATCCAGAAATGATTTGGGCCGGTCCGCATCAGGGTGCGGCCATCATTTGCTGCGGCGATGCCGACCTTTGCCGGAAGTTTTCCACTGATTGCGGAAATTGTTTTTGGGTTGCCCGCAGCTTGCAGGAGCGAAAATCCCCGCGCCTCGGAAATTTGCAGAACCGCGCTTGTGTAAGGCTTGGCACTGGCAAGCGCTGAGCGTCGTTCAAGCATTGAGGCGGGCTCCTTCGCGGTCAATGAAATGCGGCGACACAATGCGGGCGCGGGCATTCTCGTTTTTCAATGGAAACGCGCAGATGATGTCTTTGCCTTCATGTTTCAGCCCGCCTTGGAACAGGCCCAGTGCAACGAATTTGTTGAGTTCGGTTGACCATGTGACCGAGGTGATGTAGCCGCGCCCATGGCCCTTGATCTCGTCGTCACCCAAAAAAAGAATGGAACCGCCACGAAGTTTCTTGCCTTCTTCCATCAATTCAATGCCCACCAGGCTCCAGCGATCCGGGGCCTGAAGATTTTCCCGGAAGCGCAGCTCCTTGCCGATATAGGCCTTCTCCTTGCCAGCCATTTTTCCGAGGCCCAAGTCATCCAGCGTATTGCGATGATCAAGCTCAAGGCCCGCCACATGGCCTTTTTCAATGCGCAGCGAAGCCAGCGCCTCGAGGCCATAGGGCTTGATGCCCAACGGCTCCGCCACTTTCAGGAAATGGTCCCACAGCGCATGGGCATAGTCAGCGGGCACGTGGACTTCGTAGGCAAGCTCGCCGGAAAAAGACAGCCGCAGAATTCGGATGCGGACGCCATCCAAATGCACATCGAGGCAGCCCATGTAAGGCAGGTTTTCATTGGAAACATCAGCATCGGGAAACGCCAGCTGCAACGCCTCGCGGGATTTCGGGCCGGAAATCGCCATGCCTGCCCATTCATCGGTGAGCGAGGTCACATGAACCCTGAGGTCGGTCCAGTGAACCTGCAAGAGATATTCCAGCCAGGACATGACCTCGCCGGCCTGCGCGGTGGTTGTCGTCATGTAATAGTGCGTATCAGCGATGCGTGTCGTCGTGCCGTCATCCAGCACCACGCCATCATCATTCAGCATCACGCCGTAGCGGGCGCGTCCAACGGGGAGTTTGGCAAAGCCATTGACATAAACGCGGTTGAGAAATTCCGCCGCGTCTGGCCCCTGCACGTCAATCTTGCCGAGCGTTGAGACATCGGCGATGCCAACGCCCCTGCGCACCAATTCCATTTCCTTGATGTAGGCCGTCTCTGGCGTTGAGCCCGCCCAGGCATAATACCAGGCGCGCATCCACAGGCCCGCTTCAATGAAGGCGGCGCCATGGGCCAGGTTGGCATCATGCAATGGTGACAGCCGGTGCGGCCTGAAATGGCGGCCAATGGTGCGCCCCGCGATCGCGCCCATGGCAAGGCCTGTGTAGGGCGGCCGGAAAGTCGTGGTTCCCGCCTGATTGACTGGCATGCCGCGAAGCTCGGCCATGATCGCCAGCGCGTTGATGTTTGATGTCTTGCCCTGGTCGGTTCCCATGCCCAGCGTGGTGTAGCGTTTCAGGTGCTCGACTGAAACATAGCCTTCCTCATGCGCGGTCTCTGACATCCTTCAAAGTGACATCGGATTGGAAATCGACGAAGGCCTTGCCCTTGCCCTCGGACTTCGGCTGCCACTGCGCCTGCAATTTGTAGGCGCGGTCTTTTGCGCCAATGGCGGCCACGGATTTTTCAGGCTTTTCAAAGCCAGCGGCAATGGCGGCCTGCGATCCCGCCGCGTGGCCATCCTTGATCGCCGCCTCAAACCCGAATTTTCCGGTTGCGGCGCCTGCTCCAAAGTGGCTCTTGGCGTAACCGCCGGGCACGAATGCGGCGATGGCTTCACTGTAAACGGGTTTGATGCCGCCATGGGATGTAAGGTGCACGACGGGGTTCCAGCCGCCTGACATGGCCAGCACATCGCATTCAATGGTGGCTGAATGGCTGCCGGCGAGCTGCACGCAGGAAACCTGTTTGGCGCCCTCCACGTCCGCAATTCCCGTGCCGGGGAACATCGCCATGCCCATCATGGCGGCGCGCGACAGGAGGTCGGAAGGGATCACATTGCGATGATCCGCCATGGTGACGGCGATGCCGGCTTCGGCGAGATCGAAGGCGGTCTTGTAGGCGGTGTCGTTGTTGGTGACAATCAATGTGCGCTTCAATGGAGCGATGCCAAATCGATTGAGATAGGTTCTGACGGCAGATGCCAGCATAACGCCTGGCCGGTCATTGTTGGAAAACACCAGCGGGCGCTCGATGGCGCCCGTCGCAAATATGATGGATTTTGCGCGAAGCGAGATCAGCCTCAGGCGCGGCTTCCCCTTCCCCGCGTCATGGGTGTCATGGCGCTGCGCCAGCACCACGAGATTGTCATCATAGAGTCCCTGGGCGGTTGTGCGCGTTCTGACCGTGACATTGGGAAGCGAGCGCAATTCGTCCGCCTGGGCGGCGCGCCACATCGCAAAATCACGATCGGCTTCGGACAGAAGTTGCCCGCCAATATCTGAATCCTGCTCCACCAGCGCGACGCGCGCCCCGCTGCGGGCGGCGGCCAGGGCCGCAGTCAGTCCTGCGGGACCAGATCCCACGACCAGCACATCGCAGAATTCATGCCTGGTGTCGTAACGGTCCGGGTCCTTGTCAAACTTGCCCTTGCCGATCCCCGCGGCGCGGCGGATGAAGGGTTCGTAAAGCATCCAGGATTTCTTGAACGGCCCCATGAATGTCTTGTAGTAAAAACCTGTCTGCAACAGCGGCGCGGCGAGGGAATTCATCGCCATCAGGTCAAAATCGACCGAGGGCCAGGCATTCTGGCTGGCCGCATGCAGCCCTTCGACAAGATCAACCATCGTGGCCGGAACATTGGGTTCATTGCCGTTGATCGTGAACAGGCCATTGGCCTCCTCGACGCCTGCCGACATGATGCCGCGCGGGCGGTGGTACTTGAAGCTGCGGGCAATCAGCGTCTTGCCATTGGCAAGCAACGCTGAGGCCAGCGTGTCACCGGCAAAGCCGCTCAATGGCTTGCCATCGAAGGTAAAGCCGATGGGCTTGCCGCGGTCAATCAGGCCACCTTTGTCTATTCTGCGGAATGCGGTCATGGCTGTTCACCAATTTCATTGGTGGCCGTATCGCGTTTCAGCTTGAACCATTGGCGGCAACCCAGGACATGCTGCCAATATTCCTCGTGCGGGCCTTTCGGATTGTCGAACAGGAAGTAATAGTCATGCCAGGCCTTGAGGTCGCCTTCGCCATGGGCGGGACGCTTCTTGCTGGCGTCACCGCCATAGCGAAATTCGCTGACGTCTCGTTCGCCGCAATGGGGGCAGGGAATTCTCATTGCTTGTAGGTCCAGTTTCCGATGCCATAGTCGTCAAGTTCCCGGCCCTTCTCAAAGCGGTCCAGCGAATAGCGGCGGTTCAGTTCATGCTCGTCGTCGTTGGCGATTGTGTGGGCGAAGGTCCAGCCCGATGCGGGCGTTGCCTTGAAACCCTGGTAACACCAGCCGCCATTGAAATAGAGGTTCTGTTTCGCGGTGCGGCAAATGAAGGGGCTGCCATCGGGCGTCATGTCCATGATGCCTCCCCAGTGGCGCAGCAGGCGGAGCTTCGACATGAAAGGCAGCAGCGATACGGCGCATTCCGCCACGGTCTGAATGCGAGGAAACTGGCCGCGCTGGGTGTAGGTGTTGAAGCCATCAATGTGGCCGCCGAACACCATGCCCCCCTTGTCGGACTGGCTGAGATAGAAGAGTTCCGCTCCCCAGGATATCACATGGTCCACCATGGGCTTCACCGGCTCGGTGACAAATGCCTGCAGGATATGGCTTTCAATGGGCAGCCGCAGCCCCGCCATGGCAGCCACATGGGAGGAATGGCCGGCGACCGCAATTCCGATCTTTCCCGCCATGATCCTGCCGCGCGAGGTTTCAACGCCTATGGCCTTGTCGCCATCCATCATAAACCCGGTCACTTCGCAGTTCTCAATGATGTGCGCGCCGAGAGTGTCGGCAGCCCTGGCATAGCCCCAGGCCACGGCGTCATGGCGCACAGTGCCGGCCCGGCCCTGCAGAATCCCGCCCCAGATCGGCCAGCGCGCTTCCTTTGAATAATCCAGATACGGCAGCAGCTTCATGACCTGGCCGCGATCCAGCAGCTCGGCGTCAATGCCATTGAGCCGCATGACATTGCCGCGCCTGGCGAATGTATCGAGTTGCGAAGGGCTGACCGCCAGCACCACTTGGCCCCGCTGCGACACCATGCAGTTGAAGTTCAGCTCATGCGACAGCCCTTCCCACAGCTTGAGCGAATGCTCGAAAAACTGGGTGTTGCCGTCGATCACGTAGTTGGAGCGAATGAGCGTGGTGTTCCGCCCCACATTGCCCGAGCCGATGTAGTTTTTCTCAAGGACGGCCACATTGGTGAGGCCGTGGTTCTTAGCAAGATAATAGGCGGTGGCCAGTCCATGTCCGCCGCCGCCGATGATGATGGCGTCGTAGGCGCTTTTGGGCTCCGGGGAATTCCAGGCCCTGGGCCATGGCCTGTCGGGAGACAACGCATGTTTGGCAAGGGCTAGAGCTGAATAGGGTTTGAACACGACGTATGGACTACCAGACCTTCTTGTTATTCCGCAAGACGGGGGTTTCTTGTTGCTGGTCTTGCGCGTTCAGCCCACTCGCTGAATGCCAGAGCCGACAATCCCATGGCCAGAAAACCATATGCCAGTGGCAGGATTGTGCCGTCGTAGTGCTGGCCAATCCAGCTGCCGATGCCAAGCGCCACCAATGTGGCGAGCGATCCCGATATGGCCGCGGCCATGCCGGCAATCCGTCCCACCGGGTCCATCACCATGGCGTTGTAGTTGCCAAACAAAATGCCCGAGCAGAAGAACGTGAAAAACAGATAGGCTCCCAGTGTCCAGAGCGGCGGATGGCCCGCGTATGGCAAGGCCACAAGCAGGAATATCACGGCGGCGAGGATGTGAAATCTCAGCGCCCATTTGGAAAGCGTCCGCATGCCGTAGCGCATCACCAGCTTGGCGTTCACCATCATGGCGATCGCGATCGCGATCGCGAACACTCCAAACCAGACGGCGAACAAATCGCCCTGCGCGTATTGCTCCGCAAATATCTGCTGCGATGTCCCGAGATAGGCGACAAACGACGCGAACACGCAGCCAACGGCGATTGTGTAGCCCCAGGCGATGCGATAGCTGAAAAATTCTCTGGCGGCGCCAAGCAATTCGCGCGCCGAAAATGGCGCGCGCTTTTCCACTGGCAATGTTTCTTCCTGACGCAGTTCCAGGAAAATCGCGGCAACAATCGCAATCACCAGGAATCCCGCGAAAATCATTCGCCAACTGCCCACATACAAGACAAGCTGGCCGACAGATGGAGCCAGGATCGGCACCAGCATGAACACCATCATGACGAATGACATGATGCGCGCCATGGCATCGCCAGATTGTCCATCACGCACCATGGCCATGGAAACGATGCGCGGCGACGCCGCGCCAAAACCCTGCAGCGCGCGGCCCGCCAGCAGCATTTCAAAGCTCGTGGCCAGCATGCACAGCACTGTGCCCGCGAGATAGAACAACAGCCCGGCGAATATCGCGGGCTTGCGGCCGGTGCTGTCTGATATCGGCCCATAGATCAGCGTTCCGACGGTCAGGCCGCCAAAGAAAAACCCGATGATGTATTGCCGGTCATTGGGATCGCGCACGCCAAACTCATTGGCGATGGCGCCAATGGCGGGCAGCATGGTGTCAATCGACATGGCCACCATGGCGGTGAGCAGAGCCACCAGGAAGATGAACTCTTTTTGCGACGTGTGATGGCTGGTCATGTCACGTAGTTCAACATCCTGAGGGCATCGAAGTAGTCACTCGTTTCAAAGCGGATGGTGCGATTGCCAATATGTTTGCAGCCGGGATACCAGCTGTGGCGATATGCCAGATTGGGATTGCCATATGTAATCTCGATCACAGTCTGCTTGGGCACCTGCAACAGCGCTCTTGTTAAATCGCCCTTCAAGGCCTTTTCAGCGCCGGCGCGAATTGCCTTCAAGGCGCCCGCCGGCGCCATGGAAATGGTGGATTGCCCCCTGCCCTGCTTCACCGCGCAGGTGGTGATGGCCGGATTGGTTTCTTTCACCTCATCCATCAGCCCCTGATCTCCGGTCACAAAAACGGTTGGAACGCCCAGCATGGATGACGCCAGGGCGTGGACCAGAAATTCGGAAGCCGGCTTGTCGTTGAGTTTCACCAAGACTGCATCGCTGGAAAGCGTGTGCGCCAGGCTGTTTTCTTCCGAGCCCGCCGCAGCGTGGTAACCCACCATCATCACGGCAGCGAAGCTTTCATCCAGCTCTTGCACCATGCACAGGGGGTGCCCCGCCCAGGCGCGGATGATTTTGACATCTTCCGGCAACATGCAAGTCATCAGGTTGCGGCCGGTTTCGTGGGCATCCTTCACCCAGATTTCGGTGGCGCCGCCCGCCTTGGCTCCCTCGATTGCCGCGAGGGTCTCACGTGTCATCTGCTCCCGGAATTCCGGGTAGTCGGCGTGCGATTTGTTGGCCTCGTCCCAATGGGTGATGCCCGCCACGCCCTCAATATCCACGCTGATATATATTTTCATGTTTGCTAGACTAGCCGCCATGAGGATCGATTCCAACCGCCGAAGTGTCGACCTGGACCCGCGTGACGCGCAGTTCTACGAAAACCCCTATCCCATTTATCATAAGCTGCGCGCCGAAGTTCCCGTGTTCAAATGGGAACAATATGGCCACTGGTGTTTTTCCACCCATGAGGATGTGAACACGCTTTTGCGGGATCGCCGCTTTGGCCGCCAGATCCTGCATGTGGCGACGCGCGAGGAATTGGGGCTGGGGGAAGTTCCGGACCGACTCAAGCCCTTCTATGATTTTGAGTCCCATTCGCTGCTGGAACTGGAACCTCCCGTCCATTCCAGGCTCCGGGGCCTCGTCAATCGCGCTTTCCTGTCGCGCCAGGTGGAGCAGTTGCGGCCCAAAATCGAGGCCCTTTCCAATAGCTTGATTGATGGCTTTGAAGCAAAGGGCGAGGTCGAACTTCTCTCGGCCTATGCCACCCCCATCCCGGTCATTGTCATCTGCGAATTGCTGGGGGTTCCAACCACCATGGCTGATCAATTGCTGGCATGGTCCCATGCGATGGTCGCGATGTATATGGCCAAGCGCGACCGCGCCGTGGAAGATGCCGCCGTTGCCGCCACTGTGGCGTTCAGCGACTACATGTGCGCGCTGGTGAAAGAACGGCGAAAAGCGCCACGCGATGACCTCTTTTCCGAACTGGTCCGCGCCGAAACCGAAGGCCAAAAGCTTTCCGAAGATGAATTGATCACCACCGCCATCCTGATCCTGAACGCCGGCCATGAAGCCACGGTTCATTCCATCGGCAACGGCGTCAAAACCCTGCTGGAGCGCGGGAAGCGGGAACCCATCACCGAGTCCCTCATCGAAGAAATCCTCCGCTTCGGCGCGCCCTTGCACCTCTTCACCCGCTACGCCCTTGAAGATTTGGACTACAACGGCTTGAAGCTCCGGAAAGGCGAAGAAGTGGGCCTCTTGCTGGGCGCCGCCAACCGGGATCCCGCCCGCTTCGAAAACCCCGATGAATTCCTGTCAACCCGCGCGCCCAACCCCCACGTCAGCTTCGGCGCCGGCATCCACTTCTGCATCGGCGCGCCGCTCGCAAGGCTAGAAATGCTGATCGCGTTCCAGACGCTGTTCAGGCGGCTGCCGAAACTGAAACTGGCGGCACAGCCCCGCTGCAAGGACGCGTATCATTTCCACGGACTGGAAGAGTTGCGGGTGGGTTCTGAATATTATACTATTCATGACCCGCACTTCACAAATTCCCGTCCACATCCATGCTCTTGTGCAAGACGCGGATTATCTCGATGGCCTTTGATTGCATCCGAAATATGAAGATATGCGATCCGGCTGGAAATTTGAGATAGCCCTTGCGGATGAGGTCAATATTTCTGCCAAGGCCGGGTTGACTGGCCAGCAGTTTCATCGTCTCGCCCAGTGACAATAGATAGGCTTCCGCCTGATCCTGACCCCAGCGCTGGGCGGTGTGGTTCCATATAGTGTCAAGATCGGCGCAGGCTTTGGGGCTGAGCCTCAATTGGCTCATGTGGAGGCGCCGCGCTTGGACGTGACAAAGTCATGCATATCGAACGGGGCTGTGGCGCCGCTCAATTCACCTTCAATGATGGCCGCGCGCAATCTTTCAATCTTCAATTCTTGCTCCTCAAGCAAGCGGAGGCCGGCGCGCATGGCCTCGCTGGCCGAACCAAAGCGGCCCTTCTTGACCTGTCTTTGAATAAATTTCTCCTGCTCCTTGCCAAGGACAATTGATGTATTTTTTGGCATGGGTCCCTCCAATTCTTGGTACCATTTAATGGTACTACGGTCTATGGATTTATTCAATCAAATTGTCTAAGTTGCCTGTTGTC
>CAWFJW010000017.1:0-20107 GCA_963816305.1 uncultured Alphaproteobacteria bacterium
GTATGCCGCCATGAGCGGGGCATTTGGGGATCATTTGAAATCGCAGCTTCCGGCGCCGCGCGATATGGCGGCTGCCGCGATGTTTTGGGATGACCTCGCCCCAGAGTTCCGGGGCAGGCTGGAACCCCAGAAATCCTTCCTACAATCGGTCGCCGCCGCTTCGCCCTACCTGCGGGCGCTGATGCTGCGTGACGCGGAGTTTGTGGGCGTGGTTCTAAGCCACCCGCCGGACGCTGCGCTCGAAAAAATATGCGGCGGCATCGAGGCGGCGGAGCATCTGGAAACCCAGGCCGCGATCATGACAGCGCTGCGTCGCGCCAAGGCAAGGGCTGCCCTGTTGATAGCGCTGGCTGACCTTGGTCATATCTGGTCAGTCGGAGGAAGTCACCGGCAATCTTACCCGCCTGGCCGATGCGCTATTGGCGGCAACGGTCAACTGGCTCTTGCGCGATGCGGCGCGCGCCGGAAAGTTTCGGCTGTTTGATGCTCAGGACGCAGCAAAAAATTGCGGCTATGTGGCGCTGGCCATGGGTAAGCACGGGGCAGGCGAGCTCAACTACTCAAGCGATATCGATCTCATCATTCTCTATGATCCCGAAACCGCGCCCCTGAGCGAAGGCACGGAACCTGCCACTTTCTTCGTGCGGCTGACCAAGCGGCTGGTGAACATCCTGCAGGATGTGACTGAGGATGGCTATTGCCTGCGGGTGGATTTGCGGCTGCGGCCGGACCCCCGCGCCACGCAGGTTGCGATCTCTATGGAGGCGGCGGCCATCTATTATGAAAACATGGGGCAGAACTGGGAACGCGCTGCCATGATCAAGGCGCGCCCCGCCGCTGGCGATATGGCGCTTGGCCGGGAATTCCTCGAGCGCCTGAAGCCCTATATCTGGCGCAAGTATCTGGATTTCGCGGCCATCGCCGATGTGCAATCGCTGAAGCGCCAAATTCACGCCGTGAAGGGCCATGGCACGATCGCCATTGCGGGCCACAACATCAAGCTTGGCCGGGGCGGCATTCGCGAGATTGAATTCTTCGTGCAGACCCAGCAGCTCATCGCGGGCGGACGCAACCCGAGCCTCCGCGGCCTGCGCACACTCGAGATGCTGGATGCGCTGGCTGCGGCCCAATGGATCACGCCGGAAGCCGCCGACAGCCTCAAAGCCGCCTATCGTTTCCTGCGCGGAATCGAGCACCGCATTCAAATGGTGAATGACGAGCAAACCCATGCGCTTCCCGCCGATGAAGTGGCATTCGAAAGCCTCGCCAGATTGTCGGGCTATGCGTCGTCAGACGCCTTCGGAAACAAATTGCGCGAAACATTCGAGCTCGTGCAATCCCACTACGCGGCGCTGTTTGAAGCGGCGACCGAACTTGGCACATCAAGCGGCAGCCTGGTGTTCACCGGCGGCGAGGATGATCCGGAAACCATCGAGACACTGGCGCGCATGGGTTTCAGGGGGCCGAGCGAGGTTTCAACCACCATTCGCGGCTGGCATTTTGGCCGCTATGCCGCAACCCGCAGCGGAAAGTCCAAGGAGCTTTTGACCGAGCTGATGCCATTGCTTCTCGCGGCGCTGGCGCGAAGCGGCGATGCTGACGCCGCCTTCCTGGCCTTTGACCGTTTCATCGCGGGCCTTCCCGCCGGCGTTCAGCTGTTCTCCATGTTGAAGGCCAATCCCAACCTGCTTGATCTCATTGCAACAATCCTCGGCACGGCGCCGCGCCTCGCCGAACAGCTGAGCGCCCGCCCCCGGGTGTTGGATGCAGTCCTCGACCCCGGATTCTTGGCGCGCTTCCCCGCGCTGAAGAAGTGCAAGCCATGATCGCATCGGCCATCACGCCTGATACGCCGCTTGATGAAGTGGTTGACCGGGTGCGCATCATAGGCCGCGAACAGATGTTCAGGGTGGGTGTGCGGGTGTTGTCGGAAACCGTCAGCGCCGTGGAGGCGGGCGCCGCCTTCTCCACAATTGCGGAACTCCTGTTGCAGCGGCTTCACGGTGCGGTGCGAAGCGAAATGGAAAGCCGCCACGGCGTGATCGCCGGCGGGCGCAGTTGCATCGTGGCCATGGGAAAGCTCGGCGGCCGCGAAATGACAGCGGCGTCGGACCTGGATTTGATGCTGATTTACGAAGGGGAAGAAGTTTCCGATGGCGCCAAGGCGCTCAGCGTCAACCAATATTATACGTGGCTGACCCAAAGACTGATCGCGTCTGTCACTGCTCCGACAAGCGAGGGCGTGCTCTTCGAAGTGGATCTGCGGCTGCGCCCATCCGGCAGCAAAGGCCCCGTGGCCACAAGTTTTGACAGTTTCCGCAATTACCAAAGGGACTCGGCCTGGACCTGGGAGAAGCTGGCCCTGACGCGCGCCCGCGTGGTGAGTGGCGATGCCGGACTGGCGGCAAAGATCACCGCCGAAATCGCCGTCAGTTTGCGCTCGCCCCGTGATGCCGCAGCCACGCGCCAGGATGTGCTCGACATGCGCCGCCTGATGGTGAAGGAGCAGGGCGCAACCGGCCTCTGGGACATCAAGCGGGCCCGTGGCGGCCTGGTCGAGGTAGAATTCATCGCGCAATATTTGCAGCTTGTCCACGCGGCGAGCCATCCCGGCATTCTCGACAGCAACACCCACGCCGCGCTTTCGAAACTTGCGGCCGCAGGCCTGATAGCAGGCGTCATCGCCACGGAACTCAAGGAAGCGGGCTTGCTCTACCACCGCATAACCCAGGTGCTGCGCCTCTGTGTGGCGGGTTCCTATGATCCGGCGGCTTCGCCCGCCGGCCTCAATCAAATGGTGGCCAGCGCCGCAATCCTCCCCGACATCAAGTCCGCCGAAGCGCTTCTCAGCGATACCCAGCAGCGGGTCGCCGCCATTTTCGATGAGATCATCGGGCCAGTGAACTAGGTTCAGGCGACAACGACGGAATTTTCTCCCGCCAACGTCCTATGTTCGGGAGGCCTTGCTTCCGGAAACCAGAGGAGATTGGAAATGTCTAAGAAACTCTTGAACCTTGTCGCCATCTTAACCGGTCTGGCCGCCGTGGGCGGCATGGCCTTCGCCAGTGAACCCTATCTGCCCAGGGCGCAAAAGACCTTTGACAAGCTGGACGCCAACAAGGATGGCAAGCTCAGTCTCGCTGAATTCATGCCCGTGGCCGAGAAGCGCTTTCTGAAGATTGATGAGAACAACGACAATGCGGTGAGCACTGCGGAAATTGACGCCTCCCTTCAAGCCGCATTGGAACGCCGCCGCAACAACATTCTGGCGAAGATGGACGGCGACAAGAATGGAACAATCACCCGCGCCGAGCTTGACCACTATGTGGAAGCCATGCTGGCGGGCGCCGACAGCGACAAGGACGGCGGCGTGTCTTTCGATGAAACACGGGTGTTCAAGGTCGCGAAATGGCGTAAGATGCGGGGCGAGGCATCAATCAACTAAGCCACGTGGAGAGATGGAGAGCGGCGAAGGACAATCGTTGCGGGCGGCGAGCGATGCGGATTTGCTTGAGGCGTCCGCTCGCCGCGATCAGCGGGCTTTCGCCGCAATCGTGGCGCGCCATCACGCGCCGGTTTACCGCCTGGCCTGGCGCCTGTTGAACGGCAACGCCGACGCTGAGGATGTGGCCCAGGAAGCTTTTGTGAAATTATGGCTGAACCCGGCGCAGGTGCGCGACGCCAAGGCGCTGAAGGGCTGGCTGATGCGGGTCGCCGCCAACCTTGCCACTGACCGGCTGCGCCGAAAATCCCATGCTGATCTTGACGAGATCGGCGAGGTGGCGGACACCGGCAAACGCGCCGATGGAGAACTGGCCGAGCGCGCCGCCACGCGGCGTGTGGACGAAGGCATCGCGAAATTGCCGGAGCGGCAGAAACTGGCGGTCACGCTTGTTTACTTTGAAAACATGACGAACATCGCTGCCGCCGCTGTCATGGACATATCAGTCGAGGCGGTTGAATCTCTCCTGGCGCGGGCGCGGCGCTCCCTGAAAGAAAACCTTGCGGACGATTGGCGCGGCATAATTGAAGAGCTGGCTTTCGCAGCCAGATGAAGGTGAAACATGAGTGAATTTGACGATGTGAAATTTGATGAAGCGCTTGAAAAGCTTCTAAGGCGGGCCACTGTCCCCACGGTTCCCGATGGCGCAAACAGCCGCCTCATGGCGGCCATCGCGGCGGCCAGGCAGCAGCAGACGGTTGCCGTTGCGTCGAAGCCGCGCTCCAGGTGGAATTGGCCGGTTTCCCTGCCGCTCGCGGCGTCCCTGATGCTTGGCTTCCTCATGGGATCATATGGCGTCCTCGATAATTATCTGCCCGATGGCATTGTGACTGAAATGCTGAGTGATGCGGCTGATCAGGGTGCCTCGAGCGGAATTGATGAAGCTGAAAGCTATTTCGAAGGGGAACTGTCATGAGCGATGCCCCGCGTTCCAAATGGTGGTCGGTTTTGCTGGTCGGCTCGCTGGCGCTAAACCTCCTGGTGGGCGGCGCCATGCTGGCGCGGGGGTTGACCCGCGAAAGCCCTGAGCGCCTCATGGGCACAAGCTATACCCAGCTCATTCCGCGCGGCTTTTTCAAGGAAATTCCCCGCGAAAGACGGCGGGAAATCCTCGATATCCTGAAAAAATACCGCAAGGATTTCCGGGCCGACCGTGACGCGGCCGAAGAAGTTTCGGCAAGGCTTGGCGAGGCCCTCGGCGCCGAACCCTACAGCGCCGACAGCGTAAATGCCGTGGTCGCCGAATTCGCCGCGAAATCCCGCGATCTGGCCGCGCGCGGCGGCGCGGCGGCTCTCGAGATCATTGCAACCCTGACGCCCGAAGAACGACGAGTCTTGGCTGAATCCATCCGCCAGCGCGCCGACAAGGGGCGGCGCAAGAAATAGCCGATCAGGCCGATTTCAGAATGGCCGATTCCGGGGCGTTGCGGAAGTTGACTGTGACTGTCGTTCCAACGCCCACAACGCTTGAAATGGCCAGCGAGCCCGTGTGCAGGTCGACGAGCGATTTTGAGATCGCCAGCCCCAGCCCGGATCCGCCCTTGCTCTTGGTGAACTGGTTTTCTACCTGCTCAAACGGGCGGCCAAGTTTTTCAATGTCATTGCCCGGGATGCCGATGCCCGTGTCGGCGATGATGACTTTGGCGCCGTCCCTTGATTTGGATACTGTGATTTTCACCTGTCCGCCCTCGGGCGTGAACTTCACCGCATTCGACAGCAGGTTGATGAAGACCTGCTTCAGCGCCCGCTTGTCGGCCACGATATCGCAGGTCTTGGGCAGATCGAGAACAACGTCGACCCTCCCCTCCGCCGCGCGGGGGCCAATCAGGCGCATGACGTCGGTGATGACCGACGACAACGACAGGGTTGTAAGCTCCATCTCCATGCGGCCGGCCTCGATTTTCGACATGTCGAGAATATCGTTGATCACGTCGAGCAGGAATTGGCCGCTGCGGTGGATGTCGTGGGAGTACTCCATGTATTTTTCCGAACCCAGCGGGCCGAACATCTGCTCCTGCATCACTTCGCTGAAGCCGATGATGGCGTTGAGCGGCGTTCTCAGCTCATGGCTCATGTTGGCCAGGAATTCCGACTTGGAACGGTTGGCGGATTCAGCGCGGGTCTTTTCGCGGGCATACTTGTCGGCCAGTTCCGCCAGGCGCTGCGATTGCTGGTCGGCCTGCAGGCGCTCTTTTTGCAGATCGCGAACCGTCATCATCAGGGTCCGCTCGGAAAGCAGCAGGCGCTCCTCCTGTTTCTTCAGCGCCGTGATGTCGGTGCCGACCGAAACAAAGCCGCCATCCCTGGTGCGGCGCTCGTTGATCTGCAGCCAGCGGCCGTCGCCAAGTTGCACCTCAAGCGACTTGCCATCGGGATGTTCGCCGCCCACCGTTGGAACATATTGGCGGACGATGGGTTCCTTGGCCGACTGCGTCACCACGGCGTAGGGCGTGCCGGGAACGCAGGAGGCGGGGGGCAGGGAATGAAATTGCTGATACTTTGAATTGCACATGACCAGCCGGTTTTCCGTGTCCCACAGAACGAAGGCCTCCGAGATGTTTTCGATGGCGTCCTTGAGGCGGAGCTCGGCGTCTTGGCTCAGCTTGTCTGTCAATTTTTGCGCCGTGATGTCAAAAATGATCCCGATGAGATGGGGGGTGTCGGCCGTATCGCCTGGCGCCAGGGCAGCGCGGGCGCGCAGCCAGATCCAGTCGCCATCCGCATGCCGCATGCGAAACTCGCGGTTGAACACCGTGCGCTGTCCGCGCAGCAGCTCTTCGACCATGCCCTCGATGTTTGAATCCTCCGGGTGCAGCCGCGCTGAAACCTCGCCGAAACTCAGGAAGCTCCCCTGCGGCGGCATGCCGAGGATTTCAAACATGGATTTTGACCAGAAGATCGTGCCCTCGGCCAGGTTCCAGTCCCACATGCCGCAATTGCTGCGATCCAGCGCCTTGTCGAGCCGCTCTGTGGCGATCGACAGGACAGCATCGGCCTCTGAAGCCCTGGCTGCCTGCCAATGAAACGCCCCGGCAAGCATCGCCAGGACAAGCAGCGTAACCACAAAAAGCACCGCCAAGCGGATAACGCTGGTCCACCAGGCCGCCAGCAAGTCCGACCTCTTGTGGATGACCATCAGGCTGCCAGGAAAGTTGCCGAGGTCGCGGGCGTTCACAAACGCGCTGTCGCCATTGGCGAAGGTGAAAAGCCGCATGTCCTGCGAGCCGGCATCCGTGGTGAATTTTGTGCCAAGAATATCGGTAATTCTTTTGCCCATGAATTGGGGAGCGGCGGGCGCGGTCGCGATGGCGAGACCGGAATTGTCAACGAGAACGAAAACCCGGCCTTCGGCGAGGGCATTCGCGGCGAGCGCCTGCGCCAGCAGATCGCCATTGAGGGGGCGGACTGTTTGCCCAGCGGCCAAATCCGATGCGAGCGCATTGATAATGTTCTGCGCGGCCAGTTGGACATGCAGCGCCGACAAACGGTTTTGCTCCGTCATGTGGCTGTACCGGCTTTGCAGCAGTTGCGAAAACAATGAAATGCAAAGCGTTGCCAGAAACACCGCGGTAAGTCCGGTGATGATGCGGCGCAGCGCCTTCTCGGAAATCAAGATGCGCCAGCGCTCAGGCAGCGGCGAGGGCAACCGCAATGCCCGCTCCCTGAAAAACAATTCTCCTATTTGCGCTTTGCCCAATCTCCAACCTTCTCCCGCTATCGTGCCCTGCAGCAGTTGATTCGAAAACAGCTATCATTTCGAATCAATCTCGCCCATTGATTCGCAATCGAAACAGATTGTCTAGGTGTGAATTTTTGGGCCTTGGTCGTCGAGCGTTTTCTTAATGATTTCAAAGGTATCGCGCGACAGCTTCGGTGTCGCCACAATCCTTTCGAGCTGCCGGGCAGCGCCATCCCTGCGCGCTTGATTCATCAGGCGCCAGCTACGGAAGCCGGTCGCCATGCGCGCGGCAACTTGCGGGTTGATCCTGTCGAGCTGCAGGATGGTGTCGGCAACCACGCGGTAACCCTCGCCACTGGCGTCATGAAAGCCCGGAAAATTGCCAGATGTGAACCCGCCAATCAGCGCATAGACCCGGTTTGGCGTCGTCAACCGGAAGGCCGGATGTTGCATCAGTTTCTCTATTCTGCCAGCCGCCCCCTGTCCTGGCATCTGGGCGTTGAGAGCAAACCACTTGTCGACCAGCAGATGATCCGTCGCATGGCGTTCATAGAACTTGTCCAGCTCGGAAATCGTTTCGGCTGCGTCAATTCCCAGCATGGCGCCCAAAGCGCTGATTTCCGCTGTCATGTTGGAGGCAGTGGAAATTTCGCGCTGGATGAGGCCCATGGCGAGGTCCGGCGACGCCGAAGCCAGCAGCCCCATGGCGGAGTAACGCAACGCCCGTCGGCCAGTGTCTGCGGGTGTCGGCGCATAGGCGCCGCGCTCCGCGGTTTCGGACCAGATGGCCAATAGCCGGTCCTTCAGGTCTTGCCCGAGCGCCCGCCGCAAATGCTCCCGTGATTTGAACACGAGATCCGCGTCAACCTCAGAACCCAGGGCCGCCGCAATGTCGGCCTCGGTGGGCAAGCCCAGCATCAGCGCCTTGAAAGCGTCGTCCAGTTTCTGATTTTCGACGGTTTCCCGGAGAGCGTCGGCAAATCCCGATGACGTGGGTTTTTCACCCCGGTAGTGCCCGGTGATGAGACTCATGCCAAGCGCCTGACTGGCTTCCCAGCGGTTGAAGGTATCCTTGTCGTGGCTCATCAGAAATAATTGATCCGCCTGCGAAACAAATCCACTTCTCGAAATCGGCGCGGAAAACCCTCGGTTTATCGACAAAACGGGTCGTGCCGGAATATTACGGAAGCGAAACAGCTTCTTTTCCTCTGTCAGTTCAATCAGCGGCGAGTTGAGAACGCCGACGCCCTCGAGATCCAGCGGCATGTCCTCTCCGTGGGCGCCGACCAAACCCAGGCCCAAGGGAATGTGAAGCGGAAATTTCTCTACCTGGCCGGGAGTGGGGGCGGTTTTCTGTTCGAGTGTGAGATCAAAGGTCCTGGCTTTTGCGTCATAGGAAGTCGAGACCTCGACTGTGGGCGTTCCGGCCTGCTCGTACCATCTAAAAAATTGCGAAAGGTCGCGCCCCGAAGCGTCCGCCATGCAGCGCGCGAAATCCTCAACGGTCGCAGCCTCGCCGTCATGGCGTTCAAAATACAAATCCATCGCCTTGCGAAAGGCCGCCTCGCCGATGAGCGTTTTCATCATGCGGCAAATTTCAGCGCCTTTTTCGTAAATCGTCGGCGTATAGAAATTGTTGATTTCAATATAGGACGCTGGCCGCACGGGGTGCGCCAGCGGCCCGCCATCCTCCGGAAACTGCCGGGCGCGCAGCGTCTTCACGTCTTCAATGCGCTTGACCGGCCGCGAACGCAGATCGGATGTGAATTCCTGGTCGCGGAAAACCGTCAGGCCTTCTTTCAGGCACAGTTGAAACCAGTCGCGGCAGGTGATGCGGTTGCCCGTCCAGTTGTGGAAATACTCATGCGCGATGATGGCTTCAATCCTGATGTAGTCCAGGTCGGTCGCCGTTTCGGGCAGGGCAAGAATATACTTGTCGTTGAAGATGTTGAGGCCCTTGTTCTCCATGGCCCCCATGTTGAAATCCGACACCGCGACAATGTTGAAGACATCCAGGTCATATTCGCGCCCAAAAGCTGTCTCGTCCCAGCGCATCGAGGCTTTCAGGGATTCCATCGCCCAAGCGCAGCGGTTCTCCTTGCCTTTCTCCACATAAATGCCGAGTTGAACCTTGCGGCCGGACTTGGTTGTGAAACAGTCATGCACGCCAGCCAGATCGCCCGCCACCAGCGCGAACAAGTAACTGGGCTTGGGGTGCGGGTCTTCCCACACGGCAAAGTGGCGATCCGTTTCCGCAACATCACCGCCTTCCACAAAATTCCCGTTCGACAGCAGGACAGGGCAGGTGGCTTTGGATGCTTCCATGCGGACCGTGTAGCGCGTCATCACGTCAGGCCGGTCGTAGAAATAGGTGATGCGCCGAAACCCTTCCGCCTCGCACTGGGTGCAATACACACCATTGGACTGATAGAGCCCCGATAGCGCCGTATTCCCCGCCGGATCGCACACAGTCTCGATCTCCAGCAAAAATGGCGAAACCGGCATGGCCGGGATCGTCAGGCAATCCTCGTCAACTGAATACTCAGACGCCGCCAGAACTCTGCCGTCGATGCTGACGCTGATGAGCCTGATGGCCTCGCCATTCAAAACCAGCGCCGCGTTCTTTTCGACAGGCCTGAGATGAACGCGCGATCTTACCCGTGTTGATTTCGCTTCAAGGGAAAAATCCAGCGACAGATTCTCGACTTGAAAGGGAGCAGGCCGGTAATCCTTGAGATAGGTTGTCGCTGGCGTTTGCTGGGTCATAATTGCCTGACTCTAGAACCGGTCAACCCGAAAGGGCGAGAGGTCAATGTTGCTTTTGATGCCGGTCATCAACTCGCTGATGAGCCGCCCCGTCGAGGGGCCCCAGGTCAGGCCCATGTGGCCGTGGCCAAAACCATACCATACATTTGAAGCGCGTTTTGAGGGGCCGATTACAGGAAGTGAATCCGGCGTGCCGGGCCGCCGCCCCATCCACCGCGTCGTCGCGGCATCTGGCGCATTGAGGCCGGGCAGGACGCGTTTGAAAACCTGCCACAGGGCGTCAGCCCGCGCCCAGTTGGGGGCCGCATCCAGCCCTGCGAATTCATCCGTGCCCGCAAGCCGCAGCCCCATGTCCATGGGAGTGGCGGCCCCCGGCGTTCGCGCATAGGTGAGCGAGCGCGACAGCGAGATGCCGGAATTTGGCAGCACCATATGGTAACCGCGCTCCGCCTCGAGCAGAACCTTCTCGCCCAGTTGTTGCGCCAGCAAATGGCTGTAGGCGCCCGCGCAGACAACGAGCCTGTCAATGGGGAATTCACCGCGCTGCTTCAAGCTGAGCCTGGTTGCCTTCCCGTCAGCTGAGTGAACAACACTCACGTCATCCGCTATAATTTCGCCGCCATTTCGGACAACCTGTTCGGCGATGCTCTTAACCACCCGTTCGGGGTTTTTCACAAAATACCAGCCGCCATGAAAGGCCCCATGGACCACGGTTTTCGCGATCGCAGGTTCCATGTCCCGGCATTCATCGCCTGTGAACGTCTGGCACTCGAAGCCAAAGGATTTCTTCACCGCGCGCTCATGCGCATCGCCATTGAATTGGGCGGGCGTATCATAGAGCTTCAAGGTATCCTGATACACCATCAGGCTGTGGTGCCCGGCCGCCTTGAGCAGCGTTTCAAAATCGCTGACCACCCGCGGCGCCAGATCGGCCCGCGCTGCCGTGATTGATTTCATCCGGTCTGGCAGGGTATTGCGCGCCGCCGCCATGAACCATGGCAACGCTTTCGGCAGATAGGACCAGCGGATGGTGAGCGGTCCCAATGGATCCAGAAGCCATCCCGGAAGCTTGCGGTAAACGCCGGGATTCATCGTCGGCATGATTTCGGCAAACGCCACGCCGCCAGCATTTCCAAAGGAGCACCCTTCGCCCGGCGGCAAGCGGTCAATCAGGGTGACGCGGTGACCGGCCCGCTGCAAAAACGCCGCCGTGGAAACGCCGATTATGCCAGCGCCGATGATCGTGGCATGAGGCTGCGCCATTGCTTGCTATTGTTCCTTGGAATGCATCTTCCGGAAGAAGCTGACACAAAACTCCTCGAAGGTCGAGATCAGCCGTGTCTGGCGGAGCGAACGCAATGTCGCAAGCGCAATGACGCCTTTTTCGACGTCCTCGGAAATCGGCCGTATGGCCAGCGAGCCGCGTTCGGCAATGGCCAAGGCATATTCAAGCTGAAGGAATGCAAACTTCAGCATAGGATAAATCTATCCAATGAAAAGACATTATCTATTTTTTCCAGTTTAATAGTAGTGTTATGCAAAGCCCTTCCTGGCGCAAACGGAGGCATTCGATGATCGAAGCCGAAATCACAACCGCGAATTTCATCATGGCCATGGCTGCCGCGGCTACCGGCGTTTCGGTGATTGCCACTGCGGGCGCGGCGGGCCGTCTGTAAGGAGAAAACATGATCAGAACCGGCGAACAATACCGCGAACTCGATCCGCGATGGGCGGGAAGTGTGGATCAATGGCGAGCGCGTGAAGGATGTGACCCGCCACCCCATGTTCAAGCCCGTGGTTGATATCCGCGCCCGCATTTATGACATGCAGCATGAGGCGGTGACGCAATCCGCCATGACCTATGAGGAGGGGGGCGAGCGCTTCGCCATTGGCAACCGCCTGCCGCGCGAGCAGAGGGATTGGCACGACAAACGCGCTGCCGTTGACGCGATCATGTATGAAGTGGGTGGCGTTGTCACCCGCATGGGCGACGAGACCGTGGGTGAAATGTGGTCGCTGTGGGATGGCAAGGATATTCTGAACGACATCGACCCGCGCTTTGCCGCCAACATCGAGCGCCACATCCACCAGTCCATAGCGGTTGATCCCTTTCATGTCTCAGCCAACACGGACCCCAAGGGCGACCGCTCCAAACCACCGCAGGAGCAGGACCCGGACATGCTGGTGCATGTGGTGAAGGAGACCGATGCTGGCATTGTTATTCGCGGCGCAAAATATGAAACCGCCGCGGCTTACGCCAACCAGGCGTTCCTGAAGCCAACCATCGCAAACTGGGGCGATGCCAAGCTTTCGGAATATGCTTTGGGCTGCATCGTGAAGATGAACGCGCCCGGCGTGAAGCACATCTGCCGCACCGGCTTTGCCACGCGCGCGCCCGAGCGGGATTATCCCCTGTCCAACAAGTTCGACGAAGTGGACACCATCGTGATCCTCGATGATGTGCTGGTGCCGTGGGAAGACGTGCTGTTTTACCAGCACACCCGAGCCGCCGCCTTCATCCGCCAGACCCTGCATCGTTATTCAGCATTTCCGTTCGTCCAGCGGACGCTCGCCTACGCCGATCTGATCATCGGCGCGGCGCTGTGGAACGCCAAGCAAACCGGCCTCGACAAGCAGCAGGCCGTGCAGGAAAAGCTCACCGAAATCGCCGTCTGGCGCGAAGGCATCAACGCCCATCTCACAGCCTCCATTGTGATGGCGGAGAAAAGCCCCAATGGCCTGTTGATGCCGAACCAGTCCCTGCTCATGTCGGGCCGCTGCCACGCGCTCAACAATCTGCCCAAGATGATGCATCTCGCCCGCGAACTCTGCGGCGGCCAGATTTGCGTGACGCCTGACGCCGCCGTGTTCGAGCATCCGGAAACCCGCAAGTGGATGGAGAAATATTACACCATCAATGATGAATGGGTGGCCGACGACCGGCGCAAGCTTCTGGTTTTGGCGCGTGACCTGTTGAATTCCGATTATGCCGGCCACCGGCTGACCTTCCAGCTCTTCGCCCAATCGCCGCCCTTCGCCCAGTCCGCCGCTGTCTACCGCAACTTCGACTGGAACCAGCACGCTGAAATTCGCCCAAAAGGCTGGCGGGATAGCGGCCAACATCTGGGGAGCGAAGAAGCAGGCGGCGGAATAACCAGCTTCACGGAAAATCGAAGAAAGACGCAAATGTCAGTTGAGAAGATCGAAGCACTCGTCGTGGGCGCGGGCCAGGCGGGACTGGCCATGAGCGGCCACTTGGGCCAAGGCGGCGTGCCGCACCTCGTTCTCGAACGCAGCAGGATCGCCGAACGCTGGCGTTCGGAGCGCTGGGATGGCTCTCGTTGCCAATGGTCCCGCCTGGCACGATTGCTATCCGGGCCTGGAATTTCCCGGCTGCGATCCGGACGCCTTCGTGCCCAAGGAAAAGATCGCGGATTCTTTCGTGGCCTATGCCGAAAAGATCAAGGCTCCCATCCGCTGCGGCGTCGAGGTCAAATCGGTTAGGAAGAATGATGGCCGTCCCGGCTTCCGCGTCGAGACACCGCAAGGTGCGATTGAAGCCAATTATGTAATTGCCGCCACCGGGGCTTTCCAGAAACCGGTCATTCCCGCTGTCGTTCCCGAGAGTGCCGGGACCATGCAGATTCATTCCACCGCCTACCGCAATCCGGGCCAGCTGCCTGAGGGTGCCGTGCTTGTGGTGGGCGCGGGGTCGTCAGGTGCGCAGATTGCGGAAGAACTTATGCGGGCGGGCAAGCGCGTCTATCTCTCGGTTGGACCGCACGACCGGCCTCCGCGCCGCTATCGCGGGCGTGACTTCTGCTGGTGGCTGGGCGTTCTCGGCAAATGGGATGCCGCCGCCCCGCCGGAAGGCAAGGAACATGTCACGATTGCGGTGAGCGGCGCCGATGGCGGCAAGACAGTCGACTTCCGCAATCTCGCCGCAGGGGGGATGACGCTGGTCGGCAGAACGGAAAGGTTCAACGGACGGCGTGATGCATTTCGCAGCCGATCTCGCGCGCAATGTCGCGCAAGGCGATGCGAATTATTTATCAGTGCTGGACGAAGCCGATGCGTTTGTCGCCCGCAACGGCCTCGACTTGGCCGAAGAGCCCGAAGCCCGCATCATCGGGCCAGACCCGGAGTGCATGACCGATCCCATTCGTGAGTTGAATCTGGCCAACGCCGGTATCACAGCGATCATCTGGGCAACGGGTTTTTCGGCTGATTATGGCTGGCTGCAGGTGGATGCGTTTGACGCGAAAGGCAAGCCAAAGCACCAGCGCGGCGTTTCATCCGAACCGGGCATCTATTTCCTTGGATTGCCATGGCTGTCACGCCGGGGATCAAGCTTCATCTGGGGCGTCTGGCATGACGCCAAGTATCTGGCGGACCATATCGCCACGCAGCGCGGGTATTTGGCTTATAAAGGGCCGCAGGAAAACAAGACAGGACACGCGCAATTCAACACGGCCTCGAAGGATCAAGCAAGCAATGACCGCACATAAAAGAATTCGTCCCTTCAATACCAAGGACACTTACCCCGAGCAGAAGCTCGACAATGATCTGTGCCAGGCCGTCGTGGCCAAGGGCGACCATGGTTTTTGTGCGCGGCCAGGTTTCCCAGGATCTCGATACGCGCGAATCTCTCCACGTCGGCGATGCCTCGGCGCAAACCGCCAAAACCATGGCCAACATCAAACTGCTGATGGAGGAGGCGGGCGGCCATATGGACCACATCTGCCGCATCGTGGTCTATCTCACCGACATCCGCTATCGCCAGGATGTTTACCGCGAGATGGGCAAATGGCTGAAGGGCGTGTTCCCATGCTCGACCGGCCTCGTCATCACGGCCCTCGCGCGGCCCGAATGGCTGGTGGAAATCGAAGTCACCGCCGTCATTCCGGACTGAGGCCATGACATTTTCAATAGCGGGGCGCTGCGCCAAATCCGGGGCCTTCGGGGTTGCCATTACAACGTCTTCGATAGCCGTGGGCGCCCGCTGCCCCCATGCCCGCGCAGGTGTGGGTGCCGTGGCAACCCAAAACATCACGGACCCTGACCTCGGTCCCCGCCTGCTTGATCTGATGTCGCAAGGACTGACCGCAAGACAAGCAATTGATTCAGTTGTTCAAGGGCGGCCTCACATCGAATTCCGCCAGTTGACAGCGGTTGATGTGAAGGGAAATTCCGCCAGTTGGTCCGGCAAGAACATCTTGGGCACCCATGGCGTTTCCGAACAACAGGACTGCGTTGCCGCCGGAAATTTATTGAAGTCAGCAAAACTGCCTGAAGTGATGACAGAAACTTTCGCCGCCAATGCCGGCGAACATCTGGCCGAGCGCCTGCTGCGTTCACTGGAAGCAGGCTTGGCTTCCGGCGGCGAGGAAGGCCCCGTCCACTCAGCCGCACTCATTGTCTATCACGAACAGGCTTTCCCGCTTGTCAGCTTGCGCGTCGATTGGGATGACGAAAACCCCATAGCCAAATTGCGAAAACTATGGACCGACTACAAACCGCAAATGGGCGCCTACCTGCAGCGTGCAATAGACCCCACCGCCGCC
Organism: uncultured Alphaproteobacteria bacterium; assembly: GCA_963816305.1. Lineage (GTDB taxonomy): Bacteria > Pseudomonadota > Alphaproteobacteria > Rhizobiales > Aestuariivirgaceae > Aestuariivirga. The sequence continues at coordinate 15,512 of CAWFJW010000017.1, forward strand.
CCCAGCTACGGCGTTCCGGGAGATCCTTAGTCACAGCCGGAAGTTTGGGCACGGCTTCGCCTCTTGTGAAAACGGTTATTCCGCTTTCGGGATAGAGTAGCGAAGGACAGCACTTCAGGACGTGTCGGGATTCAGCGCGTCCCAGGCGAGACCATGGCATTCGATGAGGACCTCATCGACTTCGTGAACCGGCTTCCGGCGATAGCCGGGCGGATGGCCCGGCCGGAGCGGCGACTTGAACTTTAGACTCGGCACGTTCTCCCGCCTCACCCGCCAGCGCGCCAGACGCCGGGCCTGGCGCGGCAGATCCTCGAGTGCCACCTTGAGGGCCTGGAGCCTGCGGCTGAGGCGCTGGGCATTGATGAGGCCATCGGATGGCGGCGCGGGATCGGGCGCAGGCTGGGGTGCTGGCCACAGGGCCGCCACCCGGGGATCGGGCCCGAAGAAATGGATGCGCGGGGCAATCCGGGCGAATGCCCGGCGGCGCGGGGCCTCGAAGTTTTTCCGTGGATCAAACAGCTGGAAGGAAAAACGCAGGCGTCGTCCGGCTTTGCCGATAGGCCCCGCCGGCATCGGACGCGAGGGTACCGCCTTCACCACAATCCCTCGCGCTGCAATGACAATGAGGCGACGCATAGCGGATTCGGCGGGCCGGAGCAGGCGCAGCACGGCGCTGTGGAGGGGCTGCGGAATCCGCGCCACTATATCTGTACCTGAAAGCCCCAGCATGGCGAAAAGGGCCGCAACTATCCCCACGAGCGCTTCGCTGTTGCGTTCGATGGCCCGGTTCCAGTCCATAGTTTCCTTATCCAGTACAAAGAACAAAACAGGAACATGAACTGATAGGAATATTTTGTCAAGGGGTGTATGCCGGAATAGTGCGAGAGCGGCGGCTTGGCGCCAATGGCGTAGACAGCCCAGCAGGTGGGGGCCGCCATGAGAAACGCGATCCCCATGTCGGGGGCTTCATCCGCCATGAGATTGTCGAGGCCATTCCACTGTCTGTCACCGACGCGGCAAAGGCGCTGGGTGTGACGCGGCCCGCGCTTTCGGCGCTGTTGAATGAGCATATTGACTTGTCACCGGAAATGGCGCTCCGCATCGAGAAGGCCTTTGGCGTTTCCATGGACACGCTGATGCGCATGCAAAACAGCTACAACATTGCCCGCGTGCGGAAGACGGAGAAGCGGATCAAGGTGAAGCCGTTTGTGCCGAGGGCTGAGGTGGCCTGAAGGGGAATTGAATGCAGTAGCGCCGTAACCGCCCAAAGGATTGATGGTAAACGTATGAGAAGTCGAAAGCATAGAAATAAGTGCAGCGTCACCGTAATTCCTGTATGTTTTAGCTCACTGGCGTGAGTACCTTCGATTTTGAGCAGACAACCAGCTTCTTCGAACCTCTTGTGAGAGCAACGTAGAGGTTACGCGCGTCCATCACATCAGCATAAAGAACAACTGCGACCTCGGCTTCCAGCCCCTTGAGCAACAGCGTGCTGCCGACAGACCGTTTCGCAAGTGGCCTCCCCACGAGCCGGTTCTGCTCCCGCACGCGAATTGCAGCCTCAGCGAAGCTGTTGCCGGGGGTGTCGTCACATTGACCCAGCGCCCGAAATGCAGACCGCAGAACACCAGTGCGATAGGTCCGCACACCGGGTGATGCGCTGATTGTTGAAAGCAGGTCCACGGTGCTCTTCACGGTCGCGGCCTCACAAAATGCAAGTGCCGCTCGCTCAATGTCCGAGGGCGCTGTTCGGCCTGTCCCACGCACCAGCACGGCAACACGTTGCAGCACATCAGCTGCTCCAACATTTGTCATGAGATTGCCCGCGAACTCCAATACGTGTTGAAGCGCGGCATCCGGTGCTGAAAAATCGAGCCTCTGCGCGAAATCAACCAGGTCACGCAAATCTACAGCCTCGACTGTGATTGCACCGGGTGTCTGACTTGCGATGCGGCGGTGGGTGGCTGGCCAACTGTCTCCCAAAATGATCGCCTTGGCCTGCGGGTCAGGCACATTGGTGAGTGCTGCACCACGCCGCTTTCTTTCATCATCGGTGCCATCAAGGTGAACCCACTCCACTTCTCTGGGCGCGGAACCGAGGTCGATGCTGGTGCCTGCTTGAAGCTGCGGGCGGATGTTGAGTAGCCACTGACCTAGATCATCGGCTCCGGCATTTCTCCATCGCCATGGCGTTTTCAGTTCCCCCGCCACCGGGAAGTGTCCGCAAACGGTCGCATCCCAGTCTGGAGGTTCATTGCCCCGCCATCCGAAAATCGCCTGCAAGGGATCACCCAGGATGACCGTGGGCAGCACGGTCGAGGCATGACACACCAACTCATGCTGAGGGACAGTGCAGTCCTGATACTCATCCACGATGAGCTTTGCGTAGCTCGCTGCCAACACATCGTGAACGTGTTGACCGGACAGGAGGCGCGACGCTGCGACTCGAATAGCAGGGTAATCGGTAGCAGGGGTTGAAATCCGCAGAACCTCAGGGTCCAACCCACTTCGTGTGGGAAAGGTCGAAGTCAGCCGGATCGCCCAACCGTCGATGGTCGAGAGCCGGTACGCAGATGAAGGGACTCGCGCCTTGTCCAGACGACCACGCAGCGCTGCCACGCCAGCGTTCGTGTGTGTGAGAACGAGGACGGGCTTGGGGCTGGAATGTCGACGGAGGGCATCCGCAATGAGTTCGGTCTTCCCGCAGCCTGCAGGTGCTGTGACTGTGGCATTAATCAGCGGTAGCAGGTCGATCTCAACTGCCACTGTCGATCCACTTCCACAGTGCCTTGATCGTGTCCCCGAAACCCGCCCCCCACTTGCTGTGGCAGGGCAGCACGATGTCGAAGGTCACATCCTCCATATAACCAACTGACTTGAACCACCCACCGGCCTTCTTCCTTGCAGATTGCCCGAGAAGGGTTCGTGTCTCAGCCTTATAGGCACCAGCGGCTTTTTCTGCCTGCACGTGAGTCAGCTTGACACGACCACCGGATTTCGAAGTGATGTTCGCATCAATCATACCCTCCTCATGCAGCTCAATTGCCCGGTTGATCAGCGCCTCAACGGCTTCATCTGGCAACTCGTGGAACAACGCATCCTCAAGTGCGAACCCATCCTGCCACCTTATGACCGCGCCCCCAGCCGTGACAAAAGCGGCCTCAGCGGCGGCATCGACTGGAACATCACTGTCCATAAAAATGGCGGCGCGGTAGCCGAGGCGCAGAAATACATCTGCTCTCTTGATCAGTTCAGCGGGTGAGCTGCCGCCGCCGTCAACCAAGGCCACGCCACGGGCCTCCACGCCCGCCTTGCCCTTATCGGTAACGTATCGGTTGAAGCCCCGGACAAGCCCGACCTCACTCGCTCCTTCGCAGACCAGCACCGAGGGTGCCAGAAACGCCTCTGGGAACTTGCGGATGGTGCCCTGCATGTCGTCAGCTACGCCTACCTTGGTGACGGCCTGCCCGGTGGCAGTCTTTCTGACGATGAACAGCTGATCCCCGGAAAACTCCTTCAGGGCCACTGGTGAGTGCGTCGTTACGAACGCCTGCTGGGTTGGCTCCTTCTCCTTGGCACCCAACAGGTTGATCAACCGGATGATGCGATGTGGCTCAAGACCATGCTCAAGTTCATCCAGCAGGATGATCCCGGTCTTGGAGGCGACCTCGCGTTGCAGCGCCGTGATCAACAGGCGTGTTGAACCGACGCCTAGCCCTGACAAGGGAACGCCATTTCCGTCATGTATGGCAATGGAGCCGCCGACGAACGAGACTGCCCCGACATCAAGCAACGCCTTGGCTCCCGTGCCCAAGTCGATGCCTACCAATTTCGCGGAAGTCTGCACGATGTCGAGGGTCTTCCTGAGCTGAGCGTCTGCCTTATCTCCAAATGATGCCCGTGCGTCACGGGCTACCGTCGCCAATGCCGCTGATACATCGACAGTCTCGTCAGAAAGGCGTTGCAGGACGGACCCTCGACGCCAAGCAAGATGGGCATCGCCATAGTTGCCAATCCGGGTTGGGGCCATCTTCTGCCGATCACCCCAAGTCAGGTTCCGGGTGATCCCCGCTGCCGTGGCACGGTCGGATTGCAGGGTCCATTGCGGGTCCAAGTCCGCGCCGACCGTCATCACGACCGTAACAACGGTCTCCAACCCACTGTCAGGCTCATCCTCGACGTTGCGTGTGGTGCTGTTGAACCCACGCAGAAACTGGCCGTAGGTGTCCAAACTCTTGGTGCTGTCGTCGAGAGCGCCGATTGTGAGGACAACCTTGATCGGCGCTGCTGTGTCCAAATGATAGAAGTCTGCATCACTGAACGTGACAGAACGACGTGCGCCAAGGCACAGGTCGATTGCCTCCAGAATTGACGACTTGCCGCTGTCGCCGGGGCCGATCAGGCAGTTGATCCCCGGCCCAGGCAGCCATTTCAGCTCCTTGATGGCACGAAAATTTGAAACCTCGACGACACAGACTCTAGCCATAGCCCTGCTGTCGCTCCTCTCGTTTAATCATGGCCGCCAATCTGAACTACGCTGACACTCCACTTAACTAATTGACGACCCAAGTCCAGACTCCTCATCCCGACAGCCTT
>CAWFJW010000018.1:0-17364 GCA_963816305.1 uncultured Alphaproteobacteria bacterium
GGCCCATATCGACGAGATCGGCGGGCGGCGCTGACTGTCGCGGAGGAAATCCGATGTACAAACTTTACAACGTGAAGGCGTGGGGATCGCTTTGCATCCATTTTATGCTTGAGGAAATGGAAATTCCCTACACCAATATCTGGATGACGCCGGCGCAAGTGGGCGAACCGGAATTCCGCGGCATAAGCCCTTTGGGATATATTCCAGCCCTTGGCCTGTCAGATGGAAGCGCCCTGTTTGAATCAGCGGCCATCGTGACATTTCTGGTCACGGCCCATGCCGACAAGGGCTTGTCGCCGCCGCCTGGAACGCCTGAATTTGGCGAGTTCCTCGCGTGGCTGCATTTCATGGGCACAAACCTCTATCCCGCCATCAATATGGGCGACCATGGAAACATCTATGCCCGCAACGCGGATGACCAGGCCTTCATTGCTTCGAAATCAATTGAACAGTCGCATGCGCTTTGGGCCATTATAGACAAGCGCTTGGCATCGGAAGGGCCATGGATGATGGGCGAGCATTTTTCAGCGCTTGATATCTACGCTTTCATGCTGGGCCTGTGGAACAAGCCGACGGAATCGGGCCTGCTGGAGGAATTTCCAGCGGTGGCGCGGCTGGTTGCCGGACTGCGGTCACGTCCAAAACTGCTGGCAGCGCTTGAAGCCCACGGCGTGAGTTCGCCGCGCAGTTGACTGGTCAAGTCTGGCTCAGGATCGCAGCGGCAACCTTGCGCATGAGCGAGGGCAGGGCCTCATCACCAAGTGCATCCTTGTGGACCCAGGTGAAATCGCCGCCAGCCGCATAGTCAGGCGGCCCTGAAATCTCGGCTCTCCAGACCTCAAGCTGCAAATGAAAATGGGTGAAGGTGTGTTCAATCAGCGCCTGGCGCTTGCGCCACCGGGCGCTGACGGGGGGAATTGCCGGGGCTGGTTTCCGGCTGCCCCAATCCGATGACGGAAACTCCATCATGCCGCCCAGCATGCCCTTCTGCGGGCGGCGGCGCAGCAGCACGCATCCGTCTTCGCGCTCCACCCAGAAGGCTATGCCATGGCGCGTCGGGATTTTCGCTTTTGGCAGTTTGCGCGGCAGGCTTTCCGCAATGCCAGCCCTCCGGCCTTCGCAATGATCTGCCCACGGACAGATTTGGCAGTTGGCGGCGCGCGGCGCGCAAATGGTGGCGCCCAGATCCATGAGCGCCTGGGCGAAATCTCCGGCGCGTTTTTGCGGCACCAGGCTTTGGGTTTTTTCCCGGATCTCGGGCTTGGCGGCGGGAAGCGGCGTCTCGATGGCATAGAGCCGGGCCATGACACGCTCGACATTGCCATCGACCGCCGCATGGGACCGGTCAAAGGCGATTGCCGCGATGGCGGCCGACGTATAGGGGCCGATGCCGGGAAGGGTCCGGAGTTCCGCTTCGGTCGCAGGGAACTTGCCGTTCCAATCCCTCATGATCACCTTGGCGCAGGCATGGAGATTGCGGGCGCGGGCGTAATAGCCAAGGCCCGCCCAGGCGCGCAGCACATCATCCTGGCTCGCCCCCGCCAAGTCCGCCACGCCTGGCCACAGTTTGAGGAATTTGAGATAATAGCTCCGTACCGCTGCGACGGTTGTCTGCTGCAGCATGATTTCGGAAAGCCAGACATGGTAGGGATCAGCCAAAACTCCCGGCTTGGACCGCCATGGCAGGTCACGGGCATGGGCGTCGTACCAGCCCAGAAGTTTCTCCGCCAAGTCATTATGAAGCCCTTGTTCCGCCATGGTCTTCGTTCAACTCTTTCCCATCGTCAATTCGGCGCTATATAGACTTCACATGGAACGCCTGGACAAGCATTTTGAAAAACTCGCGAAGGCGAGCTTCGCGCGCTATGGCTTCGCCTATGGGGAGCTTATCGCGCGCTGGCCGGAAATTGTCGGGCAGGCGCTGTCGCGGCATTGCGAACCGGAGCGAATCAAGTGGCCCCGGGGCGCTGGCGAAACCGACCAAAAGCTGGGCGGCACCCTCCATATCCTAGCTGAGCCCGGCCGCGCGCTCGACCTCCAGCACCAGGCGCATCACATCATCGAGCGCGTCAACCGGTTTTATGGCTATGGCGCGGTGACTTCCGTCAAGATCACGCAATCCCATCTCACCAAGCTTAAGTCTTTGACAAAACAAGCTAATACCATGGATGACGAAACCGGAGAAGCGCTGGCCGCCCGCCTCGGCTCCATCGCGGATGACAATTTGCGGCAATCGCTGCTGCGGCTGGGGGCGGGTGCTCTGGCCAAAAAACCCGGTTCTCCACAAGGCAAATAATCAATTGGTTCCAACCCCAAACATCTAGTAGGTAATTTTCATGATCACAGTCAGCAAACGCAACGTAATTCTCGGTTCGATGGCATTGGCCGGGCTGGCGCTCGCATCTCCCAATGCCCTCGCTGAGGATTTGACCGGGCTTAATGAAGCGCCGGCCTATGGCGAGATGGCGATGGGGCCGGACTCGGCCAAGGTCACCGTGATTGAATACGCTTCGGCCACATGCCCCCACTGCGCGGCGTTTTACAATGAAACCTTCATCACGCTGAAAAAAGAATACATCGACACCGGCAAGATCCGCTTCATCCTGCGCGAGTTTCCGCACAATGACGCGGCTCTCGCGGCCTTCATGCTGGCGCGCTGCGCGCCCAAGGAAAAATACTTCCCGCTGATCGATGTTTTCTTCCTGACCCAGCCGGAGTGGATGCAAAATCCGCTGGAAGGCCTTGGCAAGATCGCCCAGCAAGCGGGCTTCACGACGGCGGAATTCGACGCCTGCATGAAGAATGAAGCCATCGCCAAGCAGGTTCTGGAGGTTCGCAAGAAGGCTGAGGGATTCGGGGTGGACAGCATCCCGACATTCTTCATCAACGGCGAGAAATACAAGGGCGAAACGTCAATCGAGGCCATGCGGAAATTGATCGATCCGCTTCTGGTTTAAGACGTGTCACGGGACAGGGGCAACATGAAGTTCACGCGGCTAAGGCTATCCGGGTTCAAGTCGTTTGTTGAGCCCACGGATTTCTTGATCGAACCGGGCCTGACGGGCGTTGTCGGCCCCAACGGCTGCGGCAAGTCCAACCTGCTGGAGGCGCTGCGCTGGGTGATGGGCGAAAGCTCCTACAAGTCCATGCGCGGCTCCGGCATGGATGACGTGATTTTCTCCGGCACCACCGCCAGGCCGTCGCGCAACATGGCGGAAGTCATGGTCACGATGTCGAACGCCGACCGTTCGGCGCCGCCCCAGCACAATGACAGCGAAGTTCTGGAAATCACCCGGCGGATCGAGCGCGAGGCGGGCTCGGCTTACCGCATCAATGGCCGCGACGTGCGGGCGCGCGACGTGCAATTGCTGTTCGCCGATGCCTCGACCGGCGCCAGGTCGCCATCCCTGGTGCGGCAGGGGCAGATCGGCGAGATCATCAACGCCAAGCCCCAGGCCCGGCGCCTGATCCTGGAGGAAGCGGCGGGCATCACGGGCCTGCACACGCGCCGCCATGAGGCCGAGATCAAGCTCAAGGGGGCCGAGGCCAATCTGGTCCGGCTCGAGGACGTGACCTCCCAGCTGGAAAGCCAGTTGAACAGCCTGAAGCGGCAGGCCAGGCAGGCGCAGAAATACAAGCTGGTGTCGGCGGAAATCCGAAGGCTGGAAGCAGCCGGCCTTTATGTGGCGTGGCGGGATGCGGCGGAAGCCGCTGAAAAGGACCGTTCAGCGCTCGATGAGGCCACGCGGGTTCTGGCGGAGCATATCCGGGCGGCTTCCGAAAAGCTCCGGGCGCGCGATGACCTCGGCGAAAAACTGCCGGCGCTGCGCGAGCAGGAAACCATCCGCGCGGCGGTGCTGCAGCGGGTTGGCCTTGAGCGCAACAATCTGGACGAGGAAGAGCGCCGGGTCGAGGCGCGGCGCAAGGAGCTGGACCAGCTCCTGGCCCAGGCTGCGGCGGACCTGACCCGCGAGCGCGACACGCTGGGCGACACGGACGGCGTGATCGCGCGCCTGGTTGAGGAAGACACGGCGCTGAAAGCCGCCCTCGGCAATGACGGCGAGCTTCGCGCCGCCGCAGCGCTTGCCCTGCAAAGTGCTGCGAGCGCGCTTGCCGAAGCCCAGGAAGCCGCCGACCAGGCAGGCGCCAGATTGTCGGAGCTCAACGCGCGGCGCGGCGCCCTGTCGCGCAGCATCGAGGACCAGAAGCAGCGCATCGCAAGGCTTGAGCGCGACGAGGCCGAAACAAGCGCCAAGCGCCAGCAGCTTTTGGCGCACATGGGCCATGCCGGCGACGGCCCCACCCTTGCCGGCGCTGTTGAGACAGCGGCAGGCGTTGTCGCCGCCAACGAAACCGCCGCCAATGAGGCGGAAGTTTCGCTGCGCTTCGCGCGCATGGTGGAAACCGAAACGCGGCAAGCCCATGACGAGGCGCGGCGCAAGGCCGACCGTCTGCAGACGGAAGTCCGCACACTGACGAATTTCCTGAAGGCCAGCGGCGACGCGCTGTGGCCGCCGCTGGTCGACCAGATCAGGGTCGAGCGCGGCTTCGAAGCAGCGCTTGGCGCGGCGCTCGGCGATGACATGGACGCCTCGTCGGACGAGGGAGCGCCCACCCACTGGCGCGGGCTTCCGCCCCTGGACAGCCCCTTGACGCTGCCGGGAGACGCCCAGCCGCTGGCCAATTTTGTGCAGGCTCCGCAGGCCTTGACGCGCCGGCTTTCGCATATCGGCGTGGTTTCAAAATCATTGGGCCCGGTCCTGCAGGCGCAACTCAGGCCGGGGCAGCGGCTGGTTTCGCGCGAAGGCGATGTGTGGCGCTGGGATGGCTATACCTCAGCGGCGGATGCGCCAAGTGCGGCGGCCAAGCGGCTGGCTGAGCGCAACCGGCTGACGCTGCTGGAAGTTGAAATGCAGGAGGCGGCGCGGGCTTCAGATCAAGCGCGGGCGAAATTCGAGGCCGCCAAGGGCGCTGTTGAAACGGGGGCGCGCGGCGAGCGGGAGAAGCGCGAATCCTGGCGCGCCGCAACTGCCGCCGTGGAAGTCGCCAGGCAGTCGCTCGCCAGGCATGAGCGGCAGGCGGCCGAGCGGCTGGCGCAGACCAGCGCGCTTGATGAAGCGCTGCGGCGCGTCGGCCAGTCACTGGAGGAAATGCGCGGCGCGTTTGCCGGGGCGCAAGCCGAGATTCAGGCGATGCCCGCCGTTGAAGGGTTGACGCAAGCGGTTGCCGCCTTGCGCGACAGCGTCAACCGCGAGCGGGCCGCCTACGCGGAAGCCCGCGCCAAGCATGACGGGCTGGAGCGGGAAGCCAAGGCGCGGGTTGACCGCATTCAGTTCATCGAGGCCGAGCGCGCCCAATGGGGCGAGCGGGGCAGGCGCGCCGCCGCCCAGATCGCGCATTTGACCAGCCGGGCGGAAGAAACCCGCGCCGCCATCGCGGAGATCGCCGGCATGCCGCAAGTTCTGGCCGACAAGCGCCACCGGCTGATGAACACGCTGCAGCAGGCTGAAATCGAGCGCAAGCAGGCCGCCGATGCCCTGGCTGTTGGCGAGAATGAGGTTCGCGCCGCCGACCAGGTCTTGCGGGAAGCCCAGGAACTGGCCACCACATCGCGCGAGGATCATGCGCGCCTTGGCGCCACGCTTGACGCCTCGAAGCAGCGCCTTGAGCGCTGCGAGCAGCGCATTTCCGAAAGCCTGCAATGCGCGCCGGCTGAAATCATCGCGCAAGCGGGCATTGACCTGGAAAAAATCGAAGCCAATGACGCGATCGAGCGCAAGCTGCTGGGCTTGCGCGAGGACCGCGAGCGGCTGGGCGCTGTCAATCTCCGCGCCGACGAGGAGGCCGAGGCCGTGGCCAACCAGCTCGGCGGCCTGATCAAGGAGCGCGATGACCTGGTGCAGGCCATCAACAAATTGCGGGGCGGCATCTCCAGCCTGAACCGCGAGGGCCGCCAGAGGCTGCTCGATGCGTTCACCACGGTGAACGAGAAATTCGGCGAGCTGTTCACCACGCTGTTTGGCGGCGGCAAGGCGGAGCTGCAGTTGATTGAATTGGACGATCCGCTGGAGGCCGGCCTCGAAATCATGGCCAACCCGCCGGGGAAGAAGCCCACGGTGCTGTCGCTGCTGTCGGGCGGCGAGCAGACGCTCACGGCGCTGGCGCTGATCTTCGCCGTGTTCCTCACCAATCCCTCGCCCATCTGCGTGCTTGACGAAGTGGACGCGCCGCTCGACGACCACAATGTCGAGCGCTTCTGCAACCTGCTCGACGCCATGCTGGAGCGCACGGAAACCCGCTTCCTCATCATCACCCACCATGAGCTCACCATGTCGCGCATGCATCGGCTGTTTGGCGTCACCATGATGGAGCGCGGCGTGTCGCAACTGGTGTCGGTGAATTTGGCGGAAGCCGGAGCCATGGCCGAAGCCAGCTGATGAACATCGTTTTCGACATCGGCAATGTCCTCCTGCGCTGGGATCCGCGCTTTCTGTTCACCCAGTATTTTGACGATGAAGCGGAGATGGAGTGGTTCCTCGCCCATGTCTGCGATCACGAGTGGAATCTCGAGCAGGACCGCGGTCGAAGCTTCGCCGACGCGGTCGCCGAGCGCAGCGCCAAATTCCCGGAGCACGCCGGGGCGATAGCCGCCTACGACACGCGCTGGCACGAGACGCTGCCCCACGCCATCGAGGGGACGGTCGCAATACTGGAAGAATTGGTGGCGCGGGAAATTCCGGTCTACGCCATCACCAACTGGAGCGCTGAAAAGTTCCGCGAGACAAGACCGCGCTTTCCATTCCTGGACAAATTCCGCGACATCGTCGTTTCAGGCGAAGAAAAGCTGATCAAGCCTGACGCGGCGATTTATCAGCTCTTCCTGGCGCGCAATGGTTTGACCGCGAAGGATTGCCTCTTCATCGACGACAGCCTGGCCAATGTCAGGGGCGCGGAAGACGTCGGCATGCTGGCCCACCACTTCACCTCGCCGGAGGGTTTGCGGGCCGAGTTTTCGCGGCTTCGCCTGCTGTGAAGCCGCTGGCGGGGAAAGTCGATGATCTCCGTGCGCCGCGCAGGGTCCACCATGCCGCGACAGAGAAAGCCAGCGCGCCGCCGCCGTAAATCAGACGCGGGCCAATACCCGCGAAAATAAAGGGAAGCGTCCCTTTACCCAGTGCTATTGTGGAGCATCCGGGCTCACCTGTACATTCGTTTCCACTTGGAAGATTACAAGCGTATTAATTTCGCCTTTGTGCGTTTTGCTGTCAGTCACCGCAGCGAACATGCTTCCTGTTAGCTGAGTGAGCCCTTCAAAGTTGCCGATGAACTCGTTGGGGCTGTCTGGCACTAGCTCCGTAATTCTGCAGTAGCTGCTGGAACGACACGTTGAGGAATCCAATAGGCGCAGCCGCATCGTGGAGTCGCCAGCATCGTCGCGCGTGCGCTCCAAGACCAAGATATTGCCGTCGGCTAAATGCTCGATTGTTTTTAAATTACTACGATGTGGTTGAAACGTTGGAAATCTAAAAATGCGACCATCAGCGCGATATATTTCATGCTCAGTGTCAGGTCTATTGGCGAGCGCCTCCTCAGCGGCCGTCAAAAATTCACGCATCAGCGTCGATGGTAATCGATTCTAGTCTGCTGTTCTCCTCAGCATAGGCCTCGAGTTGCTCAAGTGGTGGTGGAAGTTCAAGTGCTCTTGCATCGTCTCCCTTCAATGAAAACGAAACGATTGCCGGACCATCTTCAAAAGCCACCAGCAATCGGCCTTCTCGTTCTCCAGCTTGGGCAGGCACAAAAGCCAACCCCTCGGGGTTTTCAAACGGACTGGCCAGAGTGTTGGCGTGAATAAGCTTGATCTCCGAAATTGACTGTCTGGTGTACGAAACAGAAAAGCCGCGAAGCTCGCCGCTCATCAGAAGTTGCCCACAGTATGTGGGTTGCAGGGTCATAAGCCAAACCTGACAGTTCACGAATCTCGATTCCGTTGACTTCACTTGGAAGTTTTATCGTTTGCACGATTGTGATTTGAGCTTCTTGTGCTGACACGGACGATTGCAAAAAGACAGCTATTGCGCAGAAAGCTGTCAGATATGGAATGACTCTCATCACTGTAGACTCCCATGCACGACTGGCGGCTGGCTGAGTTTTCGGAGGGCCGGAAGAAAGCGGTTGTGTTTAAGTTCTGGCTGCAACAGCGCAACACTCGCACAGTATTTCGAGCAATTTTTGGTCGGATGCTGGTGCAATTGGCGCAAGATACGATCCGCAACGCCATTGCCCCGTGCTGACTTCGTCTCAAGAATAAACACGGAAGGACTGACGGCAAAGGACGCACTTTCTCGCTTGAACTGCAATTCCGTGTCTATCGTCATACGTTCGCCGCCGTCCTTGGCTACGAGCGTGATACGCCGATAGCGCATGTCTACTGTAGGTTCCAAAGCCAAATTAAACGGGCGATGATAGTGTTGCTCGAACATCTCGCCAATGAAATTCAAGGACGTTTTGCTCAAGGCCCCGAAGTGCCCCGCAGGTGTCTGCAGGCGCTTCTTTATTGTAGCACCACGCTTGTCCTTGAGTTTGACTTCGACGTAGCATAGTGGCGTTCCCACATAGCGACGCATGCGAACCTTGGCCCGATTGCGGCGGCCTTGATGATGGTGCTTGTAGCTCGAATTTTCACAATCATCAAAGTATCGGGTTTCATATTCGAAGGCGTGTTCACCTTTTATTTCCAAGACATCGAATTGCTCTGCAAATCGCGGGAGAGCTTCTAACAACGCGCCAGCTTGGACTACATACTTGTTATCCAACCTTTCAAGCATTGCCGCTTTTTCATTGAGCGCTGCGAGGCTGATGGGGTTGAGTTGCTTGGCGAGGTAGTCATGAATGTTTGCGGAAAAAGACATGGAGCCTCACCATTTCTGAAATGTAGTCGAGTTGCAGGACTTGGTAGGACATGACGGAGACGCCAAGCCGCTCGGACAGGAGATTCCGGAGTGCCGCCGGATCGGAAAACAATTCAACTGGCACGCTGTCGAGCGTCACTTTTGCGCTGCTGACGGCCTGCAACATGCGAGGGTGATCTATGATGTAGGCACCAGCGAGAACAAAAGCGATTACTGCCGCGGCCATTGCGATGTTGGTGCCTTGCACTGAAGATATCACAGCAATTGCAACGCTACCGAAGAAATAGGTCATTTCTGTTTTGGTTAGTGGTTCTGATCGCAACGTGAAAAGTGCGAGAATGGCGAAAAGCCCAAACCCTGCGGCGACACTGAAGTTCACCGAAGAAAGAACACTGAGCACAGCGAAGATGAACACGTTGAACATCGATGCGGCTGTCACCAATTCCTTGTCGCGGTAACGGCGGTAATAGAGCGCAAAGATCAATATGATCATGCCGGTTAAATTCATGGCAGCTCTGGCGGCTTGTTGGGCCCAGGGGTCCTGCAGGATATTTAGTTCGTTCATTGTGTTTCACTCCGAATGCTGGCTGAGTTTTTGTCAGCTCGTTCTGCAGGTTCACATAGTTGTCATCGTATTGTGATAACGCTGAAATCGAAGTGTTATTCCATTGTCACAGAATTTATTTCTGCAAGATTTGCCTGGATGTCTCCGCTGGGGTGGTAATCCCCCCGATTTTGGACTATCGCACGCACACATCTTCTTGTTGCCTGAACGCTTGTTTTTTCTATCCAATATCTGTCATCCCGGCGAAAGCCGGGACCCAGACCCGCATGATAAAGTGATGGCCATTTCACTCAGCACACCACCATACCTGGGTCCCGGCTTTCGCCGGGATGACAGACATTATTTATCGAAATCAGCTTCTTATGGTTGCGATCTGTGGGGAAAACACCGGAAAAGATGTGTGAATGCCATGGCCGATTTTGGAGGGGATTTGGCGTAGAACTCACGCGGCGATTTGCGTTTGCATTTGTCGTTTCAGTTTCTGGACGGGTGTGATGCCGCCGAGGCCCATGTTGGGGCGCTCATTGTTGTAAGCCCAGAGCCATTCTGTTGCCGTGTCCTGCACCTCCTTGATGCCTGCGAACAAGTATTGGCCGAGCCATTCGTGCCGCACCGTTCTGTTGTAGCGTTCGAATTACAGCGACACTCCACTCTATTTACATCCCCGCGCGTCTCAGCCAGCGCCCCGCCATGGCCACGCTTGCCCGCGCCGTCATTCCCGGCCTGTTGACACCGGCCTTTCGCGGCGCCGCCGCCTGGGGCATGTGCTGATGCCCAATCATATTCGCATCCACGGCCAGGCGCAGTCGTTGATGTTCAATTTCTGGCTTGTCACCACACCCCCGACAAGGCGGAGAGAGGGGAAAATAGAATAAATCCCCTTGACAAGTATATTCCTAGCATGCCATTTGTGTTCCTGTTATGTTCTTTTGATGAATAGGGAAACACCATGGACTGGGACTTGGCCATCAAACGCAACAGCAAGGCGCTGAAAGCTATAATTAAGGTGCTGTTCGTCCTGCTGGGGCTTGACGGCACGGATGCGGCTTCGCGGATTCCGCGTCCCTGCACAGGGCCGTGCTGAGGGTGCTGCGGCCGGCCGAATCCGCCGTGCGCCGCCTGATTGCCATCGCGGCGCGGGGGGTTGTGGTGAAGTTGGTGTCCTTGGGTGCAAGCCAGCGGGGAAGATCATCGGGAAGGGCGGCGGTATTTCGCCTTTCTCCTTCCCGCTCTTCGATCCGCGCAAACGGGTGAAGTCGCGCGGGCCATGAAACTCAAACGGATGAGCCCACGCATCCATTTCTTCCCCTATGATTCCCGGATGACGGCCCTGTGGCCACCCCAGCCTGGCGCTCCTGCGCCGCCGCCCGATGGCCTGGTCAATGGCGAACGCCTCACCCGCAGGCTCCAGGCCCTCAAGTCCGCGCTTGATGATCTGCCGCGCCAGGCCAGGCGACTGGCGCGCTGGCGGCGAAGCGGGACAAGATCGCCATGGCCGAAGTTCCTCTCGCCGCTCCGGCCGGGCCGTCCGCCCGGACACCGCAGGAAGCCCATTCACGAAGTCGATGACGTCCTCATGGAATGCCAGCCGGCTCGCCGGTGATGCGCTACTGAAGCCCAATACAAGCTGAGGCGCTCTGGCGGAAAAATCATCCGTCTACGGACTAATGTGGCTCGGCATCCCGCTCCATCCCCGGCGAAGCCATGCCTAACGCTGTTTGAAAACTGAATCTGATGTTATGCTTCCTCCACCGTCCACTCATGCTCGATCTTCGCGGTCTTGGCGAACATGGCGGTGGCGGAGCAGTATTTTTCTTCCGAGAGCTTGATGGCGCGCTCGACGCTCGCGGGCTTCAGGTTCTTGCCCTTCAGCTTGTAGATGAGCTTGACGTGGGTGAAGACCTTGGGTTCCGTATCCGCCCGCTCCGCCTCGAGCTCAATCTCGCAAGATGTCACTTTTTCGCGGCCCTTTTCCAGGATCATGACGACATCAAAAGCCGTGCAGCCGCCCAATCCCAGCAGCAGCATTTCCATGGGGCGGACGCCGATGTTGCGGCCGCCGGATTCGGGCGCGCCATCCATGACGACCGCGTGGCCGGAACCCGACTCGCCCACAAAGGCCCTGCCGTCCAGCCATTTCACTTTTGCCTTCATTTTGTTCCTCCAAATTTCAAGTCTTGAGTTACACTAACGGAATTCGTTGACAACCTGAAAACGCGGTGAAAAGGATCCACCATGAGAGATGCAACGGCAAGTCCTAACCAAATTCCCTGGCCGCCGATCATCTATGCGGGGTGCAGTTTGGTGGCTGTGGCGTTGCATCTGCAATGGCCGATGGGGTGGTTCACAGGTGCCTTCAGGCTTGCCCTGATGCTCGTTGGCGCCGCGCTTGTGATCGCCGCTGGTGTTCTCTTTGTTGCTTCAACCCGCGCATTCAAGCGGCACAAGACGACGATCATGCCGCACCGGGGAGCCTCGGCGCTCATCACCGATGGGCCCTTCCGCTATTCCCGCAATCCGATTTATCTCGCCAACACTTGCGCTGTATTCGGGGCAGGCCTTTTGATCGGGATCGGCTGGTTGTTGCTTGCCGCTGCCGTCGCGGCAGCCCTCACCGAGATACTGGCCATCCGCCGCGAGGAACGCCATCTCGCCGCGAATTTTGGCGAGGCCTGGCAACACTATAAGCTCAGGACGCCGCGATGGCTGGGTTGGCGCTGATCTGGCGGAGATTGATGATCAACAAGGGCCGGGTTGTCTGCTTCAATAGCTGTCGTGGTGCTTCAGCCAGCTCATGGTGTAGGGCAATCCCGCTTCATCGCGGCCCTTGGGCACGAGGTCGAGCAGGTGATAGGCGCTGTTCAGCATATCGAGGCCACGGCCATAGGTGGAATAGGTGTGGTGGATGGCGCCCCTCTTGTCCCTGGCGAAGACGCTGATGCCGGGCATTTCTGTCATGTCCTTGATGGCTGTGCCGTAGTTGTAGGCGAGCGGTTTGCCCGGCGCCGGGGATACGCCGAAGTCCTGGTTGAAAGTTGAGCCGCCGGACGACAGCCATTTGAAATTCCAGCCCATGCGCTTGGCGAAGGCCTGGAGTGTGGCGAGAGGCGCTGTCGAGATGAATGCCATGCTGACATCGCGCTGGTTCAAATGCACAATGATGTCGTTGAAATTGTCGGCCCAGAAGGAACAGCTCTTGCAGCCCTGTTCCCAATCAGCGCCATACATAAAATGATAGATGATGAGCTGGCTGCGGCCCTCGAACAAATCAGCAAGCGTTTCCTTGCCCTTGGGGCCGGTGAAAGCATAGTCCGTTTCAACTTTCGCCCAGGGCATTTCGCGGCGCTTGGCGGAAAGCGCGTCACGGGCTTTGGTGAAGGCTTTTTCCTCAGCAAGCAGGGCCTTGCGCGAGGCAAGCCATTCGGCATGTGGCACAATGCGGGGTTCCAGCATGATCATTCTCCCAGGTTTTGTCCGGGGAATATTACTTATCCATTTGGTTAAATGTCAAGCGGTTTTTGCGCGGGCGCCGCGCGTGAGGCCGCGCAGGCTCACAACCAGCGCGAAGGCCACGGCGAGCAGCAGGGCGCAGAGGCCGAAGGCGAAGCTCATGGACTGGCTGGTGGCGATCCAGCCGAAGGCCCAGGGGGCGAGCACGCGGGGCGGGCCCGCGATGAGGGACACAAAGCCGAGGCTGGCGCCGCGGTTGGCCGGCGCCTGGGCCGCCGCCATGTTGAACAGGCAGGGAAAGAGGATGGCCAGGCCAAAGCCAACCAGGGCGAAGGCCGTCACGTTGACGGCGAAGGAACCCGAAATTCCCAGCGCCGCGAAACCAACTGTCGCCACGGCAAGCGAGGCCAGCATGAGCGGCATGTCGCCGAATTTGGCCCGGAGGCCGTCGCCCATGAACCGGACGAGGGCGTTGCAGCTTCCATAGAAGGCAATGCCGAGGCCCGCGATGGCGGCCAGCGCCGGAACCTGGTCGTTCAGCAATTTCGCCGACCAAAACAGGGTTGACGTTTCAGCCGTCACGACCAGCCCCACCGCCATGCCGATGAGGACAAGCGGGAGCTTCGACGGCAGATTGGAAAGCCCGCCAGCCTTGCCTGTGGCAATCGGGCGGTGCGGCACAAGGGCGTGGACCATGCCCCAGGCTGCCGCCAGCATCGCCACGCTCAGGCCACTGGTGGCAAGGGGCCCCAGCATTGTGGAAACAAGGCTCGAGGTTATCGCCAGCAACGCGATGGCGATTGAAACGCAGGCGTGGAAGGTGGTGAAGATGGGTCGGCCCAGGTCATGCTCCATGGCGCTGGCTTCGGCGTTCATGGCCATGTCGAGGAAGCCCAAGGTGGCGCCAAAGGCCGTGACGCTGGCGAAGAACATCCAAGGGGAGGCGGCGGCCAGCAGCAGCGCGACATTGACGGCCAGAACGGGAATGATGGCCAGCATGACGGCCCGGTTTGAGAACCTGCGGCCGATCATTCCGCCCAGCGCCATGGCGATCACGCCGGCCAGGGTCGACAGCGTGAGGGCGATGCCGAGATTGAAGCTGTCAATGCCGGCGGCGGTCATCACCTGGGGGATGGATCCCACCCAACAGCCAACCGCCGCGCCAAAGGCTGCGAAGACCATCATGAGCGCGGCGCGCGGTGTCCGGAGATCTATCATGTGCGCGCGTCCTATAGACTAACGCACGCGGGCTGCGCCACCTGCTTCTGGGGTTTGACAGAGATCGAGGACCTTTTGCAGGTCAGCCCCGCGCCGGAAGGATGGCTCGCCGGGCTTTCCATCGATGAGCGCTGTGACGAACCTGCGGTGATTGGTTTCGACCGGCGCCGCGACAATGCTCCGCCAGGCCTGGGTGTGAACATCATCGCCAGAGCAGACGCTGAGCCGGGTTAAATCCATGGCGTGGTGCAGCTCAAGCCCGCCCCTGGTGCCAAACACGGCGAGCTTCAGGTCATTGGCATAGCCCGTCATGAAGCGGCTGGCGTGAATGACGCCCAGCGCCCCGTTGGAGAACTCCACGCTCATGGTGGCGCTGTCATTGGCGTCAAGCGCATATTCGCCGATCCTGTCGCCTTCCGCCTTGTGAAATGTCTTGAGCCGCGCCTGCACTGAAATGGGCATCATGCCGATGGCCAGCGTGGTGAAATCCAGGATGTGAATGCCGACATCGCCCAGCACGCCCTTTGAGCCGTGTTTTTCCGAGAGACGCCACAGCCATTTGGGATCGGTTTTCCAATCGCCCCAGTTGTTGGCCACCAGCCAGCTCTGGCGGTAGCTCGCCTCCACATGGCGCACCTCGCCGATTTCGCCGGCGGCTATCAGGTCGCGGGCGGTGGAAACGGCGGCCACGTTGCGGTAGCTCAGGTTGACCATGTTGACGAGGCCGGCTTTTTCCGCCGCTGTCGCCATCTCATCGGCGAGCGCGAAATTTTCCGCCAATGGCTTCTCGCACAAGACATGCTTGCCCGCCGCCAGGAGTTTCATCGTGGTGGGGTGATGAATGCTGTCGGGGGTCACATTCATCGCCGCTTCGAACTCGCCCCACTTGATGGCCTCATCAAGGGAGCCAAAGGCGTTGGGAATGCCGTGTTTGGCGGCGAAATCCCTGGCGCGGCCCAGGTCAACATCGGCGGCGCCAGCCACTTCAACGCGGGCGTCATCGCGCAGCAAATTGACATGCTGGTTCGCCATGCCGCCAGTGCCAAGAATGAGAATGCTGGGCTTGCCCATTATCTGTATCCCGCCTCGCCATCCTGGTGCAGGCGCGGCCCCTTCACTTCAAGCGGCACGGGCGCCTTGTCGTGCGGCACGTTGGGCGCGTCGTGGATGCCCGTCCAGGCCGCGGCCGGATTATAGGCCCAGCGGGTGGCGTTCCTGATCACTTGCAGCACGTGCGGGTTGTGGAAGGTGGGATAGGCTTCATGGCCGGGGCGGAAATAGAAAATCTTGCCCGCGCCCCGCTGGTAGGTGACGCCGGAGCGGAACACTTCGCCGCCTTCGAACCATGAAATCATCAAGGTTTCCATCGGCTCCGGAATCGAGAAGGGCTCGCCATACATTTCCTCGTGCTCGATCTCGATGCATTCAGGCAGGCCAGCGGCGATGGGGTGGTTCCGGTTGGTGATCCAGATGCGCTCATTCTCGCCCGCCTCGCGCCACTTCAAGGCGCAAGGCGTTCCCATGAGCCGCTTGAAGATCTTGGAGAAATGGCCGGAGTGCAGGACGATGAGCCCCATGCCTTCCCAGACCCGCTTGGCGACGCGCTCGACGATCTCGTCCTTCACTTCGCCATGCGCCACATGACCCCACCACAACAGCACGTCGGTCTCGGCCAGGCGCTTGACGCTGAGGCCATGCTCGGCATCGTCATCCAGCAACGCCGTGTCGACAACAAATTCCCGGTCCCCGTCATAGGCCTTCTTCAAGGCGCCGTGCATGCCTTGCGGATAGAGCGAAGCGACCAGCTTGTTCGATTTTTCGTGGCGATGCTCATGCCATATCAAAGTGCGTATCGTCATTATTGTGTGTCCTGGTCAGTTTGCGAGGCGCATGTCGTTGTCGCCGAAGCGGTGCACATGCTGGGCTATTGGCTTCAAGTTCAGTTTCTGCCCGGTTTTGATTTCAGTTCTTCCGGGCTGGCGCACGGTTAGCATGCCAGATGGTGTTGTGACATAGAGGAAACTGTCGCTGCCAAGGATTTCCGCGTAATCCACAGTGCCGGAAATATCGGTCTTGGAGGTGGAAAACTCAAAATGCTCGGGCCGCACGCCGATGGTCTTGGCCTTGAGCCCGGCTGCCGGCGCGCCCATTATGAAGTTCATTTTTGGCGAGCCAATGAAGCCCGCCACGAAGACACTGTTGGGCTTTTCATAGAGTTCCATGGGTGTCCCCACCTGCTGAACCACGCCAGCCTTGAGGACCACAATGCGGTCAGCCATGGTCATGGCTTCAACCTGGTCATGCGTCACATAGATCATGGTGGTGTTCGGCAAGTCGCGCTTCAGCTTCGCGATCTCCATGCGCATTTGAACCCGCAATGCGGCATCCAGGTTCGACAAAGGCTCATCGAACAGGAACACTTTCGCGCCGCGCACGATGGCGCGCCCGATGGCGACGCGCTGGCGCTGGCCGCCGGACAGGGCCTTTGGCAATCTTGCAAGGTAAGACGTGAGCTGCAGCATTTCGCCGACGGCTTCAACTTTCTTCTTTATCTCGGCGCGACTGAGGCCCTGGTTCTCCAGCGCGAAACCGATGTTCTCGAACACGCTCATGTGCGGATAGAGCGCATAGGACTGGAAGACCATGGCGATGCCGCGCTTCGAGGGCGGCACCTCGTTGACAATCGCGTGGTCGATTTCGAGCGTACCCGAGGTGACGCTGTCCAGGCCCGAGATGGAGCGCAGCAAGGTTGACTTGCCGCAGCCCGAGGGGCCCACAAACACCATGAACTCGCCGGACTTGATGTCCAGGTTGATGTCCTTCAGGATTTGAACGGCGCCATAGGACTTGTTGAGATTGGTGAGCTTGATATCTGCCATGATTAGCCTCCCTTGACCGAGCCGGCGAGCAGGCCGCGCACGAAGTAGCGTTGCAATGCGAAAAACACCGTGAGTGGAACAATGATGGTGACAAAGGCGGAAGCGGTGAGAATTTCCCAATTGCCGCCGCGCGAACCCAGCAGGGCGTTGAGTTTGCCCGTCAACACCAACTGGTCAGGCCCGCTGCCGAGAAACACGATGGCCACGAGCAGATCGTTCCATACCCAGAGGAACTGGAATATGGCGAATGACGCAAGCGCCGGGAACGTCAGCGGCAGCACGATGCGGCGGAATATCTTGAAATCATTGGCGCCGTCGATTTGCGCCAATTCAATGAGAT
>CAWFJW010000019.1:0-43227 GCA_963816305.1 uncultured Alphaproteobacteria bacterium
GCCTCAGGCCAAGGCGGCAAGTTCCTCCTCTGGCCGGAAATCCTTGGTCAATTCTCCGGCAAAGGCTTTTTGCAACAGGGATTGTTTGAGTTCGGCGATGGCGGCGAGTTTTTGGCGAAAGAGAACTTCGAGTTTCTCAATTCCCATTTCCAATTCATCGATCTTGGTGACTATGGCCGCTTGCTGATCAAGCTCAGGAAGCGAAATCAAAATGGAGTTGAGCGACTTCTGGTTCAACTTCGGTTGTGCCATTCCGCTCACGTACGGCTCCAATGAAATTGAATTTAAGAACAGTTCTACAAATCTCTGTGTGATACGGCTTGAAAATCGAACAACATGTGCGTGGTTATTAACCCAGCACTTACCGCTAACCGAAAACGCAATAGGGTAAGTTCGTGCAAGCAAATTTGCACCGTCTTCAGATACCAACAACAAATCATCGTCAAAAATATGTTCGGCGACATAATCAACAATTCCGGACGCGCCATAGTACGGAATATCTCCACTGGAACGGACGGATTTGGTGATAGGGATGCGTTGACTGTCCAAGTTTTCACAAATCTCCCCAAATGGCTTTTGCTCCCAACCTTCGCCACCATGATCAAAAACAGAATTGAGATAGCTCTCAAAAACTTCGCGGGCGTTTTTTACGTTTTTTTCGGCATTGGCGGTGGCGATGGCCAAGCCCTCAAACGCATCATCCAAAAGAGCAACAATGCGCCGCTGTTCTGGGAGCGGGGGAACAGGAATGACTGTTTGCCGGATTTTAACTTGCGAAATGTTTGGTTGAGCGTTTCCACTAGCTTGAGCAATCAACGCATTTTTCTTGGAAAGCATCGCATAGAATAAAAATTTCGGATCAAGGCGCTTCGATGGAAGAATTGCGCAAACAGCTTGATTGGTAGAAGCCTCGAACTTTAGAATGCCAACCTGACCAGCGGTAGCGCCGTACATTGCAACAAGAACAGAATCGACTGGAAACAATTTCGCGGCAGAATTTTTCAACCCCAGTTCAGTTATAAAATTTCCTGCGACGGAAATTTCACCCTGAGCAACTTCGCCACTCAAGAGCCAAGGAATCTTGCCGTTTGAATAAAATTCTTTTCTAGACTTCAAAGGAGTTCCGCCAGCACTCGTCTGACAAATGTCGCCAATAGTTTCGTATTTCCAACCCGTCACAGCATCCCCCGAATGCTTTGCAGAACTTCCGCACTCTCTGCATCCAGTGCCGCAATCTCATCCATGATCTCAAGCGGATCGCGCAGGGCCGCTTCTTCTGGTTTGTTGGGGTTATTCACCGAAAGGTCAAAGGTTGCTTGGTTCAGTTTTTCCGCATCCAGTGACCATGAATTTACGCCTTCAGCAAAGCTTTCTTGCTGCTCCACAAAATCTTCCAAATCCCCATCATTCAGCGCGTTGGTTTTGCCCAGATTGCGGCCCGCATCAAATTTGTAAAACCAAATCTTTCGCGTCTGCGCGCCTTTGTCAAAAAACAGCACCACGGTTTTAACGCCAGCACCTTGAAACGTGCCGCCCGGCATATCCAGCACCGTGTGCAAGTTACATGAAGTCAACAATTCACGGCGCAAGGCCACCGAGGCGTTGTCACTGTTTGACAGAAACGTGTTCTTTATCACCACGGCAGCGCGGCCACCGGCCTTCAGGTTCTTGATGAAATGTTGCAGAAACAGGAAGGCGGTTTCGCCGGTGCGAATATCAAAATTCTGTTGCACCTCTGGCCGTTCCTTGCCGCCAAAAGGCGGGTTGGCCAGAATGACATTGTAACGGTCTTTCTCTTGAATATCATTGATGGCTTCGGCCAGCGTGTTGGTGTGGATGATATTGGGCGCATCAATGCCATGCAAAATCATGTTCATGATGGCGATCACATAGGCGAGGCTTTTCTTCTCTTTGCCGAAGAAGGTTTTCTCTTGCAGAGTCTTGAGATCACTGGTGGAAAGATTGGGCTTGCTTCTGAGATAGTCAAACGCCTCGCACAAAAAGCCAGCGGAACCCACCGCGCCATCATAAATGCGCTCACCGATTTTGGGCTTCACCACTTTGATCATGGCGCGGATGAGCGGGCGCGGTGTATAATATTCCCCGCCATTGCGGCCCGCATTGCCCATGCGCTTGATTTTTTCTTCATAGAGCTGCGAAAGCTCATGCTTTTCGCTTTGGCTGCGAAAGCGTAGCTGGTCAATCAGCTCCAGCGCATCGCGCAAGCTATAACCGCTTTGAAAACGGTTTTTGATTTCGCCGAAGATTTCACCGATTTTGTATTCAATGGTGTTCGGCCCTTCGGCCCGCGCCTTGAAGCCCTGCAAATAAGGAAACAGTCTGCGGTCCACAAAGGCAATCAGATCATCGCCAGTCAACGCCTTGTCATGGTCAAAGGAACCATCGGCCTTCTTCGGTGCCGCCCAATTGGCCCAACGATACTCGCCTTCAATGATCGCAGAGTGGGATTTGTCATGGAGTCTGGCCGTGTCGGCCCGTTCTTTTTCCAAATCATCCAGATATTTGAGAAACAGAATCCACGAAGTCTGCTCCGTGTAATCCAGCTCAGTGGTGCAGCCAGCCTCTTTCCAGAGAACGTCATCGATATTTTTGAAGGTTTGTTCAAACATGGGCGAACGGTAGCTGAAGCCCATTCTTGGCGCAACATTTGCGCAATCATCAAAATTTGGAAATGAATTGGGTCATCATGGCGGCCCACATGTCCTGGGCATGTTCATCAATCCGTTCAAGCCTTCGATAGGTTTTCCAGTGCATGCCCTTGGGCTTTTCCGGAAACATGTCTTCGATGCCGCCATCGCTACCCAGCCGTTCCCTGATCTTTTGGGCCCGCGTGATTTGCCGCTGCCAAGGTGTTTCAGATTGGGTGTTATAGCCGAGCCGGTAGCACTTGCGGCAATAGAACCGCGCCCCGCCATAAAGGATCAGGCAACGCCGGTTGCATCTTGGGCACAGGAACCACTGCCGCTTTCCGCCGAAATTTAGCTCGGTCCAGTCAAAATGGACGTTTTGTTTGACCTCCCGCCATTCTTCCTCGCCATGGTCCCGGACCTTGTAGTCAAGCATCAGGAAATTGCCAAAGGCGATATATGCGATATTGCCGGAAGGCTCGCCACCATGGCTCCAGCTTAGACTGTAGCGGCGGTCCGGTACGAGCCTGTTTTTCTGCCTGAGATAGCGAAGGTCAATCCGTTTGTATTGTTCGCATGTCGCTGAACTTGATCTCCAGCGGTTTCCAGAACCCGGCCCACCCATTTTCAGTCTCCGATTTTCACGAAATCAATTGGCAAGTTTGAAGGCCGCATTGTCGTTCTCACAAAAAAATCGTCTGTTTGTTTCAACCAAGTTTTCGCTCTTTGAGCGCCCAGGCCAAGGCAGAAATCAAGGAATAAATAAATTCTTGGAAGGGAAGGAAGATTCGAAACCCGCTGCCAGCATTCGTTTGCCGGTCAGGCATTTGCAGCTTGCATCTCAGGCGTAGCTCGCCATGCGCCGCCTGTATTCCATTCCCATGGTAATAATAGTGTGCCGTGGGAGTACCGACGGGAACCACCAAAAACCCCTCCCACGGGTCCGGCCCGATACCCTTTGAATTTGCCTGGGTACTCATGTGGCACCGTCAAAGCAGGCGGGTATGCCGTTCGGGTACCGAGGTTTTATTTTCTTGGGCGGAAGAGGGCGCACGGGTGCCTGCCACTGCTTCCAGTCGTTTGTGGCGGGCAAGCCATCGCGCTCAACAAATGTAACGCACCATTCGCTCGCCTTGCGGCCATGCCAAACGCCCTGCTTGACCAGCACGATGAAGCCCACCTTCTGGAGTTCATCAAAGGCCCGCTTGACGGTGGACTTTGACATTCCCAGCAAGCGCGCCGCTTCCTCATATGACAATATGATCCGGCCATTGTTGTAACCATTGTAGCGGCAGCGAAGTTCAGTCAGAATTTTCAGTGCTGGCCCTGACAAAAGCCGAACCGCCGCGCTTTGGGCCAGTGAATAGGGAAACTGCCAATACTGGTGGTCGGAATTTCTGCCAGTCTTGTTTGGTTTTCTGCCCCGGCGCTTGTAGGTTCGGCTCATTATGCAGGCAGGGCAGATTCTGAAGATGTGCTTTGAAAACAACGGCCATCGGCCCAGGTTTCCACATCTGATTTTGCGTAAACCACGCGACGCCCAAATCGCCGGAAACGTGGCCCGGTCCCTTCGACGCGCCACCGCTCAAGCGAGCGTTCAGATATGCGGAGAAAATCGGCAGCTTCGATTTGTGTTAGATAGGTCTGGTTTTCCATTAATTGCGCTTTCCGGTTATTGCAGCGAATAACAGGAAGGCTATGGCGTCATCGAACGCGTGTCGGCCTGAAATGCCGATAAATTGTTTACAGCTTCAACTATGTGTTATTGGCTATTCTGGCGAAGCATCTCGAAGATCGGGGACGCCTTACCCCGAATAGAAGAAACTGACGGCTCATCACCAAATTTTTGTTGGCAGTATTCCGCTATTTTTCTTTCAAAATCGACTTGTTTTTCAGGTACCTGGCCGGTCTTGCCGATTGCGTGGACTACACCAGCCAAAATGAGTTCCCAGTCCCACTTTGGTCTCCTGCCACGTGGCCGTCCGGTTTCACCATCACCGCCGGAATTGACGATGTGATCTGAAATGGGAAGGCCAGTAGTGATACCGGCCACACCGGCTTTCTGAAAGGGTCCAAATACTCTCTCCAGATCAGCTTTTTGTACAAAAATTCCAGCGTAGATTACTCTTCCGATAGTATAACGCCCGAGCATTTCCGACCAGCCACCCCGCTCAAAATCAGCGGGTTTGATTCTCCTGCAATATTCACCGAGCGGAATACTAGGATTATCCACTTCTGCCCTTTCTGAATTCGAGCGTCTCCATTCCAATTGCAATTAGATGGCCATTTTCAATTGCGGCGAATAGCATATCGCGAGCAAATTCAAATTTTAGCTCAAGCAATCCCTCTAGTTCTTTGTTCCATTGAGCGAAATCAGAATGGCCCAAAAACTTGTGAAGACTTTGCGGCCCGACCGAAGGATAGTGATAGGTACCAAAGCCGATCCAGGAAATTGCCTCTTCGATCATCACGAATTCACTGTTGAGGTTTCCCTTAACATCCTCGCCCGCAACCATATCGACAAAGAGTTTTCTTACACCTTCAGTATCCATTGATTAACTTCCAATGCCTTTGATCGCCCGGACTTCTGCCAGCTTGTATTGAAAGGATTTGGAAATGCGATCCGCAATCCGCTCATTTGCCGCGTGAACTGGATCATCGGCAAGATGGCTATAGCGCGCGGTCGTTTCCGTTCTTAGGTGACCGAGCAGCTTTCCAATAATCGGCAGAGAAAGCCCGCCCATTGCACCGACGCTCGCAAAGTTGTGGCGAAGGTCGTGAAGTCTGAGTTCCTGAATGTTTGCACGTGCGCAAACCCGCGCCCATGGACGCTTGAGATCAGTCAGGCATTGTCCCGGCAATTCGTTGCAAACGACGTGGGGGTTGCCCTCCAGTCTTGGCAGTTTGCTGAGGATTTCCAAGGCAGGAGCGGAGAGATAGATTTGCTTCTTTCCGGATTTTGAATCAGGCAGAAAAGCAAACGACCGCTCAAAATCCACCCAGTCCCATTTCATCGAAAGTATTTCACCGCGTCTTGCGCCGGTAAAAATAAGAAGCCTGATTGCCGCCGCCGCAAAAGGCGTAATCGCATTTTCCTGCTCCAAATCGGCAATGGCGCGGCCAAGCCCAACCAATTCCTGCTCACTGAGAAATCGCTCAACGCGCTTGTCCTTGAAGCGCTTGATGCCCCTTACCGGGTTTTCAGGCACAATACCGCGATCAACGGCAAAACTGTAAATTCCGCCAAGCAGGCCTATTGTCCGGGTGGCCGTGCCCTTGCCGCCCTCAACGATGGCCCGCCCATGCTTTCCGGTCTTGATGTCAGCCGCCGACTTGCCATCGGCAATGTCGCGCATGAATTGCTCGATGTCGCGGCGCTTCAAGGCCCGGGCATCCTTTGTGCCCAGCAGCGGCTTTATGTGCCGCTCAATGCGGCCCTTGTCAGTTGCCAGAGTTGATGGCTTCTTTTCGGAACAGCCCTCTTTGAGATATAGGTTGCACAGGTCGCTCATGTTGACGCGCCGTTTCAAATCTTCACGGACTTCCGCCGGATCGTCGCCATCGGCAATTTCCCCCAATAGGCCCAGAACTTTCCGACGTGCGGTCTCAGGCGTCCAAGGTGCGCCATGCTTGCCAATCGTGAACCACCTCTGCTGTCCCTGCACACGGGTCTTCAGGACGTAATAAAGCCCCGTGCCACGCGCCCGGACGCCGAACCCCCTTAACTCAGTATCCCAAAGGATTTGCCCGTCCCTGAGGCTCTCTAGGGCTTTGAGCGTGATCTTCTTGCTGATCTTAGGCATGGCGCGTTTCCAGTGCTGGCAACCAATTGGCAACCATATTCTAGCGCATTTCCAAGTAAATAGGCAGAGGTCAGCGTAAATAAATATTGTGAAATGGGGCTTATGTCACTTCAAGGTGGTTGCCAGAAGGCAGTGCCCTAGCCCTCCGAAGGCAGAGGTCACAGATTCGAATTCTGTCGGGTGCGCCAATTCCTCAACTCAGTATATGGCCATAGCAGCGAAATGCTCAAATGGAGTTCAAATGAATTGGGGCCGGTTCAATGAGGACCCAGACTCCACTCAAAACTGGATCGTCGTTGGTCCTCAGGTCAAAATCTATGTAACGGCGGCATTTTTTACGATATCCGCCCCTGCAATAGCGGCCTTTGCAATCGCCAAAGCCGAAGGTATCTCGCTTGCAATGAAGTAGCTGACATCTGTTTCCAGTTCTGCCTGCATTGAATGAGCTTTCGCCACTTTGGAAGCGTTGACCAAACTGGAAGCGGCCACAAGGCTTGCCAATGCGCGTGCAAAAGGAGTCGCTGCCGCTAGTGACTGTTGGCTGTTTGGAGAGCTTGCGAGTTTTTCCGAAAGCGAGCGGACCGTATCAACATATCGGGCTCCAGCCTCCGCGCCTACGGCATGGGTCAGTGAACTCTCGCAGTCGCGCAAAACTTCGGCAAGGCATCTGCCGTCATCCAAGTCCAACTTTCGTGTCACAAGGTCAATCGCCTGAATGCCGTTTGTGCCTTCATAAATTGGCAGGATTCGCGCATCACGAAAGAACTGGGCCACGCCAGTCTCTTCAACATAACCCATCCCGCCATGAACCTGGATTGCTGTTGAAGCAACCTCATTTGCGATGTCCGTTGCAAAAGATTTTGCCAGGGGGGTTAAAAGTGAAGCCAGCGCCGTTTCACCGCAGTCGATAGCGGAGGCCGTTGCCATGCAAAGCATGCGGGCAGCAGAAGTCTTGGCGCGCATTTCCAGCAGCATGCGCTTCACGTCTGGATGGTGGATGATCGCACTTGGTTCGTTGGCTGACTGTAGCCGCCCGCCCTTGTTTACGCTGCTTGGCGAATTCGATGGCTGCCTGCGTGGCCCGCTCTGCCAATGCCACGCCTTGCACGCCCACAAGAAGCCGCGCGTTGTTCATCATGGTGAACATGCAAGTTAGGCCGCGATTTTCCTCACCGATCAGCCAGCCCTTGGCCCCACCATTGTCACCATAAACCATGGTGCATGTGGGGGAGCCATGAATGCCCAGCTTGTGTTCGAGCGAATGGCAGTGGACATCGTTTCGCGTGCCGTCAGGCAGAAATTTTGGAACCAGAAACAGCGAAATCCCCTTTGTGCCTGGAGGTGCATCCTCAAGCCGCGCCAAAACCAGATGGATGATATTCGAAGTGAAATCGTGCTCGCCATAGGTGATGAAAATCTTGCTGCCGGTGATTGCGTAACTGCCATCAGGGTTACGAAGGGCCTTGCAACGAAGTTGAGAAAGATCGGAACCTGCCTGCGGTTCTGTCAAGTTCATGGTGCCAGACCATTCACCTGAAACCATTTTTGGAAGATAGCGTTGTTTGAGTTCTTCCGAAGCATGGGCCGCGATGGCTTCGATGGCACCGGTGGTTAACAAGTGGGCAAAGTGCGAAGCCCATGGAGGCTGAATTCCACAGTTCCGTGCAAGCCGCTGCCAACACCATAGGCAGGCCTTGCCCACCAAAGGCTACAGGGCCAGACAGGCTGTTCCACCCAGCGGCACACCAATCTTGATACACGTCTCGCCAACCGGGGGGTGTCTCGACCTCGCCATTCACCAACTTTGCCGGATTCTGATCGCCAACGCGATTCAATGGTGCGATGCGGTCAGCCGCAAAACGGCCTGCCTCTGATCAGGATGGCCTGTGCGTCATCGACGGACAGGCTGGATTCGTCTGATGCGCCAAACTTTCCGGCGCTGCGCATGGCCAGCAGAAGCTGCGATATGGGCGGGTGATAATTCATCGCTCTTTGATGGCGTCAGGTTCCAGGCGTTTGGTCTTCTTGGAGAAGAATGCTTCAAGCCGTTCGCGAATGTCGGGGTTGGTTTGCACGGCCATGGCAAGCAGGCCTTCGGCAAACAGTCCATCGGTTGTGGACATGTCGTTGATGCGGGCAATGCCGGTGACAATGGCAAAATTTGTGGTGGGAGGATGAGTGGCAACTTGCGCTGCCAGCGCCTTGGCTTTGGCGAGCCCCTGACCTGCGCCTACAATTTCGTGGCAAAGCCCAAGTCCAGGCCGCGCTGCGCGTCATAGGTGCGGGCTGACAACATCATGTCGACCATGCGCGCCGGCGTGACGATGCGGGCCACGCGCACTGTTGCTCCACCGCCTGTGAAGATGCCGCGCTGGCCCTCCGGCAGCGCAAAGAACGTACCTGCTTCGGCAATGCGCACATGGGTTGCCGCTGCCAATTCCAGACCGCCCCCGACCACAGCGCCCTGCAAAGCCGCAATCACTGGAATGCCGCTGAACTGGATCACATCAAATGTGCGGTGCCATGCCTGGCACATGGTCATGAACTCAATCGGTGTGCGGTCCTTGTCGTAGTGTTCGCGCAAATCGAGGCCGGCACAAAAATGCGCGCCTTTTGCTGCCAGCACAAAACAGCGGGTTCCCTTGGGCGGCTTGCGGAACACATCCTCGATTTCCTGCAAGCATGGCTTCATTGATGGCGTTGCGCACATTTTCGCGAGCCAACGTGACGGTGGTGACCGCACCATCAGTTTCAATGGTGATATACTTTTGTGTCATGTTCAGATTGCTTTCGCGCGTTCGCGCAGTTTGTATTTTTCGATTTTGCCAGTGGAGGTTTTGGGCAAGGTTTCAAACAGATAGTGTTTTGGCACTTTGAAGCCTGCAAGATGTTGGCGGCAGAACTGCTTGCAACTCTTCCGCCGTGGCGACGCATGCCGGCTTTCAGTTCGACAAAGGCGCAGGGTGTTTCGCCCCATTTTTCATCAGGCTTGGCCACAACGGCAGCAGCACTGACGGCGGGGTGGCGATAGAGCACCGATTCAACTTCAATCGAGGAAATGTTTTCGCCGCCGGAAATGATGATGTCCTTGATGCGGTCGCGGATTTCGAGAAAGCCATCGGGATGCTGCACAGCAACATCGCCGGAATGGAAAAGCGCCACCCGCAAAGGCTGCTTCGGTTGCCGCTTCATCTTTGTGATAGCCCTTCATGATGGTGTTGCCGCGCAGCACGATCTCGCCCATGGCAGATGCCATCCTGTGGCAGAGGTTGGCCTGTTGCGGCATCGCGAATTTCTGCAGTTTCGGTCATGGGAAAGCGCACACCCTGGCGCGCCTTCATTTTGGCGCGCTCGGCAAAATCAAACTCGTCCCATTCGTCATGCCAAATGGATTGCACCACATGGCCATAGGTTTCGGTGAGGCCATAAACCTGCATGACATCAAAGCCCAGCGCTTCGACCTTTTCGAGAATGGCGGCAGGAGGCGGCGCGCCCGCCGTCATCACGCGCACTTTGTGCGGCAATACGGTGGGCTCTGCTTCGGCAGCTTCCACCAACATGCCAAGCACAATGGGCGCGCCGCCAAAATGCGTGACGCCATGACGACTGAATAGCATCATAGATGGCTTTGGCTGAAACTTGCCGGCAGCACACAATGGTGGCTGCAAGGGCCGTCATGGTCCAGGCATGGCCCCAGCCGTTGCAGTGAAACATGGGCACTGTGTAGAGATAGGTGGGGTGGCCCGAGAGGCCCCAGCCGGCGACGGTGCCCAGCGCCATCAGATAGGCACCACGGTGGTGATAGAGCACGCCCTTGGGTCTGCCGCTGGTGCCTGAGGTGTAGTTGAGGCACAGCGTTTGCCATTCATCGGCGGGGAACAGCGGTCGAGAAATTTCCGTTGGTTCACTCATCAAATCAGCATGGCTGAAAGGCTGCCGCCAAGGCCTCGCCCGGGCCGCCGAGATCAATGACGATGAGGCTGCTTCCCTTTGCATTGCTGCCAGTGCGGCTCGGCCAGCGGCGCACATTGCCGATCAAGCAGCAGCACGCGGGTTTCAGCATGATCGAAAATATAAGCCACGGTTTCGGCATCAAGCCTGATAGTTGATGGTGTTCAACACTGCCCCCGCCATGGCCACAGCAAAATGCGCCTCAAACATTTCTGCCGTGTTGGGGGCCAGCACTGAGACAACATC
This sequence comes from uncultured Alphaproteobacteria bacterium, assembly GCA_963816305.1. Taxonomy (GTDB): domain Bacteria; phylum Pseudomonadota; class Alphaproteobacteria; order Rhizobiales; family Aestuariivirgaceae; genus Aestuariivirga. Next base: position 10,649 of record CAWFJW010000019.1, read on the forward strand.
GCCCGGCTTGACGCCGAGGCGCACCAGACCTGCGGCCAGGGCCACACATCTCTGCGCACTTCTGCCCAGGTAAAGCGGCGATCTTCGTCAATCAGCGCCAGCCGATCGGGATAGAGCTCCGCCGTGCGATCAAGAAACGACAGCGGCGTCAGCGGCACAAAATTGGCGGGTCGTGGGCGGAGATAGGGCGCGTTCATTCATAGGAATGGCAACTCCACAAGTTTTGCTGTGGCAGGGCCCGCTGGCGCGGTTGATGGTGACAGTTTCACCAGCTCTGACGGACGAAGAAATCAACGCATAACCAATATTGGCTTTCATGCGCGGCGACCATACGCAATTTGTCATCTTGCCGACATGACTTCCCTTGAACGAAATATCTTCCAGTCGGAAGCCCAAGGGTGCGGGCTTGTCGCCTTCAAGCACCAGTCCCAACTGATGCCGCTTGATGCCCTCCGCCTTGATCTGGCGCAGGGCCTGGATGCCGACCACGTCATCAGCCACATCAAGATCGACATATTTGCCAAGCCGCACTTCAAAGGGATTGGTGTCATCGTCGGTATCGCCGCCAACGGAAACCAGCCCGCTTTCCACCCGTTCTGGCGTGGCAGGTGCGCCCGGGCCAATGTCCCAGGGCTTTCCGGCCTCCTTGAAAATGTTCCAGAGCCTTGTGCCCTTGCTGCCGTCCTTCAGGTAAATTTCAAAGCCGCCTTGCTTGGACCAGCCGGAGCGCTGCACGGCAACGGGAATGCCGTCGATCTCGGTTTCCTTGAACCAGAAATATTTGAGGCTGCGCACCCAATCGCCCAGCACATGGGCCACCACGTCTTCGGCCTTGGGGCCTTGCAGCGCCATGGGCGAAACATCAGGCTCGCTGATCTCGACGTTCAGGCCGCGCTCGGCCGCAATGGCACTGGCCCAGAACCAGATGTCACTGTCTGCGATCGACAGCCAATAGAGATCGTCAGCCATGTTTCAGCAGAATGGGATCATTGATGACGGTGCCGCGATGATTGCACAGCGGCACATATTTGCCTTGGCCGACTTTGCAGGTCGAAAGATCACGTGGGCTGAGGATTTGCGCAAGCTTGCCTGCGTCCGGGCCTTTCATCTGCACCTGGCGTTCCACGCCCACATCCCATTGCGACACGCCATTGATCAGCCGCCAATACTCAGCTTCGGGATTGCCAAAGGACGTTGGCATGATCATGCGGTTATAGACATTGGCCGCCACCATGCCTTCGGCCACCGCAGCTTCAAAAAAGGGCGATGGGCGCACGCGCGCGGTCGGGAAAAAAGAAAACAATGAGGCCTCTCACGGGACAATTTTTCCATAATTGATGGGCCGATGAACGGCCTTGCGTCAAACAACAGTTTCGGCGATCATGACGTCGTTTTTGTTATGCATAGGTTGGGAATAGAGCATGCGCCTTGAGTTGCCGCCGTTGATCTGGTTGCGCGCCTTTGAAGCGGCGGCCCGGCATCTGAGTTTCACGGATGCCGCCGTTGAACTGAATCTCACCCAGGCTGCTGTTTCCAAGCACGTGAAGTCGCTGGAGCTACGTCTGCGCCACCAACTCTTCATCCGGCGTACGCGCAGCCTGCAACTCACAAAACTGGGTGAAGCCTATGTCCCGAAAGTCAGAGATGCATTCGAACGCTTGGCCATTGGCACGCGAGAGGTTTTCGGTGGTCGCCGTTCACAAGAGTTGACTTTGCGTTGCGCCGTGTCTTTCGCAGTCAACTGGCTGGCGCCGCGCCTGCCCGAATTCCTACATCACAATCCTGGAAAAGAGATCAGGATCATTTCAAGTGTGTGGAATGATACTTTTGACGCCGACGTTTACGATCTCGATATCCAATACGGAACGGGAGATTGGAGTGGCATGCGCAGTCACCAACTCTCATGGGAAACCATCACGCCGCTATGTTCTCCGGCTCTTGTTGACGAATTGAAAGTACCAGACGACTTGCAGACGCACCGGCTTCTTCATGTTCTTGGATATCAGGAAGGCTGGGGAACATGGCTGCAAGCTGCGGGTGCCACATCAGTCAATCCGGGCCAAGGTCTTCAGTTCGATACATCTCTGACTGCGTTCGAAGTGGCAGCACAGGGCGGCGGTGTGGCACTCGGCCGATACTCACTTGCGAAGCGCGAGCGCGAGGCCGGTCGGCTGGTTGCGCCCTTCGAGTTGGAAGTGCCCATCAAGGAGGCTTTTCACTTACTTGAACCATTAGGCAGGGATTTGCATCCGGACGCACCACTGTTCATTCGGTGGATCAAGGACATTGCAGCCAAAGGTCGATGATCGCAGGCAATAAGCTCTTATTGCCTTATGTTGGACAACAAAATTGCAAGAGTTGTTTAGTGTCAGCCGAACATTCTACAAATTCTTTTACTGACAGTCTGTTCGAAGCCAAACGCTTTGGAGTTGGATTATGTCCCGTTACGTGGTGTAGCTTAGCTTCCACGCTGACGCCTTGAGAGCGCCGGGTTAATCATGCGCTTGGCACAGCCGAGAGCATGATGTTATGATCATCGCTGAGTGGGGCCATTGTTTCAAGGCTCATGTATCGCCCGCGCTGGACGGCCCACTCGTCGTTCTGTTCGAGCAGCAATGCGCCGACGAGGCGGATGATGGCCTCGTCGTTTGGGAAGATGCGTCTCGAACCTCATGTATTTCAAGCAGTTCATTGACAGTGGGGCATTTTAGAACAAGACTTCCACAATCCTGGAGTTGTATCCGTTTGCAGATGCGATTCTAGGAATGTCAACTTCACCGATTGGGACATTCAAAAAGAGCTGGGACAGAGAGTTGGGACCGCGAATTGCATTTCTAGGAACTGGCGCGCAAGGCGCGTCGATTGCGGCCGATTTTGCCTTGGCTGGTTTGGACGTGACATTTATCGACCAGTGGCCGGATCACATCGACGCTATCCGCAAGAATGGCATCACAGTGAACTTGCCGACCCGCACAATCAACGCGAAAGTTCCGGCGCTGCATCTTTGCCAGGTTGCGGAAATCAAGAAGCCGTTCGATGTCGTCTTTCTGGTGGTGAAGGCCTATGACACTAAATGGGCCTGCGAGCTGATCAAGCCGGTTCTCGCCGCGGACGGATTGATCGTCGGCCTGCAGAACGGCATGACCCATGAAGACATCGCAAACATTGTCGGCCGGGAGCGCACCATTGGCGCGGTGATCGAAATTGCTTCAAACATGTGGGTGCCGGGAGTCACCAACCGCCAGAATGATCATGATGAGTCATGGTTCGCGCTCGGCGCGCTTGATCCAAAAACCCAAGGCCGGGTAGAGTCAGTTGCCAAATTGCTGCGCAATTCGGGGCGTGTCGAAGTCATGGAAGACATCCGCTCGGCCAAGTGGATGAAACTCGTCGTCAATGCCGCCGAACTCATTCCGTCTGCGATCATCAACTTGCCGCTCAATGACGCCGCGCGCTTCCCCGGAATGCTGGAGGTCATGCGCTTGGCCGGATATGAGGCCATGCAGGCCGCGCTGGAAGACGGCGCGAAGATCATCCCGATCATCGGTCTGCCCCCCATTACGACCAACCATCCGGAGCGCTATGTCGATCAGATTTTCGACGAAGTGCTCAAGACATTTTCGAAGCCTGACACGTTGGTGACGTCACTGCAGGACTGGCGAAAGGGCCGCCGCGCCGAAGTGCAGGAAGTGAATGGCTGGGTGGTCGATGTTCTGCGCAGTCATGGCCGCGCCGCCCCCATGAACCAACGGGTCGTGGAGCTTGGTTTCGAAATCGAAAAAGGAGCGCGCGAGGCGAACCCTGAAAACTCAAAGCTCATGATTGAAGCTTACAAGGAATTCGCTGACCGCTGATGACCTATTCGCAGTGTGTCCAGCGCGTTTCTGTCAGGGTTCTGCGCGCCACAGCCGATGCGGCGTGTCCTTTTCATAACCAAGTTTGTCAAAGCTGGCGATTTCAAGGACCTGTCCCCACGGGGCTTTGAAATAGACCCAGTTGAAACCCGCAAGCGGGCCTGCGTCGACTGTGTTGGGTCCTTCGAGCATTTCAACACCTTGAGCCTTGAGCCGCTCGGCCGAGGCGAAGACATCCTCGACCTCAAAGCAAATATGGGTGCCGCCCACTTCCGATGAGCGTTTTTGCGGTGCTGACTTGTCTTCGCCGCTGTACTCAAAAAGCTCAACGCTGGTGCCATTGCCGCAGCGCAGGAAGACGAGGTCGCGAATGCGCGTGTGGGGCGCCGCGCCAAGTTTCCTTTTCATGAAACTGTCGTCAACGTCAAACGGGCCGGTGTGGAACACTTCAATGGCGCCAAAAACGGCCTTGAAGAAGGCGATCCCCTCTTCAATGCTTGGCACAGTGATGCCGATGTGATGCATGCCGTAAACGCGTTCTGCCATGAGTTTTTCCTCGCCATGATGACAGAAGACATTACATCCGGTTTCGCGGAGGGCACAAGGCCTCTTGACCTTCAAAGCCGCTTGGGCCCAACTGCGACCATGACGGAATATGAACTGCTGCGCATCATCAGCTTTCTGGAGCGCATGCGCGCGCCCTATGACAAGCTGTTGAACGCCGCGGAGCCAGACCCAAACTGGAATATTATTCTCTATCTGATGAAAAGTCACCTGCGTGGGGACAATGTGACCATGTCTTCCCTGGCGTCTGCGGCGGAGATTCCCTTCGCCAGTGCCATGCGCCGCATCCACAAGCTGATTGAAGATGGCGACATCCAGCTTAGAAAGCGTGGAACAACCGGAAAATCTCATTACCTTGAGCCCAGCCGGAAATTGGCCATTGGCTTCACCAATTACGCTGCCAAAGTCAAAGGCCTCCTGGCCGATACGTTCGGATTGAAAAGCGGCAGCAGTGATTCTGAGGATTACTATTTTGGCGGATCCTATCTGGCGGGGCAGATTATTCCCCCGCTTGAGATCATGGAGAAGAAAAAGGAGGCGGGCCCTGATCTCCGCTTCCTCCTGCATGATGACAACTACTTCGCCAGCATGCGCGACATGTGGTCGGACTTTCGCAGCAAGCTCTCGGCGAGGCAAAATTTCAAGCTCCTGGGCTTGCCGGAGCTGCGTGAGGAGGTTTTCGCCAATGCGCGCCGCGCGGAAAGCCAGTATGACGTGATTGCCGTCAACATGCCATGGCTGGGCGAGAGCGTGGCCAACAACGTGGCCCAGCCGCTGACGGAATTCCTGAAAAGCAGCAGCATCAACCCGCTCGATTTTCATCCCAACATTTGGTCAACGGGCAACTGGAACAGCACGCAGTATGGCGTTCCCATCTACTGCACCATTGAAGCCCTGTCGCTGCGCAAGGACCTGTTTGAGGAGCGCGGCCTTTCCCACCCCACGAGTTTTGAAAAAGTGCTGCAAGCCGCAAAGGCCTTGCACAACCCAAAGCGCGGCATGCAGGGCGTAGTGTGGAACGCGGCCAAGGGCATGCCCATCTCCCATTCTTTCATGTTTTTCATGGGCTGTTGCGGCAGTCCGGTGATCGACATTCCGTCCCCGCGCCTGCATGTGGATTACAGCAGGTTGAAGGGCGAGGCGATGCGCCCGCGCATTTTAAGCGAGTCTGGCCGCAACACGCTCAAATACATGCATGGGCTTCTGGCCGTTTCGCCGCCGGATATTCTGTCGATCGATTGGAACCGGGCGCTGGATTATTTCATGGGCGGCCATGCCGCCATGATCTATTGCTGGACTATGCGCGCCGCCCGCTTTGAATATGACATTCATTCCGTCGTGAAGCGCAAGGTCTCCTACCATCCCCATCCGGCAGGGCCTGGCGGCGCCAGTGTCTCTCCCATCGGCGGCTTCCTGCTGATGGTGCCGGCATCGCTTACGCCCGCCCGCGCCCACCTCGCCTTCGAAGCCATCTCCTGGATGGCCTCACCCGCCGCCATGAAAGAACACGTCAAAAATGGCGTTCCCGTGGCCCCCCGGTTCAGCGTCAGCGCCGACCCCGAGGCCGCCGCCTCAACGCCCATTGTGAGTTTCGTCGACAGGTTGGCCAAGCAGAACAAAATCCAGCACTGGCAACGGCCACCCGTGCCTGAGTATCACGTGATCGAGGAGATATTGGGCGAAGAGATTTTTGCGGCGCTGAATGGCGAGTGCTCGGATGAACAGGCGCTGACGCGAAGCCAGAACCGGATCGATGCGGCGATGCGCGAGGCAGGGTACTATTGAGCTGCTAAGCCGCCGCCTGCCTGTGCACTGTCGAATACACCAGCGCCGCGACCACGATCAGCGCGCCCTGGAAGATGTATTGATAGGTCTGCGTCAATCCCAGGAACGTCACGGCATTCAGCACCTCCGTTAGCAGCACTGCTCCCAGCACTGTGCCAATGAACGTGCCGCGCCCGCCTTTCAAGCTGGTGCCGCCAAGCACGACCGCAGTGATGCTCGATAGCGTGTAATTGATGCCCTGCCGCGGATCGCCCACGCCGATCTGCGTCATCAGCATCACAGCGCCTGCCGCAGTCAACAAGGAACATGCAATGTATCCGGATACGAACGTGCGGTCGATCCGGATACCCATTCGCCGTGCTGACTCTTCATCGGAACCAGCAGCCCGCAGCCGCCAGCCTGCCCGCCGTTTGCGCAGGACGTACTCGCCTGCAAGAGCCACGGTCACCAGGGCGATGAAGGCTACGGGAATTGGGCCCCACTGCCAGTTGATCCATTCGGTGACGGGAAAGCTGATGTAGCCATCGGGATGGTCGCGCAGCAGAAAGCTCATGCCTTGCAAAGCGATATACATTGCCAGCGTTGCGGCAATGGGCGTGAAATTTGCGAACCTGATCAGCAGCCCATTGATCGCCCCGACAATGAATGCGCCCGCAAACATCAATGCAAAACCCGCCGCAACCATCATGGCCGATTTGTCGTCATTAATGAAGAACGAAGCAACCACGACGAGAAACCCGGCGAGCGGCCCGACAGACAGATCTATGCCGCCCATCAGAAGGGCGATTGTTTGGCCAAGTGCGATGAAACCCAATGCGGTTGCCAGCATAAGGATGTTGTAGATGTTGAAAAACGAGAAGAAGTTATCGTTCTGGCTGAAGACGTAAATCCCCAGCAGAACGGTGACAAGCGCCAGGGGAACAGCAGGCGCATTGTCCGATTGGAGAAAGTGCCGCCAGCTTCCCATGACCGCGCCACCGCGGCTCCGCAGGTCGATGTCGCCAACATGGGTGGTGGCATGCACGGCCGCCGCGACAATCCGGGCTTCCGACACATCATTCCCGGAGAGCGTTTCAACGACCCGCCCGCGCGACATGACAACGACCTTGTCACACAGCCCCTCAAGTTCGGCCGCGTCCGAAGAGTTTACAATCACCGGCGCACCGGAACTCGAAACATCCCGCAAGATGCGATAGATTTCAGCGCGTGCGCCGACATCAACACCCTGTGTCGGTTCGTCGGCAACGATCAGCCCGGGTTCAGAAAGCAGCGCACGCGACATCACCACCTTCTGCTGATTGCCGCCCGAGAGAGACAGAATAGGAGCCTCCATTCCCGGCGTCTTGACATCCAATGAGGTGAATGTCGCTGCGACCTGCCCAAGCTCCTTCTTGCGACTCACGATCCCATTGACCGAGAACCTGTCGAGCGCAGCGAACGATGCGTTTTCGCGCACAGTCAGACGGCTAGCAAGACCTTCCGCATGCCTGTCCGAAGGCATGAATGCGGCTTCGCGCAGGAGTTCATTGTGGTTCAGTGCTCGCCCATGAAGACTGATCGTGCCTGCGGACTGCTGAAGGCCGGCAAGTGCTCGCATCAACTCTTCCTGGCCATTGCCCGCGACGCCGGCGACACCGATGATCTGCCCCTTTGTCGCATCGAAGGTCACATCCCTGAACCCTTTGCCACTCAGCGACGAAACTGAAAAGCCAAAATCCTTGGAGGCAGCTTGCGGCTTTGGCGGAAATACTGATCCCAGCGTGCGGCCGACAATCAGGCGTAGAAGTTCAGCGTCGCTGATTTCCTTGACCAGAGAACTGCCGCGGTAACGCCCGTCACGCAACACCGTGACGCGCTGCGCAATCTGGCGAAGTTCAGCCAGGCGATGGGTGATGTAGATGACCGATGTGCCAGACCTCACCACTTCGCGGATGCGGCCAAATAGCATGTCTGTGGCGTCCTGATCCAGTGATGCCGTGGGTTCGTCGAGGATCAAGACTTTTGGCTTGTTGGCGAGGGACTTGGCGATTTCAAGCAGGTGTTTCTGCGCAACCGTCAGCCCATCAGCGCGCATGCGCAGAGGCACGTGCAGCCCCACGGCATTCAGCATGTCGCGGGCCACGCCCTGTTCGTCTTTGCCATCAAACACTGAGTCGGGCAAAGCCACGCGCAGATTCTCGATGACTGACAAATCATCGAGAATCGCCGGGTGCTGAAAGGAAATGGCAATACCAAGGGACGCGGCTTTTTCGGGCGTCATATCCAGAATGCGTTGACCTTCGAAATGAATCTCGCCCCGTGTGGGGTGAAAAGTACCGGAAATGATATTCATCAGTGTGGACTTGCCCGCACCATTCTCACCCAGTATGGCGTGCACCTCACCTGGATAGAATTCAACGCTGACTTCTTGCAGGGCCAGAACGCCGGAAAATGATTTTGAAATGTTGCTCAGCCGAAGGGTTGCATCAGTCCGTGCTGGCGCGCTCGCTTCCTTTGCCGTCACTTTTTTTGCCGCCACAATTCGCGTCCGTGTTGGAGAAATGAACCCCGGAAGGATTGCGCCTTCCGGGGTCTCTTATGTCTTACTGACCAACCGCCTTGGCCTGATCTTCGTCAGGCAATTCAGACGACAGATAGATGGCGCCTGGCAGATCCTTGCGGCATGTCACAGGGTTTGGCTTGCCAGAGACGGAATCCTCAAACATCGGAGCCTGGAAGATATTATCGGCCGGCGGTGTGCCACCCGTTACCGCAGCAACCGCGTGCATTACGGCGAGACGCGCGTTGTCATTGCCGGTTGCCACCGTGAACAGCTTGAAGTCAGGATTGGTTGGCGACATTTCCGTCCAGAAGCAGCCGAGCGAGTTGCCGTCAGATGTCGCAAGTGCAGGGATCGATTTGCCAGACTTGTTGAACAGCGGCAAAGCGCCGACGAGCGAAGGACCGAAGTCAGACACGATGACGTCGATCTTGTCGTTCTTGGCGATTTCAGCTGTGAGCACCTTCTGCGTCAAAGCTGGGTCCCAGTTCGTCACGGCAAAGGGCTCAGGGTTCACGAACACAAATTCTGGTCCGAGTACATTCTTCAGACCTTTGAGTTCATCAAGGCCCTGGCTGTTGCCGGCAGGTCCGGAGAGGAACAGCACATTGCCGCCCTTCGGCAGAACGCCCTTGATCCAACGGCCCCAGTTCTCGCCGTCATTGACGAAAGATGCGCCGATGAACTTGGTGTAATTCTCGCCTTCCTTGCCGCCCACTTCGACGCGGTAGGGAACGATGACCTTGCCAGACTTGTAAACTTGCGTGATGGCTGGAAGCATCGCAGGGCCAGCATCGCCAAACACGACGAGCGCGTCAATGCCCTTTGCGGCTATGGACTTGATGTCCGAGATGGACTTCTGCGTGTCGCCCTGGCCGTCAGCATATTCGTATTTGGTGATGCTGGGGCACAGTTCCGCCGTCTGCTTGGCCGACGCCGTCGTCACCTGACGCCAGCTATTGCCGCCGTAGCCGTCAAGCAAGGCAAGTGATGCCTGCTTGGGTCCGCACCACGAAGGTGTTTCAGCATTTGCGATGTTGGAGTAGCCCAGTGCCAAGACGGCCGTTGTGGCCGCGAGCGCCAGTTTCATTTTCATTGAAGTCATAATCTTTCCTCCACTTTGGTTGATTCAGTCGTCTTGCTTGAGTTTACCGTCCAGCGGAGCGAGTAAACAGCGATGCCAAAACCCAGGACCAAAGCCTGGATGATGGTTTGGGCCGAGTAGGGCACTCCGACTGCGAGTGCGAACTGGCTCAATTGGTTCAGGAAAAATGCGGCGATGACCGTCGAGATCGGAAAGCCGCGGCCACCGAGCAGCGAAGTGCCGCCCAGCACGACAACCGCAACGGAGGGCAACAACAGGCTGTCGCCCTGGAATGCCGTGGGCTCGCGCGTGATGCCGGCAATCAGAATGCCGGCCATGCAATAGAGGAGCTGGGCAAAGACGTAAGCCATGAGTTGGTGAAGCTGCACGCGAAGGCCCGCCGCGCGGGCGGCCAAAGGATTCGCGCCAATCGCCTCGAAGCGGCGGCCCACAACGGTTTTCTTCAAGGCAAATGAAACAACGACAAGCACGGCCAGCGCAAAGTAAACCGAGTTGGGAAGGCCAAATGTTTCACCGCCTGCGATATTGGCAAGAAGCTCTGTGGTGATCGAAGGCACACCGCCCGACACGGCGAACACCGCGCCGTAGAGCAGGGCGTTCACGCCAATTGTCGCGATGATGGCATTGAGGCGGAATATGCTGACGAGAAGGCCGTTCAGCACGCCGGCCGCGACGGCAAAGGAAAGCGCCAGCAGGACCGCTTGATACAGCAGCGCATTGTCCTGCTGCGGATAGTGTGTGGCCGTTACAACGGCGAGCGACACCGCCCCAGGAAGCGAAAGGTCAAACCCGCCCTGTTGCACAACCAAGAGCTGGCCAAGACCCACGATGGCTATGATCGCGGCAAATGGCAGGCTGCCTGACAGAGCCCCCAGCGACACGCTTGAGGGGGCGAACACCGCGCATACAATCAGCAGCCCGATCGTCGAGACAATCACCGTCACAAAACTCCGCGCCAGCGGCAGTGCGAACGCCTTGCTGGGCATCGGCAAGACTGGAGCTGGCGCGGCCTGGTTCATGTCTATGGCAGAACCTTTGCAGCGCGGAGCCTATCGAAGGCGTCGGTGAAAGAGCGCGCGGAGTTTTGGTAGGCGGTGAAGCCCCTGTCGCGGCTCTTGGTCATATCGGTGAAATTTTCGATGGTGCGGCCAAGGTCGGCATCGCTGTGCCACCATGATGCCACTGTGTTCAGCGGGTTTTTCTGCAAGCCGTGCTTGGCAACAATCTTGTCCCATACAGGGTCCATGCCGGCCATTTGCTTTTCAAGTGGCTGGGCGTGGCCAGGATATTCGGCGGCAGCGACACCGAGATGGGTTGCAAGCTTGGGCCACATCCAGTTCCAGCGGAACACTTCGCCATTGACGATGTTGAACGCTTCGTTGCGGGCTGCGGGCTTCGTCGCGGCCCAAAGCAGATGCTTGGCGATGATGCGGCCATCGGTGATGTCCACCGCCGCCTCGTATTGCAGCGGTGAACCGGGGAAGACAAATGGGCGGCCTGTTTCCTTGCAGATCGCCGCATAAGCCCCAAGGGTTGCCGCCATGTTCATCTGATTGCCAACAGTGTAGCCGATCAGCGTGTGCGGGCGATGCACCGACCACGAGAAGCCTTGCTTCTCCGCCGCCGCAAAAAGCTCATCTTCCTGGTCATAGTAAAAGTTCTGGTATGGCAAGCGCGCCTGTTCCTCGCGGAATGGTGTGACCATTTTGGTTTTTGCATAGGCCTCGAATGGCCCCATGTAGTGCTTCAGCCCTGTCACCAGCGCCGCATGCTTGATCTTTTTGCCTTCCATGGCCTGCAGCAGGTTGCGCACCATGCCGGCATTGACGCGGCAGTTCTCGGCTTCCGTAGCTTGGCGCAACCATGTCGTGATGAACACATCCGTCGGCTGAACGCGCTTCAAGGCAGCTTTCACCGCGTCTTGATCCGTAAGATCAACGGCCACATGCTTCACGCCCTTGGGAAGGTCATGCTTGTGGCGTGAAATGCCTGTGACAGACCAGCCCTTGGTTGCCTTCAAATGCTCAGCCAAGTGGCGGCCAATAATGCCGGACACGCCGGCGATCAGAGCATGGCGGGCCATCATTTCAGCCCCTTCATGGAAAGCGTGACCTTGATGCAAGCCTGCGGATCCTTGCCAAGTTCAAAGGCCTCGGCGGCGTCCGTCAGGCTGAAGTGGTGCGTTTGGATGGGCGACAGATCAATGCCCGTGCGTTCCAGAAACTTGATCGCTGCGGGCCAGACGCCGGGCGAGCCGATGCAGCCGCGGACCGTCAAGTTCTTCAATTGAAGCAACCCCAGAGTCGAAGTGATTTTGCGGCCGATGTTCAGACCAACCATCGAGACGCGGCCATTCTCCTGGGCGTATCCAAAGACGCTGGCGACGGAGGCATCGTGACCTGAGGCTTCAACGACGAGTTCCGCGCCCTTGCCGCCGGTCAATTCCTTGACGCGTTCTATCGGATTGTCGTTGGCGTCAACGACTTCAGCAGCGCCGAGCTTCAATGCAATGTCGCGGCGCTTGGCAATGGGATCAACAACGATGACCCGCGCGCCCATGCCAATGGCGGCTGCGGCCGTCACAAGGCCAATCGTGCCTCCACCGGAGACGACGACTGTTTCCGAAGCATTGGTGCCGCCAGAGCGCAATACGGCGTAGAAGCCGCATGTGAACGGCTCAATCAGGGCGCCGCGATTATCATCCACACTGTCTGGCAGCTTGTGCAGCCAATCCGGATTGACGTTGAAGTATTCGCGGTCAGCACCATCCATGGAGAAGCCAAAATGATGCAGGCGTTCAGGCGTTCTCACGACGCATTCGCCCACCACACGGTCGCCTTTTTTGAAGTTCTTCACCGACTTGCCGACTTCAATGATCTCGCCGCACCATTCATGGCCGGGAGTCACGGGGTAGGAAATCGGAATGATGTAGCGGCCCGCGAGAAGCTCGTAGTCCGAATGGCAAATGCCGACTGTGCGGGATTTGATCAGCACTTCCGCATCGTTGATCTTGGGCACCGGAAGATCGAGGATCTTCGGGTTTTCTGGTGTTTCAAAAACAAGCGATTTCATGTTGCCCGCTCCTATAGGGTGACGACAGCGCCATCTTGCGCCGCGGATTGAATGATGGCTTCGAGGATGGAAATGTTGTTGACGAGTTGCTCTCCGGTAATTGGATAGGCGGCCTTGCCGCGAACGGCGCGGGCAAAGGCTGCAAGATTGTCTTTCACCGGCTCGGCAGGCGGAATTTCAATTGTGGAAATTGGCGATCCCGTCGCGGCCGACGTCACCACCCAGCCCGCCGGTGATTCAACATGGGCCTTGTCGCGTATGTCGATCCAGCCCTTGCTGCCAAACACCGCAAAACGTGAAATGAAAGGCGTGGCCAGGGTGGCGGAGATATAAGCGGTGCCGCCGCCTTTGAAGCGGATGTGAGCGCTCATGGTGTCGCCTTGCGCAATGTTCGAGGCGAGCTTCTCGCAGGACACGCGCACATCGCGAGCAGGGCCAAACAACAGAGTTGCAAGGTCCGTGAGATGAATGCCCGTTGCGGTCATGCCGCCGACTGGCGCTTCGGCAGGGTTGAGCCGCCAGTTATCGGCAGCCAGAGTCAGAAATTTGTCGTGGCTGAAGTTGGCCTCGACTTGCAGCAGGCGGCCTAGTTTTCCACTCTTTGCAGCCGCAATCATGTCAGCAACAGGTGGTTCCCAGCGCCGCTCATGGCCCATGCCGAGGACCAGGTTTTTCGCCGCGCAGGCCTTCACGGCGTTCTCAGCGGCCGCCCTGGTCAAGGCCAAGGGCTTCTCGCAGAATATATGCTTGCCCGCGGCAACCGAGTCTTCAATTTGCCGCGCATGCAGTGAATGGGGCGTGGCGAGAATGACAGCTTCCACACCTGGATGGGCAAGCGCGCCTTTGTGATCCGCGTAGACCTTGAAGCCATAGTCCTTGGCAAATTCTGCGCCAGAAGGATGAGGCTCCGCCGCGCAGACGATTTCGATGTCCTGTTTTGCGCTTTGCAGAACAGCCGTCATTTTCTTGCCCCACCAACCGAGGCCGATCATCGCGGTTTTGACGGGACCGTTCGCCATCACACGGTCACGAGAATTTTCATGTGGTTGACGGACTTGTCGAGCAGGGCGTCAAAGCCTTGCTTGACCACATGATCGGCTGAAATATTGGCCGTGACGATTTTTTCAATCGGAAAATTGCCAGCTTCCACCATGCGGATAATGCGTGGCCAGCATTGCACGGGGTAACACCAAGTGGCTTCCAGGGTGATGTCTTTGAGCGCCCACAACATGGCATCGATGCTGGCGGGTTTCATGTGCAGTCCGGTTTGCACCACCGTGCCCTGGCGGCGCACGGATGCGGCGCAGGCATTGAGGCTAGCTTCCAAGCCCACGCATTCAATGGCCACATCGACGCCAACACCTTCTTCGGTCATGGCGCGGATTTTCTCCGCCACGTTTTCGGTGGTGGGGTCAATGACAATGGCGTCGGGCGCCAAATCCTTCGCCATCTTGCGGCGGAAGGCATTGGGCTCCGATACAAAAATTTGCGCGGCGCCGGCAGCCTTGACCGCCAGCAGGGTCAAGGCGCCAATGGGGCCAACACCAGATACCAGCACGGTTGATCCCGAAGTCACGCCGCCGCGATCTGCCGCGTACACGGCAACAGCGGCGGGCTCGATCATGGCGCCTTGAATGTCGCTCACGCCCTTGGGCAGAACAGCGACATTGTAGTCATTGACGACGGCAAGCTCGCCCATGCCGCCCCAGCCCCAGCTGAGGCCGACACAACCCATCTTTTCGCTCAGATGATAAAACCCGCGCCGGCCATAATAGTCGTCACGTGGGGAGATGAGCGGTTGGATGGAAACGCGGTCGCCGGCTTTCACATGAGAAACAGCGGCCCCCTTGTCCGCCACGACAGCGCTGAACTCATGGCCAAGAATTTGCGGATTGGAGGCTCCCGTATAAACATGCGGCGTTTGCGGCGTGACAATCGGGCCAGCGATGTATTCATGCAGATCAGTGCCGCAAATGCCTGTCACCAGGGGCTTGATCAGCACGTCGTTGGGGCCAAGTTTTGTGGATGGGGCCGGAACATCTTCAACGCGAATGTCTTTTGCCGCGTGAAACCGCACTGCTTTCATGAGATGTTCTCCGGCAATTTCGTCATATCAACACCATTCCACCGTCAACCATCACAGTTTGACCCGTCATGTAATCCGACCCCGTCGAGGCGAGGAACGTCGTGACGCCTGTGATGTCTTCCGGCTTTGAATAACGCCCCAATAGAATTGACTGGCTGAATTCATTGATCGCCTGATCTGGCTTTTTGGTTACGCCTATCTCCATGAATTCACGGTCAAGTTGTTCCCAGAGTTCTGTGCGCACAACACCGGGCGCAAAGGCATTGACCGTGATTTTGTCGGCAGCCAGCGCGCGGGCCGCAGCTTGTGTCAGCGCCGCGACGGCGAATTTCGAGGCGCAGTAGTGGGCAAACAGCGGATAACCCTGTTTGGCGGCAATTGAAGCCGTGTTGATGATCTTGCCGCCCGTGCCTTGCGCTTTCATCTGGCGGGCGGCTTCTTGCGTGCCGATCAACACGCCTAGGCCATTCACATCCATGATGCGGCGCCAGTCTTCCTCCGTCACATCCATGAAGTGGCAGGTTTGGCTGATGCCGGCATTGTTGAAGATCACATCAAGCCTGCCGAACGCTTTCACGGCGGCAGCGATCATCGCTTTGGTGCTGTCGCGGCTGGCGACATCGACCTTAATTGCCATGGCCGACGTGCCGATGGATGTCGCAACGGACCGGGCAGCTTCCTCATTCAGATCAGCGACGCAAACCCTGGCGCCATTCCTGGCCAAATCACGGGCGATCTCGGCGCCAATGCCGCGCCCGGCGCCCGTGACGATGATGGATTTGCCTTGCACCGTTCCTGACACGTCAACCTCCTTCACAACAAGAAGCCAACCCACAGGGCATCAGCCCAGCATTGGACACGGCTACGGACGTGGCTGCACCAAGGATCATGCCCATATCCTAACCAAACAGGCCTGCTTGAATTGCTCGAAAATTCTCATTTTGAGAATTTTTCAGCGTTTTGATGAAGAAGTTTTTGGCACACTGGCTGGGGCCGCAAGTGGTGTGATGATTGATGACGACGCATGGCGCAAAGGCAAATGACGACATCGGCCCGGAGACGCGGCTTGAGCTCTATCGCCTGCAAGTCGAAATCAGGGATTGCGAGAAGCGCGCCTATGATTTGTTCCTGCAAAACTTGATCAAGGGCACAAGCCACTTGTCGCTTGGCCAGGAGGCTATTGCCGCTGGTTTTGGCGTGGCCATGCAGAAGGGCGACAAGTCCTTCTGCACCTATCGCGGCCATGCCCATACACTGGCGCGCGGCGCGCCGATGGAGGGCGTGCTGGGTGAATTGATGCTGCGCGACATTGGGCTGATGCGCGGCAAGGGCGGCTCGATGCATCTCACATCTGTCGAGCATGGCGTCATGGGTTCCTACGCCATTATCGGGGCGCATTTGCCCATTGCCTGCGGTTCTGCCTGGCGTGCGCAGTATTTGGGCGAGAAGGATGTGACCGTATGCTTCTTCGGCGATGGCACAACCAATATCGGCGCGTTCCATGAGGCATTGAACTTCGCGGTCATCTGGAAGCTGCCCGTGGTGTTTGTGTGCGAGAACAACCTCTATATGGAATACACGCCGATCCATGAGGTGACGGCGGTTCACAATCCCGCCGGCGACCGCGCCTCGGCCTACGGGCTTCCCAAAATCGTCGTCGATGGCAATGATGCCGATGTGGTTTATCGCGTAGCCGCTGCGGCCATTGAAAAAGCCCGCAATGGCGATGGGCCTTCTCTCATCGAATGCCTGACCTATCGCCACTCCGGCCATTCCCGCGCCGACCCCGGAAAATACCGCCCGCCGGGCGAACTTGAAAGATGGAAAGAGCGCGATCCGCTCATCATCTACAAGCGGCGGCTGGCGGAGTTTGGCATTTCTGAAAAAGAGGCGCTCGCCATCGAAACGGAAAGCATGCGCAAGGTGGAAGAGGCAACAGAGCGCTGCAAGGCCTCGCCTTCGTGCCCCGTGGAGCTGCTGACGGCTGATGTCTATGCCGATGGAGGCTGGGCATGGCGGAACTGAGCTATCGCGATGCCGTGATCCGCGGCATTGCCCAGGAAATGGAACGCGACCGGAATGTCGTGTTCCTCGGCGAAGACGTGGCCAAAGCTGGCGGCGTGTTCAAGGCCACCGTTGGATTGTACGAGCAATTCGGACCCCTGCGAGTGCGTGACACGCCAATCTCGGAACAGGCCATACTGGGGGCCGCCATGGGCGCGGCCATGACGGGGCTTCGCCCCATCGCCGAAATCATGTTCTCGGACTTCATTGCGGTCTGTTTTGACTACATCGCCAATGAAATGCCGAAGCTCGCTTACATGACCAATGGCCAGCTCACTTGCCCACTTGTGATACGCACCGGCAACGGCGCCGGTGTGCGCTTTGGGGCGCAGCATTCACAATCAGTTGAAAACTGGACCATGATGATCCCAGGCCTCAAAGTTGTCGCCCCGTCGTCGCCTGTTGACGTGGTCGGCTTGATGGCCGCGGCCGTGCGCGACAACAATCCCGTGATTTTCCACGAGCACAAGGCGCTTTATTCCACCAAGGGTGAAGTGCCTGACGGCGAGATTGTCGACACGCTGGGCACTGCGAAAATCTTGCGCCCGGGCAAGGACTGCACAATTCTCGCGTTGGCCTTGATGGTGCACCGTGCCCTGGAAGCCGCGGAAATTCTGGCGCGCGATCATGGCATTGATGCGGAAGTCGTGGATGTGCGCTCGCTTGTGCCGCTTGATACGCAAACCATTCTCGGTTCTGTCGCGAAGACTGGGCGCCTGTTCACCGTCGAGGAAAATCCGCGCCTCCTGGGTTGGGGCGCCGAGATCGCGTCGATTGTTGCCGACGAGGCATTCTGGGATTTGGATGGACCCATCGTGCGCATCACAACGCCTCACATTCCACTCCCCGCCGCCGATCACTTGGAAGACTTGGCGCTGCCCAATGCGGCGCGCATCGTCGGCAAGATTGCCCGCGTGATGAACGGATAGGCCATGGCGCAGACTATCATCATGCCTCAGTTGGGCGAGACTGTTGCTGAAGGCAAGATCCTCACATGGTTCAAGGCCGTGGGTGATGACGTCAAGCTGGGTGACACGCTTTTTGAAGTTGAGACGGATAAGGTGACGGTCGAAGTTGAGGCCGTAAGTGCAGGCAAAATAACGGAAATTAGAGTCGGAAATGGCGTTGTCGCAAAAGTTGGCGCGATTGTCGCGGTGCTCGGTGGCGAGGCCGCGGCGCCTTCCCCGGCAGCAAAACCAAAGCCGCAGGCCATGGCGGCTTTCGAAGAAGTGAAAACACCTATCGGCAATTACGGCAAAGCCAGAACCCCGCAAGGCTTCCGCATCACGCCCTTGGCCCGCCGCCTGCTTTCGCAGGGCAATGCTGATATGTCGGCGCTGTCTCAGTTCGCGGCATCGAACAGCTTGCAGAAGATTGAAGAGAAGGACGCGCAGGCGTTCTTGGCGTCAGCACCGGTGTTAGAGCCGCCATCGCCGGGCTTCGGTGCTGGCGAAGTCATCAGGCTCAACACCATCCGTTCGAAAACAGCGGATCGCCTGTCGGAAAACTGGCGCAACATCCCGCATGTGTTCCAGGCCATCGATGTGGACTTCACCGAGATTGAACTGGTGCGGGCGCGCCACAAGGAGCGCTTCAAGGCGGAGACCGGAAGCTCCCTCACTTATCTCCCCTTCATCGCGCGCGCGGTGTGCATTGCTTTACAGGCCTTCCCGCATGTCAATGGGCGGTTTGAAAACAGCACGCTGACGCTGTCGAAGGATATCAACCTCGGCATCGCTGTTGATCTCAATCACCAGGGCCTTGTGGTTCCGGTTGTTCACGCGGCGCAGGACTTCACGCTGCAGGGGCTCGCCAAGGCTGTCGCCCGGCAGGTTGACAAGGCCCGTGCAGGCAAGATGTCCGCGGCCGACATGAGTGGCGGCACCTACACAATCACCAACAATGGCGCCTTCGGCACAAGCTTCACGACGCCGATCATCAATGCCCCGCAGGTGGCCATTCTTTCAACCGATGCCATTCGCAAAAGGCCCGCCGTGATCACGACGGATTTGGGCGACGCCATTGTGCCGCGATTGATCGGCGTGGTGGGACAGAGTTTCGATCATCGCGCCTTCGACGGCGCTTATGCGGCGGCGTTTCTGTCGAAACTCAAGGATACGCTTGAAAACAAAAAATGGGCCGGAGAGCTGGGAGAGAAAACATGAAATACAACAGTCCGCATTCGACCGCGTCATTCGGCGCCCAGGCAAAGGATTGGGAACAAGGCATTGATTACCATCGCCTATCCACGGAGCGCCTGAAGCGCGCCCAACAGGCCATTGGCTATGCCGGGCTTGGCGGAGTGCTGTGCTTCAACTTCGACAACATCCGCTATGTCACTTCAACTCATATCGGCGAATGGGCGCGCGACAAATTCTTCCGCTATGCGCTGTGCCCGGCCGAGGGAAAGCCCTTTCTGTGGGATCCCGCGCCCCCGGCGAAACGCATTTCCTCGCCCTGGATCAAGGACAATGTCGCAGCCCCCATCACCACCATGCAGGGCGCCATTCCGCCAAGCCTCAATGTGCAGCACGACTTCGCCAAGCAGATCAAGAAGGCGCTGGTGCATTACGGCATTGACAAGCGGCCGCTTGGCGTTGACCTGATGGAGCTTGGCATGCTGCGGGCGCTCGAAGCCGAAGGCATCATGGTTGTCGATGGCCAGCAGGCTTTGCTCGACGCGCGCGAGATCAAGACGGAAGATGAGATTGAACTCCTGAAAATGGCGGCGGCGATGGTTGACGCAACTTATGTTGACATCGCCCGCGCCATTCGCCCCGGGACCAAGGAAAATGAGCTGGTGGCGATCGCCAATGACCGCCTGTTCCGCATGGGCTCCGAGCGTGTGGAATGCGTGAACTCCGTTTCTGGCCGCCGCGGCCGCCCGCACTCGCACACATTCTCGGATCGCATGATCCAGCCCGGCGACATGATTTTCCTCGACATCATGCACAGCTTCAACGGTTATCGCACCTGCTACTACCGCACCTTCATCTGCGGCGAGCCCAACAAGCATCAGGTCGATGCCTATGAAACGGCGTCGAAGTGGATCAGCGCCTCCATCGACATGATCAAGCCCGGCGTGACGCCTGACGAAGTCGCCGCTGTCTGGCCGGACGCCCATGAGTTCGGATACCGCGACGAAGAGGAGGCGTTCCTCCTACAGTATGGCCATGGCGTTGGATTGTCGCTCTGGGAGCGCCCCATCTTTTCAAAGCGCTTCCGCGGTCAAAACGAGCCATTGAAGGAAGGCATGGTCTTCGCGCTCGAGACCTGGAAGGGAGCGGAAGATGGTTCCGGCGCCGCCCGCATCGAGGAAGAAGTCGTCGTCACCAAGGACGGCTGTGAAATCATCACCAACTTCCCGTCGGACCGGCTGATTTCCTGCGGCCTTCCGGGCTGTGAAGTGTTCTGATAGTGAAGCGGCATGAACACTGCTGTCAAAGGTCGATTGCCCGTCACCCTCGTCACCGGATTTCTCGGCAGCGGCAAGACAACGCTGATCAACAAGGCGCTGAAGTCGCCTGATCTCGCGCGCACGGTTGTCGTGGTGAATGAGTTTGGCGAAGTGGGGCTGGACCACAAGCTCTACGCCAACAGCAATGACGCTGTCATCGTGCTGGAAAACGGCTGCCTCTGCTGCACGGTGCGCAGCGATCTCGTCAGCACGTTGAACAATCTCTACCATGACCGCCTGGGCGGCCGCATACCCATGTTTGACAATGTCGTTATCGAAACCTCGGGCCTGGCTGAACCGGGGCCTGTTCTGCAGGCCTTCCTGTCAGAGCCCACGCTTGATGGCCTGTTCCGTGTGGGCCGCGTGTTGACCCTTGTCGACGGCGTCAACTGGCCGGATACGTCGGCCAAGCATGATGAGGCCGTGCGGCAAGTCGCTCTCGCCGATGACATTGTCATCACCAAATCGGACTTGTTGAAGGGCGATTCCGCCGCCGCCCTCGCCGCGCTGTCCCAGGAACTCCGCAGCATTAACCCGGCGGCATCGATTGGCGAAGTCGATTGGTCCTCCGCCGCCGTAGCCAAACTCCTGTCATCTACTGGCTTTGATGCCGCCGACGGCACCGCCGATCCGAGACCCTGGCTCAAGCTTAGCAGCTACGAGGCCTATGGCGAACGCCGCGATGGCGATGGTACGATTGATCTTACTGTCGGTCTGCATCTCGCCAACAAGGGTGTAGAGAGTTTTGTCCTGGTGCGCGCAGAGCCATTGTCGCGCGAAGAGTTGCAATTCCTGCTCGATGGCATTTCGCAGAACCTCGGCAGCAGCCTCTTGCGTGTCAAGGGGTTGGTCAATGTGCGGGAAGAGGCGGGGCGTCCCGCCGTCATCCAGGGCGCCCAGCATCTCCTGCACACGCTCACCTGGCTTGACCAATGGCCCGACAATGACACACGCACCCGGGTGGTGTTCATCACGCAGGGCATCGCGCGCGAACGGCTGAAAGAGATCATCGAACTCCTCGATCGCATGGGCAAGAACACGTTCGAAGCGCGCGAGCGCGGGCGGCGACTGCGCGCATCGGAACAGCAAAAGGCGGCCTCCTGATGTCCCAACTCAAAATCGCTTGGATTGGTGCTGGCAAGATGGGCCTGCCAATTTGCAAACGCCTCATGTCAGCGGGCCATGATGTGCGGGTTCTGGCGCGGCGGCCCGAGCAAGCGAAGCTGTTGAGCGAAGCGGGCTTTCGCATCGCCAGCGCCATTCCCAATCTTGTCGCTGATGTGGATGTTGTGTTCACAGCGGTCCCGGATGATCAGGCCCTGGCCGATGTCGCGCTGAACAGCGGTTTCACATCGGCGCTTCGCAGCGGCGCGACGTTCATCGACATGAGCACCGTGTCGCCATCGATCTCCGGAAAAATCGCGGCGCATCTGCCAGGGTCAATCGCCTATCTGCGCTCGCCCGTATCGGGCTCGACGGCCATGGCCGAAGCGGGGACGCTCACGGCATTGGTGTCGGGGCCAAAGTCCGCCTTTGATGGATTGACCGACGTTTTTGCGGTCTTTGCGAAAAAGACTTTTCACCTTGGCGAGGCCGAAGAGGCCCGCTACCTCAAGCTCGCCATCAACAGCATGGTCGCCGCGACATCGGTCCTGTTGGGCGAAGCGCTGGCCTTTGGACTGAAGGGCGGCCTCACCCATGCCGGCATGCTTGAGGTGATCACGCAAAGCGCCGTGGCCTCGCCGCTCATCGGCTACAAGAAGGACATGATCATCAGCGGTGACTACAAGCCGGCGGCCACGCTCAACATGCTCATGAAGGATCTCGATCTGTTGCTCACCGCCGCCAATGAGCAGGGAATGGCGCTTCCGGTCAGCAGCGGGATCAGGAAGATCTATGAAGCCGCGTCGGCCCGGGGGCTCGGCGAGAGGGATTTCTTCGTTCTCGTTCAGGAAGCGGAGAAGGCGGCGGGCGGCGGGATCGGGTGATGAACGCCGACTTTGACGCCGTCGTGGTTGGCGCTGGCGTGATTGGCCTTGCCGTCGCGCGGCAGCTTGCGCTTTCTGGTCAAAGCGTCATCGTGCTTGAAGTGGCGGCCCGCGCGGGCGCCGAGACGTCCTCGCGCAATTCGGAAGTCATCCATGCGGGCATCCACTACGCCACAGGCAGCCTGAAAGCGCGGCTCTGCGTTCAGGGCCGCAAGTCGCTCTATGATTTTTGCGCCGCCCATGGAGTTGAAACCAGGCGCCTCGGCAAGCTCATTGTCGCCACGTCGCCTGAAGAGGAAGGCAAGTTGCAGTCCATCGCGTCAGTGGCGAGGGACAATGGCGTTGATGATCTCGCGTGGATGTCACAGGCGGATGTCGCGCGGATCGAACCCGAAGTGCGCTGCGCGCGGGCGCTGTTTTCTCCATCCACTGGAATTGTCGATGCCGCGGGCTTCATGTTGGCTTTGCAGGGAGAAGCCGAGGCCCACGGCGCCATGTTTGCGTTCAACACCGCTTTCCAGCAGGCCAGGAAACTGGATGGTGTTTTCATCGTCAATGCGTCTGGCAGGAGTGGGGAGACTTCAGAGCTGACATCCCGGGCGCTTGTAAATTGCGCCGGCCATGGCGCCCATGATGTGGCGGCGAAGGTCAAGGGATATCCGCTTGAAAAGCGCCCGCCGCGCTATCTCGCCAAAGGCAGCTACTGCGGTGTTTCGGGCATAAGCCCGTTCAAGCATCTGATTTATCCGGTTCCGGTGCCTGGCGCGCTTGGCATTCACGCGACGCTTGATCTCGCAGGCGCTGTGCGCTTGGGCCCGGACATCCAGTGGCTTGATGAATTCGACTATTCGATGCCCCCCGGCCTCCCGGAAAAATTTATTGCCGCCGTGCAGGCCTATTGGCCCGGCGTGAGGGATCGCGCGCTGACCCCAAGCTATTGCGGAATCCGGCCGAAAATCCACGGACCGCATGAAAGCTTTGCGGACTTCGAAATTCAGCAGCGCGGCGCGCATGGAGTCGCTGGCCTGATAAACCTCTTCGGCGTCGAGTCGCCGGGCCTCACGGCATCTTTGGCCATAGCTGAATTCGTGCAGCGCGGTTTGCGGAGTTAGGCCCTGGTCCGGAGAAAGGCGGAGTTCGCAGGCTCCACTCCTGTCGGATGCGCCAAATATTTCATATGAACGCCCTATGCCTTGGCCTGCTGCGATCTCGCCACAGCCACCAGGCAAGTCAGCTCGAACATCAGGTTGGCGGCGTTGATGCAGGTGATGCCGGTGGGATCGAGCGAGGGAACGACCTCGCAGATGTCGGCGCCCGCGATGTCCATGCCCGTCAGCGCGCGGAGCATCATCTGCGCGTCCCGCATCATGATGCCGCCGGGCTCCGGAACGCCAGTGCCCGGCGCGTCCTTGGGGTCGAGCCCGTCAATGTCTATTGTGATGTAGGTGGGGCCATCGCCAACGACCCGCTTGATCTCGGCGATGACGGCGGCGCGGCCCATCTCCTCATATTCATCCATCGGGATCATGCGGATGCCGGCGCCATAGCCATAATTGATGTCATCATCGCCATAGCGCGTGCCGCGCAGGCCAATCTGAACGATGCGTTTGGGATCGAGCAATCCTTCCTCGACGGCGCGGCGCACGAATGTCGCGTGGTTACACTTGGTGCCCATGAATTCATCGAAGGTATCCGCATGGGAATCAATCTGGACCAGGCCCATGGGCCGGTTTTTGGCGATTGCCCGGAGCACGGGCAGCGGCACCGTGTGGTCGCCGCCGATTGAAATGGGCGCGGCGCCCACCGCCTGAATGCGCTCGAAGAACTCCTGGATCATTTCGACACTGCGCTCGACGCTCAGCGGATGCGTGGGCGCGTCGCCCACATCGCCGATGTTGCAAAGCCGGTAAGGGGCAATCTTGGTCGTGGGGTTCACTTGGCGGATCAGCCGCGAAGCCTCGCGCACCGCCGACGGTCCCTGCCGCGCGCCCGAACGATAGGTGGCGCCAAGGTCAAGCGGAACTCCCACCAGCGCGATGTCAAGCGGCTTGGCGATTTCAGCCCGCGCGGCGCGCATGAAAGTGGCCACTCCCGCATAGCGCGGCACCACGGAAGAATCGATCGGCGCGAATTCCTTGGCGGGTGCCATGTCATCTAACCTTGTTATCGTTTGACACAATAGTCCGCCGGCGGATTTGTGGCGCAGGAGATTGTGCTGGCAAGATCGGCGGTCGCGCGCGTATGCGAGATCAGTCTGGTGGCTTTGATTTCAGGAAACGACAGGCTGTAGAGGCCTTGTGGCAGGGCCTTCGCCATGAGGGCCAGCAGGGCCGGGTCGATGCCCATATCATCCAGATAGTCCCGCAGCTTCGGTGAAACGCTGTCTTGTCTGTCTGGGGCGGTGGACGCTTTCGAAACTTTGGGCTTGTCCCCATCAATCGCCAGCGTTTTCAACACCGATGCCATCCCGGTAGTTGGTGAGCCGGATTGCGCCGCCAGCCAAGACCAGCGTGCAGGCAGAATTGCAATAGTCCTTGTTGTTCACCAGGGCGCCGCCTGATCGTCCATTTTTATCGGGCTTGGAGCGGCAATCCGCCTTGCCGATCGAGCAGCCGGCGAACAAGGTGGTGCCCACCGCCACAATCAGCTTGCGCTCGCGGATCTTGCGCCCCATGGCCATGGCGGCGGCGGGATCGCCGCCATCCGACCTGATGACAATCGGCAACTTCCGGCTGCCGATCTTCTTGAACACCTTGTCCAGCAGGCGCGGCGTTTCCGCGGTGATCACGCCATCGGCGAAAATCCATTCCGGGCAATTGGGCTCGCAGCCCGCCATGCTGCTGCGCGCCAGGGTGAATGTCATGGGACTGCCATAGGTGCTGCGCTGGGGCGGCGAGGCCTTCAGCCCCGCCAGAAAATCCTCCTCCACCTTGCAGTTGCCAGCCGGCTGGCTGGTCTTGCAAAGGGCCGTGTCAACCAGCGTGTTCGAGGCCATGAAACCGGTGACGAGGTTGATCGACGTCATTTCCTGGGTGGTCAATTGATGGATCGAATCTGGCGGCGCCTTGTGCAGCAGGTCGAGCATGGCCGACATCCACGCCCATGGTCTTCAAATAGGCCTTGAGTTTCCGGTCGAAAGGCTTGCCCAGTTTCGTGGTGACCTTGCCGACGATGTTCTTGCGGCTGACTTCCTTGCGGCTCAGAACCTTTTTCTTGCCGTTCACCATGCGGTAGGTCTCGTAATACCTGATCCGCTGCGTGATGGGCTGCACCGATATTTCATGGACGCCCACGTAGGCGCCAGACCCCGCCAGCCGCTTTTGCCCGGCTGCCAGGATGAAGGGACAGGCGGAATTGCAATAGCTGCGCACTGTCATGGCAAGCCCGCGGTAAACGCCGTTTTGCGATTTCGGCAATTTGCATTTTTTATCGAGCGGTCCGCAATCCGTATAGAGCGTCCAGCCCACGGCCACGTCAAGCTTGCGCTCGCGGATCATCTCGCCGATGGCGAGCGCCGACGTCACATCGCCGCCGGGCGAGCTGATGATCACCGGCAGCCTGAGCTTTCCTGCTTTCTTGAGGAATTTCCGGAACTGGCTGGCGGAGTTCGGCTTGATCTGGCCTTCAGCGGCGATCCATTGCGGGCAATTGGGCTCGCAGCCGGTGACGCTGCTGCGCACGATGTGGAATGTGATGGCCGGAATTTCCGGTTCCTTGACAGCGGGCTTTTTCTTGGTGGCCGCTTCGCTCGTGCTCAAAAGGCTGAACAGGAAAAGGGTTAGAAACACCACGCGCCAGACACAACACCCCATAATTGTCTCACCACAGCAAATCACACCGGCCCAATATTGAACGGCGGCCCGAAAACTTCAAGCGGGCATTTAGAAGCTGTGGCTGAGCATGAATTTGCCCGTGAGCGCTTCAAGCCCTTCCGAGCCCAGGCCATCGTAGGTGGCTTCGAGAGAGAGTTGCGAAGCGTTGGTCCGGATGTTGAAGCCGGCCCTGAATTGCGGGCGGAGCTCATCGCGCGATGCCAATGCGCCGCCGACGGTCATCAGGCCTGGATTCTCAAAATCCCATAACAGGCGCGAACCCACGAATGGCTCTATCTCCGCATCGCCAATGTCGCCCTGATAGGAAATCGTGATGCCGCCCGCCAGCCGCCCCAAATCAACGCTCTGCCCGCCCACCAGAACCGTGTTGATCCCGTCGGTGACGCTGTAGCTGTCCTGGTTTTCATGCATGTAGATCAGCGACATTTCCGGCGCGATGCTGAAATTCCCGGCCTCATGCTTGCCCGCGATCACCGCCTGGGCAAGCCATCGCTCGGTGTCGAAGCCGCCCTCGTAGCGCGATCCCAGAACTTCTTGGATGGCGGAGTTGTCGCTTTGCCCCCACAGGGCGCGGAGATCGACAAAAATATTGTCAACGGGTTCCGCCGACAGATAGGGCCCTGCCATCCAGCCCGTGCCCGAAACCACATTGATGCTGTTGTCCTGGCGGTCCTCGGCCCAGTCGAGCTGGCCCATGACGCCGAGCAGAACCCGGTCATTCACCCGCCAGTCGGCGCCCGCATAGCCCACGAAGAAATCGCCCTCCTGGTCCTGGCCCGCGTCGTCATCGCGGTAAATCGCGAACTGCCCCTCGACCCAGGCGTTGAACGCCGAGGCGCTGTCAACAACGTCAGCTGCGGGCGAGATCGTGGCGCCCCCGCTGGACGCCACTTCCAGGGCATGCGCGACGCTCCTGGCGTTCATCGCGAAGTCGCCCTTCAAATTGCCGTTCTCGCCAACAATATTGAAGCCGCTGGAGCCGGACAGGAATTGGCCTTTGTCGCGATTGGCCAGCCGGTAGATCGAGGGCTCGTGCGAGGTGATGAGATCGCTGCGCCGCACGAGGAAGTTGTGGGTCTGGGCTTTGAAGGCGTTGCTCACGGCATTGCTGATCGCCGTGTCGTCATCGGCGATGGTGTTGGTGGCAGCCACCGCCGCGCTCAATGTGCCAAGGCCGGAGGTGACTGCGGTCAACGTCACAATCACGGTTTCAGAAGCTTCAATCGCAAGATCATTCAGCACGGTCACATTGATTGTCGCGGTCAATTGGCCAGCCAGGATGGTCGCTGTGCCGGACAGGGCCACATAGTCGCCTCCCGCCGCCGCCGTGCCTGCGATGGTGTAGCTCACCACCGTGTCGCTGACGCTGACCGCCGTCTGCGAAACCGTCAGCGACCCGTTGGTGGCGGGCTCCGCGCCATCAAGCGTGTTGCTGATGGAAACATCGGCCACATCATTGTCGGCGATGGTGTTGGTGGCTATCGCCGGCGCGCCAGCTGCGACAAGGCCCGAAGTGATGCTGATGGTGACATCCACTGTCTCAGCGCCCTCCACAAGGGCGTCATCCACCACCGTAAGTGTGATCGTGGCGCTGAGCAAACCCGCAGGAATGGTGACCGAGGCGGGCCTGCCATAATCAGTTGCATTGGTGGCCGAGCCCCCATAGGCCAGCGCGATCACTGTGTCCGTGGCGCTTGCCAAGGTCTGCGTCACCGTCAAGGTGCCGGAGGCAGCCCCGGCCTCGTCGCCATTGACCGTGTTGGCAATCGAAACCGTGGCGTTGTCATTGTCGGCGATGGTGTTGAGGGCGTTGAGGGTGGCTCCCAGGGTGACCGGGCCGGTGACATTGGTGACGGTGACGTCAACTGTCTCGCTGCCTTCCACCACCACGTCATCGATGACCGCGACGGCGATGTCGAAGCTGGTGGAAAGCGCCGGGATGTTGGCGGTTCCGGCGAGGGCCGTGTAGTCAGTTCCAGCCGTGGCCGATCCCGCCACCGTGTAGGTGACCGTGGTGGCCGTGGCGCTCGGGTTGGAGAGCGTCAGCCTGATCACCCCGTTGGTGGCTGGTTCCGCCGCGTCCGTGATGTTGGCGACGGTCACATTCGAGAGGTCATCATCGGCGATGGTGTTGAGGGCGTTGAGGGTTGCTCCCAGGGTGACCGGGCCGGTGACATTGGTGACGGTGACGTCAACTGTCTCGCTGCCTTCCACGATCACGTCATCGATGACCGTCACGGCGATGTCGAAGGTGGTGGCCAGCGCTGGAATGAGGGCGGTTCCGGCGAGGGCTGTATAGTCGGTTCCAGCCGTGGCCGATCCCGCCGCCGTGTAGGTGACGGTGGTGGCCGTGGCACTCGGGTTGGAGAGGGTCAGCCTGATCACCCCGTCGGTGGCTGGTTCCGCCGCGTCTGTGATATTGGCGATGGTCACATTCGAGAGGTCATCATCGGCGATGGTGTTGGTGGCGGAGCCTGCCGCCGTGATGGCAGCATTGGAAGTGGCCGCTGTGAGGTTAACGATCACCGTCTCGCCGCCCTCGACGATCACGTCATCCAATACCGGAATGGTGATGGTGGCGGATGAGGTGAGGGCCGGAACCACCACTGTGAGGGGAAGCGCGGTGAAATCCGTGCCTGAGGTGGCTGTGCCCGCGCCAAGCGTGTAGCTCACCGTGGTGGCGGTTGAGCTCTGGTTGGTCATCGTCACCGTCATCGTGCCATTGGCCGGACCGGCCTCGGTGCCGTTTGTGGTATTGGCAATGGACACGGTTGAGGTGTCGTCATCGGCGATGCTCACCGTGGCGGAGCCCGCCGCCGTGATCGAGGCGTTGGAGGTGGCGGGGGTGAGGTCGACGATCACCGTTTCCGCGCCCTCGACGATGAGGTCGTCCAGCACATCGACGGCGATCATCGCCGTCAGGCTGTTGGCCGGGATGATGACGGAACCGGGAAGCGCCGCGAAGTCCGCGCCGCTTGTGGCCGTGCCCGCGCCAAGCGTGTAGGAGACCGTGGTCGGTGTCGAACTCATGGCCGACATGGTCACCGTGAACTCGCCGTCGTCAGCGCCGGGTTCGGCCCCGTCGCCGCCCGCCGAGAGCGCGATGGAAA
Source organism: uncultured Alphaproteobacteria bacterium (assembly GCA_963816305.1). Lineage (GTDB taxonomy): Bacteria > Pseudomonadota > Alphaproteobacteria > Rhizobiales > Aestuariivirgaceae > Aestuariivirga. Next base: position 40,106 of record CAWFJW010000019.1, read on the forward strand.
CCGTCGCCGTGTCATCGCTGGTGATATTGGCTGTGGCAGAGCCTGCCGCTATGATCGCGGTGTTGGAGGTGGCGGGGGTGAGGTCGACGATCACTGTCTCGATGGGTTCGACAATGGCGTCGTCCAGCACATCGACGGCGATCACCGCCGTCAGGCTGTTGGCCGGGATGATGACGGAACCGGGAAGCGCCGCGAAGTCCGCGCCGCTTGTGGCCGTGCCCGCGCCAAGCGTGTAGGATACCGTGGTGGGCGTCGAGCTCGTCGCCGACATCGTCACCGTGAACTCGCCGTCGTCAGCGCCGGGCTCGGTCCCGTCGCCGCCCGCCGACAGGGCGATGGCAACCGTCGCCGTGTCATCATCGGCGATGTCGCGGGATGCGAGCGCCGTGCCAAGGGTCGCCAGTCCCGAAGTGGGGACCCCCAGCGTGGCTGTCAGCGTCTCTGTGCCCTCGACGACCAGGTCGTCGATGACCGGCAGCGTGATCGTCACCGGGCCTGTCGTTCCCGCAAGGACCGTCACCGTGGCCGGGCCTGCGGTGTAATCAACGCCGCTGGCCGCGCCGCCGCCATAGGTCACCGGGATCACCGTGTCGACCGATGCGACCGCTGACTGCGTCACCGTGAACGTCACATTCGACGGTCCCGGTTCCGAGCCATTGGTCCCTGCCGCGATGGAAACCGTCGCCGTGTCGTCATCGGCGATCGACAGGTTGGCGCTCGCAGGCGCGCCCAGCGTGACCTGCGGATCGGACGCGGTGATCGGCCCGATGGTTGCCGTGAAGGTCTCGGCGGCCTCGACAATCACGTCGTCGTTGATGGTGATCGGCGCCACCGTGAAGGTGGTCCCCGCCGTGATCGTGACACTTGCGGGGCAGGTGTAGTCCGTGCCGCCACCCACAGCTGTGCCGCCCGCGCAGGCAAGCGTGATCACCGTGTCGACCGAAGCGGCGGCCGTCTGCGTCACCGTGATCGAGGCATCGGTCGGCGGCCCCTCATCGCCATTCACCGAGGCGGTGACCGAAACCGTCGCCGTGTCATTGTCGGTGATGCTCAGGGTGCCGGTGGCGTCGGTGATGCTGAGCTGCCCGCCAAACGTGTTGGACAAGCCCGACAATGTCAGGGTTGCCGTCTCCGAACCCTCGACCAGCCCGTCATCGGTGATCGGCACTGTGAAGGTCTGGGTCTGCGGCGATGCTGTCGGCGTTCCGGTGAAGTTGAGCGTCGTTGGCCCCACCGCCGTATAGTCGCTGCCCGCCGTAGCTGACACATTGCTCGAGGCATAGGTGACCGTGAAGGCCGACTGGGTGACTCCCGTAAGTGTCACCGTGAAGGTGGCATTTCCGCCCGCCTCGCCAATCGTCACGTCATCAATGACAAGGCTGCCCGTGTCATTGTCGGTAATGGTGTTGGTGGCGGAGCCCGCCGCCGTAATGGATGCATTCGATGTGGCAGCCGTCAGATTGACGATCACCGTCTCACCGCCCTCGACAATCGTGTCCTGCAAGACAGGGATGGTGATCGTGGCGGTGGATGTATTGGCCGGAACCACCACCGTGAGGGAGAGCGCGGTGAAATCCGAGCCTGAGGTGGCCGTGCCAGCGCCAAGCGTGTAGCTCACCGTGGTGGCCGTTGAACTCTGGTTCGTCAGGGTCACCGTCATCGTCCCGTCAGCAGGCCCGACTTCAGTGCCATCGGTCGTATTGGCGATCGGAAACTGTCGATGTGTCATTGTCGGTGATGGTGTTGGTGGCGGAGCCTGCCGCTGTGATGGCAGCATTGGAAGTGGCCGCTGTGAGGTTGACGATCACCGTCTCGCCGCCCTCGACAATCAGGTCCTGCAAAACGGGAATGGTGATGGTGGCCGATGAGGTGCAGGGCCGGAACCACCACTGTGAGGGGGAGCGCGGTGAAATCCGTGCCTGAGGTGGCCGTGCCCACGCCAAGTGTGTAGCTCACCGTGGTGGCGGTCGAGGCTTGGTTGGTGAGTGTCACCGTCATCGTGCCATTGGTCGGGCCAATCTCGGTGCCGTTTGTGGTGTTGGCGATGGACACGGTTGAGGTGTCGTTGTCGGTGATGTTGATAGTGGGTGGCGTTCCGGTAACGCCAGTATAGCCGCCGCCTGCCGCCGTGATTGCGGCGGGAGAGCAGGTGTGCGCGCCTTCGACAATGGCGTCGTCAACAGGCGTGACTGTCACCGTTTGGGTTGTCGCAAAATTAGCAGGGGTGAATGTCAGCGGCGTCGGCGCAAAGCCACACTGGGAAGATGCCCCAATCGTGACCGTCACGTTGGCGGAAGGAGCCAATCCAAGCCTGACTGTGAAGGCCCCTGTATTGCCAGCGGTCTCGGTGGCTGCTGCGTCAGTTGTGGCGACAATAATCGTGCCCGTGTCATTGTCGGTGATGTTGAAAGTGGGAGCCGTGCCTGTGGCGCCCGTGTAACCTCCTGTCGCACCGGCGGTGATCGCACCTGTCGTGCAGGTGTGCGCACCTTCAACCACAGCATCATTGACGGCCGTCACCGTAAAGCTTTGAGCGACGTTCCAGTTTGCATTTGTGAATGTCCGTGAAGCGGGTGCAAAAGTACACTGGTCCGGCGTGGCCGGGTCCGCAGCCACGCTTACGACAACATTGGCAGACGGCCGCGACGTCAAGACAACCGTAAAATTCTGGGTGGCACCCGCTTCGGTGACCGTAGAACCACCGCCTGCAACTGTGATGCCTGCACGAATGAGGGTTAAGGTATTGGATGTGCCTATATTGAAAATCGGACGGGCCACGTCATTGGCGGTGGCAGTGACTGTATATGAGGCCGCCGGTGCCCCAGGCGCCGTCCAGTTAATCGTGCAGGCACCCGTTCGAGTCGTAGGGCCGCTGGTGTTGGGAATATTGACAATCGCGTTACAGGTAGCAGCAGCAAAAGTGCCGCCGCTTGGTGTAGGCGTTATGACAACAGTCTGATTGCCGCATTGACCTCCTGCCGCCGTAGACCGAACATTTGTGTAACTCACGGTGAAGGTTATTGGAATCGCCGGAGCGCCACCGCCCGGTGGATAGGCGGTTGAGGCCGAAGTAATAGTCAGAGTGCCGACCCCAAGCGTACAGGCCGCAAACGCGCCCCCAG
>CAWFJW010000020.1:0-79415 GCA_963816305.1 uncultured Alphaproteobacteria bacterium
TGCTGTTTGGCGATGGCTCGCGCATTGTTTACCGGCTTTCCGGCACCGGCACCGCAGGCGCGACACTGCGGGTTTATATTGAGAAATTTCAGCCTGATTCAAACCTGCATGGAGTTGAGACTCAGACGGCGCTTGCTGACTTGATCGGACTGTCACGGAATATCGCGGATATTGAACGACATACTGGGCGCAAGCTTCCCACGGTGGTCACCTGAATCTAATGTTGTCAGGGAAGCGCGGCCGTCCTTCGCCATTGGGCGTAACGCTGGAGGCCGGCGGCGCAAACATCGCCGTGTTCTCCAAGCATGGCGCGTCCGTATACATATGCCTCTTTGACGCCGCTGGTGAAACGGAGATAGATCGCTTCGCCTTGCCGCTGCGCAGCGGTGATATCCATTTTGGATTTGTCGAAGGATTGACCCATGGCGCGCGCTATGGTTTGCGGGTTGCGGGCCCATGGGAGCCCCAGAGCGGCCATCGGTTCGATTTTGCGAAGCTGCTTGTTGATCCCTACGCGACGGCGCTTGATCGGCCCTTCACTCACGATCCCATGCTCGGACAATTCGGCGTGGAGACCGCGCAAATTGTTCCAAAATGCATTGCCCAAAGCGAATTGCCTGACGCGAAACGCCTGCCCGGCGGGAAACCGGATTTCATTTATGAAATCCCAGTCAAGGCTTTCACGATGTTGCATCCGGACGTGGGCCAAGAAAAACGCGGAACGATTGGCGCATTGGCTGAACCTGCAATTATGGCCCATCTCCAGAGGTTGGGCGTCGATACAATTGAATTGATGCCGATTGCAGCCTGGATCGACGAACGGCATCTGCCTCCACTCGGCCTCAGAAATGCCTGGGGCTACAATCCTGTCACATTTTTTGCCGTTGATCCGAAACTGGCTCCGGGCGGGCTAGAGGAAGTCCGAAGGACCGTCGCCGCGCTCCATGAGGCCGGCATCCGCGTTGTCCTGGATGTTGTATTCAACCACACGGGTGAAAGCGACACGCTGGGCCCGACCCTGAGTCTTCGGGGGTTGGACAATGCATCATACTATGCCCACAGCAATGGAGTGCTTGTCAACGATACAGGATGCGGCAATACGCTGGCGCTCGCTGAGCCTGTGATGGCGCAAATGGTGCTGGATGCGCTGCGCCATTGGGTATTAAAAGCCGGCATTGACGGATTCCGGTTTGACCTTGCAACGGTGATGGGACGCGACGGCCGCGGATTTTCGCCCCGTGCGCCATTGCTTGCAGCGATCGAACAGGATCCCCTGCTTTCCAATTGCATCATGATCGCCGAACCTTGGGATGTTGGCCCGGGCGGTTATCAGCTTGGCAACTTTCCGGCCCGCTGGCACGAATGGAATGACCGTTACCGCGATGACGTGCGCAAATTCTGGCGAGGTGACGCCCACGCCGCTAACAGCATGGCCACCCGTCTTGCCGGTTCATCCGATATTTTCGCGCCAGCCCGCAAGCCTTCTTGCAGCATCAACTTCATATCCGCCCATGACGGCTTCACATTGCGCGACGTTGTCACTTACAGTGACAAGGACAATTTCGACAATGGGGAAGACAATCGAGACGGCAAGTCTGGCGAATTAACGTGGCCGGGTGGCGATATTCGCGCCCTGTTGGCAACTCTTTTTCTGTCGCGCGGGACACCCATGCTGACATCCGGAGACGAGTTCGGGCGCACGCAAAAAGGTAACAACAACGCCTATGCGCAAGACAATGAGGTGACATGGCTTGATTGGAGCGGACGCGATGACAGCCTTGTCTCGGAAGTGTCGGCGCTTTTGAGTTTGCGCAGGACATTCGCCGCGCTGACGGATGATGCCTTTCTGCAAGACAACACTGAATCCAATTGGTTTGGCGGCGATGGCGCGCCAGTGAATTGGAGCAATCCAGGCGAACGCTTTGTCGGCCTGGTTCTTGCCCACGCCGAGGGCCGGATTGCCGTTGTCCTGAACGGATCGCCGGAAAACCACAAGATTCAGGTGCAAACAAGAGTTGGATACGTGTGGAAACGCGTCTATTGCTCGTCCGAGGCAACAGACTGCCCGAGCCGGTCGGTATCCCTATTTCGAGAGATTCCCAAAACGCCAGAGTCGGCGCATTCGTCTTCATAGAACGGCTGCCAAGCGCTCGGCGACAAGTCCAACTTCGGCTTCAAGGAGACACGTGGGATTGATGATGATGCGATTTGCGCTCCTTTCGGCTGGATCGACGTGGATGGCAGGATTGCCGCGCCGCAGCTTGTCAATCACTGCCGTTGCGGAATGTTCGCCCTGCAAAGTCAATTCAAGGTGTGGCACGCATTCGACCAATCCCTCATTCCTGATGCGCACGGCGACTGTGGACATGCCGCCAAGCCGGCTTGCGATCAGGTGAATCGATTTCAGCCATCTGGCGTGTCGAGCCGCATCGCCTTCCGCAATAAACAGCCGGAGCGCCGTCAACAGCCCAGCGATTTCTTCTTTGCCGACTTTGCAGGTCCGGCCAATCCCGTGCTGGGGAGCGCCTTTGAGCCGCGATTTGTCAATCAGCGCGGCAGGCGGTTCCCACATGTCCCAATAGATATCCAGGTCAAGATGCTGAAGCGCCGCCGCCATGATCAAATCACGCTTGCCGCAGAGAATGCCGCTGGCCTGTGGCCCGCCCAGCGCCTTGCCGCCGGAGTAGGCCACAAGATCGGCGCCTTCAACGACAAAGCGCCTGAGATTTGATTGCGGCGGCAATTGCGCCGCCGCATCGACAATAACAGGCACCCCGCGTGCGAGGCCAATCCTCGTGACCTCTTTGAGCGGCGGTTGCGCCTGGGCGTCGGCCACATAGAAAATCGCGGCGGTGCGCTCAGTTATGGCGTCGTCGACTTCCCAGGCTTCAGCGTCGCGAACACCCGCCCCGGCATAGCGGTCAGGCAAACCCACCTCGATGATTTTCACTCCGGCGGCGCGCACTGCGTGATCGTAGAAATTGCGCTGGCTGCGGACCATGACAACCTCATTCCTCATGCCCGCTGTGTCTGGCAGGCGCGCCATTGCACCCGGGTCGAGGCCCGTCACACAGGCTGCGGTTGCCAGCAGCAGACAGGCAGCCGCGCCAGACGCCACATAGCCGGCCTCGGCGCCGGTGGCTTCAGCAATCGCCCTCGATGCGGCGGCTTGCAATTCCGTCATGTCAACACAATGCTGGGAAGCCTCAACCATGGCCTGGGCCACTTCCGGCCGCATGATGCCACCGGAAAGGCGCGTGGCTGGACCCTTTGCATTGATGATCGGACTTACGCCAAACTGGTCAAAAATACTCATGCGTCACAGCTTTTCTAGGCCACCATTCCACGGGCATCGACCCTGACGGCGCCCAGCACCTCATCGCCCCGCACAAAGACAACCCTGTCAAACAGATTGATGACGGGACAGACATGGTTGGGGGTGATTTTCACAAGTTCGCCAATGGCGGGTTTTCTCGCCAGCTGCGAGGTGTCGAGATAGCCGTGCTCCTCGTTTGCGGCATAGACCTGGGCATCTCCTAGTTCGTGGGCTGCGCCATATCCCTGCAGGCCCAGCAGATCGCTGGTGAGGGATTTTGTTCCCGCATCAATCAAGGCGCGTTCGGAAGTGGGGCGGCTGACCACCGTGGCAAGCACCTGCACGGCGCAGTCGCTGTAAGCGCAGGTTCCCCGTTCAGCCAGCGAGCGGTCAAAATAGATGTAGGTTCCCGCACGGTACTCAGTCAGTTGCGAGAGGCCTTCATCTTTCCACATATCAGGTGAGCCGCCCGACGTGATGACTTTGGTTTCGAGGCCAGCGGTCCGGCATAGTTCACGGGCCTCAACCAGAAATTTCTCCGCTTGCAGGCGCTGACCAACGCCTGCGTAGGTCATGAGTTCCACCACATTCCAATCCCGGCGTTCTGTCGATAGTTTGCGCAAGCTCCAAGGCGGCCTGGGGAGATTGAACGCCGTTGCGGTGCGCTCCGGTGTCACATTCAACCAAAACAACGATTTTTCGGCCCGCATTTCTGCCGGCTTCGGCCAGACCTGTGACGACATCGGCGTTATCCGCGACAACTGAAATCTGCGTCCGCCGCGCCAAAGCCGCAAGGCGCTCCAGCTTTTTCTTGCCGACAATGTTGAAGGTCAGCAGCATATCGGTGATGCCGGCGTCGGCCATGACCTCGGCCTCACCGAGTTTCTGCACCGTTATTCCTTTGGCCCCAAGCGCAATCTGGTATTTGGCCAGCCCCACAAGCTTGTGGGTTTTGATGTGGGGCCGGTTGGCGATTCCAAGCAGGTCACAGCGGGCCTGCCAGCGCTTCAAATTGCGATCAACCACATCAATGTCGATCACCGGGACCGGCGTCTCAATATCTTCAATGCGTTTGCCCACGGGCTCGAAATTCAGAAAATCGGTGATGTTCATGATGATTGATCCGGATGAATGCGAAAGTCGTTTCCTTCCGGCAGGGTTTGTCCGCCATCGACGATGATAGTGGTGCCGGTGATGTAGGAGGCCTCGTCAGAGGCAAGGAAGAGGGCGGCGTTGGCGATGTCGCGAGGCGATCCGAGGCGGCCCAGCGGAACTGCTTCTTCCATTGATTTGATGTAGGCTGCGGAGCGGTGAAGCTTGATGCCTTCAGTGAGGATATTGCCGGGCTCAATGCCGTTGACGGTGATCCCGTAACCAGAAAACTCCAGGGCCGCAGCTTTGATGAAACCGTTGATTCCCGCTTTGCTCGCTGAATAGTGCCCGTGGCCGGGGCTCGTAACGCGGGGGCCGGTGATTGATGAGGTGAATATCATGCGGCCATACTTTTTGGCTTTCATGTGGGGCAGCGCGGCGCGGGCCGCCAGGAACGTTCCTTTGAGATTGACCGCCATGACGGTGTCCCATTCTTCGGGCTCAATGTTTTCGATCAATGTCCAAGGATAGATCCCGGCGTTTTGCACGATGATATCGAGGCCGCCGAATTGCTCCACGGCCTCCTTGACTGCCCGCTCAGCATCGGCCTTTTGCGAGATGTCGGTTGCCACAAAATAACCCTGCAGGCGCTTGGCCGTCGCTTGACCGGCGACTTCCTCCGTATCGGCGATAACGATTTTGGCGCCCGCCTCGAAAAAGCGCGTGGCAATGCCTTCGCCAATTCCACGGGCTCCGCCGACTATCAGCGCTACGCGGTCTTTCAGCCGTCCGGTCATGCGAGCTTCTGCTTTATCGAAAGCTTGACTGTATCGAGCAATACGGCGGCCAGCACCAGCGCGCCCAGAATAACCTGCGTATAGTGGGCGGGCAGCCCCATCAGATTTATCGCTGTGTGGATGGACGAAAGCAGCAGCACGCCAGCATAAACACCCGGCAACCTGCCCACGCCGCCCTTGAGGCTGACGCCGCCGATCACTACTGCGGCAAAGGCATTGAACAGCATTCCAGTTCCGAGGTTGGCTGTGGCCCCCGAGGTTCGTATCGCCAAAAGCAACCCCGCAAGGCCCGCGATTGCGCCAGCGAGAACAAAAGTCAGCAGCACGAGCTGATCGACTTTGATGCCAGCGCGAAATGTGGCGACGGCGTTGCCTCCAATCATCGTCACGTGGCGGCCAAAAGGCGTTCTGTCCATGATAAATGTGAACACCACGAAGCAGATGATTGCGATCCAGGCGATCAGGGGAATAAAACCTATTGTTTCGATGCCGATGACGCGGAGCGGTGGAGCCAGGTCCTGGGCGGAACGACCGCCGGAGATTGCGACCACAAGACCGCGCACCCAGATATAGGAGGCGAGCGTCACAATGAATGCATTCATCTTGAGCATGACGACGAGCCAGCCATTCATCGCGCCTATCACGCCGCCGACAAAAACCGAGATGAATGCGGCCACGGGCAGCACCAGCCATGCGGGCGTCAGCGTCAATCCCAAGCCGATGCCATGGGAGCAGAAGAGAATGCCTGTAATCATGGCGCTCAGTGCGGCGACAGATTTAACCGACAAGTCCATGTGGCCGGCGATGATCACGATGGCGAGGCCAATGGCCATCACGCCAACAAAAGTGGATTGCTCGACAATATTTGCGAAGATGCCGATTTGGAAGAAGTTGGGTATTGCCAGCGAAAAAATTGCCAGCACAAAAATCAACATGAACCAGACGAGATTATCGAGCACAAATTCGATGAGCGCTCTTTGGAAGGGGCTGATCATCAAGAATATCCAGTAAATGTCCCGGGTTTTGCAAGGCCCGGGACACTATTTCAGTGATTATTGAACCGGCATAATCTTGTCGGTCGGCGCCTTCAGATTGCCCCAGAAGCGCGGCTCGTCAACATTGCCCTTGGTGATGGCAGCGCCGGGGATTTTGATGTTTGGACCCCAGGCTTCAATGCTGACGACGGAGTCCAGGCCCAGAACATTGTAGTTTCCGGCCTTGATTTCCTGCTTGTTGACAACCTTGTCCGCAAACATGGCGATGGCGGCGGCCTGGGCATAAAGCGGCTGCTCGACTTCGGCGTTGAGCCAGCCCTTGCGGATGAGATCGAGGCCAACGGGTGCGCCGTTGGACGAAATCATCATGACATCTCCCGGCTTCTTGCCCTTGGCTTCAAGGGCAGCGACAGCCGCCACTGAAAGATGGGCCGCATGCAGGAAGATCAAGTCGATGTCAGGATTGGCTACCATCTGGTCGGAAACGATGGTCCCGGCATTTGACGCTTCCCAGGCCATGGCTGGCAGGGAAATGATCTCCACACCCGAGAATTCCTTCATCTTCTCCTCGAAACCTTTCTGGATGTCGAGCGTGTAGGGGTCAGCGGGATCGCCAAGAACCTGGAGAATCTTGCCTTTGACGTCGCCCTTTTTTTCTTTGAGCAGACGCTGGATTTCACCGGCGGCGACGTATCCAATCTCAACAGTTCCCGCAACTGAGGTGAAATCTGATGGGGTGGCGGTGATCTGGCGGTCAAAAATCATCACCGGAATTCCAGCGGCGCGGGCCTTTTCAATTGATGGTTTGAGGGCGTTGAAATCCACCGCCGCAAGCACGATGGCTGAAGGCTTGAGCAGGATGGTGTCGTTCATCTGGCTCTGCTGCAAATCGGTTTTATTGTCCGCATTGAGGGTTATGGCATCATAGCCAACATCCTTGAGGAACTTCTCAATGGCTGAAACAGATTCTGTTTGAAATTCGTCAAGCAGAGTGGGCACCATGTAGTAGATGGTTCCCTTGGATTGGGCGAGCGCTGGCGAGGCCAGGCCGACAGCGGTCAGCGCCAGCGAGGTGATCAATAGTCTGCGAATGCGGTTCATGCGGACGTCTCCTTTTTTTGATTATTGGACAGGTTGCGGGCCATTCGGCCTCATTTCTTGGGCTGCGGCCTCCAAGGCTTCGCCGGTAATCATGCGGACAACTTCGTCGGGGTTGGTGTCTCCGCTGCGGACATTGCCCGCGACTTTGCCATGTCGGATGACCACAATGCGGTCAGCCACCTGGAATGCTTGCGCCATGATATGCGTGATGATCACAACGCCAATGCCCTGGGCTGCGATGCGCTTGACCATGTCGAGGCCGCGGCGGGTCTGCTCGACGCCAAGGGCCGCGAATGGTTCATCCAGCAGAACCAATTTGCCGCCCCAATGGACGAAACGGTTGAGCTCAATGGCTTGGCGCTGACCGCCGGAAAGATGCTCGACATTCACACGCAGCGACGGAATTTTCGTGCCTGCATTGGCAATCGCGGCGGCGGCCGTTGCATGCATTTCAGCTTCCTGAAGAACTGGAATGCCGAAGTAGCGCTTCACGATTTCACGGCCCATGAAAAAATTGGCGACGACATCAACATTGGTGCAGAGCGAAAGGTCTTGATAGACAGTTTCGATGCCAGCCGCCTTCGCTTCGGCGGGAGAAGAAAAATTACGCGGGCTTCCCTCAAACACCATGGTGCCGGATGTGGGTTGCAGGCCGCCTGCGATAATCTTGACGAGAGTGGATTTTCCAGCTCCGTTGTCGCCCAAAAGCGCCACCACTTCGCCACGGTGAATACCAAAAGTGATGCCGCGCAGGGCCTCTATGGCGCCAAAATTGCGCGTGATGTTTTCGAGGCTGAGAAGCGGCGTTTCCACAGTCATTTTAGCTCCGCACCGCTCGACAATGCACGGAAGATTAGAGACTTTCAATAGGCACTGCACAACCGCCGTCAGCAGGGAACTTGCAACTGGGACGAGCCCGATTCACGCCGCCAGCACGGTCATCTATCGTTTGGGTTCTCCGCGCTGTTGGAGTCCTATCGCCAAAAAGGGCGCGCAATGATACAAACCCAGCGAAGCGAGCCGACTTTGGACTCCAATCATGAAGCACCACTTCGCCAAACCCGATGGCCATTGGAATTGGCCGATTCCCCTGAGCCATCAGCAGGCCGTGCGCTGTGGCCAGATGATCTGGGTCGGCGGGCAGATGGCGTTGAATGCCGGCGGTTTGGCCGGCAACGCGGGAGACTTGCCCAAACAGGTAGCCATGTGCCTGGGCAGCGTCAAACGCGTTCTTGCCCAGTTTGGTTGTGGGTTTGAGGATATGGTCAAGCTGCTGTGTTTCTATGTGAACGATGGATCGGTTGACGAAAACAACTTTTTGTCCATGGTTGGGGCGGCGCTTCCCCGTGGGAGTTGTCCCGCGATAACGGCGGTGCCCACGCCCTATCTTGCCTATCCTGGAATCAGGGTTGTTATTGAAGCCTATGCCATGATCGCTGAAGATGGCGGTGCATTGCCACGCAGTTTTGTGCCGGCAGATGGCCTGACACCAATGCCCCAGCCGTTTGCGAGCGCGGTGCGATGCGGCAAGATGATCTTTGTCAGTGGCCAGTCCCCTATTGATGCTGCGGGAAATGTTCTTCATCCCGGTGATATTTTGGCGCAAACCAAACAGGTCATGTCGCAAATCGCGCGCGCCTTGGCGGGCTTCGGCGCTGGCTTCCCGGATGTCGTCAAGATGAACCGGTGGTATGTGGGAGCCGGCAAAACCGAAGACTTCGAGCCGGCGGCACTGGCCTGTGCCGAGAACTACAGCGAGCCTGGGCCAGCGGCAACGGGCATTCCCATTCCACGCCACGCCCGCGAAGGCCAGCAGGTCAAAATTGAAGTTGTCGCCATGCTGGGTGAGGACGGGCAACACTTGCCCCGCCGCCATGCTTGGCCCGACAGCCTGTGGGACTGGACCATCAACATTCCCTATTACCATGGCCTCAAATGCCATGACATGATCTTTCTTGGCGGACAGGTGTCATTGGACAACGCAGGGCATGCCGTGAACCCCGGCAATATGAGGGCGCAAACCGGTCAAGCCATGGTTCACATCGGTTCTATCCTCGGCGAACTTGGCGCGGACTACGCGGATATCTGCAAGCTCACAACCATGTATGCCGGTTCCAGCGGCGCTGACGAACTTCACGAAAACCTGCGCATCCGCTCCGCCTTCTTTTCAGCGCCGGGTCCGGCAACCACGGATATTTCCCTGCCGGTGCTGGCCTATCCCGGGATGATCATTGAAATAGATGCTTTCGCAATGGCCGAACCGGACGAAAGATAGGTTTGCGCATGCGATTGCAGCAGCGCTGGGGCTGAGCCCCCATTGTGCCACCAGAGTGATAATCCGGAGGCGGGCGCCGAAATCGCAGCAATTGATCTTATTGACGAATTCTCCGGCCTAAGCGATCATCGCGGCAACAGGCTTGGGAAAAGGCCTCAGGGAGAAAAACATGTCGACAGTCATCAAGGGCGGAACCATCGTCGCCGCAGACAGAACCTACGCATCCGACATCCTCATCGAAGGCGAGCGGATTGCCGCTATCGGTGACAATCTCAAGGGCGATAAGGTCATCGATGCCGAGGGCGCCTACATCATGCCGGGCGGCATTGACCCCCACACCCATCTGGAAATGCCATTCATGGGAACAACCGCTGCCGAAACCTGGGAAAGTGGCACCTTCGCGGCCTTGTCCGGCGGCACCACATCCGTCGTTGATTTCGTGATCCCCGGCAAGGATGGAATGCTCGCGGCCCTTGCCGATTGGGAGCGTAAAGCTACAAAGGGCGCCTCATCCGATTACTCCTATCACATGTGCATTACCGGCTGGTCGCAAAAACACTTTGATGAAATGGCGCAGGTGGTTGACCGCGGCATCAATACGTTCAAGCATTTTATGGCCTATAAGGGCGCTTTGATGGTGAATGATGATGAAATGTTCGCCTCGTTTCAGCGCTGCGCCGCTTTGGGCGCATTGCCCTTGGTCCACGCCGAGAATGGCGATATCGTGGCGGCGCTCCAGAGACAAATACATGAAGGCAGGCATAGCCGGCCCCGAGGCCCACGCCTATTCAAGGCCGCCGGAAGTTGAAGGCGAAGCCGCCAACCGCGCCATCATGATTGCCGATGCGGCAGGTGTTCCCGTCTACATCGTTCACACGTCGTCCGAACAGGCCCATGAAGCCATCCGCCGCGCCCGCCAGAAAGGCATGCGGGTTTATGGCGAACCGTTGATCCAGCATTTGACGCTGGACGAAACCGAATACTTCAACAAGGACTGGGACTACGCGGCCCGTCGCGTCATGTCGCCTCCCTTCCGCAACAAGAGTCACCAGGATTCCCTCTGGGCGGGCCTCGCTGCAGGTTCGCTGCAAGTGGTGGCAACCGATCACTGCGCCTTCACCACCCAGCAGAAGCGCACCGGCCTTGGCAATTTCACCAAGATTCCAAATGGCACCGGCGGTCTCGAAGACAGGTTATCGGTGCTGTGGACCAAGGGCGTTGAAACCGGCAGGCTGACCAAGAATGAATTCGTGGCCGTCACGTCAACCAACATTGCGCAGATTCTGAACATTTATCCGCAAAAGGGCGCAATCCTGGTGGGTTCCGATGCGGATCTTGTAGTCTGGGACCCAAAACTGTCCAAAACGATTTCCGCGGCGAACCAGAAGTCTATTATCGATTACAACGTGTTCGAGGGGTTCAAGGTGAATGGGCTGGCGCGCCACACCATCTCGCGCGGCGAAGTTGTCTGGACTCACGGCAAGAACGATCAGGCAAAGCCCGGCCGCGGCAAACGAATTCTGCGAAAACCATTTCCTGCGGTCAACCAGGCGCTATCAATCTGGAAGGAGCTGACAGCCCCCCGCGCCATAACCCGCGCCCCTGAGCATATGCCCATCGGCGTTTAGGGTCAGGGCATCGCAGCGCCACCATTGGCGCCCAAGCATTGGCCGGTGAAAAACGTGGAACCGGAACCGGCCAGAAACATGATTGCCGAGGCAATCTCCTCAGGCCTGCCGATGCGGCCCAGGGGGTGGGCTGTTTCCACGGCTTTCTGTTCCGCTGTCATCGATTCAAAGCCAAGAAGTGCGGTGTCTGTTGGGCCAGGAGCCACCGCATTGACCAGAATGCGCGGCGCCAGTTCTCGCGCCCATGATCTTGTGAGTCCCAGCATCGCAGCCTTGGTGGCGCAATAGACCGACGTGTTCGCGCGGCCAAGATAGGCCAGTTCGGAAGCCAGATTGATGATCCGACCACCATTGCCAATATGGGGCAGGGCCTCCCTTGTCACCAGGATTGCGCCCCGGACATTGATGGCGAAATGCCGGTCAATATGTTCAGCCGTAATGCCCTGGATCGAAAACTCCTGCATGACCCCTGCGTTGTTGACCAGCACGTCAATGCCACCAAGCTCACCAGCCGCCGCCGCAACCGCATCGATGATGTCGGCTTCCTTTGAAAGGTCACAGCGAATTAAGCGCATCGCTTGCCGCGACGTATCCAGATCAAGCCCGATAACCTTGGCCCCGTTTGCCGCAAACATGGCGGCAGTGGCAAAGCCAATGCCATTTGCAGCGCCAGTTATTACAACCCGTTTCCCGCTCACCACGGCACTTCTCCCCGGTCGACGCCCAGCGACTGACCCGTGATATTGCGCGCAGCATCGGAGGCTAGAAACATATAAGGCTCCGCCATATCTTCAGGCTCCATCAGGCCAGGCAACGCTTGACCGCCGACGATGCGCGCCAAAAGCTCATCCTCGCTGATATTCTGCCGTGCTGACATATTTGTGAGAGACCGCATTGATGCATCCGTCCGCACCCAGCCTGGGCAAACCGAATTAACCCGAATGCCCTTTGGCCCAAGTTCTTTCGCCCAGGTCTTGGTCAACCCAATAACCGCGTGCTTAGAGGCCACGTAAGCGCCAAACAAGGGTTCAGCAATTCGCCCCCAGGTTGACGCGGTATTGATAATGCAGCCCCCGCGCGCCATTTTTGGAACAGCCCGCCGCGTGACAATTTGCGTGCCTATGACGTTGATTTCGATAATGCGGCGAAACGCATCCTCAACTTCAACGCCACCATCTGCCAGCGGCGTAATCAATTCGAGGCCCGCATTGTTGATCAGCACATCTATATGGGTAACTGTTGCCAGCGCCTTCGAAACCGCCTCACCGTCCCGGATATCGGCAGCAAAACCCGTGGCCCCCAATTCTGCAGCCTTTGCAACTATGGGTTCCTCAAGCGCAATAAGCGTCAGATTTGCTCCAGCCGCCGCAAATCCCCTTGCGATGCCAAGCCCAATGCCACGGCTTGCGCCCGTGATCACAACCGATTTGCCACGCATACTCTCTATCATCTCACCGTTCCCGCTTCATTGCGAATGAGATGCAAAACCTCGTTCCGCAGCTTGAAAAACTCCTGCGACTCCCGCGCCGCCAGAGTCCGTGATGCCCC
This sequence comes from uncultured Alphaproteobacteria bacterium, assembly GCA_963816305.1. Taxonomy (GTDB): domain Bacteria; phylum Pseudomonadota; class Alphaproteobacteria; order Rhizobiales; family Aestuariivirgaceae; genus Aestuariivirga. Next base: position 12,753 of record CAWFJW010000020.1, read on the forward strand.
CAGTATTTTCGCCACATCAATATCCCTGATGACCCGCGCTGGGCGGGCAGAGAACAAGATTATCCTGTCTGCAAGAAACACCGCCTCTTCCACATCATGGGTGACAAATATGATGGTCTTCTTTTCCTCCGCCTGAATTTGACGAAGTTCAACCTGCAAGCGCTCCCGCGTCAACGCGTCAAGGGCGCCAAAAGGCTCGTCCATCAGCAGCACATCAGAGCCTGCAGCGAGGCTGCGGGCGATGGCCACACGCTGCCGCATGCCGCCGGAAATGCGGTTTGGAAATGACTTGGCAAAATCCTCAAGCCCGATGAGCTTCAGATAGTGGCTTACACGTTCAGCTCTCCGCGCCGCGTCAAGATCATCGCGGTAGCGCATCCCAAATTCAATGTTGCCCTCAACTGTCAGCCACGGAAACGAAGAATAGGATTGGAACACCATGCCGCGCCTGCGGTCCGGCCCGGCCACAGCCTCACCCGCCAGCCGGATTGTGCCCGATGTCGGCGTATCAAGCCCGCCAGCCATCCGCATCAGCGTGGTCTTGCCGCATCCTGAAGGACCAAGAAACACCACCAGTGAATTTCGCGCAATCGACAGAGATGATTCCGCGACCACCGGCACCGCGCCAAACGCCTTCGTCACTTTCTCAAATGCAAGGTAGTTCATCCCTAAACATACCTGAACATGCGGCGGTGCATTGCCCGCAAGATCTGGTCCGTGATGAGCCCGATCAGCCCGATGACAACGACACCCGCCATGACCTCCGGCGTCTTCACATAACGCCTCGCGGACCAGATGACAAAACCCAACCCTGAGTCCGCCGCAACGATTTCAGCAATCACCAGATAGGTCCAGCACCAGCCCAGCGTAATGCGGAGATTGTCAACCAGCGTTGGCCCCATCGAACGCAGCGCCACGTCAGTCAGAACCTGTCTCGGCTTGGCTCCAAGGGTGAATGCGATTTCAACATACTCATGCGGCACCCGGCGCATGTCATCCGCCACTAGCAACACCAGTTGGAAAAATGTGCCGAGCCACAGCAGGAAAATCTTCGTCTCTTCGCCAACGCCGAACCAGATAATCGACAGCGGCACAAGGGCTGGCACCGGCAGATAACGGATGAAATCTATCGTCGGCTCAAGCGAGGCCCCCACAACCCGGTAGCTGCTCATCAGAATTCCGATGGGAATGGCCATCGCGGCCGCAATCAGGAACGCCACCCAAACCCGCAAACTTGAAATAGCGGAATGCCATAGCAGATGTTGTGTCGTGAGCATTGTCCACAACGCCACGACAACCTTGCTGGGCGATGGCAAAAATTGCGGCGCTACAATCTCTGTCCGCGCCGCCATCTCCCACAACAGCAGGATGGCCACCGCAGTCAGAAAACCGAGTGTAACCTCGGCCCGAACCGTGGCGCGTCCCCTGAAGGTAAAGAGTTCGCGTATCATGCCCGATTGCTGCTTCCCCCGCTAGGGCGCAACTGTGTTGATCACGGCATTGTCAATCTGCTGGGCCGCCTCGAGCTTGTTTTCTGCCGCGCCGTTTTCCAGGTTCATCTGCATGACGGTATCAAAAATGTCATGCAAGGTTCCCTTTGCCCCAGTCGCGCCCATATAGGCTTTGGCGTCGGCAAGCGTTGTGTAGGCCAGGCTCGTATCGAGAATTTCAGTCACTTCGGCAGCGGTCAGTCCATAGTGAGACGCGGCCAGTTCCGCATATTTGGCGGGCTCCGCCTTGCTGTAATCAACTGCCTTGTAGATGCACTTCAAGAAACTAGCGTATTTCTTAGGGTTGGCTGCAAGATCATCCTGCCGTGCGGTGATGACATCAATGATGATCCCCTTGTAATCTTTCGACGAGAAGAACATCCGCGCGCCAGGTCGGCCGGAAGCCTTGATGGCTTGCGACATGAAGGGTTCATAGCTGGCAATTGCGGCAATCGAGCTATCGGCGAAAATTGCGGCCGTGTCGGCTGTTGCGATGTCCTTGATCTGCACGTCTGCCAGCGTCATGCCAGCCTTCTTCAGTTCCATCTGCAACAGCAGCCGCGCCGGGATATTAGGTTCGGCGGCAACGGTTTTGCCCTTGAGATCAGCCACGGTCTTGATGGTGTCATCGGTGATGACGCCGTCCCCGCCGAGAGATTCATCAATGGTGCCGATGATGACGCCAGGCGTGGAACCATCACGCGGCCTTCCCTGATGTTCGCCGACGGTGCGCATATCAACCTCGATATCGCCCCGCGCATAGGCCGCCATGACATTCGAACGGTCATCCTCAAACTTGTAGTCAACCTCAAGGCCCTCTTCCTTGAAGCAACCCAGGTCATTGGCCACATGGACTGGCGCAAAACCAAGCCAGGTAGGCGCCAACATGCGAATAACTTCCGCTGAGCTTGCGATGTCCGAAGTGCCCGCCAGAAAGGCGATTGCGGCGGTGCCAATGAGTAATGATTTCATGACGTTCTCCCAAATTTTATTGCAAGTAATTATTCTTGCATGTTGTGAAATTTCCCGTTTGAAGTCCAGCCCCATTTTGGCAGCCTTCGAAGCTAAACCCGTTTTGGCGCAACTGGCTGGTCGTAGTAGGGCAATTCCTCCACGCGGGGGACATAACTGCCATTTTTGCGGCACTCCAGGATATGCCCGGCAATCTGCTCCAGTGTGGCAAACCACACTTCGCCTGTTCCCAGCATGTAGTCGATCATTTTCTCAACCCGCAGCCAGCGTGAGAGCCTGCCGCTGACAAAGGGATGCCATATGCCCACCCAGAGCCCACCGCCGACCTGCCGCATGGCTTCGAACTCCGCCAAAAAGACTTCCATCGCCCGCTCGGGCGCCATGACCTGCATCACATAGTTGAGATCAATGGAGTGCACATAGGGCGGCCAGTCGTCCGTGGCCCAGCTGGTCGGTATCTCAACCAGCTCGCCGCCCTTCGTTTTCAGCATGTAGGGCACATCATCGGCCATCAATGAGGAGTCATAGAGAAACTTCTCTTCCACCAGCAGGTCGGCAGTATGATTGGAGAAATTGTAAAGTGGCGACCGGTTTCCCCGGGGCCTCTTGCCCGTGTGTTTCACGATCGTGTCAATGGATCGTTGCATCCAATAGTGTTCATCTTCCCGTGCGAGGCTGTTTGGAGCTTCATGGATATAGCCATGAAAACCGACCTCATGTCCGTCTTTGACCATTGCCTCAACGGCTTGGGGGTATTGCTCAATACACCAGGCGGGCACAAAAAATGTCTGTTTCAGGCCATGCCTCCGATAGGTTTCCAGAATGCGCGGCACGCCGACAGTGGGTCCATAGCGCAGCATCGAGATTGTCGAGACGCGCTTTATCGAATCCCGCGGATGCTCAATATGGACAAGGCTGTCTGCATCCATGTCGAAAGTGATGGCGCAGGCCACTTTGGCGCCATTCGGCCATGGAACCGGGTTTGAAATCACAATGCGTCTCCCCAGGAAGCGTCGATCTTCACTTTACTCCGGCAGAGCTTTCGACCAGCGGCCATCAGTTTCCCCGAACAACATTTTCAATTGAAAGCGCGGCAGAAAGCGCATCCGTGTCGCGACCATGCTGCGCCGAGATCAAAAATCCGATGGGCATCATGTCTTGGTCGGTTCCATTCGGAATTGATACCCCACACCAGTCGAGGAAGTTGCCCAGCATGGTATTGCGCAAGGCTTTTGCGTTGGCCCGGAAAAACTCGTCATGATCAGCCGCAAGCGGCGCTATGTCCATCGCGACAACGGCTGTTGTCGGAAAAATGACCAAATCGTTGCCGATCAGCGCTTCACATTCGGCAATCAGGCTTTTCCGCCGCATCATGACATCCACCAGATCCACCGCAGTCATTTTTTCCGCCATGAGAATGCGTTTGACCACGCGGGCGTCCATTCTTGCCGCATCGGGTCCGTGAACCCTGTCCCAATGAAGAAGCAGCGCTTCCGGGCCCAGCACGTGGCCGCGCGTGGCAATGAGGTCGAGAACCGCATTGAAAGCTGGAAACACTTTGCGCCTGATTTTGGCCCCGGCCTTGGCCAGTCTTTTGACCGCGGCATCAAAGTTGGCCTGAACGGCAGGCTCGGCGCCTTCGAATACGACGTTCTCGGGGATCAGAAATGTGAGTTCCTTGATGGGTCTCACGCGGGCTTTTGGTTTTTTAAATCCGCGCAAAACGGCATCCACCAGCGCGCAGTCCTCAACCGTCTGGGCCAAGGGACCCAGGGTATCCAGCGAGCGCGATAAAGGAAAAACGCCATCCATTGAATAGTGGCCGGTCGAAGTCTTGTAGCCAACCACCCCATTGAAGGAAGCCGGAATGCGGATTGAGCCGCCTGTGTCCGTGCCGATCGCCAGAGGCAGCAATCCTTTAGCCACCGCCACGGCCGACCCCGAGGAGGAGCCTCCCGGCGAGCGGGCGGGGCCGGTGCCATTGGGATTTCGGGGTGTTCCGTAATGCGGGTTGAGGCCAATGCCGGAATAGGCAAACTCCGTCATGTTGAGGGTGCCAACTGAAATCAGCCCAGCGCGCTTGCCCGCAGCGACGAGCGCCGCATCGGCCTTTGCAGGCGGATTGTCCCTGAACACAATCGAACCAACAGTGGTCACCCGTCCTTCAAGGTCAAACAGATCCTTCCAGCCCATGGGGACTCCATCAAGGGCGCTGAGGGGCTTTCCCGCCTTCAGTCTCTTGCGCGAAGCCTTGGCTTCCGCCATCGCCCTGTCAGCCAGGATGTCGATGAATATCGCCTGATCATCGCACTTCCTGATGGCCTCCAGAGTTTGTTGCAGGAGTTCCACCGGGTCAGTTTTTCCTTTGCGTAATTTGCGTGCAAGCGCCGCCGCCGTTGTCGTTTTCACCGCGCCATGACGGTCGACCCGTTCCTCATGCCATTGTTGCAAGCAGTCATCAAAGCTCCCCTAGCCTGGAGGGCCCACTCAAGCAGATCGGAATTTCCAGCGCAACTCCCGTTATGCTTTGCCCTGTTGACATAAAGTTCTATAAGCGCAGCCAAGATGGATAAAGCCTCAACAACCAACCTCCACCCGCCTCGAAATAAGGGGACAACTCTCCACCCCGAGTGGTTTGAAAACATTCAGGTCAATCTCTCCGCCAGCGAGCGCCGCGCGGCGACCATGATCACCAGGCGGACGGTCAAGAAGGAATATCAGGCGGCTTGGCTGGTGAAAGCCATTCAATGCATTGACCTCACAACCTTGGCCGGAGATGACACGGATCAGCGCGTCCACCGCCTGTGTGCGAAAGCCCGAAAGCCTTTGCGGAACGATCTCGTTGCAGCGTTAGGCCTCACAGATAGCCCTCCCACAGTGGCCGCTGTTTGCGTCTATCCCATGCTTGTAGCCGCCGCCGTGGAGGCCCTGTCAGGCTCGGGCATTCCCGTTGCGTCCGTCGCCACGGGGTTCCCCGCAGGTCAGACGCCGTTGCCACAGCGGCTTGCTGAAATACGCTATGCGGTTGACCAGGGTGCGCGGGAAATTGACATCGTCATCCACCGCGCCCAGGTGCTGACGCAGGACTGGACCGCCCTTTACGACGAGGTGAGCGCCATGCGCGAAGCCTGCGGGCAAGCCCATTTGAAAGCCATTTTGGCAACCGGTGATTTGAAAACCCTCCGCAATGTATATAAGGCCAGCATGGTGGCAATGATGGCGGGCGCCGATTTCATCAAAACCTCAACCGGCAAGGAAGACGTGAACGCAACGCTTCCTGTCAGCCTCACCATGGTGCGCGCACTCCGCGATTACGGTGAGTTCACCGGTGAAAAGATCGGCTTCAAACCGGCAGGCGGCCTTCGCACCGCCAAGGATGCCTTGGCCTGGCTCATTCTGATGAAGGAAGAACTCGGTAACGAATGGCTGGAGCCGGAACTCTTCCGCATCGGGGCCAGCTCCATGCTGGCTGACATCGAACGCCAGCTCGAACATTTCGTCACTGGGCGTTATTCCGCCCTTTCCCACCATGCGCTAGCCTGAGGTTTGATCCATGCCAAAAGTAGCAGAAGTCCTCAAAACCATGGACTACGGCCCCGCGCCTGAATCCAACACCCACGTCTTGGCCTGGCTCGATCAGCACAGGGAGGGCTTTGGCCATTTCATTGACGGCGAATTTGTGAGATCGTCAGGCCAGCAATTTTTTGATGCCGTAAATCCGGCAACTGACGAGGTTCTGGCCCGCATCGCCCAGGGCACTGAACGTGATGTTGATCAGGCGGTGAAAGCCGCGCGCAAGGCCTTCCGCAGCTGGTCAACGCGATCAGGCCATGACCGCGCCCGTCATCTCTACGCGATCGCCAGATTGATCCAGAAGCGCGAACGCTTTCTCTCGGTTCTCGAGAGCATGGATAACGGCAAGGCTATCCGCGAAAGCCGCGACATTGATATTCCGCTCGTTGCCCGCCACTTCTATCACCATGCGGGTTGGGCCGAATTGATGGCCTCCGAATTCAGGGGCTATGGGCCGCTTGGCGTTTGCGGCCAGATCATCCCGTGGAATTTCCCGCTGCTCATGCTGGCCTGGAAAATTGCGCCCGCATTGGCGGCAGGCAACACTGTTGTTTTGAAGCCAGCGGAATTCACCCCGCTCACCGCATTGGCCTTCGCTGAAATCTGCCGTGAAGCTGGTCTGCCGGCGGGCGTTGTCAACATCGTCTGCGGCGATGGCACGACAGGGGCTCATCTTGTGGCCCACAAGGACGTGGACAAGATCGCCTTCACCGGCTCAACCGAGGTGGGCCGCGTTATCCGAAAGGCAACAGCGGGCGCCGCCAAGAAACTTTCGCTCGAACTGGGCGGAAAATCGCCTTTCATTGTTTATGAAGATGCCGATCTTGATGCAGCCGTTGAGGGCGTGGTCGATGCCATCTGGTTTAACCAGGGGCAGGTCTGCTGCGCAGGTTCGCGCCTGCTCATTCAGGAAGGCGTTGCTCCTCGTTTCATCGCCAAGCTCAAGCGCCGCATGGATACATTGCGTGTGGGTTCGCCCCTCGACAAATCTGTGGACATGGGGCCTGTCGTCGATCTCATTCAGCTGCAGCGCATTCGCGGGCTGGTCAGACAGGGCGAGGAGGAGGGCGGCACATTGTTGCAATCCGCTTGCGAATTGCCAGCCAGGGGAAACTATTTCGCGCCATCGCTGTTTGTCGATGTTGAGCCCGCCTCAACAGTTGTGCAGGAAGAAATCTTCGGCCCCATCGCTGTTGTCATGACATTCCGAACTCCCGACGAGGCAATCCAGCTCGCCAATCACACGCGTTACGGTTTGGCGGCTACCATCTGGTCTGAAAACATCAGCTTGGCCCTTGAATCAGCCGCTCGCATGAAGGCCGGCGTTGTGTGGATCAACTCCACCAACCTGTTCGACGCCGCCTCGGGCTTCGGCGGTTACAAGGAAAGCGGCTTCGGCCGCGAGGGTGGCCGCGAAGGCATGTATGAATACATGAAGGCTGACTGGCAGGAAACTTTGCCACCCCTGGCTGATCCCAAAATGCCAGCTCTTTCCGCCTTGCCCGCCGCCGCCGCCGAACCCCAAAGCATTGATCGAACAGCAAAACTTTTCATTGGCGGCAAGCAAGTGCGGCCTGACTCCGGTTACAGCTATTCGGTCCTGAATGCGAAGGGCAAAAGCCTTGGCCAAGCGGGCCTCGGCAATCGCAAAGATATCAGAAACGCAGTTGAAGCCGCATCCAAGGCATCCGGCTGGAGCAGCGCCACCGCCCACAACCGGGCCCAGGTTCTTTACTATATTGCCGAAAACCTGTCCGCCCGAGCCGCCGAATTCGCCAACCGCCTCATTGCCTTGGGTTCGAAACCTAAGCCAGCGAGTGAAGAAATCGACCTGTCGATCCGGCGCATTTTCTATTACGCGGCCCTCGCCGACAAATATGATGGCCGCATCCATTCCACCCGCTCCCGCCACGTAACCTTGGCGATGAACGAACCCTTTGGCGTTATGGGCATCCTTTGTCCGCACGACGCGCCGCTGCTGGGATTTATCTCGCTGGTCATGCCAGCAATTTCCATGGGCAACCGTGTCGTAGCCGTTCCTGCCGCCCGAAGCGCGCTGGCTGTCACGGATTTTTATCAGGTGCTTGAAACCTCCGATCTGCCGGTGGGTGTCATTAACATCGTAACTGGCGAGCGTGAGGAGTTGGCCAAGACCCTTGCCGACCACGATGATGTGGCAGCGCTCTGGTACCACGGCTCAGCCGCAGGCTGTGCTGCCGTGGAGATAGCCTCCGCCGGAAATCTCAAAAGCACCTGGACCAATCAGGGCAGAGACTTCGACTGGCGCAATGAGGTCCACGCCCAAGGCGAAGAATACCTTCGCCACGCCACCCAGATCAAAAACATCTGGATTCCCTACGGCGAGTAAAGGCCTATTTCAGCGCCGCCAGCGCTTCCAGAAAAAACTCCGGCCCGCCGAAATTTCCAGATTTTAGGGCTAGTGCCAGGCGGGGTCTGCCAAAAGAAAGCGTGGCGGGAACACCGGGCGTGATCTGCGGCCCGATTTCCAGCGCTTCAATCCCCAGCGCTGAAACTACAGCGCCTGATGTTTCTCCGCCAGCCACAACAATCCGCCCCACGCCATTTTCAGTCAACTTCCGGGCCAAGGCCGCCATAGCCGCTTCAATCATGGCACCAGCCTTTTCGCGCCCGTACTGCGCCTGCACGGCGGCAACCTGTTCCGGCACGGCACTGGCGTAAATCAGGACCGGCCCCCGCACCAAATTCTCGCTGGCCCATGATACAATTGCCGCAACTGCGCCATCGAAGTTCTGTGCCAGCGCCCGAGGCTCAATGGCATAGGCCGGAAACTTTGCTTTCATCACTTCAACCTGCGCCAGAGTTGCCGCCGAACAGCTGCCGGAAAGCACAAGGCCAGGGCCGCCAACAGGAAAGAGTTCCGCTACGCTTTCACGCATCCGCAGTAAATCCGATCGCCGAAAATTCCCCGGCAACCCAATTGCAGCCCCAGACCCACCAGTAATCAAGGCCAAGTCGGCGCAGGCCTCGCCCATATTCATGAGATCGACATCTTCAATTGCGTCAACAATGGCATGGCGAACTCCGCCAGAGCGAAGCTTTGCAAATGACTCTGCGATAGCGGCAGTTCCCGTCTTCACAATCCGATGCGGCACGAGACCCACCTTGTGGGGCGTCTGCCTGGCCAGCACTTTCACCAGACTCGAGTCCAGCATCGGTGTCAAAGGATGATGGCGCATGCTTGAATCTGAAAGCAGCGCATCGCCGACAAACAAATGCCCCATGTAAATCGTCCGCCCATTTTCGGGAAAGGCCGGACAGGCAATGGTGAATTGGGCGCCAAGGTCGTCCAGCAGCGCGTCGGCCACCGGGCCGATGTTTCCACGGTCAGTTGAGTCAAACGTCGAGCAATACTTGAAATAGATCTGCCGCGCGCCATTGGCTTTCAACCATCGGCAAGCCGCAAGCGATTGCGCGACAGCTTCATCTGCCGCAATCGTCCGTGACTTCAACGCAACAACAATGGCATCCGCCTCAGGTGCGGCACCCTTGGGCACACCAATCGTTTGCACCGTCCGCATGCCGTGGCGCGACAGCATGTTGGCCAAATCCGTGGCGCCAGTAAAGTCATCTGCGATGCAACCCAGCAACATCACGAAGCCCCAATGCGAGCAACCGCATAGGCGCTGAGCTCCAGGCTGGAAACTTTCTTGACGCGCGTTCCGACCTTGCTGATATAGGCTGGATCACGCGCGAGTGCTGCAAAACTGCTCTCATCCAATACATGCAGGTGGGCGCCGCCAGAAAATCCGTTGACTTTCGCCATCTGTTTTTCCGCCGTCAGATTGGCCAGCCACAAAACCGGGCCGGATTTGGACTGATGGGCAAAGGCGACTATTTTGCCCGGTGCGCTGCTTTCAGCTTCAATCCGCCTTGCACGCCCGGCTCCGCCAAGCCCCGCCAGCACGTGATAGACGGGATGAACACCTTCATGGGAAATTGCACCCTGCGGCCCGGTTGCTGATCCCAAGGAAACGGCATCCAGCTTGCCGCGCGCCGCCGCAGCAAACAGTCCCAAATTCCAGGCCGCAGCAAAGAGTCCGCGCTGGCGAGGGTCCACGTCGGACAGGCAAACACGGCCATTATCCGGGTTGGGCGCAACCGTTGCCCCATAAGGATTGTCGCGGCAAGGAATGCCCGATGGCCCCAGATGATAGGGCGCCTTGCCGATGATGGCCCGGGTTGATGCGAAAATTGAGGGCAGCGACTCGAGCGTTTCCATAACCGAGATGTCATCGGCGGCATGAACAATCGGGCAAACCGTGTGCGTGATGAAATCAAATTTCTCAACCGGCGGTCGTTTGCGATTGAGTTCAGTGAAGTAAGAAAGCATTCCCCCGCCCAGCGGCACGCCAGGAAAGGCAGCCCGCATGGCGGCGGCCATCTCTTCGTAACCAGGCCCCGGTGGCCGCGGGCTGTTGGGCTGGAACGACTTGAGATCATGGGCCTGCGTAACCACCAGCGAGTTCTGGTTTCAATCCGCCCGCATGAAGCGCCGCCGCAATATCGGAAACTTCCCGTTCAACCGGTTGCTGCGCCGGAAGAATAATTTCCAGAATGACTGGGGTGTTGGTTTTTTCCTTCAGCTTGCGAAAGGCCTCCGCTGCCGCGGCCTGGCCACTTCCCCTGCCGTCGATCTGGCAAACCAGATGCGAAGGCGATGCCGCTGAAATGATGTCTGCCTTGCCAAGCGCTTCCTCCGCTTCCCTCATGGGAACGCCTATGCCGATAGCTGGCAGCATGTTGGCAGTGCGCCCAAGGGCTACCTGAACGCCAGTGCTCGAACGCTTCGGCGGAGGCTTGGTTGGCTTCCCGGCAATCGTCAACTTTATTGACTGGGTGAACATCCTGTTGGCTGGCAGTGTATAGGGCCAGGGGTCGAGCAGGGAGCAAACATAGGTTTTATAGGATGCGTCCATCCAGTTGCGATGGTCCTCCATCTCGAACTTGTTGCCCTCCATCAAAACTGTGGCGCCGACCCCGGGTATGACTGTGTGCTTCAAGGAGCGAACTTCGAAAATCGGCTGGCCCGGGCTGATGAGTTTAGGAAATGTCCGCTTCTCGCGTTTGCCATCAACATGGACAACATCAACGGGCCTTCCAACCACGCCTTCCAGCGGGTGGAGCACTACAAAGCCAGTGCGGTTCGTCAGAAAATCGCTCTCCGGTATCGCATCGGCGGAAAATGTCAGTGTTCCATCCGCCTTCGCTTCGATCTTGGCCCTGTAGCTGATGGCCTGATTTGCATCCCGGCAGGTGGCGCCATAGCTAACATTGAAACCATCCGCGCCCTGCTTCACCTTCATGTCGACGATGGAGGGCGCATAGGTGCCCCAGTTTTTGTCGCGCACGATGTAGGCAATGGCCCGCAGAACCTCAACGCCTCGAAAGCGGATGTAGCGCAGCGCGCCATTGTCAAGCACCGCAGTGATTGGTCCCGCAACAAGTTCACGTCGCCTGCCTTCAAGCGCTTCGGTGCCAAACAACTTGATGGCGCGGCTCGGCTTCTTCTGTGCCATGGAACTTCTCCTGCGGATCAAATCGCTTTTTCACTTGTAGGGTCAATGATGACAGCGCGCGCCATATCAATATCGATATTGACTTTGGAGCCAGGCTTGCTCGCATCTTGCGCATCCAGATCAGCTACGACGTTGGCGCCTCCGAGCGGAAAGGTGACGTGCACCCGCGAGCCGGTGGGCTGCACCAGCTCGATGACTACGGGAACCCGCGCGTGACCTGCGGCAACGCTTTTTCCCGCAATCATGATGTGCTGGGGCCGGATTTCGAGAATAACGTCCGTCGGCTTGATACTGCGAGGCAATGCCAGTTTCGTGCCATCACCCAATTTGAGCGAGCGTCCGCTCACCGTTGCAGTTAGGAAATTCATCTTCGGACTGCCGAGAAACCCCGCGACGAACCGGCCGGCGGGGCGTTCAAACAGATCAAGCGGTGCGCCCAACTGCTCAATGCAGCCATCGCGCAGCAACACGATGCGGTCGGCCAGTGTCATGGCCTCGATTTGATCATGCGTCACATAAATCATGGTGCGGCCCAGTTCCCTGTGCAACCGCTTGATTTCAACCCGCATGTCATCGCGAAGCTGCGCGTCAAGATTGCTCAAGGGCTCATCAAACAGGAACAGCCGGGCGTCCCGGACAATGGCGCGGCCGATGGCGACCCGCTGGCGCTGGCCACCGGAAAGCTCTCGTGGAAAACGCTGCAACAGCGGGCCAATGTCCAGCATATCAGCGGCCCGCTTGACCCGGGCATCAATTTCAGCCACGGCAACTTTCCGCGCCCGCAGGCCAAAAGCAATGTTTTCGAACACGCTCATGTAAGGATAGAGCGCGTAATTCTGGAATACCATCGCAATGTCGCGGTCGCGCGGCCTCGCCCAGGTCACATCCTTGTTGGCGATTTCAATTGTGCCGGCGCTCGGCTCCTCAAGCCCCGCAATCGTTCTGAGCAATGTTGACTTGCCGCAGCCCGATGGTCCCACAAGCACTGTGAATTCACCCGACGGAACTTCCAGATCAATCCCTTTCACCGCATGGAAATTCCCATAGTGCTTGTGAAGTCCGGTGATTTTCAAGTCTGACATGACCTAGCCCTTGACTGCGCCCATGGAGATGCCGCGCACGAGGTACCGCTGCATGGTGGCAACGGCGATGAAAACCGGGATGGTGCCGAGCACCGACATCGCCGCGATCTTCGCCCAGAAATTTGATTGCCCGCCAAAGTAATGCGTCACTTGCACCGTGTAAGTGACAACTTCGGTGCGCGTGAGGACCAGCGCAAACAGAAATTCATTCCATGCAAACACAAACGTGAAAACAGCGGTGGCGAAAAGCCCCGAGCGCGCCATCGGCATCACAACCTTCCACAAGACTTCCCACCTTGTGCAGCCATCAACCAGCGCGCTCTCTTCAAGCTCCAGCGGAATGTCCTCGATGTAGCCCCGCATCATCCAGATCACATAGGGCAGATTGAACGCGGTGTAGAGGACAATGAGGCCGAAAAACGTGTCGACCCAGCCGAAGTAAACATAGAGCAGGAACACCGGGAACACGATGGCCACAGGCGGCATCATGCGCTGCGAAATGATCCACACGGCGAGATTTTCGCCGCCCGTCCTGAATCGCACCAGCGAATAAGCCGCGATGCTGCCGAGGATCATGGCGAAGAACGTGGAAACGGTTGCCAGCACCAAGCTGTTCCAAACGGTCTCCGCATCACCATCCTTGAACAATACCCTGTAGTTGGCGAACTGAATGCTGCTGGGATACCATACAGGTGGAAACGCGAAAATTTCTTCCGGAGTTTTGAAGGAAATGATGAACAGCCAATAGACCGGAAACACGAATATGGCGACCAGCAAACAGGCAATGAAATAGCGTATGCCGAGGCGCGCTTCCTTGCGCCGGTGGAAGGGCAGGGCGCTCATTTGGCCAATCCCATGCGCCTGATGGCCCAGGTGACCACGACGGTAAGAATTACGATAACCAGAAAAGCGATGGCCGCCGTGTAACTCGTTTCGAATTGCCTGAAGCCCTGCGTATAGGCATAGATCGAAATGGTTTCAGTCATGGTGCCTGGCCCCCCTGATGTCAGCGCCCAGATGATGTCAAAAATGCGCACCAGGTCGAGCCCGCGGATGAGAATGGCGATCGCCATCACCGGCCAAATTGCGGGAAGCACAATGCGAAAGAACGTGCGCATGAAACCAGCCCCATCAATTTCTGCGGCCTCCGTCAGGGATTTATCAACATTGGAAAGCGCGGCAAGCAGGATCAGGAACATGAACGGCGTCCACTGCCATATCTCGCAGAAAATAATGGCTGGATAAACAAGATTTGGGTTGATGGTCCACAAGGCTGCAACCGGATGGCCGGCAAACCAACCCAAAATCTGGTTGATCGGTCCAAAGCGGTTATCGAACAAAAGTCGCCATGTTGCGCCAGCGACGATGGGTGAAATGATGGTGGGCAGCACCAGCAGGGAAATGAAAATCTGCCTTCCTGGCATTTTCTCCAGAAACAAATAGGCCATCGCCAACCCAAGCAGCAATTCAACGGGAAGCGCGATCAGTGTGATCACCAAGGTGTGTAGCAACAATTCCCAAAGGCGCTTGTCCTTGAAAAGCTGGGCATAGTTATAGAGGCCAGCAAAGGATGTATCCGTGTTCATCATGTCAATCCGCATGAAACTCACCATCAGCGAGTAGATCAGCGGAAAAAGTCCAATGAGCAGCAACAGGAACACTGCAGGCGTCAGCAGCCAGTAGCGGAAATTCCTGTCAGGGTGAATGGCTATGGCGGTCATGGGCCTGCGATCCGTTCAAGAGCGTTCCTTCCCCCGCAAGGGGGAAGGAAGATTGGCCTCTTGTCTTATTTCGGATAGGCGCCAGACTTCGATGCCCAGCCAGCATAAACTGCTTTCTGCGCGTCAATGCCGATTTTCTCGGTGATCGCGTCCCATTCAGCTGCTGCAGCATCAGCGATGGTTTTGGCGTCTTCGCCAGCCCAGAGTTTGGAAATCATCTGACGCAGCACTTCTTCATACTTGTCGGTTTGAAGCAGAGAGAGGTCCAGCAGGCCAGAGTTGGCCCCCGCCTGCAGGGCCGCCAGATACTCCTTGGCCTCTGGCCATTTCGCCAGATATTCGGGACTCGTGAAGTGCGAATCGCGGAATGGATCGCGCAGGGCATAAGGCAACTGCACGCGTTGCAAGCTCACATCCTCGCTGTTCAGCCATTGGATGAACAGATAGGCGGCTTCCTTGTTCTTGGAGGTGGAAGATACCGAAAGCGCGAAGCCTGCGGCGAGCTGGGGGTGACCGCCGGGTGGCAGCGCGTAGCCCACCTTGCCGGCAATTGTTGATTTGGGAACCCAGCTCAGAACTTCCTGATCAGTGCCATAGCCGGCAGCCCAACGGCCATAGGGCGGCCATGAGATTGTCATTGCTGTTTGGCCCTGCAGGAATGCCGCAAGGTTTTCAACGAAGCCAAACTGTTCAACGCCAGGCGGCATGAACTTGTTCTCCTCGCGCATCTCATTCAGAATCCGCACCATTGTGTCAGAGTTGATTGTGGCTTTCATCGTATCGGCGTCAAAGAATTTTCCACCTTCATTGCGGAAGCGCTCCTGCAACATGAACATCGTGTAGGGAGCTTGGCGGAAGAACGCAGCGCCGTAGATGCCCTTGTCCTTGAGAATTTCGGTGAGCGCAGCCCCCGTCACGCCAAAATCAGCCCAGGTCGTTGGCACAGCCAGGTCCTTGCCGGTTTTCGCCTTGAAGGCTTCCTTCACCGCCGCATCCTCAAAGATATCTTTGCGGAAATAGAACAGGAATACGTCGCCATCGTCTGGGAAACCGAAGATCTTACCGTCCACCATCATCTGGTTGTCGCGATAGGTCGGAGCGATCTTCTGCAGTTCTTCACGGAAGCCAAACTTGTCGACATATGAGTCGAGCGGCTCAAGCGCGCCTGCATTGGCGAGGTCGGGCATCCAGGCCGGGATGACGTTCAGCGCATCATAAGCACCGGCCCCCGACTTGTAATCCTGCATGATCTTGGTGAACATTTCGGCGGTTGAAACTTCAACCACCTTTACGTCAATGCCAGTCAGCTCTTTCCACTTTGGCCCCGAAAAGTTCAGGGGATCAAGCGCTTGCAGGCCCGCTTCCCAAACGATCGTGATCGTCTGTCCCTTGTATTGCTGGGCTTCCTTCACTGCCCGCTCGGCGGCGCTTTCGGCCCATGCTGGTTGGGCAAGCGAAACCGCGAACGTCGCGGCCATGCCAATCCAGCCTAACTTTCGTCTTGTAACCATCACATCCTCCCAAGGTTTGAGCGGCTGCATGACGCGGCCACTCGTTCATCCCTGCTTGTTTGCGGGGAATTCTTATGAACCAAACTGTTTGCCGTAAGCCTCCAGCTTAGCCTTAAAACGCGAACTTTCAAGCACCTGCCTGTTCACCACGCCGCGCGGAATCCGACCATGCTGTATCTCCAGTACGGCTGCAATATCGGCGGCCCCATTTCCTGCAAAACATTGATCCGTCCAGCACAGCGCGTGGGGTGCCACAATAATGTTATCGAGCTTCAAAAGCGGGTCATTGGGGTCCGGCGGTTCCACTTCAAATACATCAAGCCCCGCACCGGCGATCCGTCCCGCCGCAAGGACTTCCGTCAGTGCCTTCTGGTCAACAATTGGCCCGCGGGCCGTATTGATGAAGTAAGCCGTCTTTTTCATAAGCGCCAAACGCTTGGCATTGACCAGATGATGGGTCTCATCCGTCAGCGGGCAGTTGATGGTGAGGATGTCAGCCCGCGCAAATACATCGTCGAGGCCCACCAGCTCAATTCCCAATTCCCTGGCAATCTTTGGGTCTGCGAAAGGGTCATGGGCCATGAACTTCATGTCGAAGGGCTTGGCCAGCCGGAACAACTCCGCGCCGATATTGCCAATGCCGACGGAACCTAGCGTTTTGCCAACTAGGCCAACGCCCATGTGATCGCCGCGCGCCGCAAATCCCGGCGGTCCCTGGCGGGCCAGTTTGTCTTTCACCATCATCTTGCCGGTGAGCGCCAGCATGAGTGTGATGATCGAAACGGCAACCGGCCGCCGCACACCATCAGGTGTGATGCAAAGCGCGATATCCGCTGCCGTGCAGGCGGGCACATCAACCGTGTCATACCCCACGCCAAACCGGGCAACCACCGAAAGCCTGCCACTCTTCGGAACGCTGGTCGGCGCAAAGCGATGGGCCAGCAATATCAGCGCATCAAAATCCTCAAGCTGATCGGCCCGCAACGGATTGGCCAATTCAAGAAACACCGCTTCCACGTTTTGAGCATTTTTCAACGGCATCAAATCAAAGTCCGGAAACACCGGCGCTCCATCGGCCTTCTTGAAATCGCCTGAAAGGGCTACGCGGAATTTGGCTGTCATGCCTTGCAGCCTTCCCGCAACTTGCCAATGGCCTGCGTAAGCGCATCCCGCAAAACCCAGACATCGCCGGAGTAACAGCAGAAATCAAATCCTTGTTTGTAAAGGGCAATGCCCAGTTCAGTTGTTGGCACCAGCCGTCCAAGCGATTTGCCATGCTTTTTGGTGGCCGCCGCAGTTCTGGCAATGGCGTCCAAAAATTTGGGGTTGTCAAACTCACCGGGAATTCCAAGTGACACCGAAAGATCGAAATGGCCAATCCATAGGCAATCAACCCCATCAACCGCCGCTATGGCATCGGCGTTCTCCGCCCCTTCCGCCGTTTCGATCTGGCAAAACAGGGTGGTTCGCGCATTGGCCCCGGCGAGCTTCTCCGGCACTGATCCGCCGCTATAATTGTCATGCGCCACGCCCAAGGCCACGCCGCGCTTGCCCATCGGGAAATACTTCATGCATTCCACGATGGCCTTCGCTTCCTTGGGATTCCCAACCATGGGGATCATGATGCCTTCCGCGCCCATATCGCAAGCCCGCGCGATGTGGTGGTATTCCTTGGACGGAACCCGCACAATTGGAGCTACGTCAGCCGCCTCAAAATAGCGAATGGCGCTTTTGACGGTTTCAAACCCAAAGCCCGAATGTTCGAGATCAAAGAGCGCGAAATCGCATCCCGCCGCCTTCATGATGTGGCCAATGCCGGGCGTGGCAAACTCCACAATGAAGTGGCCAAGCTTGGCGTCCTTGCTGCGTGTCATGCCTTTCAGGCGATTATTGGCCACTGGCTTTCCTTTTCATTTTCAAGCTTGTGAAGCTTCACACGCCAAGTCATACGCCGTCACATCCTTGAGCAGCACATGCGGCGCGCTCTCGCGATTGAAGACGTCGTAGTGCCGCGTCTTAATGTGCGCGTCAAACGCCGCTCGGTCATCATAAATTTCATAGAGGAAAACCCGGTCCGTTGTGTTTTCAGGCACCAGAACATCAAATCTCCGGCATCCCGGCTCGTCGGCGCAGGAGTCTTTGGCGTTCCTGTCAATAAGCGTGCGAAACGCCTTCAGCGATCCCGGTTGCAAGGTGAAATCAACGGTAATCGCAAACAACCCCATGTCGCCAACCTGCCAGCATTTCATTTGTATTATAATACTGCGACAGCGGTATTGCCCTGTCAACTGCCGAGAAGGCGCTCAAGGTGGTGATGGGCAATTCCAAATTGCGCCTTGGTCGCGGCAATTGATTGGCGGAGCTTATCCATGTCCTCGGGCCGTCGGGCCGTGGCGAGTTGCGTCGCCACAATCATCACGTTCTTGGGCGTATGCGCATCTGAAATGAACTCAAAAAGCTTGGTCTTGTAGCCCTGCAACTCCAGCAATTCAGCCCGAAGTCCATCGGTCACCATTTCGGCCATGCGCTCCACATAAGTGCCATGTTTCAGGAGAACATCGAGCGAATGGGTGCCGCTTCCCCCCTCCATCTCACGGCGGATTTGCTTGTGGCAGCAGGGCGCCACCACAATCAGTTTCGCCTGCGCCCGAATGGCCTTGTTGATCGCGTCGTCTGTCGCCGTGTCGCAGGCGTGCAACGCAATGACAATATCGGCTCCGGCGCAATCATGCCTTGCGATTGACCCCTGAACGAAGCGCAGGTTCTTGAAATCTTCTGCCCGCGCGATATCGTTGCACAGCTCCACCAAATCCTCGCGCTGCTCCACGCCCACAACGTCCACATCCAGCCTGAGTGAATTGGCCAAATGGTCATACAGTGCAAACGTGAGGTAGCCTTTGCCAGCGCCCATATCGACAATGCGCAATTTCTTGCCGCTGTCGGACTGCTTGATAAGGCCATCCAGGACCTCGACATATTTGTTGATCTGGCGAAACTTGTCCTGCGAATTCTTGTGCACTTTGCCCTGCGCATCGGTGACGCCAAGCCGGTGCAGATAGGCTCTGCCAGCGCCTTCAATAAATCTTTGCTTGGCTCGATTGTGCGATAGTTCCGGCAGTCGTTTTTGACTGGCAGGCGCGCGCGATAGCTCAAAACCCGCCTCCCGTCTGGCAAGCGATAGGTCGGCTGCCAAAGTATAGAGCCGGCCACTGTCAATCTTGCCATTCAGCAATTCACCGATGAGCGCCGCGCTATCCTCCAGCCCATAATTCTTCACCACGTCGCGCGTGCGGTGATGATAGGTGAAGCTGAGCTTCAGCGCTTCCTTCACCAGGATGGGCCGCACGTCGACTGCCTTCAAATCACCAGCGGCGGCGGTGGGTTTGGCAAGCGCAAGTTTTACAAACTTGCCAGCGCTTACAGCGTCACGAAAAGCGGCAAGCCATTGGGAGAGGGCATCATTCTGGTCCATTTCAAGGAACCCAATAGGGGTTCCGGCATCTTGAAACAAGCGCCCAAGTCCAGCTCACCAGCAGCAATACCCGCCATCGGCCAGCACAATCGACCCTGTCATCAGGCTTGCCGCATCCGACGCCAAAAAATGCACCACTGAGGCGATCTCGTCGGGCTGGCCGACGCGGCCCATCGGGGTCATTTCCAGCCACACCTTGTACATGTCAGGAGATTGGGTCATGCCAAACGCGGTCAGGGGTGTTTCAATGTAAGTTGGCGCCACCGCATTGACGCGCACACCTCGCGCACCCCATTCCGCCGCGAGTGAGCGAGTGAGGTGATGAACGGCGGCCTTGGACGCGTTGTAGAAGGATTGCGGTTGCGGCTTGTTGACGATGAAACCAGACATGGAGCCGATGTTCACAATCGAGCCCTTGCCCTGCTTCAGCATGGCGGAGCCAAAGGCCCGGCAGCACCAGAACAGACCATCGACATTCACATCCATATGATGACGCCAATGATCATCGCTGGTGTCTTCCGCCTTCACGTCGCTGCGGGCCACGCCGGCGTTATTGACCAGAATATCCACCCGGCCGTGGGCCTTCAGGATATCAGCGCAAACCGCATCCACTGCCTTTGATTTCGTGACATCAAGCATGACGCCATGGGCGTCGATCTTCAGCTTGCGCAATTCGCCAACGGTAGTGTCTACGCGTTCCGGCATGAAATCGGCGACAATGACTTTCGCGCCCGCTTCGCCGAGCGCTCTTGCGCAGGCGGCGCCAATGCCCTGTCCTGCGCCCGTGACGACAGCCACCTGTCCATTCAATTTCAGTTTCTCTAAATACATATTATGTCCCCCTCAACTCATCCATTGTCCGCCATCCACGTTGAACGTCTGTGCCACAACGTAGTCGCTTTCAGGCGACGCCAAAAAAATCGCGCAGCCTACATGATCTTCCGGCTTTCCCATGCGTCCATAAGGCACGGCCTCGCCAACCAGCCTTTTCTTTTCGCCCAGCGGGCGTTTTTCGTATTCGGCGAAGAGGCCATCAACAACATCCCACATCGGCGTATCAACTACGCCAGGTGAAATGCCGTTCACGTTGATCTTGTGCTTGATCAGCGCAAGACCAGCCGACTGCGTCATGCTGATAACCGCGGCTTTCGACGCGCAATAGCTGACAACAAGAGGTTCACCGCGGCGCCCGGCCTGCGACGCCAGGTTGATGATCTTGCCGCCTTTGCCGCGCTTAATCATTGAGCGTGACACCGCCGTCATCATGAACAGCGTGCCCTTCACATTCACCGCGAAAATTTTGTCGTAACTTTTTTCGGAGGTGTGCTCAAATGGGCCCATGTCGAAGATCGCGGCGCAGTTCACCAGAATATCAATGCCGCCCGCCTCCTTTTCGGCTTGCGCGACGCAGGCTTCGATTGACTTCATATTCGTCACATCAAGATGCGCGGCAAAGGATTGGCCGCCGATTTTTCTTGCGGTCTCCCGCGCGGCTTCCAGCTCAATATCGGCCACACAGACCCGCCCACCCTCTTTGACGTAGCCCTCGGCAATGGCCGCACCAATGCCGCGCGCACCGCCGGTGATGATGGCTGTTTTACCCTGCAGTCTCATTTGCGCATTGTCCTTCCACTCTCATCAAAACGATGGATGCGGGTGGCATCCGGCTTCAGTGATATGGCCGCCCCCGGCCCATGTTCAAATTCGCCCGGAGCCCGGACTATCAAGCGCCCGGCGCTTCCAGCGTCGACATGCAGGAAAGAGTCAGATCCCAGGTGTTCCGCAAGCAGGATCTTGCCCTGCCACTCACCCTTGCCCGTGACGATGTCGATATGTTCGGGGCGCACTCCTATTGTTGTTGCGCCGCGCTTTCTGGCAGATTCGCCAGCCAGAAGATTCATTTTTGGCGACCCGATGAAGCCGGCGACAAAGAGCGAGTCCGGCTTGTTGTACAACTCAAGCGGCGAACCGACCTGCTCGATTACGCCCTTGTTCAATACCACGATGCGGTCAGCCATGGTCATGGCCTCCACCTGGTCATGGGTGACGTAGACCATGGTGGCGCCCATGTCCTGATGCATCTGCATGATTTCGACGCGCATGTTCACGCGCAGCGCCGCATCAAGATTGGACAAGGGTTCATCGAACAGAAACGCCTTGGGCTGGCGCACGATGGCGCGGCCGATGGCGACGCGCTGGCGCTGGCCGCCGGACAATTGCCGCGGCCGGCGATCAAGATATTCCGTGAGATTGAGGGTTGCGGCGGCCTTCGACACTTTCTCGTCGATTTCGACTTGCCGCAACTTCGCCATTTTCAGCGGAAAGGCGATGTTGTTTCGCACGCTCATGTGGGGATAAAGCGCATAGGACTGGAACACCATGGAGAGTCCGCGTTCGGACGGGCCGACGTCGGAGACATCGCGCCCTTCAATTTCAATGACGCCGCCACTCAGGTCTTCAAGGCCGGCAATCATGCGCAACAGCGTGGACTTGCCGCAGCCGGATGGTCCGACGAAAACAATGAACTCACCTTTGCGGATTTCAAGACTGGCGCCTGGAATGATGACGTGATCACCAAAGACCTTGCGCACGTTCTTGAGATTGATTGTTCCCATTATTTCACCGCTCCGAATGTGAGGCCGCGCACGAGCTGGCGCTGCGAGAACCAGCCGATGATGAGGATGGGCGTGATCGCCATGATGGACGCCGCCGACAGCTTGGCCCAGAACTGTCCTTGCGGATTTGTATATTCCGAAATCAGGAAGCTCACGGGCGCGGCGTATTTCGTTGTCAGGTTCAAAGTCCAGAAGGCTTCGTTCCAGGCGAGGATGAGGCTCAGGAGTGCGGTTGAGGCGATGCCAGGCAGGGCCATGGGTGTGAGCACACGGACCAGCTCATTCCACAGGTTCGCCCCATCCATGCGCGCGGCCTCAAGAATTTCACCCGGGATTTCCTTGAAGTAGGTGTAGAGCATCCAGATCATGATCGGCAGATTGAGCAGCATCATCAGCGGAACCATGCCCCAGAAACTGTCGAAGAGGTTGTATTCGCGCCAATCCATCCCTTCCCCCCAATTATCGAAGACGAGGCCGTTGCGGTTGAAGATCAGATAGATCGGGATGAGGGCGCCGGCAGGCGGCATCATCTTGGTGGAGAGAATCCAGAGGAGAGAGTCCTTGGTGTTGCGCGTAAAGACCCAGGCGGTAACAGGAATGCAAACGAGAAGCAGCAGGGCGATGGCGAAAATGGGCGACGTCAACACCCAGCCATTGGCGTAGAGAATGGCAAAGGCCACGGCGATGGCCCCCAGAATGATGCCG
Source organism: uncultured Alphaproteobacteria bacterium (assembly GCA_963816305.1). GTDB lineage: Bacteria > Pseudomonadota > Alphaproteobacteria > Rhizobiales > Aestuariivirgaceae > Aestuariivirga. Next base: position 35,452 of record CAWFJW010000020.1, read on the forward strand.
AGCCAGGCAAAACCATTGAGCTTGCTGGCATGTTCCGCGCGTGGCGAAAAGGCCATGGACCAGGCGGCGGGAATTGCGAAGATGAGGCCCAGCAAAGTGGAGAAAACGGCAATGACCACAGTGTTTCGCAAATATGTGAGCACGTCGGAGCGCCTTTGCACTTCGGCAAAGTTTTCCGTAGTCCATGGCGAAATGAACATCGTTTGCGGCAGGGAATAGGCATCCGATTCCGCCTTGAAGGACGCAATGGCCGTCCACATCACCGGGAAAAACATGAGTATGCCGACGATCCAGGCGAGAATGGCAAAAGTCAATTTGCGGCGGTTGGAGGTTTTTATGGCCATGATCAATTCTCCAGATTCTTACCCATGAGGCGCACGAGGAATATGGAGACAAGATTGGCGAGGATGACGGCAATCAAACCACCCGCCGCCGCCGCGCCTACATCATTGGCATTCTGCAACTGAGAGAAGACGAGGTAGGTGAGATTGCCGGCAAAGCCACCCACCGACGTCACTTTCAGCTCAGCGAATGTATTCATCAGAAAAATGGTTTCGATCAGCACGACTACGGTGATGGGCCGGGCCAGATGCGGCAGCACAATGTGCCAGAAGTAAGCCCAGGACTTTGCGCCATCCATCGCGGCCGCATCTTTCTGCTCCTCATCAAGCGACTGCAGAGCCGTGAGCAGAATGAGTGCGGCGAAGGGCAGCCACTGCCAGGAAACAATAACGCCGACAGAAAACAGCGGCAGCTTGGCGAACCAGTCAAATGGCTGGGTGACGCCAAACCATCGTTGTATCTCGGCGAACAGTCCGAATACCGGATGCATCAGCAAATTCTTCCACACCATGGAAGAAACCGTGGGCAGGATGAAGAACGGTGAAATCATCAGTACACGGACAAAACCGCGACCCCAGAAGGGCTGGTCGAACAGCAGCGCCAGGGCAATGCCGCCCGCCACTGTTGTGACAATGGCGCCCCCCACCAGCAGCAGCGTGTTGACAAGGTTCTTCAGAAAGTAGGGATCCTTCATGAAGTAATAGAAATTGTTCCAGCCGAACCAGCGGACATTTTCCGGATCCTGGAGATTATAGCGCAAAAACGCGTAGTAGATGGCGAGCGCAAGCGGCACAAAGGCCCAGGCCGACAGCACAGCCATAGAGGGCATCAGTGCCCATGTTCCCAATCTCTGTGCCTGCCGCGTGGCCATGAGTTTTTCTTTGTGCCGTTAGAAAAAACCCGTCATCCCGGCGAAAGCCGGGACCCATCCTTGCCACAGGCTCAAGCTCTTGAGCGTGCTGAACCATGAGTCCCAGCTTTCGCCGGGATGACGGTGTTTGGTTGAAAAAAAAGGCCGCTTGGTTTCCCAGGCGGCCCAGCACAATTACTTGATGTAACCAGCCTTGGTCATTTCGTCTGTGGTGTAGGTTTGAGCCTGCGCCAAAGCATCGTCAGCTGTCATCTGGCCAGCAAGAGCTGCCGAGAACAATTCACCAACCTTTGTACCGATACCTGCAAATTCAGGAATGGCAACAAACTGCACGCCTGTATAAGGAACCGGCTTTGCAGTTGGCTTGGTTGGGTCAGCTGCGTTCATGGACGCGAGTGTCATCGCGGCAAACGGCACTTTCTGGTATTCGGGATTCGCATAGAGCGAAGTCCGTGTACCTGGAGGCACGTTGGCCCAACCCAACTTCGAAGCCACTAATTCAGTGTAGTGCTTGGATGTTGCCCAACCCACGAATTTCTGAGCAGCATCTACCTTTTGCGAACCGGCGGGAATGGCCAGCGCCCAAGCCCACAACCAGTTTGCACGTTTGCCAAAGCCCTTATCAGGCGCCATGGTGAAGGCAGTTTGGTCAGCTACTTTGCTGGCATCCTTGTTAAGGACATGGGAACCAGCAGATGTTGCGTCTGCCCACATGCCGCACTTGCCGGACTGAAACAGGGCCAAGTTTTCCGAGAACCCGTTGCCTGAAGCACCTTCAGGGCCTGCTTCCTTCATGATGGCGAGATAGGTGTTGAGTGTATCTTTCCATTCTGGAGAGTCAAACTGTGGCTTCCAGTTTTCATCAAACCAACGGGCCCCGAAAGAATTGGCCATCGTTGACAGGAATGCCATATTTTCGCCCCAGCCGGCCTTGCCGCGCAGGCAAATACCGTTCACGCCATTGGCACGGTCAGTCATCTTCCTGGCAGCATCCAGGATGAAGTCCCATGTCGGGGTTTCTGGCATTTTCAGGCCTGCCTTCTCCATCAAGTCTGTGCGATACATCACAAAGGAAGACTCGCCGTAAAAAGGAGCGGCATAAAGCGTGCCGCCGGACGAGAGGCCAGCGGTTACCGCAGGCAAAATGTCTGCCGGATCATCGATGCCAGCAAGCGGAACAAGCCAGCCTTTGGCACCCCAGATCGGTGTTTCATACATGCCGATTGTGAGAATGTCGTATTGGCCACCCTTGGTGGAAATGTCCGTCGTCACTTTCTGACGGAGATCATTTTCTTCCAATGTCACCCAGTTCAGCTTGATGTCGGGATTGGCATTCGTGAAGTCATCCGTCATCTTCTGCATGGTGATCATGTCGCCGTTGTTCACGGTGGCGATTGTAAGCGTGGTCTCAGCCCAGGCCGTTGTGGCCAAGGCAGTAAACATCATGGCGCCAAGAACGCCGATGTAGATGCGATTCATTTATTCCTCCCAAATGCACTATTGAGCTTTTGCCAATGTAGCGAGCATATACTCATATTCTAAGTGAGGGATGTCAAGGGTAATTCGCTAGTGCGATGCAAAAATTACCTTAGCAGCAACTCGGCCATTGTTTCATTGGTGATAATTCCATTGATCAGCTTGCCAGCCAAAGCGCCTCGCACGGCGCGCAGTCTTGACGTCGCCATTGCGACGCCGATAACGCGCCGCTTGGCGGGGTGGTCCAATGGAACGCTCACCACGCGATCATTGGTCAGGCCATCGATCAACTGGCCCTGGTTGTCATAAGCCCAGCCAATAATTTCACCTGCGGCGCCTGCCTTCGCCAGCGCGCGCATTTCCTCAGGCTTCACGAAGCCATCGCGCACCAGCGCGGCGTCATCGCCAATAGTTCCAACACCCACAAAGTTCACATCCGCCTGCTTCGCCAATTCAATGACATTCCGCACCGGCTTCTGCCCCAGCAGCAGGGCCTTGTCCTGGACAGTCGTCGCGATAACCGGCAGCGGCATAGGGTAATGCGGCGCTTTGACTACATCAGCGACCCGGCTCACCACATCATAAAGCGAAGCCGAGCCATCGGAAGCGATATTGCCAACCAGCGAAACAATCTTGTGCTGCGGGCAATCCATCGGCGTCAGCTCGTCGGCCATGGCGCGCAGCATGCGGCCCGTTCCCATGGCGACAATGACGGGATGTTGCGAAACCAGATAGCGCTCCAGCTCCGCCGCCGCCGCTTGCGCCACGCCATGCGAAACAGAATCCGATTCCGGATCGCTCGGCACCACTTCGCAAAAATCAATTTTGAACGCTTCCTTCAGGCGCTCGGAAAGCTGCAGGCAGTTTGCAATGGGATGATCGAGCCTGACCTTGATCAGTTTGGCGCTGATCGAAAGCGATACCAGCCGCTGCGCCGTTTGCCGCGAAACGCCGAGCTTTCTGGCGATTTCATCCTGGGTGTTGCCCGCGATGTAATAGAGCCAGCCGGCGCGCGCCGCGTCATCCAGCCTGGTGTTCTCCAGTTCGACATTTCGCACCATGATGGCGCCCCAAGTCCCTCGTTTATGGCAAGCGCCTGAGTTCAGGCGCTGCCTCGAAAAACCTATCCATACGATCAAATGTGCGATCCACCAAATGGCTTGATCCCGTATGGTTATAGCCGTGCTGAAAATGGCTGCCACCGGTGAACTGCCAAACGGTCATTCCCGCCGCATGGGCCGCCGCAATTCCGGTGGCGCTGTCTTCAATCACCAGGCACTGCGCCGGGGCGGCACCCATGGCCTCGGCCGTATGCAGAAATATGTCTGGCGCAGGCTTTCCGCGCGCAACCATGGAAGTCGCAAACACCCGGTCCGTGAACCTCCAGGCAAGCGCGGTAACCTCCAGAGATTGCCTGACCCGAATGAGGCTGCTTCCCGTCGCCAGACAGCAAGGAACAGAAAGCTCATCCAGGACATTCTCAATGGATGGCATGGGCTTGAGATCAGTGCTGAACTTATTGAGCAGGCGTATGCGGTAATCGGCCTCGAAAGTCTCCGGAATGCCGGCGCCATGCGCTTTCGCATACCGCGCGGCCACTTCCGGAAAACTGTGCCCGAGGAAATTTTCGAACACAAACGCCAAGTCTATTGTCACGCCGATGTCGGCGAATGTCTCGACCAGAACCTGCGCGCTCAGGTGCTCGCTATCAACAAGCACGCCATCGCAATCGAAAATGACCAGCGAAAATTTCCCCAATTCATCCAAATCCTGCAAAACATCAGTCGCGCGAATGAATGAAAGCGTTTAGCGCATCCCTGCTGCGCTGTAACCCCTGCGATCAAATTGTGATGAAACGCCAAGCTTGCTCCTGAACCTCGGTTGCCGCCACGGATTTTAACTGGTGGCTTTGACCAATCCTGGCCCATCAAGCACCGCAATCGTGCTTTTGTAGGCGGCCTCGAGATGCTCGCGCATGGCCCGGCGGGCATTTTCCGGGTCGCCGCTGTTGAGCGCCTTGATGATTGCGCGGTGATGCGCCAGGGTTGCCTCGCCTTCGCCAGCGCGCGGCACCATCAAATGGCGGCAGCGGTCAAGCTGCGCCTTCGAAATTTCCACCGTTCGCCAAAGCCTGGTGAGATTGCTGATGGACGCGATGTAACTGTGAAAATCATCATCGCGCTCAATCGCTTCGACATATTTTTTGCGCGTCAACGCCCGCGCGTGGAGCACGAGAATGTCCTCCAGCTTTTCGGTGTGCGCCTGGGTCATGCGGGGTGCTGCCTGTGCGGCGCTCTCCGCCTCAAGCGCCCGCCTGATGAGAAAGGCTTCTTCGATCTCGCTTCTGTCAATGCGCGCCGCCCGGGTGCCCGATTGCGCGACGACCTCCACCAGATTTTCATCGCTGAGCTTCTTCACAGCCTCGCGCACCGGTGTGCGTGAAATCTCGAGTTGGACCGCAATCGCCTTCTCATCAATCACGTCGCCGGGTTTTATCGCGCCCGTCAGAATCATGCGCCGCACCAGCGGATATATCTGGTCGCGCATGGGCCGTGATCGGTCAAGCCGCGACCGGGAAAAATTGAAACTCATGCTGTCATACTAATATAACAGTTGTGGACAGCAAGCCGAATTTTTGATTAACATGCGCAAACAAAAATAATATCGAGGGAGAGCCTATGGCCGGCGCGAATAATTTTCCAAAACTGCACAACGCCATGTGGCCGGGCCTCGTGGGCAAGGGGCCGGACTCGGAGCCCGGAATTGAGCTCGACACGCTGATCGACCTGACGGCCAAGGCCAACGTCAATGGCGTCAAGTTTGACGGCATAGATATTTTTCACGTAGGCCCCCACACCAACATTGATGCCGATGATGATGAGATCAAGCGGCTGGCTGAGAAAGTCCGCTCGCGCGGCCTCGTCATTGGTTCCATCGTGGCGCCCGTCTGGCCGCCGGTTGGCGGTGGTTCAGCCATGGGTTCTCCCGCTGATCGCAAGAAATTTGTCGAAAACGTCAAGAAGTCCTGCAAGCTTGGAAAGAGGCTGCGCGATCTCGGTGTCCGGAATTACGGTGTTGTCAGGATTGACTCCGCCGCAAGCCCCGGCGAGTGGTCGAAAGACCCCGCAGGCAACACCAAAAAAATCGCCAGGACATTTCGCGAAGCCTGCGGTGTTGCGGCGGACTTCGGCGAACGCCTGGCCGCCGAGGGCGAAATCTGCTGGGGCGGCATGCATTCATGGAAAGCCATGATTGACACGCTGGAAGAAACGGACCGTCCCCAAACTATCGGTTTCCAGGCGGACATGGCGCACACGCTTCTCTACACCATGGGCTACAACGCGCCGAAAGCCCGCTTGTTGCCTGCCAAATTTGACTGGAAAAGCAAGAAAACCCTCGACGAAGCGCTGAAGAAAATGACCGATGCGCTCAGGCCCTGGACCATTGACTTCCACGTGGCCCAGAACGACGGCACGGTGAAGGGCCTCGGCTACCACGACAAAACCGGCCGCCACTGCATGGTGACGGACAAGAACGGCAAGCTCGACATTCCAAAACATGCGGGCTACTGGCTGCGCGACGGCGAGGGGGATTTGACCAAGGCCTTCCGTCATATCTGCTGGGATGGCTGCATGTTCCCCAACGAGGTGATGCTGAAGCAGCAGACTTGGAACGAAATTCTCTCCACAATGGTCAAGGTGCGCGACAAGCACGGCTGGCAGGCCTGAGATGGCAAAGAAACCTCTCAATGTCGGCATGGTGGGCTACGGCTTCATGGGGCGCACCCACTCGAACGCGTTTTCCCAGGTCAGCCATTTCTTTGATGTCCCCTGCAAGCCAGTGCTCAAGGCGGTGTGTGCCAGGGACGCGGGCAAGGTGAAGGCCTTTGCCGGGCAATGGGGCTATGAATCGACTGAAACCGATTGGCGGAAGCTGGTTGAGCGCAAGGATATCGACTTGATCGATATTGCCAGCCCCAACGACACCCATCTTGAGATAGCCGTCGCCGCTGCCAAGGCGGGCAAGATGGTGATGTGCGAAAAACCCCTGGGCCGCAGCGCAAAAGAATCCATTCAGATGGTGGAGGCGGTTGAAAAGGCCAAGGTGCCCAACATGGTCTGGTACAATTACCGCCGTGTGCCAGCCATCATGCTCGCCAAGCAATTGATCGACGAAGGCAAGCTTGGCAGGATTTTCCATTACCGCGCCAAATTCCTGCAGGATTGGACCATTTCAAAGGATCTGCCACAGGGAGGGCAGGGGCTTTGGCGTCTGGATGTGGGCGTGGCGGGAAGCGGCGTCACCGGCGATCTCCTGGCCCACTGCATTGACACCGCCATGTGGTTGAATGGCGGCATAGCCAAAGTCTCTGGCATGACCGAAACTTTCATCAAGGAACGCCATCACGCTATTTCCGGCAAGACCGAACCCGTCGGCATTGACGATGCCAGCCTGTTCCTCGCCCGCTTCGCCAATGGTTCGCTGGCAAGCTTCGAGGCCACCCGCTATGCGCGCGGCCACAAGGCGCTTTACACCTTCGAGATCAACGGCGAAAATGCCTCGATCTCGTGGGATTTGCATGACCTGCACCGGTTGCAGTATTTCGATCACCGCGACGAAGGCAAGACCCGCGGCTGGCGCAACCTTCACATTACCGACGGTGATCATCCCTATATGGGCAAATGGTGGGTTCCCGGCCTGCAAATTGGCTACGAGCACACCTTCATTCATCAAGTCGCGGATTTCCTGGAAGCAAACGGAGCTGGCAGCGCCGCGGCCCCCACGTTCCGAGACGCGATGGCGACCGATATCGTAACCGACGCGGTTCTCAAATCCGCCAAGTCCGGCCAATGGGAGCTTGCAAATTGAGAATGACAAGGTAGTCTCGACCAAAAAAACCAAGGGCAATCAGGGAGCAGGAATGGCGAAGGCCGAAAAACTGGCGCTGCGACTATCAGGGATTTCCAAATCCTATGGCAGTGTGCGCGCGCTTGAGAACCTCTCTTTTGATGTGGCGGTCGGCAGGTTCTTTGTTCTTTTTGGCCCAAGCTCGGTGGGCAAGACAACGACGCTGCGCACCATCGCAGGCCTGGTTCGGCCCGATTCAGGCCGTGTGGAAATTGATGGCCTTGACATGACCGACAAGCCCATCGCTGGCCGCGGCGTGTCCATGGTGTTCCAGTCTTTCGCCCTTTATCCGCACCTCACCGTATTCGAAAATCTCGCCTATCCCTTGCGTGAGGAAAAGGTCGGTTCCGGGGAAATCACCCGCAGGGTCAACGAAACCGCGGCCATGCTGAAGCTGACACCGCGCCTTGAGCGCAAGCCCGGCACCCTGTCAGGCGGCGAGCAGCAGCGTGTGGCCTTGGGCCGCTCGCTGGTGCGCCAGCCCAAAATTCTGCTCCTCGATGAGCCGCTCACCAATCTCGACGCGAAATTGCGCCATGACATGCGCGCCGAACTGAAACGCCTGCACCGCCAGTTTGGCATGACCATTGTCTATGCAACTCCCGATGAGCTTGAGGCCCTGTCCATGGGTGAAGAAATAGCCGTCATGCGTGATGGCGGCGTTGTTCAGCGTGGCACGCCGGATGAACTTTACGACACGCCCGCCAACACCTACGTGGCCGGCAAGATCGGTTCTCCGCATATGAACATGATCAAGGCCACAGTGAGTAGAGATACGAAATCTTTTGACACGCCACTGGGGCGCATTGTTCCCAGGAACCCGCGCAAATCGGCCAGCGCCGGCGAAGCGGCGCTCATCGGCATTCGCCCCAGCGATATCCGCCTTGCGGCGAAAGGCGAGAAGGCGATTTCGTCAAAAATCCATCTTCTCGAGCCGCTGGGCGATATCACAATAGTATCCGTGGAAGCTGGCAGCGAGATGCTTCGCATGGTGTTGCCGGAAGCCAAGGCCGCATCAATAAAATTGGGCGATACCGCCTCGATAGTCATAAATCCAAACGATATTCACATCTTCCGCGCCGCGAGCGGGCAGGCAATGTCCTGACGCGAATGGCCTGAAGCGAACTGTTAAACATAGGGAGTAAACGTAAGATGAACAAGCGAACGACAGTAAAGGCAATTGCCGCGGCCCTCGGCGTGGCGACGTTGATGACGATGGGCGGCGCCATGCAAGCATCGGCCGAAGACGTCACGCTCACAATGGCTGTGCCGGACTGGCCGCCAACCCGCATCATGAAGAAGTTCTTCGACGAGCAATACAAGCCGGCGTCGGGCAACACCGTGAAGCTCGAAGTCGACTTCATCCCATGGCCGGATTTCTACACCCGCGTCAATGCCTCGCTCACGAGCGGAGAGCAGAAATACAACTTCATCGTTTCCGATTCGCAGTGGCTCGGCGCGTTCGTTGAGGGCGGCTATTTCCGCAAGATCAACGATCTGCTTGAGGCTGATCCGGCATTCATGGAGACCTTCAAGTCCATTCATCCAAATCCGCTGAATGCCTATTCAACCTATCCGCACAAGACCGAGAACTATTACGGCTTCCCGCAGTTCCCGGACGTTCTTGTGAATTTCGCCCGCAAGGACATCATCTGCCACGAAGAAGAGCAGAAGAACTTCCAGGCCAAGTACAACAAGAAGCTTCCCTGCACCGGCGAAGAGCTGGATGCCATGACTTGGGATGACTTCAGGAACGTCGGCGAATTCCTTCGCCGCAAGAAAGGCGACATGCTCGCAGGCGCTCCTGCCGAGGATGACTTCTACGGCATCGCCTACCAGGCTGGCAAAGGCTACGACTTCTCGTCGATGCAGATCAACGGCTTGATCTGGCAGATGGGCGGCAACACGTGGGATGAAACCCAGGCGCCCAAAGGCCAGGCCGAAGGCGTTGTGAACTCGCCAGAAGCAGTGGCCGCGCTGGAGAAATATCTCGGCATGCTCGAATTCATGCCGCCCGTCGTCAAGACCGGCACCATGGATATCTTCGTGTCCGACCAGTTGTTCCGCGAAGGCAAAGTGGCCATGAACATTGACTGGATCGGCCTCGGCGAAGCCTCCCTTGATCCAAAATCATCCAAGGTTTCTGATAAGCTGGTCTTTGGTCAGATGCCGGGAACCATGGGAGCCGACGGCAAGATGATCCGTTGGTCCAACATTGGTGGCCAGCCCTTCGTTCTCACGACATGGACGACAGATTCGCAGATCAAGGAAGCTGTTGAGTTTGTGAAATGGTGGCTGTCGTCTGAAATCCAGCACCAGTTCGCAGCTGGCGGCGGCCAGTCGGCTGTCAAGTCAGTCTACGAGGATCCAAAATATGTGGGCTATCGTCCGTGGAACCGCGCCTGGGCGCCGCAATTGGATTGGCAGAAGGACGTTTGGCATGTGCCTCAGTTCTTCGAGTTGCTCACCCAGCAGCAGGATCAGTTTGATCTCGCGATCACGGGCAAGCAGGACGCCAAGACGACCTTGGACAACGTCGCCAAGTTCCAGCAGAACCTCCTTAAGGAAGCTGGCCTGATTGAATAGGACGAATTGAATTATTAGGAGACGCGCTCATTCCACATGAGCGCGTCTTTCTTGCCTCAACAAGCAAAGCAATAGAATTGAAATGACACTCACGGCGGCTGAACCACGGATGAAGAGCGGGATTCTTGCGGTTTCACCGGATAACTGGAAACTGGCGATCGCCGCAGGACTTGTTGTCTCGGTCGTGGCTGTTGCCGTGTTCCCCGCTTCTGTCTCTTTCTGGATCGTGGGCGCCATGGCCGCCATGATCGCCGCCGCCTTCGCCGTGAATGCCTACCGCCGCCGCCATTATGGCGGCCTTCTTGTGGCGCCCGCCATCGCCGTCTTGTTCGTCATGAACATCTTTCCATTGCTGTGGTCACTGGGGCTGTCATTTTTCGCCTACCAGTCGAACCAGCAATCCATCCGTTTTGTGGGCCTAAACAATTACATCAAGGTATTGAGTGGCGATCTCTCCGCCGCCGCCAACTGGAACGCCCTTATCAACACGGCGATATTCGTTATTTTCACTGTTTCGGCGCAAATGATTGTGGGCTTCCTTCTGGCCCTTCTGTTCGCCAAGCAGTTTCCCCTGCGCAAATATCTGCTCATCCTCGTGCTCACGCCAATGATGCTCTCGGTCGTCGCGTCGGGTGTGTTCTTCACTTACTATTACGATCCGACATTTGGCATCTTGAGCTATGTCATGGGTGCCATTACCGGCGAGCAGTTCATTTTGATGGACAGCAAGGTGGGGGCGGTGGCCGGCATCGTATTTGCCGATGCCTGGATGTGGTCGCCCTTCGTCATGCTTCTGGTGCTGGCGGGGCTCGTCTCGGTGCCAAAATATCTCTACGAGGCCGCAGCGATCGACCGCGTATCAGGCTGGCGGCAGTTCTGGACAATTACCTTTCCTTATATCCGCAGCCTGCTGATGCTGGCTCTCCTTTTCCGAACCATCGAAGCTTTCAAGCTGGCCGACCTTATCATTCTCCTCACCAAGGGCGGCAACGACACGATGACGATTTCTTACCATTTGATCCGCATCGCCAATGAGCAGAACAAGACAAGCGAGGGAGCCGCCATCTCCTATGTCATGCTCTTCATGGTGATTGTCCTGACCAACCTCTATCTCTATCTGGCCAATCGCCGCAGCAAGGGAGTCTGAAACGGATGTCTTCATCCACCTCAATCTGGGAAAGGCTGGGCTTCCGCAAATCCAGCGGCGTGGGCGAGGCGGGTTGGGGCCACACGCTTCTCGTGGCTCTGGTCAGTTTCATTTACTTCCTGCCCGTGCTGTTCATCATCTTCACGGCCCTGAAGCCGTCCGTGCAGGCGCTGTCGGTTCCGCCAACCCTTTCGCCAACCTCGTTGTTTGGCCTCATACCTGATGCCTATGTTTTCTCGCCCACACTCGAGAACTTCACCTCCGTGTTTTCCCGCTCGATGACAACTGGCGGCGCCGCCGAAAACACCGGCTTTGACAGGTTTTTCTTCAACTCCATCATGATCTCGTCAGTCTCGGTGATGCTGGCGCTCGTCATTGGAACGCTGGCGGCCTATGGCTTCTCGCGCTATCCCCTGAAGGGCAACGACACCTATCTCTTCATCATACTCACCACGCGCATGCTGCCCGCCATAGTTGTCATCATTCCGGTCATCCTGATGTTCCGTGTCGTGGGGCTTTCAGGCTCGTACATCGGCATCATCATGCTTTATACCGCGTTCAACCTAGCCTTCACGATATGGATGATGAAGAGCTTCTTCGACGAGCTGTCGCCAGATGTGGAGGACGCGGCGCGCATTGATGGCTCGTCCGACATCAATGTGTTCCTGAAAATTTGCCTGCCGCAGGTCGTGGCGGGCCTTGCGGCGACTTTTGTATTCGGCCTGATTCTCACGTGGAACGAGTTTCTCTTTGCGTTGCTGCTCACGGGCGTCGACACCAGAACCGTACCTGTGGCCATGAACCAGGCCGTATCATCAGGCGGACGCGGCACGGATTGGACATTGCTCGCGGCCATCGAAACGCTGTTCCTCATCCCGGTGTTCCTCGTCACCTTCTTCCTGCAGAACCATTTACTGCGCGGCGTGACCTTCGGAACGGTGAAGCGCTGACATGTCCACGATTGAGATCAGGAAACTGACCAAGAAATTCGGTGAATTCGTGGCCGTGCAGGATGCTGATCTGTCCGTGAAGGCGGGCGAGGTCGTCTGCCTCCTGGGGCCGTCCGGCTGCGGCAAAACCACAACGCTGAGAATGATCGCGGGACTGGAGCGCGCCACCGCTGGCGACGTTGTCATTGCCGGAAAACGCATGAATGAGCTCACGCCGGAAAAGCGCGACATCGCCATGGTGTTCCAGTTCTATGCCCTCTATCCCGCCCTCAGCGTCGGCCAGAACATCGCCATGCCGCTGCACTTCGAAAAATTGTCGAAAGACGCGGTTGATGCCCGCGTCAACAAGGTGGCGAAAATTCTGCACCTGGATGAAGTTCTGGATCGCATGCCGGGACAGGTTTCCGAGGGCGAAAAACAGCGCATTGCCGTGGCCCGCGCCATCATCAGGGATCCCAATTGTTTCCTGTTTGATGAACCCTTGTCGCGGCTCGATGTGGAGCTTCGCCATTCCATGCGGGGCCAGATCAAGGAAGTGCTGTCTAATCTTTCAAAAGCCACGGTGATCGTCACGCACGATCAGCTTGAGGCCCTCACCATGGCGGACCGCATCGCCATCATGCGTGACGGCATGATCGAGCAGGTGGGAACCCCCCATGAAGTTTTCGCCAAGCCAGCCAATGTTTTCGTGGCAAGTTTCATCGGCACGCCGCAAATGAACTTGATGGAGGCGGAATTGAAAAAATTCAGCGATGGAGTCGCCTCGGTGACCATGGCTGGCAGCAACGTCGAGATGCCAGCGGACCCCGCCGTGTCAAAGCTAAAGCCATCGAAAGTGATGATCGGCATCAGGCCCCGCGCCTTCACCGCTGAAAGCAAAGCCAGCCGCGGCACGATCGAGGCGCAGGCCGAACTCATCGAGCCCATGGGCGCTGAAACACTGATTCACGCGCGCACCAAGTCCGGCGGCGATATCCGCGTTGTGGTGCCACGCGCCCAGCGTATAAGGATTGGCGAAGTGCTGCATCTGAAGCCCGATCCCAAGCAGACGCATTTTTTCGGCGACAACGGAAAGGCGGTGCGCGCATGAGCAGTGATATGCACGGGGGAATGTCGCCCAAGGAGGCGCTTCGCCTTGAGTTTTTCATCATCGGCCTGGGGCTTCTGGCGCTTGTGCTCATCTTCCAGCCCTTCAGTCTCACGCTATTTGCTGTGGGAAGTGGCCTTGTGGTGCTGGCGGGGCTGGTGAACAATCTGCTGCCGCTGGCCCAGCCCGGCGTTCAGATACGCGCAGTCGTCGTGGTGGCCCTCGTGGTGGCCATGATATTCTGCATTGTTCTGCTGGTGTCGATCTCGGCAGCTCATCTCTATGGCGTGTTCTTTCTGAAACCGCCTGATCCCAACACGGTCGCCGGAAAAGCCATGCTGGCGGCCAAGCCCTTCTACATGCAAACCTTTGTCTGGGGCCTTGCGGTTGTGACGGCGGCCCTGGCGGCCCTCATCACCTACATGAACAGGGTCCGTTCGTGACATGAGGTACGACGTTTCGGTCATCGGGCTTTACATTCTCGATGTGCTGGGAAGGCCCGTTGCCAGGATCCCGGATGGCGGCAATGTTGATTTCATCGAAGAGATCAGGCCCGCTGTCGCGGGAATTATCTCCTTCGACCACACGCTGCAAACCATGAAGAGCTGGAAAATCAAATCATGAGATTCACCGGGAAACGCGCCGTGATCACCGGAGGCGCCTCGGGCATCGGCGAGGCCGTGGTCAAGCGCATTGAGGCGGAAGGCGGCAAGGTTGCCGTCTGGGACGTGAATGGCGGCATCAAGGTTGATATTTCAGACCACGAGTCAGTCGAGCGCGCCGCCGCCGAAACCATCAGGCAGCTCGGCGGCATTGATATTCTGGTGAACAGCGCAGGCATCACCGGGCCCACCGTGCCCGTCGTTGAATTTCCCGTCGATGGCTGGCGCAAGGTGATCGACATCAATCTCAACGGCACGTTCTATTGCAACCGCGCGGTGGTGCCCCACATGCTTGCCCAGAACTACGGCCGCATCGTCAACATCGCCTCAATCGCCGGCAAGGAGGGCAATCCCAACGCCTCCGCCTATTCCGCCTCAAAGGCTGGCGTCATCGGCTTGACGAAATCGCTCGCCAAGGAACTGGCCAAAACCAACATCACCGTGAACGCGGTGACGCCCGCCGCCGTCCGAACCCCGATCTTCGATCAAATGCCGCAAGCCCATATCGATTTCATGCTGTCAAAAATCCCCAAGGGCCGCTTCGGCACTGTGGATGAAATGGCCAGCCTCATCTGCTGGCTGGCAAGCGAAGAATGTTCCTTCTCAACCGGGGCCGTGTTCGACGCCTCCGGCGGGCGGGCCACGTATTAGGGGTCGTTTGAACCACGCTGCGCAGGGCTTGGCCGAGTGAACGACTCTAAACCGCCGTGTATCCCCCGTCGATGAGAATGTCCTGGCCGCAGACGAGGTCGGAAGCGGGGGACGCGAGGTAGAGGATCATGTCGGCCACCTCGATGGGTTTGCCGAAGCGCCCGGCAGGAATCTTGGCCAGCATGGGCAAGCCCTTTTCCGGTTGGCCCCAGACCTTCTCTCCCATGGGCGTGAGGATCACCGTTGGGCAAACCGAGTTGGTCTGGATGTTGTGTTTCGCCCATTCAACCGTCATCACCTTGGTCAGCATGTTGAGGCCGCCCTTCGACGCGCAGTAGGCTCCATGGCCATCGAGCGCGACAACCCCCGCCTGCGATGAAACATTGATGATCTTGCCAGCCTTCCGGGCGATCATCTGGGGGGCAAGTTCCCGGGCCAGCAAAAACGGCGCCCTGAGGTTGACCGCCATTGTCGTGTCCCAGTCGTCAACCGTGGCCTGGAGCAGGGGGGCGATCAGGGCAACTCCGGCGTTGTTGACCAGAATGTCAATGGTGCCAAAGGCTTTGAGTGCGCCACGCGCCGCCTCCAGGGGGCCCTGCGCCGTGGCGAGGTCCGCCTCAATGGCAACGCATGTCCGCCCCAGCGCCTTGACCGCGGCGGCAACTTCGGCGAGCCCTGCCGCGTCGCGGCCCACCGCCGCGATGTCGGCGCCCGCGTCGGCCAGCACCTTGCAGGTTTCAAAGCCGATGCCCCTGGTCGCCCCGGTGACCAAAGCCCGCTTGCCGGCGAGGCCAAATCTTTTCACCCATTCGCCCATTGTGTCCCTCCCGATCTCCGGTAATCATTCCATGCAAGGCCGTTGAGGGTCAATGGCTGCGTGGGGAGGGAACTGGCATATGGAAAGAATGGCCCAGATCATCAAGGTGAAGCCGGAAGTCATCCCCGAATACAAGCGCATCCACGCCGCCGTCTGGCCCGAAATCCTGAAGGCCATTTCCGATTCAAATATCCGGAACTACACGATCTTCCTGAAAGAGCCGGAAAACATCCTCTTCGCCTACTGGGAATACCACGGCGCGGATTTCAAGGCTGATATGGAAAAGATCAAGCAGGCTCCGCGCATGCGGGAATGGTGGGATATCACCGATCCCATGCAGGTCCCCTACGACACCCGCAAGCCTGGAGATTGGTGGGCGGTGATGGAGAATGTTTTTCATACCGACTGACCGGCGAACGTCCTCATCATTTCTGTCACCCCGGCGCAAGTCGGAGCCCAGGCTTTCACCATGTGCATTGGTCATGAGTCTGGGTCCCGGCTTGCGCCGGATGACAGAAGTGGATGATTGCTAAATACTCCGTCTACGGATGATTTATTCTTCAGCTCGTGTCGGCCATCGCGGCGCGGCAGGCAAGCCATTGGCATTCGCTGAGAAGATCGTCGACCTGGTGTACGGCCCGCCTGCGGTAGCCCGGCGGACTGCCGGGGCGAAGGGGCGATTTGAAGCTGGGATTGGGCGAGGTCTCCTGCCGCATCCGCCAGCGGGCAAGACGCCGGGCCTGGCGCGGCAGGTCCGCAAGTGCTGCCTCGAGGGCCTCGAGCCTGCGGATGAGGCGTGCGCCATTGACCAGGCCATCATCGGATTTGGCCGGGGCGGGAGCGGGGCTGGCTGCTGGCCGGGGCGGCGGCCATATGGTCACCAGTTCGCCGTCGGCGTTGAACATGTGGATACGCGGGCCGGGCCGCCTCGGCGTCCTCAGGCGCGGGAGCATGATGCGGGTCCGTGGATCGAAAAGCTGGAAGGAGGCGGAGCGCATATATCCGCCTTTCCTTGTTCTTTTTACCCCCGCCGGGTTCCGACGTGAGGAGCCGGGCTTCACCACAAGGCCTCGCGCAGCAACGACAATGAGCCGCCGCAGGGCGGATTCGGCTGGCCGCAAAACGCGCAGCACGGCCCGGTAGGTTGGCCACGGCAGCCGAGAAACCGTAGTATCGCCTACAAGCCCCAGCATGGCAAAGAGCGTTTCAACGATCCCCGCAAGCGCCTCGCTGTTGCGTTTGATGGCCAAGTCCCAGTCCATGGTGTTTCCCATTCTTCATAAAAACAGACAGGAACATAGATGGCATGTTAGGAATATAGTGTCAAGGGATGCTTAGGTAGTGTATCAGTTTGGGTAGGAATTAAAAGCGATATTAAACTTGCCGTACCCAACCCTCAGTCTGCCGGTAGTTCCGGACCTTTTCTTCTTATCCCGACATAAGCCGTTAGAATGAAAAACAGTGGCCAAGTAAAAAACAAATAAATTGGAAGCAAGTCCTCAAAGGGCGTGACATAGTGAACTGTGTCAGTCATCCTGTTCATCCTGTGGGGGACTACGTATCCGTCCTGCAAGCTGGGCAATAGTGGCCTGTATTCCGTGATATACCACTCAACAACAAATATTCCCAAGCACGACAAAGCAGCAGTTGCCGCGAATGCACATTCTAATGTTATTAGCAGCCTTTGCTTGAGTATCGGGGAAAGACTCATTTGTCTCGCAACACCCTATCCACAGAAGTGCAGCAACCATAAGCTAATAAGGTCTATTCCGACAGTGGCAACTTTGCAGTTGCCCAACGCTTCTCAACCAATGCCTTCTGCTCTGCCTGATCGGCAATCTCAATAATCGTTTCCCATGAAAGCAATTCCTTTGAAATGCCCGCTGCCATTGCAGGGGTGACGCGCAAGGTTTTGTGAAGGCGCTGGAAATTGTAGTGATAGAAATACAGCGCAAGAGCGTGGCAATGGTTTTCAAATTTTTTGGAGAAGGCGTTAGTCAGGCGAGTGAAGTGGCGCATGGACATGCGCATTGTCAGGTTTTGCCGTTCTGCGAATGACGTGTTGATATAGGCGGCATCTGGATTGCCGGAAACGGTTCTGGTTTGGGTGCCAATGATACTTGGCGGGCTATACTTACTGTCCTTGCCGCCGGATGTCGGGCCAAACACCTTGATCAGTTGGGCGTATTCAATCTCAGTTCCGAAAGCCCGCGCCATCGCGTGAGGATAGACGTTGTGGCCGTCCGTGGTAATTTGCGGGGAGCCGACAACCCGCGCCCGGAGGTCATTCAAGAAGGTGATGGCGGCATGACTGCCCCGGCTGCCAACGAGCCATGAAGCGATAAGCTTGGTATCGGCATCAATGGCGGTCCATGTCCATACATCGCCCGAAAGTTCAGGGGCTGCACTGGCGTGTTTGACGTTCTTTTCCTTGGCGTAGCAGAAACTCCAAATCTCATCGCACTGGATACTTTTGGACTGGACGTTCACCACATGCTTGTCGTGAAAGTCAGAGCAGACCTTGCCAGCGTCCACTAACAGCTTGGAGACTGTGTTGATCGAAACGCCTGTGATGCGGGAGATCGAACGGAGCGATGAGCCTTCCACAAGCAAGGAGAGGATTTGTACTCGGGTTTTTACGGGCAGTTTGTTCATGCCTATGAGTGTAGAGATTTGGCATTATTTGTCAAGCATTTTGTTCAGTATGATTCCATTTAACATAAAATCACCTAACCCATTGATTATCAATAGATTTTACTTGACAAATGAACTGGTCGGTTTTAAATAACGCTCCGTGGTGCCCACGGCAGGATTCGGACCTGCAACACGCGACTTAGTAGGAAGCTGCTCTATCCATTTGAGCTACGTGGGCCAAAACACAGGTTGCGTGGGAAGGAGCTAACTCCCCACGCGGTCTTGTTAATTTATATTATGGGTGGAGTCATTCTGCCCTCCTTTCAATCCATCATTTCTAGTAGCCCCGGCGCGTCAACGCCGGGGTCCTTTGCATCCGCTGGTGGCGGACCAAAGAACCATACGTGCCCCTTGCGGTGGACCTTGGGGGGCGAATCTTGCGACAGTCGGTAGAGGGTCATCCCAACAGTTTTGTAGTGGGTTTCGAGGTTGTGAGTATTTCGCAGCCACTCGCGCAAAGGCATTGCCTTGGAGCCTTTGGGACCAACTTCTTCAAGCCTTTCAACAAGCAATTTAGCTATCGACTGGTTGGGCTGTGAAGGTCTCGTGTCGGAGATTGGCATAGTTGGGGCAATAAGGTCGCTATCACCAGGCGAAGCTTGGTTTGCGGTCAGATATACATGCACATCCGCAATGTACGCATTAAAAACCCTTTCCCATTCGCCGTCTTGGGCAAGGTCATGGCCAAGGGCTCTAAGCCCTGCTTCGCAGTCAGCCATACGGGCATTGTTATTTGCAATCTCAGAGTCCAGATCAGCCCGCGCTCTGATGCGAAGATTGTTCTCCTGGGAAATCGCGATTAGCCTAGCTACGAGAGCAACTATGGCCTGTCTGTCTACATGGTTGTCCATTAACCCTGTTTAGGACAGGGGAATCTGAAAAGCAATCATAAATTTACGCCATCAATAAATTATTTCCAACGGCTTTTGACGGCTACCTCAGATATGGCCTTCCTTTGTTCCGGTGTGAGGGCTTTTGCCCTTGCCGCTCCACCAGCCTTTCCGCCCTTAGCACGATTGGGAACCTTGCTAGGCTTATCCTCTGCATCACCCGTAGCAATGCGGCCAACTAGGATGGCAGCGCCTATAACATCGGCTGGACGGCGCTCGCCTTTAGGGCCTTTGGGCATGGTTATGACTTTCTGTGATAGGTGTAGGGGTCCGAAATGCCGCCCTGTCCGCGCCGCTCTAGAGTGCCGCGATCAACCAGTAGCCGACAGTCCCCGTTTACCCGTTGCTGATAACCCTTGTCGGCTCCAAACAAAGCTTTTGAAAGCTCCGCCTCTGTCATTCCAGGCTTCTCTGAAACCAGCTGCTCAATGCGATGCAAGATCGAAACCATCAATGCCTCCGTGCAGTTCGTTAGCATATATGATTTCTAGAACGGGCGCGATAGCTGCCTTATTCAAACTGAGATACCGGTGCTTATCCATATTTTCTCCCTCCCCTTGCGGCAGGGCTATCGCATATGGCTGGCAAAGGGCCCTCATCCGGCCTGTCGGCCACCTTCTCCCATACTCGGGTCAAGCCCGAGCACGGGCAAGATAATGCGCCTTCTCCCGTTCCTTACAAATGGGAGAAGGTCCCCGAAGGGGGGATGAGGGTTCTTTCTTTCCATATGCGATTGCCCTGCCTTACGGGGAGGGAGGCTATTATCGCTTCTTCCCGAAGAAATTCTTCTCAACCGTGGCGAAGGCCCTCTGGTAGACATTTTCTTCCGTGCGCGGGATGAGCACGAGATCATCCTGGGGCGAGGCGACCCAATCCCCGGTCCACACACCGAACGTGGTGTTGTCAGCGGTGATCGGCCACAGCCTGGGGCCGGAAACATAATTCATCCATGGAATTTCGCACTTCGTGATGCGGTAGGAAAACGACCGCGTGAGATCGCAGAGGTGCAGCAGTTCCTCGTTGATATGACCGTCGCCAAAATAGAAATCCCGGACCCCTGAAACCTTGTCAGGCCGGGCTTTTTCCAGCATGTGCATCTTGGTGATGTCGCTGTGCCAGGCCCCCATTCCGGCGAAATCCCGCATTCTGGCCCACACCTCATCAACCGGCCCCTTGATCACTCGCGAGGTCCAAACCTTGTTCGGCGCCCAAGCCTTCCAGCGCTCGCTTCCCGCAGGCTTTCCGGGCTTCTCGCGCTTGATTTTGATGGCGAGCGATTTCCAATTGGCGGCGAAAACATCCTTCGAGATGATCTTGACATATTTGCCTTCATCGCCCGGCGCTTCGTCGAACACCGCCTCCCATTCGGCGAAGGTCGAGTCGGTGGCGGTCACCGGCATGAGCCGCAATGTCGCAATGTAGTTTTTCACCGGAAACGCCGGTTTTTCAAAATTGTAGGTGAATGTGTGGCGCGCGTCATCCAGCGCCAGCAGGCGCTCGCGGATATGCGTGCCGGAAGCCGTGTGAAACGAGCGCACGCAACCCACAACGTCCGCGTCAAGCCCGCCTTCGATCTTCGAATCCACAATGCCGACGGCCCAATCCGGCAAGCCATTGAAATCCCGAACCAGGCTCCAGACGGTTTCAATTGGCGCTTTTATGATGGCGCTCGCATAGGCCCGTGCCATGTGGTCTCCCCTAGAATGAAATGTTTTTGAAGGCTCTGGTTTGCTGCGTGAGCGCCGCTTCGGTCGGGCAGCCGCTCCATTGAACTCGCGCCATAGAAGCCATGGACGCCCTTGGTGTTTTTCAGGATGTACTCCGCGTCAGACGGCGATGAAATTGGCCCGCCATGGCAGATCACCATCACGTCCTTCCGCACGCGCCGCGCCGCCTCCGCCCATTCCTCAATCAGCGCGGGGCAATCCGCAAGCTTCAGGGCGGTCGTCGCTCCAATGCTGCCGCCCGTCGTCAGCCCCATGTGCGGCACAATGATATCGGCCCCCGCCTTGGTCATCGCCACAGCCTCATCGGCGGAAAACACATAGGGCGTAGTCAGCATATCGCGTTCATGGGCTTTGCGGATCATGTCCACTTCCAGCCCAAAGCCCATGCCGGTTTCTTCCAGGTTCTTGCGGAAAATGCCGTCGAACAGGCCAACCGTCGGAAAATTTTGCACGCCTGAAAAGCCAAGGGCTTTGAGGTGATCAAGCAGATGGTCCATGATGGCGAAGGGATCCGTGCCATTGACGCCAGCCAGGACAGGCGTGCGATAAACCACAGGCAGGACCTCATGGGCCATCTCCTGCACAATGTCGTTCGCGTTGCCATAGGCCAAAAGCCCCGCCAGCGATCCGCGCCCCGCCATGCGGTATCGCCCGGAATTGTAGATGACGATCAGGTCAATGCCGCCCGCTTCCTCGCATTTGGCTGAAAGCCCCGTGCCCGCGCCACCACCTATGATGGGTTGGCGCCTCTTGATCATGCCGCGGAATTTTTCGAGCAGCGCCTTGCGTTCAATTCTTGCCATCTAAATTATCGCCTTGAAATGTTGACAACTTCGCGCGCAAATGCCGTGTCGTTGATGTGGGCGTCGACTTCAATAAGTTTCCGGTTGCGAGCCGAAATCCAGCCATCCCTGATGGCCGTGAACAATGCGGCATCCGCTTCCGCGTCATGAAACACCTGGCCCGGCGCATCAATTGCCGAAACACCCCGAAGCGGCAGCAAAAACCGCACGGGCCCAGTCATGCGATTGAGCCGTTCAACAATCCAGGAACCGATGTGGCGGTTTTCGTCCGGCGTCGTGCGCATCAGCGTGACATGCGGATTATGCACGTGGAATTTCCGTCCCGCGAATGCCGCTGGCACGGTTTCCCGCGCGCCAAAATTCACCATGTCAACAGCCCCCACCGAACCGGCATAGGGAATTTTCATCCGGATCATGGCGCCAAAGCGGTCATCCGTGCAGGGCAGGATGCCGCCACACAAATAGTCGGCAACTTCCGTCGTCGTGATGTCGATCACGCTTTGCAGCAAGCCGGAGTCCACCAGCTTTTCCATGGATTGCCCGCCGGTTCCAGTCGCATGGAACACAAAGCATTCGTGATCGGCCTCAAGCTCGCTGCGGATCGCCGTGACACATGCGGTGGTAACGCCAAACATGGTAAGCCCAACGCCGGGTTTTTCTGTTTTCTCGGGCTTGATCCTGTTGAGCGCCATGCCCGCCACGGCGTGGGCCGCATTGGCTATGATCTTGCGCGAAATGGCATTGAGGCCAGCCACGTCCACCACCGCATGCATCATGGTGATATCCGATGGCCCCACATAGGGCGCCACATTCCCTGAGGCCACTGTCGAGACCATGAGCTTGGGAACGCCAACGGGCAGGGCCCGCATGGCTGCCGTCACAATCGCCGTATTGCCCGAGCCACCAAGACCCAGAACGCCGCCAACATCTGTCCGGCTGACAAGGTAACACGAAAGCGCCTCAGCCATTGCCCCGACCGCAATGCCCCGGTCCGAAAGCCCAAGAACGGCGGCCTCGCCCTTGGGATGATGCTGGGCAACTTCACTGGCGCTCACATCGGCCTTGGCCGAAACCCGCGATGTCGAAACGTCAACCAGCACCGCCGATGCCCCCGCTTTTTCCACCCGGGCCTTGGCGTAACGCAGTTCCGCCTCCTTCGTATCCAACGTGCCGATCACATAGACCTTGGGCATTACCTGGCTTTGGCCCAACCGGATTTCATTTGCTTGATGCCGTCAAGATAAACACTTTCCCGGGACGGGAAGAAATCCCGCCAAACCCGCGTTGCCGCCGCCAGCGCCGGAAGCGCCCGGCTGAAGGCTTCAATCGTAATCCAGCCGTCATATTTGGCGGCCCGCAACGCCTTGTAGGTTGCGTCCCAAGGCACATGCCCTTTGCCCGGAGTGCCGCGGTCATTTTCGGAGATATGCACATGAATCAGGTGCTTCCTGATCGTTTTGATCGCCGCAGCCGGGTCCTTCTCCTCGATATTGGCGTGAAACGTGTCATACATGGCCTTTATGGCGGGGTGGTCCACTTCATCCAGATAATCGGAAAGCTGCGCCATCGTATTGAAAATATAGCTCTCAAAGCGGTTGAGCGCCTCAAGCGCATAGCGCATGTTCTTTTTCGCCGCATAATCGCCAGCCGCCCGGTGAAATGAAATGCCCCGTTTGCGTTCGGCGGCGGTGGCGCTGGCGCCGGAGAAATAGCCAAGCTCGGAATGCATGGGGCCAGCCAGAATATCGGCCCCCAAGGCCGCCGCGCAGTCCGTGAACCATCTGGCGTAATTCACCGCCTCCCGGCGTTCTGCTGCGCTGGCCGAAAGCGGGTTCTTGCCCGGCCCAATGACGCTCACCACAGACCGCCCCAGGCCCAGCTTGTCCAATGCCTCCCCGAGCCTCGCATAATGATCCGGCATGCCCTCGAAAATCGGAATTTCCACCCCGTCGTACCCGGCCTTTTTCAAGCGCTCCAGAATGGGCGTGTGCTCAGCGGTCACGTGTGTGGTCCACAGCAACAGATTAAAACCGGTCTTCATGGATTCTCCCCTCGATGATGGATGCAAATCCAGACCATTCCGGCCGCTTTGTCAAAGGGGAACGTAATCAATTTCCATGAATTCCGCCACTTCCGGAATCCAGCGGTCCCTTACAAACGCCACATGCGAAGGGTGTTCGTTGTAAACCGTGTATTCGGCCTGACCGGCAAATTCCATTGAGAAACCGAAGCTGTAACTATTCTTGGGACTTACCTGCCTGAGCTGCTCGAATTTTTGCACCCCCGGTATCGCCACCAGTTTCATCGCCTCTTTCAGAAAGCTCGCCTCCGCCGCCGAACCCGGCGCATGCTTCAAGCGGAAAACAACCGTATGCCGTATCATCTAAAACCCCTCTCAAAATCCAGATCCCGCGCCTGATTTCCATATCTGGACTTGGCGAAGTTTTCCACTGGAATAGGGACTGGTCTGATGGGGAGCATGATGGCGAAAATTGCATTGGGCGGCGACGGCGCCGGAAAGCCACTCGTTCACGCCATGCGAATGCTGGGCAACTGGGTCGGAAAGATTTAAACTGAAACCAACCCGTCAAATGCCGGGGCTGAGCGCCTAGAGATTCTCCGATGTGTAGATGTCAAACGGCAGGCTGATGGAAGGAGGCGGAAAGTCTGGGCCGCCGTCGAACGCCTGAATCATTGCGCTGAGCACGGCGTCGCCAAATCGCGCCATCGGGTGCGAGATCAGGAAATTGATTGTTCCATCGAGAAGCGCTTCGCGTGTCACGTCCGTCAGCTCGTAGCCAACGGCGATGATGTCTTTTGCCCGTTTGCTTTCTCGCAGCGCGGCGGCGGCGCCTGAAAAACCGCCGCCAGAGATGAAGAGTCCCGCAAGGTCAGGGTGTTTCGCCAGAATGTCCTCGGTCACATCCCGCGCGATGTTCGCGTTCTCGAATGTTGATTGTGGCTCCAGAAGCACAAAATCGCTGGCATGTTCACGGAAGTAGGAGCGGAATCCGCTTTCATTGGTCTCCTGGCACCGGAAGCGGTGGTTGCCGACAAGAATGCCAATTTTGCCTTCTCGTTTGCAGAGATTGTCGAAGGCCCAGCCAGCCATCCTGCCCACTTTCCAGGCATCAAGCCCGATGTAGCCGACAGCGCACCGGGCATTGAGCTGTGAGATCAATGCGAATATCTTTTTCCCGCTTTCAGTGAGCCGTTCTATTGTTGCCGAGACGATGGGATGCACCGGCGCGACAAGCCCGATGATGTCTGCTTTTTCCGCCAGTCTTTCCAATCCGTCTGATATATTTTGAGGCGACAGTTCCTCCAGGAAATCAATTTGTATCAGCACTTCATGATCCCGCATCGCGGCTGCCGCAGCCTCAAGGACCGCGGCAAGCGACTTGTAGAAATGGCGGTTGCGTTGCAGCAAAAGGATGCCGATCCTCACCTTGGGTCTGGTGGAATGGAGGCCCTCGCGGATCGAGCCGATGCCATAGAAGCCAACGGATTCTGCGGCTTGCAAAACAATCCGCAGGGTCTCTGGCCGCACTTTGCCTGGCTCATGCAGGGCGCGATTGACGGTGGATACGGACAGCCCGGACTCTTTGGCCACGTCCTGAATTGTTGCTCTTGCCATCTTCGCCGCCGTCTCAAATAAGTTCAATGTGAACGAAGTCATCTCGAAACAAAATGACATGAAATGAACATTTCAATGTCATTAGTATTGCATTGTTTTGTAGCAAACGCCAGCATCGCTCCCAACAAAATGCGCGAAAAGCGCTGAACAGCAGCATCTGGTAGGGAGAACCATGGACGACCTGAAGTTCGGCACACGCAACAAGCGTGGCGATTGGGCGCCGAATGCCCGTCCGCACATTGCTTTTTTCTGGACTGCGCCGTTCGACTTCAAGAAGTGGCTGGCCTTCCTCTTTGACTACATCTGGCCGTGGAACGCCTTCCACATGGCCGTGACGCTCATCTACTGGAACTATCTTCTCCCCGATTGGGAGACGATGAAGACATTGAGCTGGGACTGGGCGCTGTGGCTTTATTTCGTCAACGGCGTCGGCATCTTCCTGATGTATGGATCGATCGAGTTCTTCTACTACTGGAAGCGCCGCCAAGGCACGCGCTTCAAATACAATGCCAAGTTCCCCGCCGAACAGCCGTCGGATGTGTTCTGGTTCAAGAGCCAGAACATCGACAATTTCATCAAGACATATGTTTTTGGCATCACCATGTGGACGCTCGTTGAAGTGCTCATGCTGTGGTGCTTTGCCAATGGCTATGTGCAGTGGCTGAACTGGTCCGAGCATCCCTATTGGCTGGCGCTGCTCCTGTTCCTGACACCGGTCATTCACGAGGTGAACTTCTTCTGCATCCACCGCCTCATCCACATTCCCATTCTCTACAAGTGGATTCACTCGATCCACCACAATTCGGTGAACCCGTCGCCCTGGTCGTCACTGTCCATGCATCCGGTCGAGACGTTCCTTTATCATGGCGTCATTTGGTGGCATCTCGTGCTGCCGTCCAATCCCTTGATCGCGCTGTTCCAGCTGCACCAGGCGGGCTACGGGGCCATCAACGGCCACATCGGCTTCGACAAGCTTGAGCTGACCGAAGACACCTCGCTCGATAGCCACGCCTATCTGCACTACCTGCACCACAAGCATTTCGAAGTGAATTATGGCGGGGATGGACTGATCCCGCTCGACGAGTGGTTCGGCACTTGGCACGATGGCTCAAAAGAAGCGCAGGCGCGCATGGACGCGCGCTACGCCAAGAAGGTGGAACGCATGAACGTCAAAAAGGCGTGAGAAAAATTCAGGAATTCGTCATGGTGACGAACATTGGGAGGAAGTAGTATGAAGAAGTTTCTAACAATACTGGCCGCAACAGCGTCAATTGCCGCCTTTGTGCCAGCAGCGGATGCTGCCAAGATCGCTGTTATCGGCGGCAAGGCTGACGACCTGTTCTGGAATAAGATCAAGAAGGGTATGGACGATGCCTGCCTTGCGGTGGTGGCCAATGGCGGCAGCTGCAACTACCTGCAACTCCAGACCTATGACAATCTGGGTGCCGACGCGGCCCAACTCATTCGCACAGCCATCAGCCAGGGTGCCACCGGTATTGTGATTCCTAACTGGGTGCCGGAAGCTGAAGATCCAGCAATCAAGGAAGCCATGGAAAAAGGCATCAAAGTCATTCTGATCAACGCCGGTAACGCTGCAAAGGCCAAGGAACTCGGTGCCATCAATTATGTTGGCAATGACGAACTCGAAGCTGGTCTCGCCGCTGGTGCAAACTTTGCCAAAAACGGGCAGAAGAATATCATCTGCGTCAACACCGTTCCGGGTGCTGCCAACCTTGAAGCACGCTGCAAGGGTGTAATCGATAGTGCCACCGCCGCAGGTTCCAAGGCAGTACAGCTGCCGCTTCCTGCCTCCAGCTTCGGCGATCCAACCGCCGTTGCAGAAGCCATCAAGGCAACCTTGTTGAAGGACGATACCATTGACGGTGTGATCACGATCTCCGCTGGTGACGCTGACAGCGCCGCAACGGGCATCGAACAAGCTGGCAAGACCGGTAAGGCGATTCTCGCTTCCTTCGATTTCAACCAGTCTGGTCTGGATCGCATCAAAGCAGGCGCACAAGGCTTTGCCATCGATCAACAGCCCTACTTGCAGGCGAACATCGGCGTGAACCTGCTTGCCAACTATATCGATTTCGGCAACTTGCTGCCAACCTTCCCGGTTCTCACGGGCCCCGGCATCATTGACTCGTCGAACATCGAAGCGACGCTGATGGGCGTTGCCGCCGGTGCACGCTAACACTTGACTAAAACTGGCGTCCGGCCCGATGCTCCTGTTTGGGCCGGATGCATTTTCTCTCTTTTTCCTGTCTTCTTTGCGCGTAACCATCGCAACCACATGTGATAGCCCTCCCCACGAGGAGGGGGAAAGTCGAAGGCTATGTTCAGCAATCTCCTCCGTCGTCCTGAATCCGGCGCCTTTCTTGGCCTTGCGGCGATGTTTGCTTTTTTCACTGTGTTCGGTGGTTTAAGTTTCCTGACGGTCGGCAGCATCGGCGCATGGATGAACATCGCTGCGGGTCTCGGTATCATTGCAATTCCCATTGGCCTGCTGATGATCGCCGGTGAGCTAGACATCTCAGTCGGCTCGATGGTTCCCGCAGGTTCCATGACGACCGCGATCATTTCCGGCCACTATGACCTGCCCATTTGGCTTGCGATTGCTGCCGTATTCCTGCTTGGAATTGTTGTGGGCCTCATCAATGGAAATTTGGTGGTGCGCACGGCCGTTCCATCGTTCATTGTGACTTTGGGCACCTTGTTCGCGATGGCGGGCTTCATTCTGGGCCTTTCAGTGATTATCACGGGCACGACCAGTGTCGCCCTCACAGCCCCGCCACTTGCAAAGGCCATTTTTGGAGATTTGTATTTTGGCAAGCAGTTCCAGGTCATCATCGCATGGTGGCTGGCCGCAGCTGCCACCTACATCTATTTTGTGCACTACTCGAAATATGGAAACTGGATCTTCGCCATGGGGGGCGACAAGGAAAGTGCGCGCAATGCCGGCATCCCCACCGCGCGCCTGACAATCACGCTCTTCGTTCTCTCTGCCACTAGTGCTGCTTTTGTCGGCATGTGCCAGGCCATACTTTTCAACTCCGCGCAAGTCTCCGGCGGACAGTCTTACATTTTCAACTCGATCATCGCTGTGGTGGTCGGCGGCGTATTGCTGACAGGGGGGTTCGGTTCGGTGATCGGAATTCTGTTCGGCACAATCACCTTTGCCATTGTCACCCAGGGCATTTACTACACGGATTTTGACCGCAACTGGTCCAGCCTCATTATCGGAATGCTGCTGCTCGCCGCCGTGTTGATGAACAACACCTTCCGCCAGATGGCATTGACTTATTCTCCGAAGAAGAAAGCTGCATCATGACCGCTCCCATTCTTGAATTGCAGAACATCAACAAGTCCTTCGGCCCCATCGAAGTATTGAATGACATTTCCTTGCAGGTCCGTGCTGGTGAAGTGTTGTGTCTGCTCGGCGACAATGGCGCTGGCAAGTCCACCCTCATCAAAATCCTCTCGGGCGTCCACATTCCGTCATCCGGCGCCGTGAAAATGGATGGCGCGGCGATTGAATTCAAGAACCCGCGCGACGCCTCAGACCGCGGCATCGCCACGGTGCACCAGTTCGGCGGCACATTTCCGCTGATGAGCATTGGTCGCAGCTTTTTTGTGGGCGTGGAGCCGACCAAGGGCTGGGGCCCCTTCAAGGTATTCGACCGCAAGAAGGCGAACGAGATCGCGGTCAAGTCCGTGCAGGAGTTTGGCATCACCCGCATTGATGACGGTGACCGACTGGTGGGCGGTCTCTCCGGCGGTGAACGCCAATCCCTCGCCATTGCCCGCGCGCTTTACTTCGGGGCCCGCGTCTTGATCCTTGATGAGCCCACGGCAGCGCTTGGCGTGAAGCAGGCCACCCATGTTTTGCGCGTCGTCAATGAAGCCAAGAAGCGCGGCCTCGCTGTCATCTTCATCACCCACCAGGTCATGCATGCCATGGCCGTTGGCGATCACTTTGCCGTGCTGATCCGCGGCGCCGTCGCTGCTGACTTCAAGAAGGGCGAGAAAACCCGCGAACAAATCACCGACCTCATGGCGGGCGGAGCCTCCATGGCCAGCCTTGAAGCCGAAGTTGAAGCCCACGCGAGCCATTGAACATGAGCACTTTTGAACTTGCCGCCTGTGCCGAAATGTTGTGGCGCGACAAACCCATCGAGTGGCGGGCCAGCCGCCTGAAGGAGATGGGCTTTGGCGTTGGGTTGTGGAACTGGCCGGCCCACGATCTCGCCAAGCTTGAAAAGACCGGCGCCAGTTTCACCATCATGAACGGCTATCTTGAAGGTCGCCTTGCTGATGACGAAGGTGCTGACATGTTGCTCAAGTCGGCGCGTGAAACGGCGCAGGTGGGCAAGCGCCTCGGCGTTCAGCGGTTGAACCTGCATGGCACGGGGCTGGGGGATGGCGGGATACCCATTGCGCAAACGCAGGTGGTGAGCGGCACCATGTGGCTGAAGGCGAAGGACACGCTGAACCGCATCTGCGACATGGCCGAGGCAGAGGGTGTGACCTACACGCTGGAAAACCTCAACCTGCTTGATCACCCCGGCTGCCCGTTTGGCTCGACCGCCGATGTGCTGGCGCTGGTGTCGGCGGTGAACCGGCCGCAGCTCCGCATCAATCTCGATCTCTATCACACGCAGATCGGCGAGGGCGATCTGGTGCGCTGGTGCGAGAAATGCCTGCCGTGGATCGGCGAAGTCCAGGTGGCCGACAATCCCGGGCGCTTTGAGCCGGGCACCGGCGAGATCAATTATCAAGGTGTGGCGTCAGCCCTGAAGGAGATGGGATATCGTGGTCCCGTGGCCATGGAAGCCTTCGCGTCTGGCGATGCTGAGAAAGCATTGGATTCCTTCCGCGCGGCCTTTGCATAATCGGGAGATGCGAAATGGACGACCTGCAATTCGGCAAACGCAACAAGCGCGGTGACTGGGCTCCCAGCCAGCATCTGGAACTCGCGCCCTATTTCAGCTGGCCCCGCGACCCGTTGAAATGGGTGAACTGGCTGAAAGGCTATTTCTTCCCCTGGAATGCGCTGTTCATGGCGCTCGCCGTGGTGTCGTGGCTGTGGCTAACGCCCGGTGTCGAGACGCTGAAAACCCTGTCGCCGGGCTGGATCATCTATCTCCTGGCCCGCAACAGCCTCCTCGTCCTCATCATCTATGGCGCGCTGGAGCTGCGGCTCTACATGAAGCGGGCGCAGGGCACGCGCTTCAAATACAACGGCAAATTCCCGGCAGACCAGCCGAGCGATGTGTTCATGTTCAAGAACCAGAACCTCGACAACATCATCCGCTCCTTCGGCACCGGCGTTCCGATCTGGACAGCCTATGAGGTCTTCGGCCTGTGGGCTTACGCCAACGGCATCGGCCCCTGGGGCCTCTTCGCCGACCATCCGGTGTGGTTCGTGGTCTTCGGCTTCATCCTGCCATTCCTGCACGAGTTCCATTTCTATTGCATCCACCGGCTCATCCATGTGCCCATCCTCTACAAATGGATCCACTCGGTGCACCACAATTCAGTGAACCCCAGCCCGTGGTCGAGCCTCTCCATGCACCCCGTCGAGCATTTGCTCTATTGGTCGGGTTCGCTCATCCACGTCCTGGTGCCGTCCCACCCGCTCCTGTTTCTCTATCATTTGCAGATCACCGGCACCGGCGCCGTGGTGGGCCATGTCGGCTTCGACACGATCGAAACAGGCGAAGAGGGCGGCTTCGACACCCATGCCTACGCCCATTATCTTCACCACAAGCATTTCGAGGTGAACTACGCCGACGGCACCACCGGGCTCGACAAGCTCTTCGGCACATGGCACGACGGCAGCCCAGAGGCGCAGGCCCTGATGGAGGAGCGTTATGCGCGGAAAGTGGCCAGGGTGAACCGGAAATGAGCATCCGTATTGGACTGATTGGCGCCGGCATCATGGGCGCGGACCATGCGCGGATATTTGCGGAGGAAGTGCCGGGCGCCTCGCTCCAGCATATTTGCGATGCGGATTCGGCGCGCGCCAAAGCTGTGGCGGAGGCCACCAGCGCTCATGCTGTCGCCTCCGATCCGCTGGCGGTGATCAACGACAAATCTGTCGATGCTGTGGTGATCGCTGCGCCAGATCAATTCCATGCGCCTCTCACGCTGGCCTGCATTCAGGCGGGAAAACCCGTGCTGTGCGAAAAGCCTCTGTCGCAGGACGCCAAGGAATGCCTGGCCGTTCTCGACGCGGAAGAAAAGCGCGGGCAACGGCTGGTGCAAGTCGGTTTCATGCGCCGCTTTGATCCGTCCTATGCGGAGATCAAGTCGCTGCTGACGCGCGGTGACTTGGGCAAGGCGCTGATGTTCCATTGCTTCCATCGCAATGTGGCGCCGGCATACGGCTTTCAAGCGTCGATGGCGATTAGCAATTCGGCTCCCCATGAGTTTGATGTGGCGCGCTGGATGCTGGATTCGGATTTCAAGTTGATCAGCGTGTTCCGCCCGCCCGTTGGCGGGGAAACAGCGCCTGTGTTCATGGTGCTGGAAACGGTCGCGGGCCATCTCGTCAATATCGAAGTCAATATCAGCGCCACCTATGGCTATGATGTGCGCGGCGAGCTGGTCGGCGAAAAGGGCACGGCGTTTTTGCGCGCGCCTGTCAAAGCCGACGTCAATCTCGGCCTCCAGCAGTTCAATGCATATCCTGCCGATTGGCGCCCCCGCTTTGTCGACGCCTATCGCCAGCAGAACCGGGCCTGGGTGAAATCGATCAACACGGGCAAGCCCAATCTTGGCGCTTCCGCCTGGGATGGCTATTGCTCCACTGTTGTCGCCGAAGCCGGGGTTGTGGCGTTGAACACAGGCAAGACAACCGCCGTGAGCCATATCCCCAAACCAAATTTTTACACGTGAGGAAAGCATGAAAATCGGACTGGTATCGGACTCCCTTGGCCACTTGAGCTTCACCCAGATGCTCGACACGGCGGCCCGCCTCGGCATCGCGGGCGTTGAAATCAACACCGCCAACTGGACGTCGGCGCCCCATGCCGACTTGAAGCAGCTGTTGTCCGACGCAGGAAAACGCAAGGAATTTCAAGCGGCCTTCAAGCAGCGCGGCCTTGAGCTCATCGCGCTCAATGCCAATGGCAACCAGCTTCACCCCACCGATGGCGACCGCCAGTCCGAGGGGGTTTACGACACCATCCGCCTGGCCGGCGCAGTGGGCGTTGACACCGTGGTCCTCATGTCGGGCCTTCCCGAAGGGGCCAAGGGCGACACCATGCCGAACTGGGTCGTGTCATCATGGCCGCCCGAAACCCAGGCCATTCTTAAATATCAATGGGAGGAAAAGCTGTTTCCCTATTGGACCAGGCTGGCCAAGCACACCGGTGAACACGGCGTCAAAAAGCTGGCGGTTGAGATCCATGGCAACCAATTGGTCTACAATGTCCCCTCGTTGCTGAAATTGCGTCAGGAAATTGGTCCCGTTGTCGGCGCCAATTTTGATCCCTCCCACCTGATGTGGATGGGCGCCGATCCCCTTGCCGCCATTGATGCCCTGGGCGGGGCCATCTATCACAGCCACGCCAAGGACACCTTCATCAACCAGCCGGTCGCGGGCCTCACCAGCCGTCTCGAGAATGGCTCCTTGACCAACATTCCAGGCCGCGCCTGGAGCTATATCACCCTGGGCTATGGCAATGGCGAAAGCTGGTGGCGCGACTTCTGCTACCGCCTGCGCATGGTGGGCTACGACGGCTGGCTTTCCATCGAGCACGAGGACGTCATGCTGTCGCGCGAGGAGGGCGTCAGGAAATCCGTCGAGCTTCTGAAAAATGTCGCCCCCTCTGAAGCCAGCGATTACAAGCCGCAAGCGATATAGAGGATCAGCTCCCGTGAAAAACAACCGCCTGACCGTAGCCGATCTCCGCGCCCTCAAGGGCAAGCGCCAGCTGACCATGCTGTTTGTCGATACGGTTGACGAAGCCGCCGCCGCCAGCGCCGCTGGCATCGACATTCTCTCCATCATTGATCCCGTCTGGACGCCGGACATGCGCTCCGCCGCCGGCGATTGCTTTGTCCAGGTTGGCCTGCTCTATGGCCCGCTTTGCACCTATGAGGATTATATCCGCGCCGCCCACCGCGTGATCATGGTAGGCGGCGACGCCGTCTACTGCGCCGCCAGCATGGACACGATCACCAGGCTCGCGGCCGAAGGCATCCCCGTCATCAGCCACGTGGGCCTCATTCCCTCCAAGGCCACATGGACCGGCGGCTTCAAGGCCGTTGGTAAAACCGTTGACAGCGCCATCAACATCTACAAGCATGTGAAGCAGCTCGAAGCGGCTGGCGCCATCGGCGCCGAGCTTGAAGTCGTGCCGGACCGCGTGGCGGCGGAGATTTCCAAGCGCACCTCGCTCATCATGCTGTCCATGGGGGCGGGGCCGGGGGGCGACGCGCAATATCTCTTCGCCGAGGATGTGCTGGGCTACACCCGTGGCCACCAGCCCCGCCACGCCAAGGTCTACCGCAACTTCCGCGCCGAATATGACCGGCTGCAGCAGGAGCGCGTCGCCGCCTTCAAGGAATTCAAGGCCGACGTGCTGAGCGGCGCCTACCCCGAAAAGCGCCACGTCGTGTCCATCGACGACGCCGAGTTCAACGCCTTCATGAAAAAACTTCCCGGCTGACGCACGATGACATGCGATGGAATCCCCAAATATCTCCCTCCCCCTTGTCGGGAGGGATTAAGGGTGGGGGTCGTTCCGAACGCACCGCATTTTGTTTGAACCTTTACTTTCACCACTGCCCGACCCCCACGCCAGCCCTCCCCACAAGGGGGAGGGAGTTTCTGGGCCGATCAAAAGTCATGAAGCCAAGCCAAATTAGTCCGTAGACGGATGATATTTGATTTTGCGTGAGCTGCGCTTCAACTTGTGTTGGGTTTCAGCAGCGCGTTATCGGCGAGCCGGTCGCATTCGATGAGCACGTCATCGACTTCGTGAATGGGCTTCCGGCGGTAGCCGGGAGGACGGCCCGGACGGAGCGGCGACAGGAACTTCGGCCATGGCGACGCCATCCGCCTCTGCTGCAAGCGCACGAGGCGTTTGGCCTGGCGCGGTAGATCATCAAGCGCCAGCTTGAGGGCCTGCAGCCTGCGAGTGATGCGCTGGGCGCTGACCAGGCCATCGGGCGGCAGCTCTGGAGCGGCAACAGGCGGGAGTGCTGGCCTCAGGGAATCATACGGGAAGAAATGAATGCATGGGCGAAGCCGGGTGACTTTCATGGCCCGCGCGAGCTTCACCCGTTTGCGCGGATCAAAGAGCTGAAAGGCGGGAGGGGAAATTCCACGGCCTTTCCCGCTGATTTTCCCCGCCGGCATGGGCCGCGAAGTCGCCAGCTTCACCACAACACCCCGCGCCGCCAAGACAATGAGGCGGCGGACGGCGGACTCAGCGGGCCGCAGCACACTCAGCGCCGCGCTGTGCAGGGAGCGAGGAATCCGCGAAGCCGCATCGGTACCGTCAAGCCCCAGCAGGGCGAAAAGGACTTGAATTATCTCCTTGAGCGCCTTGCTGTTGCGTTTGATGGCCAAGTCCCAGTCCATGATGTTTACCTATCCAGTACAAAGAACAAAAATAGAACACATAAGTTGAGTAGGAATAGATTGTCAAGGGGTGTAGGATTTTTTTTGATTGGTGAAGAAAGGGCCCTCATCCGGCCTTCGGGCACCTTCTCCAATTTGCTGCGCAAACAGGAGAAGGCGATAATGCTTGGGAGTTTCGCCTTCGCCCGTGCCGCAAGGCATGGGAGAAGGTGCCCGACAGGGCGGATGAGGGCCCTTTGATCCCATTCAGCGTTAGGTGTGCGCCTAGCAATTCAAGCTCGAACGCGTCAGGTGATAGGGAATAATAAAGGCACTGTCACCGTAACTACAACTGAGGAGCAGACGGAAGTTGTATCCGGCGGCGAGGACGGCGTTGATGGCGTCGCCCTAGGTGTGGGCCAGGTAGTTGCGGCCCATGCGAGGCCAAACTGCCCGGGAATGGAGTTTTCCTAGCGTAGCATTCAAACCCGCCATTTTGGGAATTTAAGCGGTCATTGGTCCACAAGGGAAAACGTTAAATTCTAAGGTTCGGATTCTATTTTTTGAAGTTTCAAAATATAGTGTCCGCCGTCTTTTTGGACAGTGTATTGTGCCCGACACATGTAGGTTTCGTCTCCGCAGTCGTTAAAATTACGTTGTGCAATTGTAACGGTGGGGAATTTACCTGCATGAGCGCCTATGAGAATACCGCGTGTATCTATACTTTCATATCCGCCCCATGAACTGGATAGGAGCAACACCGCATAGGCACATGGGAAACCGTTAGTTTGATAAACTGATTTTAATTCCGCGGGAGCAAACATGCAATTTGCCGCATAGTAATCAACTCTGCCATCCATGTTGAGATCGCTACCTATGACCGGAATATTGAATTCAGCGCCTGCCGCAATCGACACATCTGCGGGGTTTTCTAGGCCTGTCTCAACACCGAGCTTTAAAACATAAGATTTAATTGCGGCGGGCAACTGGTTGAAGCCGCTTGAAGCCTTCAATTGATCCGCCAGTGTAGATGTCGAAACACCAGACATCACCAAGCTCCAGACAAACAGTGACCCAACCGCTCTCATGCTTCTACTCGCTATCACACGGGTGGGGATGAAACACCACGTTCCACATGGATACCCTTACTCACCGCTTCTTTTAAGAAATGAGAACCCCCCAATTATCAGAACTATCTGTCTTTACAAGGTGTACAGGTCAATATCTCGTGTGATATGGCCGGAGCTACAGAACCCGCCCCACGGATCCGTCGTGCTCTTGGAACAGCAACACACTGCACTGCCCCGGCGCGCGCTGGCGAATATCCAGCGCGGGAGCGCGACACCAGCATGGCTACGCGGCGATGTCCGTCTTGATGAGGGACTTCAGCTGGAAATTCGCGTCGCTCAGCTGGACCGCCGATGGCTTCGCCTTCTTGCCGATGAGCAGCTCAAGCAGCCGGATGTCGCGGGCGATCGTGTTGCCGCGTCCGATGCCGCTGGCGCCCACCAACCGGCCATCCGCGTCGATGTGGCAAACGATGAAGGCGCTGTCCCGCAGATTGCGCCTGACGGTTGACAGGCCGAGGCTGGGAACGCCCGCGATCTGCAGGGAAAGATCATACTGATCGGACCAGAACCACGGCACCGCCGTGAACTCGCGCGACGCCCCCATCATGTTCTCAACGGCGGTGACGGCCTGGTCGGACGCGTTGCGCCAGGATTCGAGCCGCATGCGCATGTTGCCGAACACCGGATGCGGGAAAGAACAGCAATCGCCCGCCGCCCAGATGAAAGGGTCGGAGGTTTGCATCCTGGCGTCGCAGGCGATGCCATTGTCAATCGCCAGGCCCGCCTTTTGGGCCAGCGCCGTCCGCGGCGCCGCGCCAATTCCGGCGATCAGGATTTCCGCGTCGATTTCCCGGTCATCGGTGAGCACGACGGATTGGGGGTTGATCTGGATGACGCTCACCTCCGTCAGGATGGTGACACCGGCCGAAGCGTGGCGCGCCGCCACGTGGGCCGCGATTTCATCGGGCACGCCGCGCATGAGAATACGGGGCTGGCTTTCAATGACGGTCACCTTGCAGCCATATTTTGAAGCGCTTGCGGCCAGTTCAAGCCCGATGAATCCGCCGCCAATGATGGCAACGCTTTTCCCGGTCGCAAAGGCATGGCGGATTTTTCGGGCATCAGCGAAGTCGCGCAAAGTCAGCGCGCGCTCGCCGCCCTCCAGCGGAATCTTCCGCGGCGCGGCGCCTGTCGCCAGCAGCAGGCGGTGGTAAAGCACCTTGCTGCCATTGCTGAGCGTCAGGGTTTGCGTGCCGCGGTTGAGGTCAATGGCTGATGTATGGCGCATGTGATTGACATTCAGCGACGTCATCATGTCGAGGTCGAGAAGCGAAGTGGGCAGCGGCTCCACCTCCTCAGTGATCGCGGCTTTCGACAGCGGCGGCCGGTCATAGGGCATGAGGTTTTCGGCGTTGATCAGCGTGATCGTGCCTTCCCATCCATAGCCGCGAAGCCCGACGATGGCGCGCGCACCCGCTTTGCCACCGCCAACGATGACCATTCCCAAGCCTTGCATCTTACTTCCCGATTTCCATCATGATCTTTCCAGCCTCAACCTTGACCGGATAAGTCTTGAGGTTGACGCAGACAGGAGCGCCTTTAGCCGAACCATCGCGATAGTCAAAGCGGCCATTGTGCTTGGGGCATTCAATGATGTTGTCCATCACCAGGCCATCGGCGAGATGCACCTTTTCATGGGTGCAAAGGCCGTCAGTGGCGTAGAACTTGCCGTCTGGCGAGTGGTAAATGGCGAAGGTCTGGCCCCCGTGGTCAAACCGCCTCACGTCTTCCGCGTCAATATCCGACGCGGCGCAAACCTCAATCCATCTCGTCAATTGAATCAGTCTCCCAAGGATTCGACAGGTCTTACACCTGAAGGCAGCTCCCGTTCAATATGCCAGTTCGGTTCCTTGCGCTGCCGCCAAATGGCCGGAATAATTTCCCGGTAGGCGGCGAAAACGCTGGAACAGGGTTTTGGCATGTAAGGCTTTAAGTCTTCATGAAGGGCAGGCAAAGCATGATATGGAATCATGGGAAACATGTGGTGCTCCACATGATAGTTCATATTCCAGTAAATAAAGCGTAGAATTGGATTCATAAGTACGGTGCGGCTGTTCAGGCGGTGATCCAGCACGTCTTCAGCCAGTCCGCCGTGCTGGGTCAGCCCGGTCATGACATGCACCCAGGCGCCATACATGGTGGGAAGCGGCCCGAAGAACAGCAGAGGAAGGATCGAACCCGAATAGATCGCGCTGGCCAGGATTGCCGCGTGGATCACAACCCAGATGCGCGCCGTGAGAATGACCCTGCCGCGCTCCATCTCGGGGATAAATGTTTTTTCCTCCTCGCCGATGGTTCCAGCCGCATGCCGCGCGATGCTTTTGACCGCGCCCCAGGTTTGCGGAATGGCGAAAAACAAGGCAAAGACCCGCAAGATCCAGGTTGGCCGCATGATGGCGATTTCCGGGTCGCGCCCGACAATGATGGTGTCCGTGTGATGGCGCGTATGGCTCCAGCGCCACACCGTGGGTTCGCGCATGATCATGAAACAGGCGATGTTGTAAACCACGTCATTCATCCAGCGGGTCTTGAACGCCGTGCCATGGCCGCATTCATGCCAGCGCGAGTCGGTTGAAGAGCCATAGAGCACGCCGTAAGCGATGAAAAACGGCAACGCCAGCCAGGTCGGCCAGAAATAATAGGCCAGCCCGCCCGTCACCGCGAAGGCGGCAAACCAGATCAGCGTGTCGCGGATCGCAGGCCCGTCTTTCCGCACCATGAGCTCCTTGAGCCGCTTGCGGGGCATCGGGCACTGATACCAGTGGGCCGAAGCCAGTCCCATTTCCTCCGCCATTTTGGCGTCGCGGCCCAGCAGGCCATAGTCGCGCGGCGTTGCCATTGCATCCATTTTCAAGCCTCCAATTTTGATCCCTGCAATAGCCCCGCCGCGCCGCCAAGACAATCCAGGGAATGACATATTCTATCATATTGCATCATAAACTTGCATGTGATAGGTGTTTTATAGAGCCGAAAAGGACATCAAGTGAGTAAACGCGCAACCATTGCCGATCTTGCCCGAAAATCCGGGGTCAGCGTTGCAACCGTTGACCGGGTCCTGAACCGGCGCCTGCCGGTGCGCGAGGATACGGCGCTGCGTGTCGTGGCGGCGGCTGAGGCCATCGGCTATCACGCCACTGGCTTGCTGCGCCAGCGCATGACCGAAGCGCGGCAGGTGACCTTGGGCTTCCTGCTGCAGAAACGCCATGATGACTTCTACAAGGCGCTGGCCGCCGAGCTATCGCGCGCCACCAAGGCGTCAACGGCGATCAAGGGCAAGTCGGTCATTGAATTCATGGATGAGCTCGTGCCCGCGTTCATCGCCGCGAAAATCCGCGAGATCGGCGCCCGCGTCGACGTGCTGGCATTAGTCGCGGTGGACCATCCCCTGGTGAGCGAAGCCATCGAGGAGCTGGTGGCCAAAGGCAAGTTCGTCATGACGCTTTTAAGCGAGCTCACCACGCCAGCCTGCTTCGGCCATATCGGCGTTGACGCCAGAAAAGCAGGCAGAACAGCCGCTTGGACCATTTCAAAACTGGCGAAAAAACCCGGCAAGATCGGCATATTGCTGGGCAGCCACCGCTATCTCAGCCAGGAGACCGCCGAGATCAGCTTCCGCAGCTTCATGCGCGAAAACGCGCCGCACTTCCAATTGCTCGAGCCGCTGGTGAACCTGGATGACCAGCGCATCGCCTACGAGGCCGTTGTCGACATGATTTCAAGCAACCCTGATCTCGCCGGAATTTACATGTGCGGCGGCGGCATGGAAGGATTGATCCGGGCGCTCCGCGACGAGGCGGCGGGCGGCCGCATCATCGCGGTTTGCAACGAGCTCCTGCCGGTGACCCGCGGCGCGCTGATCGACGGAACCGTTGACATGGTGCTGTCCACGCCGATTGACCGGCTGGCCGCCCTCGCGGTGGACGCCATGGCGCGCGCCGCCAACGGCGAACGCGCCGATGGCAACAGCCAGATCCAGCTCCAGGCCGAGCTGTCCATCAGCGAAAACATCTGACCGCCTATCAGAACGGCTTTTGGCATTCCTGATAGATTCTGATAGTAAATCCGGCAACGGCCACGGCGGGCGTTTGACTCTGCGGGGCTTTGCAATATTCTGCCCCGGTTGGGATCGGGACGTTTCAAATGGCCGGTCCTGGTGTTTTGTGCCCAAAATGCGCCGCCTTACAAGGCGCAAGTGGGGACTATTGGGAGGATGGATGTTTTCAGCATTTAGCCTGACCGTGCCTTGTTTTTGCTTGCGAGCCAGCAGGCCGGACGCGGGGTGTGGAGTTATGTTGCCTTGTGTCGTTTAATTCCGGCTAACAATTGAGCGCGGCCGGACGCTCTTATGGAGGAGATAGAAATATGAAGAAATACATTCTGGCCGCAGCCATGGCTGCATTGATGTCAGGTTCGGCTCTTGCGGAAACCAAAATTGGCGTCTCAATGGCTTTGTTTGACGACAACTTCCTCACCGTTCTGCGCAATGGGATTGAAGCCCAGGCCAAGGGCATGGACGCTTCGGTTCAGATCGAAGACGCTGGCAATGATGTCGCCAAGCAGCTTGACCAGATCAAGAACTTCGCCGCTTCGGGCGTGCAGGCCATCATCGTGAACCCGGTTGACACCTCGGCGACACAGGCCATGTCGGACGCTGCGGCAGCCGCTGGCATCCCCCTGGTTTACGTCAACCGCCAGCCCATCAACATCGACACATTGCCAGATAACCAAGCTTTCGTGGCGTCCAACGAAGTTGACTCAGGCACGCTGGAAACCATCGAGGTCTGCCGCCTTCTCAAGGAAGCAGGCAAGACAGAAGCCAATATCTACGTGATGCAAGGCGAACTGTCGAACCAGGCCGCCGTGCAGCGCACCGCCGACATCTATGACGTGATCAAGGCCGGCAAATGCGCCGTCACCATCAACGTCATTGACCAGCAGACCGCCAACTGGTCGCGTGACCAGGCCCAGAGTCTGATGACCAACTGGATCTCGGCCGGCAAAGCCTATGACGCCGTGATCGCCAACAACGACGAAATGGCCATCGGCGCCATCCAGGCGATGAAGGCCGCGGGCGTTGACATGAAGACCATGATCGTGGGCGGCGTTGACGCGACCCAGGATGCATTGGCTGCCATGAAGGCCGGCGATCTCGACGCGACAGTGTTCCAGAACGCCGCTGGCCAGGGCGCAGGCGCTCTTGACGCCGCGATCAAGCTCGCCAAGGGCGAAGCTGTCGAGCAGAAGGTTTGGATTCCCTTCGAACTCGTGACGCCAGCCAACATCGACAACTACATGAAGAAGAACTAAGCGTTTCTTGATCGTGTTTTGAGTGAGCGGCGCTTCGGTGCCGCTCATTTTTTCAGGGCTGGCATTTCATTGCCGGTGGCCGGATGAGATGACTATCTTCTCCCTCTCCCTTGCGGGGAGGGCAATAGCATATGGCTGGCAAAGAGCCCTCATCCGGCCTGTCGGCCACCTTCTCCCATGCAAGAGCACGGGAGAAGGCGCATAAGTGTTGCCTTCTCCCGTGCTCGGGCTTGACCCGAGTATGGGAGAAGGTCCCCGAAGGGGGGATGAGGGTTCTTTCTTTCCATATGCGATAGCCCTGCCCACAAGGGGGAGGGCGACAATAAGTGGTTTCTTGTGGCCGTTGGTATAAGAGGCGGGTGATTCAGTTCGCCTTTCGAACGGCGCAGCCCAAATGCCATCTTCACAAAGTTGAAGTTTAGTCTAGGATTGCAGAAAAACAAAAGACGTCGACGGGGAGAATGACCATGGCGCAGGCTAATCAGGGTGTTGGAGGTGTCGCTTATGATGCGTCGAAGCGCACGTGGCCAAATGAACTCAATGTCCTGTTTGCGCTTGTTCTCATTGTTGTAATTTTCGAAACCCTCGGGCGCCTGTTTCTCGGCGAAAGCTTTCTGCTGAATTCGCAGCCTGACGCCAAGACTTTCTTCAACGAGCTGCGCCTGCAGGTCATCATCCTGCAAGTTGCCATCATAGGCATCATAGCGCTAGGCGCAACGCAGGTGATCATCACAGGCGGCATTGATCTATCTGCTGGCTCCATTGTGGGTGCGACCGCGATGATCACCATGTCATTCGCGCAAGTCGCCATTGTGAATGGCAATCCCAATCCCAAGGCGATTTTTCCGGAGCTGGGCTGGCTCGATCTTCCAGTGATAATTCCTGTTATGATCGGCATTGCCTGCGGCGTTTTTGCGGGGTTCGTGAACGGGGCCATCATCGCCTACACGCGCATTCCGCCTTTTATCGCCACGCTTGGCATGATGGTGTCGGCGCGCGGATTTTCCAAATGGTGGTCAAAGGGAAATCCGATTTCCTTCCCGACTGACAGTTTCGCCGCCATCGGCAAGGGCATGTGGCCGGTCGTCATTTTCGTTGTCCTTGCCATCCTCTTCCAGCTCATCCTGACTTACACGAAGTACGGCAAGCACTGTTATGCGATTGGCTCCAACGAAGACGCCTCGCGCACCGTTGGCATCAAGGTTGAGAACCACAAGATTCTGGTTTACACCATCGCCGGCGCGCTCGCGTCCGTCGCGGCCATTGTCTTGAGTTCCAAAAACCTGACAGCGCAAGCCGGCATGGGTATCAACTATGAGCTTCAGGCCATCGCCATGACGGTCATCGGCGGCGTGTCGCTGTCAGGCGGGCGCGGCTCCATCATCGGCACGGTTCTGGGCGCCTTGATTTTCGGCGTCATCATTTCCGGCTTCACCTTCATGCGGCTCGATGCCTATTACCAGGAGATGGTGATGGGCGTGATTATCGTCGCCGCCGTTGTTCTCGACCAATGGCGCCAGCGCCGCGGCGCATCAAGGAGCTGACCATGACCGATGTTGTTCTGAAAACCGAAGGCCTGACCAAATATTATGGCGGCGTCCATGCGCTGGAGAACGCTGACTTCGAACTGCGCGAAGGCGAGCATGTGGCCATCATGGGCGACAATGGCGCGGGCAAATCCACCTTCGTGCGCCAGATCACCGGCGTTGAGCAGCCGACGCGCGGCAAGATCATTTTTCATGGCAAGGAAGTGGCTTTCAAAGGCCCGCTTGACGCCCGCAAGGAAGGCATCGAGACGGTGTTCCAGACATTGGCGCTGGCCGATGATCTCGACGTGCCATCGAACCTGTTCCTCGGCCGCGAAAAGGTCAGGTTCAACCTCGGGCCATTTTCCATCCTTGACCGCAAGGCCATGCGCGAGGCAACGCGCAATGCGCTGGCGCGGACGGGGGTGAAGATTCCGAACCTCTCCAACACCATCCGCAACATGTCGGGCGGCCAACGCCAATGCGTGGCGATTGCGCGCACGGCGACCTTTGCCTCGCGCCTGATCATCATGGACGAACCCACCGCAGCCCTTGGCGTCGCCGAGACGGCGCAGGTCGAGAATATCGTCAGGACGCTCAAAGCCAACGGCGAACCCCTGGTGCTGATCTCCCACAACATGCGGCAGGTCTTCGATCTGGCCGACCGCATCCTGGTGTTCCGCCGGGGCCGCATCGTCGCCAACCTGGTCAAGAACGCGACCAGCGGCGAAGAAGTCGTGGCCTACATCACCGGCGCCAAGCAAGCCCAGGAACTGCCCGCCGCCGCGTAAAGCGCCAGCCCGCAGGCATGCACCCTGATCAGATGGTTGCCTATGATGATGCCAGGGACGCCTGCGGGTTGGCCCTAATTCTCCCTCCCCCTTGTGGCAGGGCAATCGCATATGGCTGGCAAAGGGCCCTCATCCGGCCTGTCGGCCACCTTCTCCCATGCAAGAGCACGAGAGAAGGCGCACAAATGTTGCCTTCTCCCGTTTGTCCTTACAAATGGGAGAAGGTCCCCGAAGGGGGGATGAGGGTTCTTTCTTTCCATTTGCGATTGCCCTGCCACAAGGGGGAGGGAGACTCTGGGACAATCAAAAGTCCTTCTGCGCTGTGTGCCACCCGGCGACAGTTTCAGCCTGTCCGGCGTGTCAGTTCTCGCGGAAAGCCCGGTGC
>CAWFJW010000021.1:0-44854 GCA_963816305.1 uncultured Alphaproteobacteria bacterium
GCTACCTCGTCACCCACCCTCTCAATCCCCGAAAGCTCCTCATCATGCAGCACCGCCTCAAACGCGCGAAGTCGTTTGTAGATTGACAGCAGCTCAACAATTGTTGGCCAGGAGTTGACCAGAAATTGAAATGACTCTCGCACCTGCGAAAACGCATTGAGAATTTGGTTCATCGCTCCCAGCGTAATTTTCCCCGCTACAATGGTGGGAGCCAGTACGATGTAAGGGAATATGTTGTCCGTCTGCAAATAGACTATCCGCCCGATATTGAAATACATATAATTGAAGTAGAGCCGGAAATAATTCCGTCGAACGGCCGCAAAAAGCTCCATAACCGTTTGCGGCTGCGCCCGGCCTCCGTCATCCTCGGCATAGACCAG
The DNA here is from genome assembly GCA_963816305.1 of uncultured Alphaproteobacteria bacterium. Lineage (GTDB taxonomy): Bacteria > Pseudomonadota > Alphaproteobacteria > Rhizobiales > Aestuariivirgaceae > Aestuariivirga. Next base: position 381 of record CAWFJW010000021.1, read on the forward strand.
CTCCTTGCGATAGGCGGCCTCAACCCTTTGATTGCGAAACTCCAGTCCAGGCAACTTGATGCCAATGATGGCCATGAACCCGGTGCCAAACAATGACCACACAATTGCAACCACAACCAGCGCATTGGGAATGTGGCCGATGAGCGGAAGTTCCGTCACACTCTGAGACAGCACCATCAACACCGGAATGAAGGCAATTAAAGTCATCACGGCATCGATAAACTTCACGCCCAGATCTTCACTGGTTTTGGAAAACCGCATGGTGTCATCCTGAACACGTTGCGAAGCACCTTCAACTGACCTGAGCTTTGGCCAATTAGCCATGTAGTAATCATTCATGGCGCTGCGCCAACGGAAAACATAATGGCTCACAAAGAACCTTGTCAAAACAGCCACAAGCACAGCCACAAAAGCTATCCCTGCAAAACTCAGCAGTTGCCCATAAAACTCCACCAGAGTTATTTCACCAGGCTTCGAGAGGGCCTTCTGGATGAGATTATAGAACGGCCCATACCAGGCATTGATGGCTACGCTCACCTGCACTTGGAAGTAGGTCGCAAATATAATCAGCGCTGACCCGAGGATCGACCAATTGGCCCAGCGATGCGGCCCATAGAACCGCCAGAAACCTGCGAACAGCGCCACCGCCAGGCCAAAATAAATGTAGAACCAGATAAACGGTCCCGAGTAAAAAATCCTGACGCTGGCGGCCAATAGGGGATCGCTTGGTCCCGGCATCAGCCCGATGGCCGTGCCCATGGCCTCGCCCGCGTAATACCACAACACGATCGCGGCGGCCGTCCATAGGGCCGTCGACCAGAAAAACAATTTGGGTGCCGGAAAAAAGGAGATGAACATGCGGGAAGCCTCCGTGCGCCAGATTTAGCGAATGTGGGTTACAGCGATTCCCGCCGGAATGCGACACCAGGCTAGGCGGCCTCTCCGCATCCGCCTCGTCCAAAAAACGCCATAGTAAGAACCGTAACTTTGCTGCGGACAATTTGTCCTGCGATCAAACGGAGGAAATCATGAAAAAAATATTCGCATTTGCAATTTGTTTGCCGGCCTTTCTCTCCCTGCCGATGATTTCGCCCGCCGCGGCCCAGGACGGCGGGATGGGGTTTTTTGTAACCAGCGCCGGGCCCGGAAAAGGCGCTGATTTCGGCGGCGTCGAAGGGGCTGACAGGCATTGCCAGACTCTGGCCGAAGCCGCTGGCTCCACCGGGAAGACCTGGCGCGCTTATCTCTCGACCCAGGGCGATGGCGCCGTCAATGCCCGGGATCGCATTGGCGCCGGGCCATGGACCAATGCCAAGGGCGAGGTGATCGCCAAGGATGTGGCGGAGCTCCACGGCGCCAACAATCTCAACAAGAACACCGCCCTGAATGAAAAAGGCGAATTGGTGAATGGCCGCGGCGACAAGCCAAACATGCATGATATTCTCACCGGCTCGCAGCCCGATGGCACGGCCTTTGCGGCGGGTGAAGACCGCACCTGCGGCAACTGGACCTTGGGCGGCGCCGAGGGCGCGGCGATGGTGGGCCATCACGACCGGACGGGACTGGATGATTCCGCGCCGGCCAAGTCGTGGAACTCTTCCCACTCCTCGCGCGGCGGCTGCAGCCAGGAAGCGCTGCAGGGCACCGGCGGCAATGGTTTGGTGTATTGTTTTGCCGCGCAGTGAAGCGCCGTCAAGGCTGGTCGCAGGCAACTGCGGCCAGCGGAACATGCCCTGTTGATTTCCCCAAATTCCCATCTTGCAACGCCTGCAATTCCCGTTACAGTGAGGAATAATAGTTTCCGTTCATGAAACATAGGGGGAAGGTCGCATGCCTTTAAGTTGGAGATTTTCGGTCCTGGGCGACCGTCACCGGGCGCTGGGTTCCAAGTTGGAAGACTGGTCTGGCATGGGAACCGCATGGACCTATGATGCGGATCTGGTGGACCAGCATGCGGCCGTGCGCACCAAGGCGGGGCTCATGGATGTGTCTGGCCTCAAGAAGGTTCACCTCGTCGGCCCCCATGCCATAGCCGTGCTCGACTACATCACCACCCGCGACCTGACCAAGGTCTATCCCGGCAAGTCCGTCTATGCCTGCATGTTGAATGACCGTGGCATGTTCACCGATGATTGCATCGTTTATCGCACCGGCCCTAACTCCTGGATGCTCGTGCATGGTTCGGGAACCGCCCATGAAGAAGTTGTAAAGCAAGCCCATGGCCGCAATGTTGCAGTGCTGTTTGATGACGACATTCACGATCTGTCATTGCAGGGGCCGGTTGCGGTGGAATTTCTCGCCAAGCACGTGCCGGGCATCCGCGACCTCAAATATTTCCACCACATGCAAACCACCTTGTTTGGCGCGCCCGTCATGATCTCGCGCACCGGCTACACCGGCGAACGCGGTTATGAAATTTTCTGCCGTGGCCAGGACGCCGGTATGATCTGGGATCGCATCCTCAATGAAGGCAAGAGCATGGGGATCATTCCGGTCTGTTTCACCACACTCGATTTCCTGCGGGTGGAAAGCTATCTGCTGTTTTACCCCTACGACAATTCCCAGATGTTTCCCTTCCCCGACCAGCCGCCCGGCGACAGCCTGTGGGAACTGGGCCTCGACTTTACGGTCTCTCCCGGCAAAACCGGTTTCCGTGGCCACGAGGAGCACTACAAACTCAAGGGCCGCGAGCGCTTCAAGATTTTTGGCCTGTTGATTGAAGGCCAGCAAATGGCCGAAGGCGGCGACGAGCTTTGGGCCGATGGCAAGAAAGTGGGTGTCATCACCTGCCCCAGCTATTCCAAGCTGACCAAGAAGAGCATGGCCATCGTGCGCCTTGATGTGCCCTATGCCAAACAGGGAACCGCCCTGGAAGTGCGCGGCAAAAACCTGAAAGCCAAAGCCATCGCCCACACGATCAGCTTCGACGATCCGGAAAAGAAGAAGCGGAACGCGGTTGGATAAATGCTGGTCGTCGGAATAAAAAGCCGCCCGGTTTACAGCGGCCTGGCCATTGACACCCATGCGCCCCGTCACCTCTTCGCCCTCGAGGGCGAAGGGGCCATGGCGCTGACAGATCAAGTCGCGGCGGTTGGGCGGGATTTTCTGGCAACGTCAGAAATTCTCTATGTCGCAAGGGGTGCGGAAAACCACGCCGCCGCGCTGGCCAAACTCAAGCCCTTTGATCTATGGACGGCTCCGACAATTCCAATCCTGCTCTATCGCTTGAGGGCCACATTGATCTCGGCAAAAATGGGAACCAGGTTCTATATATCCGGCTCTGAGGGCTTCATTGGCCAGGCCATGCAGGTGGCGATTGAGAATGGCATTGATTTCAATTCCATCCGCACCGAGCATCGTGGCTCCACGGCAGGCGCGTGCAATGCGTTCACTGCAAGGGCGTTACCGATAACGTCACAACCCAGCCCTTCACCTGCAGCCATTGCGGCCTCACACTTCTGGTGCGCGATCATTACTCCAGGCGCATTGCGGCGTTTCAGGGCGTGTGCATTGATGCAGAGGAACCGGGTACGGCGCCTGCCCCCGAGGTGCTGTTTCCATGAGCATCAACACGGAAATGGCCGTCAAGGTCACGGCCATCACGCAAGTGGCGGAGAAAGTAAAACGCTTCCGTCTCGAGCGCGTCGATGGCCAGCCCATGCCGGTGTTCTCCGGCGGCGCCCATGTGGTTGTCGCCATGCGCGACGGCGATTTTCTCAGGCGCAATCCCTACTCGCTCATGTCATCGCCCCGCGATCGCAGTGCCTTTGAAATCAGCACGCTCCGCGTTGAAAATTCCCGCGGTGGTTCGGCCTTCATGCACGAGAAACTGCGGGTCGGCGGCGCATTGACCGTGAGCCAGCCCATCAACCTGTTTCCCTTTGACGTGCGCGGCCGCAAGCATATTTTCATGGCAGGCGGCATTGGCATCACGCCCTTCATGGCCATGATGGACCAGATGGCCCATGAGGATCGCTCCTTCGAGCTGCACTATGCCATTCGCAGCCGCAGCCACGGCGCCTATTGGCAGGATCTCCAGCAGCGTTACGGCGCAGCCCGCGTGAAAATCTATGTCGATGACGAAAAACTTTTCATCCCCGTGGACGCAATATTGGCGGCGCAACCCTTAGGCACCCATCTCTATGTCTGCGGGCCCGCCGGCATGATCGATGGAGTGCTGGGCAAAGCGAGAAACGCTGGCTGGCCCACGCAGAACCTCCATTCCGAAAGGTTTTTGGCGCCCCCTCCTGGCAAGCCATTCCGGGTCGTGCTCCAGAAATCCAGCAAGACAATCAATGTGGGAACCCATCAAAGCATTCTGGAAGCGGTCGAAGCAGCCGGCGTGGATGCGCCGTTCCTCTGCCGGGGCGGCGCCTGCGGCCAATGCGAGACCACCGTTGTTTCCTGCGATGGAAAACTGGAGCACAATGACCACTTCCTCGAACCGGAGGACAAGAAATCCGGCCGCAAGATCATGATCTGTGTTTCACGGCTGAACGGCCCTGAAATCACCCTGGACCTCTAGGAGGCGACGCCCATGAACATCAAATTCAAGCAGGAAAGCTTCCGGGATGATTTCACCTTCAGGAACAGCCCCGACACCATCCGGCGTTTTCCCTTCCCCTTCAACGAAGACAGCTACATGTATTCCGTCAACATGGAGCCCCATGTCAGGGGCGCGCCCGGCACCGCCTTCGACAGCCTGATTGACGTGGATGAGCATTATATTTCCGAAATGCATGACCGCGCCCTCGTCCTGAAGGAAGACCCGTTGCGCTATCAGGCGCTGCCCCACATGATGACCTCCCAGTGGGACACCCTGGAACTCTTGATGGAGCAGCAGGCCATTGGCTATCCCGAGCATTTCTCACTGACGCGCGATGGCGACAATTGGCATTGGATCAACAAGCCCCTCGGCATCGACCAGAAATTTGTTTTCGGAGATGCTTCAACGCTGCCGCAGGAACCTTTCGAATACATCACCAGGCAGGCGCAAGGCGATTTCTGCATTGTTGACCAGCGCGACAATAATCTCTGGATGGATGCCGGCATGGTGACCACGCAAGCCGACTGGTCACTGGATTTCGACATCGGCATGAACTTCATGGAATGGCATGGCCCCGTGCCGCTGGCCCATCAGCTCGGCGTGTTTGAGCGCGCCCTGAAATTCCTGCTCAATTTGCAGCAGGGAAAGCCCGTGCGCCGCCTGAACTGGACCATGACAATCAATCCGAGGCTCGACACCAGCCCGGAAAACTATCACAAGTGGGGACCAGACCGCGCCACCGTCACGCCGGAAAATGTCGGCAATAAAGTGCATCTCCGCTGTGAATTGCAAAGCCTCTGGCGGTTGCCGCGCTCCAACGCCATCCTGTTTGTCATCCGCTGCTATCTCATCAAGATGGAAGAGCTGGTGACCGTTCCCAAATGGAGCCGCCGGTTTCACCGCGTGCTGCGGGACCTGCCGACAGAACTGGTGGACTACAAAGGCCTCACCCGCTATCGGCCCACAACCGTTGAGTGGCTTTCAAAATACGATGACGGAAAACCCACCAGCTCCGGAATATTCCCAGACTGACAGAAGAAGGATACGACATGACACGTGTAGCAGTAATCGGAGCAGGCCCTTCCGGCCTGGCGGCCCTCCGCAGTTTTCAGTCCGCTGCGAAGAAGAAGGCGAAGATTCCGGAAATTGTCTGTTTCGAAAAGCAGGATGATTGGGGCGGGTTGTGGAACTACACGTGGCGCACCGGCCTTGATGAACACGGCGAACCCGTGCACGGTTCCATGTATCGCTATCTGTGGTCCAACGGCCCCAAGGAATGCCTGGAATTTGCCGACTATACTTTCGAAGAACATTTCGGCAAGCCAATCGCCTCCTATCCGCCCCGCGCCGTGCTGTGGGATTACATCAAGGGCCGGGTGGAAAAAGCCAAGGTCAGGAAGTGGGTGCGTTTTTCAACGCCGGTCCGCATGGTGGAATGGGACAAAAAGAAGAAACTGTTCAACGTCACTGTCCATGACCGCAAGAAGGACCGCATGTACACGGAGCAGTTCGATCATGTGATCGTGGCCTCCGGACACTTCTCCACCCCCAATGTGCCATTCTTCGAAGGCATCAGCTCGTTCAATGGCCGCGTCATGCATGCCCATGACTTCAGGGACGCGCTGGAGTTCAAGGACAAGGATGTGCTGATCGTGGGCCGCAGCTATTCCGCCGAGGACATCGGCTCCCAGTGCTGGAAATACGGCGCGCGTTCCGTCACCGCGACCTACCGCAGCAAGCCCATGGGGTTCAAATGGCCCGCCCGTTTCGAAGAGCGCCCGCTGCTGCAAAAGCTTGTCGGCAAAACCGCGCATTTCAAGGATGGCTCCACCAAGGAAATCGACGCCATCATTCTTTGCACCGGCTATCAGCACCACTTCCCCTTCATGGCGGAAGACCTGCGCCTCAAAACCACCAACCGCCTGTGGCCGCTCGATCTCTATAAGGGCGTGATCTGGGAGGCCAATCCAAGGCTTTCCTATCTCGGCATGCAGGACCAGTTCTACACGTTCAACATGTTTGATGCCCAAGCCTGGTACGTGCGTGACGTCATTCTGGGCCGCATCAAGCTGCCGAAGCTCGACGCCATGAAGAAGAATTCCAAGGCCTGGCGCAAGCGCGAGGAGAAGCTTGAAAACGCCGAGCAGATGATCTGGTTCCAGGGCGACTATGTGAAAGAACTTATTGCCGCCACCGATTACCCCTCCTTCGATGTTGAAGCTGTCAACAAAACCTTCATGGAGTGGGAGCACGACAAAATGGCCGACATCATGGGCTATCGCAACAAAGGCTATCGCTCGCTGATGACCGGCACCATGTCACCTAAACACCATACCCCATGGAAAGATGCCATGGATGACTCCATGGAAGCCTATATGAAAACCAGCTAGGAGCAGCCTCATGGCCCAAAATTTTCTCAGCCAGCTCGTCGGTTCATTCTCGCAAGGAGCGGCGGATAATCCAACGGTGGCCATGATTGAAGCGGCCTTCCGCCACCGCAATCTTGATATCCGCTACATCAATTGCGAAGTGCCGCCGGAGAGGCTGGGCGACGCCGTAAGAGGCGCCCGCGCCATGGGGTGGATTGGCTTCAACTGCTCGATCCCCCACAAGGTTTCCGTCATCGAACACCTCGATGGCTTGGGCGAATCTGCCGCAGTCATGGGCGCCGTGAATTGCGCCGTGCTGCGCGACGGCAAATTCATTGGTGAAAACACCGATGGCAAGGGCTTCCTCCAATCGCTCCGCGAGGTTGTCGACCCCAAGGGCAAAACCATTGTCATGTTTGGAGCGGGGGGCGCCGCCCGCGCCATTGGCGTCGAGCTTGCCCTGGCCGGCGCCGCCCGCATCATCATTGTGAATCGTGGCAAGGAAAGAGGCCAGGCCCTTGTCGATCTCCTGAATGCCAAAACTTCAGCAAAAGCCGAACTGGTCATCTGGCAGGGAATTTACAAAATCCCGAAAGATGCGGAGATCATCGTCAACGCAACCTCCATCGGCCTCTACCCCGATATCGACGCCAAACTTGATCTTGATGTTGAAACTTTGCGCGCGGGCCTTGTCGTTGCTGATGTCATTCCCAATCCGCCCCGCACCTGGCTCATCCGCCAGGCCGAAGACCGGGGTTGCGACGTGGTGGACGGCCTCGGCATGCTGGTCAATCAGGGCGTGATAGGCGTCAAATACTGGACCGGTTTGGATGTCGATCCACTGGTGATGCGCGACAAACTGGAGGAAATCTTCGCAGCCTAACTCCGTGGCCGCAGCTTCTCCGGATCGTAATGGGCAAATCTGACGACGCGCGCCGGCAGGCGTTTTTGCAATCCATCGAGTTTGCCAATTTCAACCTGGGCGCCAATTTCTCCGCTCAACACATCAACACGCGCCAGTGCGATATTCTTGCCCAGGATCGGCGAGCGGGTTGAGCTCGTCACCACGCCAACAACGCCGCGCCCCACGTAAACCTGATCACCATGACCGACAATTTCATTGGACTCGATTTCAAGCCCCACCAGCTTGTGGCGCGGATGTTCCTTGCGTTGAATCAGCGCCTGCTTGCCGATGAAATCATCGGCCTTGGTTTTGAGCGGCACGGTAAACCCGATCCCCGCTTCAAAGGGATCCGTTTCCGAATTGAACTCGTAGTGGGCAAAAATGAGTCCAGCCTCAATGCGAACCATATCCAAGGCTTCAAGGCCCATGGGCTTCAGGCCATATTTTCGCCCCGCTTCCCAAACCGCATCAAACACCGTGAGCGCATCCTTCGGGTGGCAGAAAATTTCGTAGCCCAGTTCACCCGTATAGCCCGTGCGCGAAACCACAACCGGCGCGCCTTCAAAATGGCCGATGCGGGCCACGGCAAAGCGGAACCACTCCAGCTCGCCAATGGTGGGCTGGGCAGGCGCCGTCCATATGATCTCTTTCAGCAGATCGCGGGAATTTGGCCCCTGCACGGCAATGTTATGAAGCTGATCCGTGGAAGATCGCACCCAGGCGCGGTAGCCCATTTTTTCCGCCTGCTCGCGAAGCCATGCGCCACTGTAATCATCGCCGCCAATCCAGCGGAAATTGTTCGGGCCCAGGCGATAGACAGTGCCGTCATCGATCATGCCGCCGTTTTCGTAGCACATGGCCGTATAAACCACCTGCCCCACCGCGAGTTTGCGAATGTCGCGCGTCACACAATATTGCAGCAAGGCCTCGGCATCGGGCCCGGTCACTTCGAATTTCCGCAGCGGCGACAAATCCATCACCACAACTTTTCCCCGCGCCGCCCAATATTCCTCGATTGGCCCCTCATTGTTGAAGCGCGACGGAAGCCAGAAACCCCGGTACTCGGCGTAGTTTCGGGTCAGCGCTGAAAAGCGCGGATGAAAGGCGGTTTCGCGGGTCATCTCAACATCTGCATCAGGTGTCATGCGGTAAGCCACAGCTCTCGAAAATTTCTGTTTATCGGAATAGGTTCGAACATGGATGTCGGTGGGGTTCCAGCCATTGCCGGGATCAATATCATCCGGGCACGCCGAGCTCACGCATACAAGATCCGTGAGCGCCTTTACCAACACGTAGTCGCCGGGCCTCGACCAGGCTTCATCAAAGACGATCTGGTTGTTGGCGTCCATGCGCGTGTTGTAGAAAAAATTCAACGCCTCCCAGCCACGCCGCTTGGCGATGCCGAAGGGATCAAGGGCGCGATTGAAATTGTCGGTGCAATTGACGTGGCCGGGATAGCCCACGTCGTCGTAGTAGCGTGAATTGCAAGCCGTGGCGAAAGCATCATGGCGCCCGCAGGTGTCCTGGACAACTTCAATCAGCGGTTCGAAATCAAAACCAAAGGCTTTCGATGGCAGGCCAGGCGTTGGATAGGCGCGGCCTGTCAGCGTGCGGGTTACCGTGGCATCCAGCGCGTTCTCGATGCCCTTGTCGAGCTTTCTGGCCGAGAAGCACTGGAAATCCGTCATCTGCCGCCCGGCCACATCAATGATCTGGATGTATTCGCCCGCTTTCACGGCATAGGCCCGCGCCGTGGCGGCCCCAATGCGGATATCCTGCAAGACATCCGCCAGCGGTTCCGGCAACGCCACGCCGCTTCCCGGCGCCACAGGCTTTGCGCGCGTGATCCGCAATTCAATGTCAGTCGCCGTGTTCTGCGCGGACAAATCCATGGGTGTGCCGGGAGCAGAAACAACCAGTGTTCCATCGCGCGAAACCGTAAATTGGGCGCTCTCGCCCGCCCGCGATCCGGGGCCAAAATGGCTGGAAGCCTCGACGGCAAATCGCTCTTCTCTGGCATGGAGACTGACCTCGCAGCATTGGCCGCCTTCGATATCTGTTAGGGTGATTCGGTCGCCTTCTCCCACCTTGCACCTGAGCGAGCCCATGCCCTTGATCCTGTAGCGCTCAACGCCCGGCGGCAAGGCGCGGCTGCCAGGCCATAAAATGCGGCTGGCGGGCGGCGCAACATCAGGTTTTCGCTGAGTTATATTCATCAGTTGAGCAAATAGTTATGGGGCAATTCGCCAAAGTTCACGGGTGATTATCGCATAGTTCTGCTTGACGGTCGACCTAATACCATTAAACTTTGTTTCCTACGGGTGAATGAGGGGCCGCAACCGTTCGCAGAAACATGCCGGGATCGGTTGATCACGGGCAGGCGGGCCAATCACAAACTCGGCTACTGGGGACTAATGGAGGGAAAAATTATGTCCAATGAACAAGGCTCGGGCGAACTCGTCCGCGCGTTAGACTGGAAGGGCGCCTTCTGGGTCGCGGCTGGCGTGCCGCCCCTCGTGCTCTTCTCCATCGGCGGCATCGCCGGAACCACAGGCAAGCTCGCCTTCATGGTGTGGATCATTTCAATGATCATGGGCTTCCTGCAATCCTTCACCTACGCCGAAATCGCCGGCATGTTCGGCAACAAGTCCGGCGGCGCCTCCGTGTACGGAGCAACGGCCTGGCTGAGGTACTCAAAATTTATCGCGCCACTGTCAGTGTGGTGCAACTGGTTCGCCTGGAGCCCCGTGCTGTCGCTGGGCTGTTCGATCGCAGCGCTTTACATTCTCAATATGGTGGCCCCAATTCCTGCGGCAGAATCGACTGCGGTGGTTGAATGGGTGACAGCCAATGCCGCAAGTCTTGCCGCTGACTTGCCGCGCATTGTGGAATGGCTGGCCGATGCGGCCAATGCGGGCAAAACGGCTCAGGATGCCACTCAGGCGCTATTGACCCAGGATGCAATCGCGGCGCTGACGCCAGCAATCCAAACCTTCAACTTGCTGAAATTCGATATCCCGTATCTCGCGACGGTCAATATCAACAGCTCGTTTTTCGTTGGCGCTATCTTGATGCTTGTTATCTTCGCGATTCAGCATCGCGGCATCGCAAGCACCGCAGGCGCGCAAAAATGGCTGGCCATTGTCGTGCTGGTTCCGCTCTTGATCATCGGCATACTGCCGATCCTCATGGGCAAGGTCGATGTGGCGAATGTATCGGGCCTCGTGCCGCCAACCGCGCTCTATTCTGGCGTCGATGGCACATGGTCGCTCGGTGGCTGGACGCTCTTCCTCGGCGGCCTTTACATTGCGGCTTGGTCGACCTACGGCTTTGAAACGGCTGTCTGTTACACGCGCGAACTCAAGAATCCGAAGACCGACACATTCAAGGCGATTTTCTATTCCGGCCTTCTCTGCTGCCTGTTCTTCTTCATCGTGCCATTTACCTTCCAGGGTGTGCTCGGCCAAGCCGGCATGCTTTCGAACGGTGTTGTCTATGGTTATGGCGTTGGTGAAGCGCTGGCCAGCATGGTTGGCGGAGGGGCGGTTATCACGCAGCTTCTGGTCATTCTCATGATCCTGGCCCTGTTCTTGGCCATCATGACGGCGATGGCTGGCTCCTCTCGTACCCTCTATCAGGGCTCGAAGGATGGCTGGCTGCCGAAATACCTGAGCCAAGTGAACTCGCACGGCGCGCCGACACGCGCCATGTGGACAGATTTCGCTTTCAATCTGTTCTTGCTGGCATTGGCCACTGACGCGGTCGGTTACTTCTTCGTGCTGGCTGTTTCAAACGTGGGCTATATCATCTTCAACTTCCTCAACCTCAACGCGGGCTGGATTCACCGGGTTGACTCGGGCCACATTGAACGGCCTTGGAAAGCTCCCACTGCGCTCATCGGCCTCAATACAATTCTGGCATTCGTTAACGCCCTGTTCCTTGGCGCTGGCGCCAAGGTCTGGGGTTATTCAAACGCCCTCTGGGTCGGCCTCATCTTCGCGGCGCTCATCTTCCCTGTTTTCTACTTCCGTCACTACGTTCAGGATGGCGGTCAGTTCCCCAAGGGCGCGCTTGAGGCTCTTGGATTGAAAGATGGCGACATGGGCGAAAAGAAAGCCGGCGTGCTGCCCTACCTCACTCTCGTTCTGGGTGCGGCGGTTGTCCTCTGGGCCAACTGGTTCTTTGTTCTCCCCGGCTAGATGCCAGCAACCCGCCCCAGTTTGATAGCCTGGGGCGGGCAATTTTCAGGCGGCGAACAAGATTAGAAACGCCACAATAACCGCCAGCAAACCCACCGCTTCCGTGAGCGCAAACGCCAGAAGCCCCACACCTTGCATTTTCTCCGCGGCGCCAGGATTGCGCCCGATGGAGGAAAGCCAGTCGCCGAATATCTTGCCCAGCGCAAGCGCAACGCCAAACAGCGGGAGAGCGGCGAACGCCGCGGCAATATACCGAACGCCTTCGTCAGTCATGTTTTTCCACCTTTCCATGAAATTGAGTTGTGCCTCTGGTCAATGGGCATGCAGCGCGTCTTTCACATAGATTGCGGACAGCACGATGAAGACGTAGGACTGGATCAGGATGACCCCGACCTCGGCGAAGTACATCAAAACCATGCCAGCCAGCGGAAGCAGGGCGGCCACGGCGCCTGCCGCGCCAAAGCTCTCGGTCAGCATGACGCAGAAATCGCCGAAGAGCTTGAGCATGAGATGTCCCGACAGGATATTGGCGAACAGCCGGATGCCGAGCGTGACCGGCCGGAAGAGATAGGACACAAGCTCGATCACCACCATCAGGGGCGCCAGCGGCAGAGGCGTGCCTGTGGGCAGAAAAAACCTGAAGAAGCCCGTGCCCTGTGTTCTGAATGCCAGAATGGTGACGTAAACGAAAACACTGAGCGCCAGCGCGAGGGTGACGATCAAATGGCTGGTGAACGTGAATTTTATCGGGGTGAGGCCGATAAGGCTGCCAAAAAGGATGAAAACAAAAATCGTCAGGAAGAACGGCAGGGTCCGCCTTGCCTCGGGACCGCCAAAGCGCACAATCGTGTCTTCGACAAAGGTGTAGATGAATTCGGCGCTCGCCTGCAGGCGTCCGGGAATCAGGGCGCGTTCCCTGGTGGCCCATGCGAAATAGACCAGCACCGCGATCACGGTGGTCATCATGGCTTGCGACGAGACAGTGAACGACACGTCGTATCCGAACAGTTTCAAGGGAACGAGCGTGTCGATCTTGAATTGCCGGATCGCATAGAGGCCGATCGGTTCTGTCGCCATGTTCCATCCGTCTCATGCGTTTCATGAAGCCTTGAAGACATCTCTCAAAATTCCGGCCACATCCCGGTGCCAGGGGATGCGGCCGGCGCGAAGCGCGTCGTCGGGACGCTAGCTGACGGTTTGCTTGCGAGGTGAGGCGATCCACTCCACCGGAACGTGGGCGGCGACGAATCCCGCCTGCTCGTCCAGCAGCTTGGCAAAGCTGGTTACAATGCTGGCCGTCGCATGATCGCCGGCCTGCACGGCCTTGGCCATCGCCGGGGGCAGATGCCTGGATGCAGCTTCATAGCTTGCGATCAGCGCATCAAGATGATCCAGCGCCTGCACCGCTCCAGCAGGATAGGCCGGCAGCTTGGAGGTTTTCTCAATCGCGGCCTGGGTCCACACGGGAACGCCGCCCAGCGCCATGACCCTGGTTGCCAGCTCATCGGCCACGGAATCCAGGCTGTCACTGAAATCGTCGAACATCTTATGCAGCGCATAGAAGCTGCCGCCCTTGGCGCTCCAATAGGCTTGCTTGGTGCGGCTCCGGAGATCAATGGCATGGGCAAGCGACTGATTGAGAACCGCGATCATCTCGCTGTTGGGGGTTGAAACCTTTGCGATGAAATGCGGGGCCGGTGACGGCGTTTCGTTGGCTTTGAACTGTTTTACGTTTTCCAGGTTATCCATGGGGTGTCTCCTTGGTTTGCAGGGGATTGGGATTTGGTGTCAGGCTGTTCACCTTTGCAAGGAAGCCAGTGCGCGCTTGCATGTCCGATGTGGCCGAAGGCGCTTCCGTATTCCCGTAGCAGACGCACGCCTGCATCTGATCAAGGTCGTTTAGGAAATAGGCCTCTGCGGTGTAGTCGGTGTACATATCGTTTCTTCTCCGTGCTCGGTTGAAATCAACCTGACTGCTGGGAGATGGGAACGTGGCAGCCTGCGGTCCAATCGATTATCGCAGGCGATTTGATAGAAAACCCCCGCAAGCCGGCGCTCACCGCTAGTGCAGGACAAAATCCGGAAAATCCCGCTTCACGGCCTGGCGCAAGTAGCTGGCGATGCGGCGAAAAATTTCAACCTGGGGTGAACTGTTGCGCCATGCCAGGCCTATGGTGCGGTGCAGCGGCTTGCCTTTTACAGTCAACAACTTGATGCCCGTATCGGGCCTCATGGAGTTCCGCGCATAGAGGCCAGGAAGGAAAGTCAGGCCCACGCCCGTCGCCGTCATTTGATGCAGCGTGTTGAGGCTTGTGCCCTCATAATCATGCAGCATGTGCGCCCCAAACTCATCGCAGATCGATTGCACCTGCTCGTGCAGCGCGTGGCCTCTTTCCAAGGCCAGGATGAACTCGCCTTTCAGTTCCTGGGGAACGACAACATCCAACGCCGCCAATCGGTGATCCGACGGAACCGCGAGATAGAGCGGCTCACGAAAAACCCGCAATGTCTCAAAATCGCCGCCACGCAGCGGCAGCGGCAGTATCAGGAGATCATGCTTGCCCTGCGCCAGGGCGTCAGGCAGCGCATTGGGGAAATTCTCCCTGATGTGCAAGCGAAGCTGCGGATAGTCCGCGTGCAGCATCGGGATGAAGGCCGGCAGCAAATGCGAACTGATCGATGTTGGCAGGCCCAGCCTCACCACGCCATTCATGCCATGCCGGTGGACCTGGGCCGTATCATGTATTTCCTGCACTGCCGCAACGATGCGCTTGGCCACAGCCGCAACCTGATGGCCAGCCGGTGTCAGAATGACGGGAGCCCGATTGCGCTCAGCCAATTGAACGCCAAGCCGCCGCTCCAGGGCCATAAGCTGCGCGCTCAGGGTGGGCTGGCTCACGCCCACTTTCTCGGCTGCAAGCCTGTAGTGTCCCAGCTCACTGAGCGCCACGAGATATTGCAGTTGGCGAAGGCTCGGCATCTCCCGGGCGCGCTAAACCGTCGCTTTCACTTCCGCATCAATGTTTGTGCGCAATCCCTGATCGAGCTTCAGCCGCTTTGATAACCGGTCAAGATAGGCCACCTCGCCGGGATTGTCGGCATCAATAGCCAGCACCGAAACAGCATAGATTTCAGCCGCCCGTTCCATTGTCGTGGCCTTGGCTGCGAGCGCTTCAAGATCAAGCGGGTTGCGAATCTGGTCCATCAGAAACCCCTTCTCCTCGCCCGAAAAATCGCCCTCATCAAGGCGCGCGAAGATGCGCTCCTGCTCCGTTGCGTCAATATGGCCGTCGGATTTTGCCGCTGCGATCATGGCCGACAGAAGCGTCAGGCTGAGGTCATCCCGATCG
The DNA here is from genome assembly GCA_963816305.1 of uncultured Alphaproteobacteria bacterium. Classification (GTDB taxonomy): domain Bacteria; phylum Pseudomonadota; class Alphaproteobacteria; order Rhizobiales; family Aestuariivirgaceae; genus Aestuariivirga. The sequence continues at coordinate 15,749 of CAWFJW010000021.1, forward strand.
GCTTTCTGCCGCGGCAGAAACTTGCTTCCTTCAGCCTGCGCAGTCGCATCCGCGACGGTTTCAGCGGGTGGTGGCGCTGCGCCGGCCTGTTGCGCCTGCCAGTTCTGCCAGGCCTTGTAGGCAAGGCCGCCCAATACGGCGACACCGCCAACTTTCAAGGCCGACCCCGCAAGCTTGCGGCCGCTTTTGGATCCAATCAACAATCCGGCAATGCCACCCAAGGCAGCGCCCTTGAGAGTGTCGCCAGAAATACCTGGCTTGCGCTCCCGCGAGTCCCCTGAATTGTCGCCGCCGCCCAGGACCTGTTGCAGAATTTTTTGCGGATCAAACATCATCACCTCCATTTGACTATCCCGACCAAGTGGGCAACCAACAGCGAAGTTGCAAGGGACATAATCGATCAATGCCCCGCCAAATAGCCTTCCGCGCCACCGACAGTTTGACTTCCCGCGCACCGGGCGTAAGAAAGACTTCAACTGCCGGCTTTCAATGGCAGCCAAATAAGGGAGAAATTCATGCACATTTCGCTTTCTAAGCGCTTCTTGATGGCGTCAAGCCTGGCGCTTGCCATCCAATTCACCGGCGCCGGATTTGCCCAGGCCGATGAACTTGACGACATTGTGAAGGCCGGCGTGCTCAAGGTCGGAATTTTTGAGGACTTCCCGCCCTTCTCATCCGCCGGCACCGATATGCAATCCCAAGGCTACGACATCGATGTGATCAATGCCTTGGCTGCATCTCTCGGCGTCAAGCCGGAGTTGGTCGGCATAACCGGCCAAAACCGCATCCCTTCGCTCAATGAACACAAGCTCAACCTCTTGGTGAGCGTCGGCGTCAGCGACGAGCGGAAAAAGGTGGTGGCGTTCACAGCCCCCTATGCGCCTTACTCAATCGACGTTGTTGGCCCAAAGGCCTTGGAAGTCAAAGGTCCAGCGGACCTGGCCGGCAAGTCGGTGGCCGTCAATCGCGGGACACTTGAAGATACATCCGTCACCGAGGTGGCCCCCGCAGGCACCGACATTCAGCGCTTCAATGACTACAACGGCGTGATTTCGGCTTTTCTGTCAGGCCAGGTCCAGTTGATGGTTGTGGGAAATGACGTGGGCGCGGCCGTGCTCGCCAAGCAGCCTGCCAGCGAACCGGAATCAAAGTTCCAGTTGCTGAATTCTCCCTCAGCCATGGCCGTTAATCTCGGAGAGGACCGTCTGCGGGCCAAACTCGACGAAACCCTGGCGGCCATGAAGAAGGATGGCACGCTGGACGGTATTTCAAAGAAGTGGTTGTTCATTCCGCTGCCGCCAGAATTATAAGCACCCATGGCGCTCCAGCTCGATTTCGGAGCCCTGCTCCAATATCTGGGCTTGTTTATTGAAGGGACGGCGGTCACGCTTGGCTTGACAGCCGTCTCATCGCTTTTGGGAATTGTCATTGGCATCGCAGGCGCGGCCCTCCTCCGCGGCAAAATCGCGTTCCTGCGAAACCTTGTGAAAATCTACGTCGAGCTGATCCGCAACACGCCCTTCATCGTCCAGATGTTCTTCATTTTCTTCGGGTTGCCAAGCATTGGCCTCAGGCTGACCGCGCTGCAAGCGGCAGCCCTTGCCATGACCATCAATCTCGCGGCCTATGCCATCGAGATCATCCGCGCAGGCCTTGAAGCCGTGCCGGCAGGCCAGGGCGAAGCGGGCCGCAGCATGGGCTTGCGCCCGGCGCTGATATTCATCCTCATCCTGCTGCCGCAAGCTTTCGCAAATGTGTACCCTGCCCTCGTTGGCCAGATCACCATCACCATGCTGGAATCCGCCGTCGTTTCACAGATCGCCGTCGTCGATCTCACCCACGTGGCGGATCTGATTCAATCGCGGAATTTCCGCAGCTTTGAAGTCTATTTCATTATCGCCATCGTCTACTTGATTCTGGCCGTCAGCATGCGCCGGATGCTCGCCCACGCAGGGCGCGGACTCTTTGCGGGCCGCGTGCGCTGATGGCATTCACAACTTGGGACATTTTGAGGAATTTGCTGTTGGCGGCTCCGCTAACCTTGTTGCTTTCCGCCATCGCATTCGCAGGCGGAGGAATTCTCGGACTGCTCTTGCTGGTGGTCCGCTTTGGTCCCTATAAAAAGGCCAGCATGATCGTCATGCTCTATGTCGAGCTGTTTCAAAGCACTCCGCTGCTGATGCAGCTGTTTCTGGCCTACTTCGGCCTGCCCAAGCTGGGCGTGGAGGTATCCGCCTGGCTTGCCGCAACCGTTTGCCTCTCGCTTTACGCCAGCGCCTACCTCACCGACATCTGGCGAGGTTCCGTGGAGGCAATCCCGCGTGGCCAATGGGACGGCAGCGCCAGCCTCGGGCTCCACTACATATCGCAATTGCGCCTGGTGATCCTGCCGCAAGCCACCCGCATCGCCATCCCGCCAACCGTCGGTTTCCTCGTGCAACTCGTCAAGGCCACCGCGCTGGCCTCAATTCTCGGTTACCACGAACTGGTCAGAACCGCACAAATCCTGACCAACGCCACCTTCCAGCCGTTCCTCATATTCGGATTGGCGGCGCTGATCTACTTCGCGATCTGCTATCCGTTGACCAGCCTGTCCCGCGATCTCGAGCGGCGGCTGGCGCAGACGTAGGGTTTAATCCTTCTCCAGCTTCGCCCAAATCCGGTTGAGTTCTGCTTCCACATCTACCGGCAGCGGAGACTGCACAGCTAGCAGAAAGAGGCCCTCATCCGGCCTTCTCATTGTCTAGATACAGGGCCGGGGCCAATTCTCACTGTTTTGGCAGTTTCTCCCACGCCGCCCGCAGCAGCTTTTCCGCATCTGGTGAAATTGGCGCTGTAGCAGAAACTTTCTTAAGAGTGGCTGGCGGCGGATAGAGGCCTTTGTTATTCAGCAGCGCAGGTTCGATATATGGGGCCGATGTCAAGACAGGGTTGGCATAACGCAGGAAGTTCGTGTTGGCGGCGGCAATGTCTGGCCTGAGCATGAAGTCGATGAGCTGGTAAGCAGCATCCTTGTTTTGGGCATTGGTTGGGATAACGAAGTAATCCAGCCACATTGAGGTTCCCTCCAGAGGAACGCTATAGGTAATTTGCCCGGTGCCCTTCTTCTTTGCTTCTTCTGCCGCGCGAAATGTGGCACCCGGGAAGCCGATGCTAACGCAGTACTTGCCTGAGGCCATGCTTTCACCCCAGCCTTCGTCTGGCACGCGTTTCACGTATTGCGAAATTTCTCCAAGGGCCGCATCAAGCGCCTCAATATCGGCGATGCCAATATTCTTGATGTCACCGCCGAGATAGGCAATGAGGGTGGGCGTGACGTCAAGCGGCTCATCGTTCACGGATATGCCGCATTGCGCCAGCGAGGCGGCAATCTCCGGGTCCATCACCAGGGATGTGCTGTCAAGCTTGAGGTCTGGTCGAAGGGCCTTGACCTTATCGACATTGACTGCAAGTCCCATCGTTCCCCACATATAGGGCTCACTGTGCAAATTGCCTGGATCCAGAACGTCGGAAGCAGTGCGCACTTTTGGATCGACGTCAGCGGAGTTTGGAATTTTGGTGCGGTCCAGCACGAGGACCGGGTCCTTGCCTTCGAGCACCAGTCGCATTTGCGATCCGGTTTGTATGACAACATCATATTTGTCGCTTCCGGCAAGCAACACGCCCTTCGACTCGGCTGAGCTTGTATAAGTGTCATAAACCACCCGGATGCCGGTCTCCGTTTCAAATTTGTCGAGAGTGTCCGGATTGATATAGGTCGTCCAGTTCAGCATATGCATGATCGTCTGGGGGGGCTTGTCGGCAAACTTGAGCGCACGAGTGATGTTGTGGGATGTGTCTTGCGTGAGTAGCCCGCGGACCTTCATTCCCGCGTCTTCTTGGAAAGACTCGATTGCTGCGAATGTTGCAGGGCCGAAAACACCGTCCACAGGACCCGGCTCAAAGCCGAGTCTTTTCAAAACCTGCTGCGCGCCCTGTACCTTGTCCTTGTCCACAACGAGGTCTTGGCCGTCGACGCTGCCCGTACCCCAGCCTTCCTTTGCCCACGCTTCGGTGAACAGCGAGCGGATGGCCTCTGTGGCATTAACGGTTTGGATAGCGCGTCCCACGGCTGCAAAATGTGAATCCAGGGCCGCAGCGGTCGACTCATCCATCTTGCGCGACAGCTCCTCAGTTTTCAAATATTCCAGGCGGCGCAAGAGGCGTTGCATGGTTACAATTTCCTGCTCGGACGCTTGTGCAATGCTGGCGTATTGCACTGTCAGATGCTCGGTATCAGGCGCGGAAACCATGCCTTGTCCGAAAGCGGCGTTAGTTGCACTGAACATGATGCCCAAAGAAAGAGCAAGCTTCACGGTTAGGGAAACATTATGATTCATTTCACGTTCTCCAAGTTTGGGTATAAAACATCAAGGCAGTGATCGAACAACGCGGAATCCGATGGAATTGGTTTTCCGGCTGGATTTTTCCCATGCGGCGACTTGTCCGTTCACTTCGCTGCGACCAGTGGACCATGCGCCGCCAAGAACAACTCGTTTGTCACAGGTATTGGAGCTTGTGTTTGGCGCGTAGGAGAACGGCCGCCAGCAGTCCGCCGACCACTCCCACACATTGCCTTTCATGTCATAGAGGCCAAGCGCGTTCGGCGTGAATGAACCAACTGGTGCTGTGCCATTGTAGGTGTCCGGACAGTTTTCGGCAGCCGGTCCGGTGGCGTTAAAGCAGTCTTGCGAAGCATCGCCAATTTGGCTTTTTGCCTCCGCAGCACCTGCTCCACCAAGCGCTGCATATTGCCATTCATCCTTGGTGGGCAGGCGGTACTCTTTGCCGCTGAGCCTTGAAAGCCATGGCAAATACTGCGTGGTCACATCATCAAAGGACACGAAGATCAACGGTCTGCTGCCTCGGCCCCAACCTGAATCATCCGCAATAGCGTTGCACGCGCCTTCATCCACGCACCTGTCCCAATCATCAAACGTGATGTCATTGCGCCCGATGGCGAAGTCGTGACCGATGTTGGTAGCCGTCGAACTAGCTTTATCCACTTTCGGGAAGTTCCCGGCGGAAACGACGACAAGCTCAGGGCAATCGGCGCAATCTTTGAAAACCTCGCCTTCGGATTTCTGCGCCGGCGTCGTTGACGCTGTTGTCTCAGCCACAACCACCGGCGGCGGCTCAACCGGGGCTTTCGGAACTGGCGCTTCGACTGGTGTGACAGGTTCCGGCACAACAAGCTTTAGCGCGACAGGTGGCGGCGGCGACAGCTTAGCGGCCGCGATTGGCGCAGGCGCCGGTTCAGCAGGGGGTGACAGTGGTGTCTCCTCGACATTGACGGGAGCAGGCGTCAGTTCAATCGGCGGCGGGACAATGACGGTTTCGGCCACCGCTGCTGGCGCCGCGGCGGGTTCAACAACCGGGGGCGAGGGCAGCGGTTCTGCGGCAGCGATTTCCGGTGCTGGCGGCGGCTCAACCGGCGGCGGCAGTGGCGGTTCGGCAACCACAACATCCGGCAGGGGTATTGGTTCGATAGGTGATGGTGAAGGCGCCGCTATGACTTCCGGCTCGAGATCCGGCGCGCTGACGGTTTCTTGCGCGGCAACAGCAGGCGCCTCAGCGATTGTCTCGACGGCTGGTTTTTTCACTTCCGGTTTCTGATAGGGAATGACACTTTGTGAAGCTGAGGACTTCAACTCAGATGGTTCATCCTTGGCCGCCGCGACGGACTGCTGCTCCCCGTTGGCTCCATCACCTGGCAACACCAAATTGCGCGCCGATCGAGTGAAAGCGCCATCCAACATATAATCGCGGGTCAGCGCAAAGGCGCCGACCGCAATGACCACTTGAAACAAAATGAAAAGGACACGCCGAAGCGGACTGCGCCTCTTCGCGGCATCACGCCGCTGCGGGGGCAATTCCTCCGTTCCTGGCGACACCCGCATCCTTGGCGCTATGGGCAATGGCACATAAGGACGCTGCTCTGACAACTCATCGAACTGCATCTCGAACCTTACGCAACAGACCCCACAGGCCAGATCATGGCCCGCCCCCCTCATGATGAATCGAATAGAATATTTTAATGCGGCGCAATTGTGACTGCGGCCGTCGCAAACAACTTAAAAAATTGTTATTGCTATGAAATTTTAATTGCGACTAAGATTCACCCGGCCCGGCCAGCAAATCACCCGCGCCTCAGCTCACCCATTCGCCGCGCCGCATCAGCGGCTCGATCGCGCCATCCTGCGTCACGCCATCAACATCCATTTCACCGGAGCCTATCATCCAGTCCACATGGATAAGACTGGTGTTGGCGCCACTGGCCAAAAGCTCTTCCGCGCTCTTGCCAGGTCCATCCTTCATCGTGTCCGTGTAGGATTGCCCCACCGCGATGTGGCTTGCCGCGTTCTCATCAAACAACGTGTTGTTAAACACAATGCCGGAAGCGGAGATGGGGGACGAATGGGGCACCAAAGCCACCTCGCCCAGCCTTCTGCCGCCTTCATCCGTGTCAATCATCTTGGCGAAGGCTGCGGCCCCTTTTTCGGCGGACAACTCAACGATGCGGCCATTTTCAAACCGCACCTTGATGCCATCAATAAAAGTTCCGCCATAGGACAAGGGCTTCGTCGAGCACACGGTTCCATCGACGCGGTCCTTGTGCGGCATGGTGAACACTTCTTCCGAAGGAATATTGGGGTTGCAGGTGACGCCGTTCTTGGCTTTCGATGCGCCGCCCTTCCAGGCATGGCCATCAACCAGGCCGATGCGGAGGTCTGTGCCGGGCGCCCTGTAATGCAGCGCCTTGTAGCGCCGGCCATTGAGGAAATCCGTGCGCTTGCGCAGATTGCGCGAATGCTCGGCCCAGGCCGCGACGGGGTCCGGCAAGTCCGCGCGGCTGCATTTGAAAATGGCGGTCCATAATTTTGCGATCGCTTCTTCTTGCGGCAGCCCCGGATAGACCGATTTCGCCCAGGATGGCGTGGCGCAGGAAACAACGCACCAGTTCACCGCGAAGCTGGTGATGAGCTCGAGCGCCGGCCGATAGGCCTTGGAGCGGGCGCGATTGGCCCTGGACACTTTTTCCGGGTCTTGCCCGCCCAGCAGCCCCGGATCTTCGCCCGTTATGGCAAGGCGCGCCGCGCCTCCCCTGAAAGCTTCCGCCATGCCGTTGAACAGCCAGCTGGCCGCCGTGTCAAAACTGGCGTTCGATGCCGCCTGAAACCGCGTCAGCGTCGCCTGGTCATCGGCGTAAAGCGCGGTGACCAGCGTTGCGCCTGCCACATAGGCATGATGCGTGATCCGCCTGACAAGCGGCACAGCCTCAATAGGCGCGGAAATCAACAGTTGCTGGCCAGGCGTTATGCAAAGACCGGAACGGACTGTGAGCCTCGCATATTGGTCAAGCAGTTTTTCATGGTTCATGGTGATGATTCCGTTTATAGGACAGCGCAAGCAGAACCCCATACCAACTTCATTCCGGAATTTCCATGCCTCGCCTTGTCCACCTGATCCGCCATGGCCAATCAACCTTCAACGCAATCCAGGATGTGACCGGCAAGGACCCGATGATGTTTGACGCGCCGCTCACGCCACTGGGCCATGAACAGGCGGCAGCCCGCGGGAAAGAGCTGGCGGGCAATCACTATGACCTGGTGATCACCTCGCCGCTGACCCGCGCCATTCAAACGGCGCGCGGGATTTTTGGCCAAAGCAAACCCTTGGTTGTTGATCCGCTGCATCGCGAATGGGTGAACTGGAGCTGCAATATTGGCAGGCCCGCGGTCGAACTCGCCACCGATTTTCCCGATCTGGATTTCAACCACCTGGAAGGCGACTGGTGGCATGTCGATGGCCCTGTCAATGAAAATGGCATTGTCTGCGAGCCGCACAGCTCGTTGGTGGCTCGCGTCGCAGCCTTTCAGGCCATGCTCGCCAGCCACAAGGAAAAGCGCATAGCCGTCATTGGCCATGGCGACTTCTTCTCCCAAATCGTGGGCTACGCCATGCGCAACTGCGAATGCATCGAATGGGTGCGTCGATAGCGCCGAATGCCCCTTGCATTGTAGCATTTTGCTATGCAAATTCGCTGCAAAAAGGGGAGAGCAGATGGCGCAGTTTATCAACGCGAAGGAAAACCTGGTTGTCGATTCCATCGACGGGATATTGCGCGCCGGTGCTTCACAGGACCTTGCCCGCCTTGATGGCTATCCGCATATCAAGGTTCTATGCCGGACCGACCACAAGGGTTCCCGTGTCGCGGTAATCTCAGGCGGCGGTTCCGGCCACGAACCAGCCCACGCAGGTTATGTCGGCAAGGGCATGTTGACCGCTGGTGTTTGCGGCGAAGTTTTTGCCTCTCCCAGCGTGAACGCCGTGTTGGCTGCGATCTTGGCGGTGACTGGCAAGGGCGGCTGCCTTTTGGTTGTCACCAACTACACAGGTGACAGGCTGAATTTTGGTCTCGCGGCGGAAAAAGCCCGTGCCTTGGGCAAAAAAGTTGAAATGGTTGTCGTGGGCGATGACATCGCCATCCCGGGCATTGCCCAGCCCCGTGGAATTTCCGGAACGCTTTTTGCCCAGAAAATCGCGGGTTACCTTTCTGATCGGGGTGCATCCCTCGCTGAAGTGTCCAAGGCAGCCCAGCAGGTTGCGAAATCCGCAGTCTCCCTCGGCATCTCGCTCAGCTCCTGCACATTGCCGGGCATTGGCCGGGAAGATCGCGTGCCCGAAGGCATGGCGGAACTGGGCCTCGGCATCCACGGCGAACCCGGCGTTGAACTCATCAGCTTCACCGGCGCAAAACAGGCAGCGGCCATTCTCTGCGCCAAGCTTTTTGCCCATGTCGCGAAAGCCCAAAGCTACGCAATCATCATAAATAACCTGGGCTCAACGACACCATTGGAAATGGGCCTCATTGCCAATGAAATTTTGGGCAGCGCGCTGGCCAAGAAAATCAAGCTCGTGATCGGACCAGCCGTGATGATGACGTCACTGGACATGCACGGCATTTCAGTTTCGCTATTGCCGCTCACGCCCAAGTTCGAGAAGGCGCTGGCAGCCGACGCTGCTCCCCTTGCCTGGCCCGGCGCTTTCCCGCGCCGCACGCCCAAAATTATCAAGCTGCCTGCCGCGCTGAAATCCAGTTCAGCCAAACCAAGCGCAAATCCGGAACTTCGTGGCGTTGTTGAACGCGCCTGCGATGTGCTCCTTGCCAATGAAGCCCGGCTTAATGCCTTGGATGCGAAAGTCGGAGATGGCGATACGGGTTCCACAATTGCCAGCGCTGCGCGAAACCTGAAAGCTGGCCTCGGCAAAATGCCATTGGCCAACGCTGGGAATTTTTTCGCCAGCCTGAGTGAGATTCTCACCAAAACCATGGGTGGCTCCAGCGGCGTGCTGCTGGCAATTCTTTTCGCGGCGGCAGGCGTCGCCGCCACCAAAAACAGCGCTTGGGCGGCAAGCTTGCAGGTGGGGCTGCGCCGCATGATGGAATACGGCGGCGCCACTGCGGGTGACCGAACCATGATAGACGCCCTCGAGCCAGCGCTCGCCGCCTTGGTCACCGGCAAGTCCTTGGCCGAGGCGGCCATTGCCGCACGCAAAGGAGCGGATGCCACTGCGAATATGACCAAAGCCAAGGCAGGCAGATCGGCCTATGTTTCGCCAGCCAATCTCACCGGCGTCAATGATCCCGGCGCTGAAGCTGTCGCCTGCTTATTGGAAGGATTGGCCAACGGGAAATGACGAGTCCGGCTTGCAAATGACCTTTATCGGTTGCAGTATCGCGACGGTCGTGCCTGTTGGTGTGTAGGCGTGAGTTTATAAGTTGAACCGATTGGGGATACGCCGCGATGACCGACGCCAGACAGCTCCGCCATTTCATCTTCATTAAATCCCGTAGCTTCCTGATCGCAAGTCTCGTCATCATTGCGTCGCTGCTGCTGCCTTCAGCATCTCACGCGCAACAGAACGACCTGCTGCAGCGGCTGCAACCCGTGAACACCCAAACCTGCAGGATTGAAAATCAATCCTGCGGTTGCGCCACATGCGGCTGCAACAGCTGCGGCAGTTGCCAATCGGGACCGAGCTGCCCCACTGGCTACACCATCTATGACGGCTATTGCCTGCCGGAATGCCCGGCTGGCTATTTGCGCTATCCGGGTTTCCCTGGTTACTGCATGCCGCCCTGCCGCCATGGCTGCCCCGAAGGCTTTGAGCCCGTTCCCCTTCCCAACTGCCCGCAAGGCTTTCATCGCAGCCTGAGCGATCCTGAGGAATGCCTGCCGGACCGCGTCCCGCAGTCCGACAATTGCCCGGACGGCATGGGATATTCCCTGGAAACTGGCAGATGCTCGCCAAACTGCCCGCAGGGCACTTATCTCGCCGAGAATGGCCTTTGCCAGAGCTACTATGAGCGCGCCTGCCCCGACGGCTATCAGCGCAATGCGCAAACCGGCGCCTGCATTCCGGGCGGCGACTGGCCCGATGACTATCGTTTCATCTGCATGCCGGTTTGCCCGCAAGGCTACACCCGCGACATCTACCATCCAACGCGCTGTGTGCCGCCGCCCGATGACTGCCCGCAAGGGTTTGAGAATTTCCGCAATCAGTGCGTGCCCATTTGCGAGCAAGGCGCAAGGCGCAATTCCTATGGCTATTGCGTGCCACCGCGCTGCGAAGACGGCGCCTATCCCGATCTCCGCGGCAATTGCCGGGAATATGAATGTCCGCAGGGCTATTCGAACATACGTGGCCAGTGCTACCCACCCTGCGCCCAGGGCTTCACCCACAATCTGCGCAACCCCGCAAATTGCGAGCAAATCCCGGATGATGAGCCGGATTGCCCGCAGGGAACAAGATTCAACATCCAGACCGGCGATTGCGACAAGATTCCGCCCCCGCCCGTGAAGTGCAAACAGGGCTTGGAATACAACGTGAAAACCAAGCGTTGCGAGCCACCGCCAAACCGGCAGCCCGCCTGCCCGAAAGGCTTCGTCAAGACCAAATCCGGCCGCTGCATGCCCGTCGTGGAACAGCCGCCAACATTGAACGTGCCAAAAGCCTGCCCGGAAGGCACCATATACAACCGCAAGCGCCAGCGCTGCCTGCCGGTGGTGAATGAACAGGCGCCTGAGCTTGAAGAAGATCCCGATGAGCCGCCGCCACGGCTCAATCTGAACAACAACATTCAAAGGCTGCCGAAATTGCAACAACAGTGCCCCGAGGATACATTCATGGACAAGAACGGCCGATGCATGCCAATCCAGTGATTCCAAACCGCGACTAAAAAAGTAGGATATGCATGCGGCACGCCCAGCTGTCTTCCATCGAACTGCCAGACTTCGGTGAGCCCGCCATCGAGCCGTTGCTTGACCGGGAAACCTACGCCAGACGCCATATACAACTTGTTGCCCGGATGGCTGCCAACGCGCTGGATGCCCTCGTCATCTATGGCGACCGCGAGCATTCGGCCAATATTTCCTGGGCGACGGGTTTTGATCCCCGTTTTGAGGAGGCGATCTATATCGTGGTGCCCGGCAGCGCGCCGACATTGCTGGCCGGCAACGAATGCCTGCCCTATTCCGAAACCGCCGACGGCAGCTTCAAGCGGGTGCTGTGGCAGCCCTTGAGCCTCATGGGCCAGCCGCGTGATAAATATCGCGGACTTGCTGAAATCTTCCGCGAAGCCGGGCTGGCGCAGGGCATGCGCATCGGCCTTGCCGGCTGGAAGGGCTTTGAAAGCGAGGCGGGAGAATTCGATCCCGCTTGGTTTGAAACACCGCACTATCTGGTCGAAGCGCTGGTGCAATTTGGCCCAGTCAGCAACGCCGCCCTGGTTTTCATGCACCCCGTCAATGGCCTCCGCGTCATCAACGAAGCAAGCCAGCTCGCCCGCTTTGAATTTGCGGCCACCCTCACATCCAACGCCGTTCGCCGTTTCATCCAGGGCGTCAAACCCGGCATGACCGAATATGAAGCCTGCCTGAATCTCGGCTTCAACGGCTTCCCGCAATCCGTCCACCTCAACATGAGTTCTGGCCCCCGCGCCAAATACGGCTTGCCGAGCCCTTCCATGCGCGTGATTGAGCCGGGCGATCCCATCGTCATAGGCATGGGCCTCATGGGCGCTCTCAACTGCCGCGCTGGCTTCATGGCGGGCAATGCCAGTGAACTTCCGCCCGACATCAATGACTATGTCGAAAAGCTGGTGCGCCCTTATTTTGAGGCCGCCGCCGCCTGGTATGAAACAATCGGCATTGGTGTGGAAGGCGGGGCGATCTATGACGCCGTCATGAGCCGCCTGGGCGATCCGTTTTTTGGAATCGGATTGAATCCGGGCCACCTCATCCATCTCGATGAATGGGTGCATTCACCCATCAGGCAATACAGCGACATGAAGCTGGCGTCCGGCATGGCGCTGCAATGCGACATCATTCCAGCGACCGGCACCGCTTACTTCACCTCCAACATTGAGGACGGCATAGCCCTCGCTGACGAGGCCCTGCGCGGTGAAATCCGCAGCAAATATCCAGAATGCTGGCAGCGCATTGAGCGCCGCAGGGCGTTCATGGCAAGAGAGCTCGGCATCAAGCTCAAGCCCGAAGTGCTCCCTTTCAGCAACATCCCCGCTTGGCTGCCGCCTTTCTGGCTGGCCCCGGAGAAGATCATGTCCATGCGCTGAGGCGGTTTAGCTCACGCGCTTGCCAAATACGGCGCGCGGCGCTGCATCTGTCTTCGGTGTTTCCATCACGGGTTCAGTCCCGGGTGATTGCGATTGGGCAATTGATGAAACGTCCAGCGTGAGTTGAATTGTCGGCACGGATGGTGTGCGGCCTTCAGGCATGAAATGCGCCATTGTCTTTTCCAAGTTGGCGATGCCGACTGGCTGTCCGTCCATGATGACAGGCCCATTTTTGACCAGATGCTGAAACAGGCTGGACAAGCGCTTTGCGATTTCGGCTTGCAGCAGAGGCACCGGCTCAAGCTGCAGTTCGCGCCCGATGAAGGGCAGCAATCCGTGCGTGGACGCGCCATTCGCAGGCGCGCCATCGGGCATGGGGGGGCCAGTGAAATGGGACAGCGTCATCCACAGCATGTCGGGAAAACGCCCGGCGACCAGCGCCATGGCCATATGCCAGATGCCATCGCCCTCATCGATCCCATTTGATTCCTTGAATACGCTGGCGGCCATTGGCAGATGCTTCGCCAGCGCTCCCGCAGCCATTGTCACGACCGAAGCCCCTGCGACCGCTGTGGCGTGATCATAAGTGTCGGCGACAAGGGAAACAACTGCATGGGCGCGCGTAAACCGCATGACATCGCCGGCGTCCGGCCACGACATGTTCCGCTTGGCCGCAACCTCCCACGCATCAAGCGGCAATTGCCCGTCCACAAATGTCACGGAAACGCCAAGTCCATTGATCCGCAGAATGTAGGACTTGCCGTCGCCATCCGACAGGCCCTTGGACTCGGCGCGATAGGGCGCTTCCCCCGCCAAGGCATTCAGCGTTTCAATCACCCGGCCTTCCATGACCGACGCAGGTGAGGTGAGCGCGAGGTAGGTTGTGAAATGGCTCATGCCGAAAGCTCCGAATCGCCTTGCCGCTGCCGCCAATCTATCAAAATGTGGGCCACAAGGGCGGTGAAAACCACCGACCCGCCCAGGAGCGTGGACTGCGCTGGAATTTCATTGTGGATAAGCCACACCCATAGGGGCGCCAGGATCGGCTCCAGCGTGCCCACCAGCGCGCCCAGCGCCGCCGGAACAAGCCTCGCTCCCGTCACAAACATCGCGAGGCCCAGTCCCAGATTGAGAGCGCCAAAGGCAAACAGCAGGGCGAAATCCGCCGGGCTCACCAGATAGGTTCCAGCCAATGGCGCCGTGACACAGGCGGCGATCGCCATGCCCAGGCACACGGCGGGCGTCATCCGCACATGGGCGTTGCGCCGCGTGATGACGGTGGCTGTCGCAAAGCCGATGGAGATGACCAGCGCCAGCCCATCGCCCACCGGCGAAACCTGGCCCGTGAGCGAGCCGGAAACCATAATTCCCACGCCGGCGATCACGGCGGCAATGGCCAGCCATGTGGCCACTGGTATTTTCTCGCGAAACAAGGTCCATGACAAAAGCGCTGCGATCAGCGGCACGCCGGCCTGCATCAGAAGGATATTGGCCACCGTCGTATAGGCCAACGCCACGATGAACGATGTGGACGCAACCGCAAAGCAGCAGGCGACACCGAGGCCCGCCATGCCCATCTCCTTGAACAGGCCAATGGTTCCGCGCCCGCCATCGCGCATCAGCATGAACAGCAACAGGAAGAGAAAGGCAAAGGAAGAGCGCCAGAACACCACGGTCCAGCTGTCATCGACAGAAATAAACCGCGCGATCACGCCGCCAAAACTCCAGGCGATCGCCGACCCGGCGATCAGGATAAGGCCGCGGCGGGTTTCTTCACGGGATGAAATCATGGCCCAATGACGACTATGCGCGCACCGTTTTGTCAAGGGCAAGTCCGCGTCGCGCCATGGCGTTGCGGGTGTCGACAATCAGCCGCGCATGGCTCGCCAGCATGGCGTAATCAACCGCGTCATGATCAGTGGATATCAGCACGGCGTCATGGCCGTCGAGATTGGCGGCGTCAAGCGGAGCCGACTTGCGCCCCGCCAAAGCCGCATGCTCGCGCGTCATCGGCACCACCGGCACATGCGGGTCATGGAACGAGGTCTTCCCGCCGCGCTCTTCAATCAATTCAATCAGCCGGAATGACGGGCTCTCGCGAACATCCGACACGTTCTTTTTGTAGGCCAGAGCCAATGATCAAAATCCGCGACCGGCTCAGCGCCAAGCCCAAGCGCCGGTCCAGCTCTTCGGCCAGCCGCTCCACAATATGGCGCGGCATCGCGGTATTTATCTCGCCGGCAAGCTCGATAAAGCGCGTCGGCAAGCCAAACTCGCGCGACTTCCAGGTGAGATAAAACGGATCAATGGGAATGCAGTGACCGCCAAGGCCAGGCCCCGGATAGAACGGCATGTAGCCAAAGGGCTTGGTCTTGGCCGCTTCAATCACCTCCCAGACATCGATGCCCATGGCGTCAAAAACCACTTTCAGCTCATTGACGAGGGCGATGTTGACAGCGCGGAAAATATTCTCCGAAAGCTTGGTGGCCTCCGCCGTGGCGGTCGTGGATACGGGCACGATCCTGTCCACCACCGCCCCGTAAAACGCGCTCATGAGCTCTAGGGCTGAAGCTCCATCTCCCGATATGACTTTCGGAATGGAAACCGTATGGAACGTGGCATTGCCCGGATCTTCCCGCTCCGGCGAAAACCCGATAAAGAAATCAGATCCGCTTTTAAGGCCCGACGCCTCGAGCAATGGCCGCAAAACTTCGTCGGTCGTGCCGGGGTATGTGGTGGACTCAAGAACAACAAGCCGGCCCCGCCGCAGGTTGGCGGCAATCACCCGTCCGGTTTCCTCTATATAGGTCATGTCCGGTTCGCGGTATTTGGTCAGTGGTGTGGGCACGCAAATGATGATGACATCGCAGTCGCGCAAGACGCCGAAATCGGCTGTGGGGATGAACCGTTTCGTCGCCATGGCAGCACGAACCGCATCACTTCCCACCGTGCTGAGATAGGTACCCCCGCCCGCCAGCTCGGAAATTTTTGGCGGGATCAACGTCAAGTCCGTTGACAGTAAAGCCAGCCCGCAAGATGGCCAGCGCCAGCGGCAGCCCCACATAGCCAAGCCCCACGACCCCGGCCACCGCCGAACGCGCGTTTATTTTTGCGAGTAAAACGGATAATTGATCAGCGTCAGCCACCGGATTTCCTTCATTTTTTCCGGTTTCCGGCTACACCACAGGGGGTTGCTTTGCAAGGCGCATGATTCTAACTATGGCGCTTTGATTGGGCCTGTGACTTGACCAGCATAACTCCACAAAATTGGCTCCACGCATCAAATCCCGGCGCTGCCTGCGCTGTGATTGCGGAGATCGCGCAAGCCCATGATGGCAGCCTTGGCCAGGCCCATGCCTATATAGATTGCGCCGCCAAAGCGGGCGCCGATGCTGTCAAATTTCAAACGCACATCGCCAGGGCTGAAAGCACCACCCTTGAGCCTTGGCGAGTGAAATTCAGCAAACAGGACGAGACCAGGTTTGACTACTGGAAGCGCATGGAATTCACCGCCGAACAATGGGCCGGGCTGAAAACCCACGCCGACGAGAAGGGGCTGGTGTTCCTGAGCTCGCCGTTTTCCGGCGAGGCCGTCGAACTGCTGCGCAAGCTGGGAATGGCCGCATGGAAAGTGGCCTCCGGCGAACTCACCAACCTTCCGATGATTCAGGAAATGGCGCGGGACCGCAAGCCCTTGATGCTGTCAACCGGCATGAGTCCCTTGGGCGAAATTGACGCTGCGGTAAAAATCGCGCAGGACGCCAACGCTCCTTTCGCGGTGTTCCAGTGCGCCACCCGGTATCCCTCGCCGCCTGAAGCCATTGGCCTCAATGTTCTGGATGAACTGCGCGCGCGCTACAATTGCGCCGTGGGCCTTTCCGATCATTCCGGCACAATCTATCCGGCCCTTGCCGCAAGCGCTGCCCACCGCGCTGAAGTGATCGAGGTTCATCTCACCATGAGTCGCGAAATGTTCGGGCCGGACGTTGCGGCTTCAGTCACGCCGGCCGAGCTCCGCATGATTTGTGACGGCGTTCAATTCATCGAAAGAATGCGGCGCTCGCCTGTTGACAAAACCAGCATCGGCGGCGGCGTTGCGGAGATGCGCGGCATATTTTTCAAGAGCGTTGTGGCGGCCCGCGATCTGCCTGCAGGAACCATTCTCGCGCGCGAGCATCTCGCGCTCAAAAAACCGGGAAGCGGCATTCCCGCCGCACAGCTTGACGCGGTCATCGGGAAAAAACTTGTGTCACCCGTGACCTGCGACAGCCCATTGAAATTCGAGGACATCCAAACTCCATGAAACGCAAAGTCTGCGTCGTCATCACGGCGCGCCCCAGCTATGCCCGCATCAAGACGGCGATGGAAGCCATCCGCGACCATGAAGGCCTGGAGCTCCAGCTGGTGGTGGCCGCATCGGCCCTGCTGGATCGCTACGGCAATGCCGTGAAGGTTATCGAAAGCGAAGGCTTCAGGATCGACCGCACGGTCTATATGATTGTCGAGGGTGAAAACCTCGTGACATCGGCCAAGTCGACAGGGTTTGGCCTTGCCGAACTGGCAACCGTGTTCAATGATCTGAAGCCCGACATGGTGGTGACCATCGCTGACCGCTATGAAACCGTGGCCACCTCGATTGCCGCCGCCTACATGAATATTCCTCTCGTCCATGTGCAGGGTGGCGAAGTGACGGGATCAATCGACGAGAAGACCAGGCATGCCAACACCAAGCTCGCCGATATCCATCTCGTATCCTGCGACAATGCCCGCGTCCGGGTCGAAAAAATGGGCGAGCAGCCAGCGAGCATATTCGTGACGGGTTGCCCTTCAATCGATCTCGCGCGCTTGGCGCTGGAAGCCGAACCCCGTGATATTGCCAAAGTCGCCGCCCAGTATTCCGGCGTCGGCGCGCCAATCGACGTGACCAAGCCTTACATTGTCGTGATGCAGCACCCGGTCACAACCGAGTACAATGAGGCGCGCCAGCATGCCGATGAGACAGTTGAGGCCGTGAACGCGGCGGGCTATCCCACCCTCTGGTTCTGGCCCAACGTCGATGCCGGTTCCGACGGCACATCCAAGGCCATCCGCGCGGCCCGCGAATATCACAAGCTGCAGCAAACCCATTTCTACAAGAACATGAACCCGCTCGACTTCCTGTCGATCCTGATCAATAGCCGGGGGCTCGTTGGCAATTCATCCGTTGCCATCCGCGAATGCTCTTACCTCGGTGTGCCGGCCATCAACATTGGCAGCAGGCAAAACCGCCGCGACCGGGGGCGCAATGTTGTGGATGTGGGCTACAACCGCAAGGAGATAGGCGCCGCCATCCGGAAAATGTGGGATATGAAAGACCGGCTGCGTGACACGGTTTATGGCGATGGCCATGCCGGAAAACGTATCGCCGATGTGCTGGCGGCGGCTCCACTGACCATCCAGAAAATGCTGACCTATTGAAATGATCAGGGGCGAAAACCTCACGGCGATTATCCCCGTGCGCGGCGGATCAAAGGGCATCCCCCGCAAGAACTTGCTCCCTGTGGCGGGCTTGAGCCTGCTTGAGCGCGCAATCAGGTTTGCCAAAGCCTCACCCCGGATCGACCGCACCATTGTCTCAACCGACGACCCGGAGATGCATGAAATCGCCAAGCGCTATGGCGTCAATTCACCCACCCTTCGCCCCGAACATCTCGCCACCGACAGCGCGACAACAGCAGCAGTGGCTGAGCACGTGTTGGCGGAATGCGGCGTAACCGGTGGCTACATTCTGATACTGCAGGCAACGTCGCCGTTTCGCACCCGCGCCGATCTGGAGGAGTTGTGCGCATCGTACGAAAAATCCGACGCGGAAGCCATAGTAAGCCTCACCGCCATCGACGAGCCTCGCCCGGAAAAAATGAAACGCGTCGTGGGCGGCCGCGTTGTGCCCTATATGGGCGAAAGCCATGAGGGCCCCCGGCAATCCCTGCCCCAGCCCTACAGGCTGAACGGCGCGTTCTACCTGATCACGCTGCAAGCATTCAGGCGCGAAAACCGCTTCCTGCCCCCAAACACCATCCCCTTCGAGATGCCAGAAGAGCGCAGCCACAACCTCGACTCAATGCAAGACTGGAAGGTCATGGAGGCGATGATCGCGGCGGGGCATTGGCGGCTGGAGGAGAACTGAATTCCGTCAAGCTGCCTTGCTAAGTATCTCGCGGCTCAACCCAAGCTCGGTATAAAGATCTTCGGCACTATCCGGAAATGCCGCATTGGTTTTCAAATGATAGCCCGTCACCGATGTTTTTTCCCAAGCCTTTTTCCAGTGAATGGGGCTTGGCAACAAGACCACGGACAGCATATGACGAACGCCCCTTGTTGGCAGGAAGCCCCGGTGCAATGAGCGTGATGGGAAAAATATGAAAGCCTCGCCCGCATCCAGTTGCGGATGAATGACATTCACCGATCCGCCAAATCTGCGCGCGATAGGCGCTATATCGGAGACACGCCGTGAATTGGCCCCGAATGTGTAGCCCGCGTCCTCAAACCCCTTGGACGATTCGAGATCAAGAAACTCTGTCGTGCCGCCGTGATCGGCTGTGGCATCCAGGAACATGTTGATCTTGAGGAAATTTTTTGGCCCCCGGTCGCCGTGCCACAGAAATGAGCGCCTGGATTCCTTGGCCGGCATGGTCCGGTTCGCCACCAGTGAATGCACATAATACTCGCTGCCAAATATTGACGTAATT
The DNA here is from genome assembly GCA_963816305.1 of uncultured Alphaproteobacteria bacterium. GTDB lineage: Bacteria > Pseudomonadota > Alphaproteobacteria > Rhizobiales > Aestuariivirgaceae > Aestuariivirga. The sequence continues at coordinate 35,156 of CAWFJW010000021.1, forward strand.
TTCTTGTCAATATTGGAATTGAGCATCTTTTCAACGATAGGCAGCAAAAATCCGGAGTCTTCGAACCGCAAAACATCGGCATAATCTATGCCCTTCTTGGAAGCAGCAGGCGGCGCGGTCTTCGCCAGCAGGAGCGCCTTGGCATCAGCCGCTTCAGCCGCCGACAACAGGCGAACCACTTCAACACCCTTGTCCGCCAGCACATTGGCAGCGGACGAAATCTTGCGCTTGAACTTTCCACGGCAATAGTCATGCCATTGGTCGTACTTGCCAGTCACATCAAAATGCGCTCTGGCGGCCCGTGTCCTCGCCGGATCAAGCTTGACCCAATTCCATGGCAAAAGCGATCTGATGTTCATGGTGAGTTTTCCTTCTACGGTGGCAAGAATGTTACTGGAAAAGAAATTGTGATTGTCAATTCGCTAGACAAAAAACGAGAGACCCGTCTTATGTCACAAAGATTAACCTCGCAAATACCTGCTTCTATTTTATGCGAATTCATCGGTTACCCATTGTTCATCGGTTACTCATTGTAATGAGTGCGACCAGTGATTTCTCTCAACTCAAATCCAACTTGATGCTGAACTCGGTCCCAGTGAATCTTCCATTTTCTCTTAAAGTTATTTCTGAGAAACTGCACATTCTCGTAGCGCCGGTCCGTCAGTATGAATGCTCCAACTCTCAATGTCAATTCATACAACAATATATCGGCGGAAACCGAGTTCCTGTATTCATTTTCACCAACGCTGAAACTTAAACCCCGAACCTCTCCATCAACATCCCTATATGAAGGCCCGTCCAAGTAGACAAAATTGGGCACAATGTTAGGCAATTGAAGGAACTTCGATACCAATTGCCCATCATGTTCGGCAGCGACTACGTCCGACTGATGTAGCGTGACGTAACTGTCCAATTTCCCCAGTTTCTTGCGCGTATTGTCTAGCCACTTCTTGCTCGCATCAACAGTGAACAAATGTCCTGTGCCATTTTGCTCAAGCGCATGTGCAATTACCAATGTGCTGAATCCAACACCGAATTCCAGAACGACTCTCGGTTTGCGTGATCTAATCAATCGATGAATACGGGCAAGATCGCCATGCACAATCGCAATTTCGGTGGTTTCTCCGCGCGACAGCACATCTAGAACGCCATTCTTCATAAGATAGCGTTTGGGAAAGAAATCTCGAGTCGCTTTGTGAAAAGCAGAGCAAAGGGATATTGGACTTAAGAGAATGCCCAGCTTGAACACAGTGACCGGAGAAAATAGCGAGCGCATTGTGAATGAATACCATTATTAGCAGTGCGGCGATGATGGAATTTTTTTGCTCTTGAACGATAAGCGTATGGCAGGGCACCTGGCTATCTGTCAAACTCAAAGCAAACTTCCGGTTGCACGCGATATCGCCCCCAAAATCCCAAGCCACTCTTGCCTCTTTCAGTCTGAAGCGAATTCCTCTAAGGAGGACCAAATCCATCGAGGGAAATGATGTCTGCGGGGCACGAAAAAATAGTCAGCCATGATGAGCGTGAACCGACCGGCATCAGGAGCTTCGGCCTGACTTTTGCCGTTGTATTCGCCATTATCGCCTTCTGGCCGACCCTGTTCCGGGCAGAAACCCCGCGCCGCTGGTCTCTGCCCTTGCCGTTGCGTTTGTTGCAGTAGCCTATATTGCGCCCGGCTTGCTGAAGCCTCTGAACAAACTCTGGTTCAAGTTTGGCATGCTTTTGCACAGGATTGTAAATCCTGTTGTGCTCGGCGTCATGTTTCTTGTATTTATTACGCCAATAGCGGCAGTTCTTCGATTGCTCGGCAAGAAACTGATCCCGCTTTCTTTCGAACGCGACAAGGCCAGCTATTGGATTGAGCGCATTCCGCCTGGTCCTGTCCCCGACAGCCTTCGCAACCAATTCTGAGGTCACAAGTTATGGAATTTCTGAAGGAATTTTTTGAGTTCGCGCGCCAACGCAAGAAGCTTTGGCTGTTTCCTTTGCTGATCGTGTTTGCGGCCTTTGGCGGGCTTCTCGATTCTGGCCAAGGGCAGCGCGATTGCGCCCTTCGTTTATACCATATTCTGAGCGTATCCAGATTGCGCATTCTCGGACTATCGGCTTTCTACCATGATAGCGCGGCGGCGCTTGTCGAAGACGGCCGCATCATTGCAGCCGCGCAGGAGGAGCGTTTCACCCGGAAAAAGCATGATGCAAATTTTCCAAGAGAGGCCATCGCCTACTGCCTGAAGGAAGCTGGCACTTCTCTTGGCCATGTGGATCATGTGGTATTTTACGACAAGCCATTCATCAAGTTTGAACGCCTGATTGAAACCTATCTGAGTTTTGCGCCTAAGGGCTTCACCTCATTCAGCAAGGCCATGCCGGTGTGGCTCAGCGAAAAGCTGTTCCAGAAGTCGCTTCTGACCAGAAAACTGAAAGCCCTTGATTCTGCCTTCGACCCAAGCCGCCTGCTGTTTACCGAGCACCATATGAGCCATGCGGCAAGCGCATTCTTTCCCTCGCCATTCGAGAAAGCCCTTGTTCTCACGATGGACGGCGTTGGCGAATGGTGCACCACTTCTGTGGCTCTTGGAAATGGCTCAGACCTCAACATTATGCGGGAAATCCATTTCCCCCATTCGCTTGGCCTCCTCTATTCCGCTTTCACTTATTATACAGGCTTCAAGGTCAACTCCGGGGAATACAAGATTATGGGTCTGGCGCCCTATGGCGAGCCGCGCTTTGCCTCCCTCATAAGGGATAATCTCATCGACCTGAAGCCCGACGGCAGCTACCGGCTGAACATGGATTATTTCGACTATTGCACCGGCCTCACCATGACCAATGCAAAGTTCGATGCCCTGTTCGGCGGCCCGCCACGCAAGCCCGAACAGCGCCTCACCCAGCGTGAAATGGATTTGACCGCCTCGGTTCAAAAAGTGCTGGAGGATACGCTCCTTCAAATGACACGGTCGCTCGCCAAGGAGTTCGGCCAGGAGAATCTGTGCCTTGCCGGTGGGGTAGCCCTGAACTGCGTCGCCAATGGCAAGATTCTCAGGGATGGCGCCTTCAAGCGCGTTTGGATTCAGCCTGCCTCTGGTGATGCGGGCGGCGCCGTCGGGGCAGCCCTCAGCGCCTATCATGGCTACGCGCGCAAACCCAGAACTGTGGCAAAAAAAGGCGACGGAATGGCGGGGGCCTTTTTAGGCCCAGCCTACAGTCAAGATGATATCGAGGCGCGCCTGATCGACCAGAAGGCGAAATTCGCGGTGCTTTCCGATAAAAAACTCATCGCGGAAACCGCAAAGGCTTTGGCTGAGGGCAAAGCCGTGGGCTGGATGCAGGGCCGCATGGAATTTGGGCCTCGCGCGCTCGGCAACCGGTCTATTCTAGGCGACCCGCGCTCTCCCAAAATGCAATCCCTGCTCAATCTCAAGGTAAAGTACCGTGAGTCCTTTCGACCATTTGCGCCCTCGGTGCTCCGCGAGGACGTTGCAGAATGGTTCGACCTCGATAGCGACAGCCCTTATATGTTGCTGGTGGCCGATGTGGCGAATAAACACCGCCGTAAGATGACCAAGGAAGAAGAAGCACTCTTTGGCATCGAGAAGCTGAACGTTTCCCGCTCAACCCTGCCAGCCATCACCCATGTCGATTATTCCGCCCGCATCCAGACGGTGCATGCGGACACCAACCCGCGCTATCACGCCCTCATTTCTGCATTCAAGGCCAAAACCGGCTGTCCCGTTCTGGTGAACACCAGCTTCAACGTGCGGGGTGAGCCACTGGTCTGTACGCCCGAAGACGCTTTCCGCTGTTTCATGGGTACTGAGATAGAAGTATCTGGTCGTGGGCAACTGCATGCTCCGCAAGGAAGACCAAGACCCGGCTCTCAAGCTCAGCTATGAGCAGGCCTTCGAGCTTGACTGATTGAACATCCGATCTATTGGGCCCCCAGCTCAGGAAAAAACCTGCCAATGGCCGCTGCAATCTCGGCAGCAATAATGGCGTCGGCTTTCGCATTTGGATGAGCATCGGTGGGCGAAACCCACAGGGACTGAGGTTGTTCCGGTGACAATGCCGGCAACGTGTCATGGAATGGAATGCTGAACTGATCGGCCACTTGCGCCAGCTTGGCGTTCACCTCGGTGAATGGATAGGGCGACAGCTCATGCAATTCCGGCAGGTTGACCATCATCAGCTTGATGCCTTTTTCACGGCAATAAGCCGCGAGTTGCGCAACCGCCGCCTTGGCCTGTAGCCATCCTGGCTGATCCTCGCGGTATAGATCAGCGTAATATTTTTTCCAGTCAGACTTGCCTAGGTAAAGCCTCGAAACGGTGTCGAATGCCCCCGCCAACATCACGGCAGCATAGGAATATTCTGTGAAAGAATTTTTCTTCCGTTGCGGTGTCGGCTCCGCGTCATTGATGAAATAATTGAGAATGATGACATCGGGATTGAACTTGTGGCCGTTGCGAAGGAAAGCTGAGACCTGCATTGAGGTGTTGTAGTTGCCGACACCTGTATTGATGACTTCGGTCTTTCCCGCGCTGGCGCCATTGTTCAAAAGTGTTTCAAGCTGATCGGAGAATGTGTCCTCGACCTTGACGCCCCAGCCAAAGGTCAGGGAATCACCGAGCATCATGATGCGCAAACCGCCATCTGGCTTTAACAGTGGATAGTCGCGGTCGCGGTTGCCGGCTGAATTGATCGTGACCGGCACCCCCATATAGATTCCTGAAGTATTGGGCGTGTGTTCGTGCCCGATGCTGGAGTCCTCGCTGGCGAATTTGATGTCCCGCGCGTATTTCCACATTTCCAAGTCAAAATGCATTCCGTCATCCAGCGCGAAACGGGCCGCCGCCTCCAGCCCAAATGCAGCGAATGCCAAACTCAGCAACGTCAGCAACGCGCTTGCGGCCAACCGATTTCTGGGTGGTTTCTGATGTTCTGTCGTAGTCATGTCCAACAGCCAATGATTCAGGGTGAGTCTGGCAACAGCTTCTGTGATCGAAGGTCGGCAACCAGCGCTTCAGCCGCCAGGCGATGTCCATGAGCGGTCATATGCTCATCATCAAGCCCGAAATAGATGTTTCTGTCCCCAGCAGCGGCAGCCTTCATAAGCGTATCATACATGCTGAGCACAGGAATGCCCGCCTCCGCGCCGAAAGCGCGAAGCTCGCGCTCGGGCTTTTCCATGTCCAACTTGAGGTTCGGCAGGGCCGCTCTGACGCTGGCCTGAAAATCAGGGTTGCCCTGCATCTTGTTGACATATGGGTACATGATAAACTTGGCTCCGCTCGCCTCTGTCCTGTCGCGCATCTGTCGAATTACTGCTTTCGTCACCGACCATCCCTCAGACCAGAGCCTGTCATAGTCAGCCAAGGTACGCCCCGCCTGTGCGTCACCAAGTGAAAACTCCGAAAGAAAAAACCAGCCTATCCAGATATTGGGGTCAGACTTGCGACCGCCCGTCGTCACCTCAACTGCCTGGTCCACCACGCGCCTAACCAAAGGACCTGCGACAAAATTACGGAGAGTCATAAATAAACTAAGCGATTTTGCGCGCTCCTGCGAGGCCTTCATGTAGCTGTTGTCAATGGAAAAACCACCCTTTCCGTCAGGTACTGCGTAGGGACGTTTTGTGTCGCTCTGGAAAAGCGCTTGCAGGGGATGGTAACTGGTCTGAACATCATTCGCAGCCGCGAAGCCAAGAATGACCATGTGGGGCTTGTATGTGAGACCTTCATTTGTGAGCCAAAGGTACTCTTGCACGGTGGAATATGCCGAAACGCTCAGATTGATGACTTCGAATTTGTCTGCGCCAAGAATGGACTGCATCTGGTCCGCCAACGGCTCACCATCATTCACGCCACTGCCAAAAGAACCCGAGTCCGAAACCAACAGAATTCGGTAGATTCCAGGCTTGGGTTCCTGCTCAAACTCTGGCCCCCGAATGCCGCGGGAGTTGATATTGGCTGTGGCGGCAAATGCCAGTTTCAACATGCCATATGTCGTGTTGGGCCGGTTGAAGGCTCCCCTCACGGGGTGGCGCTCCTGACCCACACTGTCTCCTGTTGGAGAAAAAACCGTGCCGTGAAAGTACAACCGAAGGCCAATCTCGGCCAGCCAGATTGAGAGCAACAGGGCGATGGTCACCACTGCGACAGACGCCAATCTTGATTTCATGGAACTCTGCAACTTCTACCTCTAGCTAAAATCTTCAACCAAGCAATGATGGACGCCTCAACCGGCGACAATGGTCCGGAAGCGTTTTTTAAGAAAAAGGAATTGTTTTTTATTTTCAAGCACAAACTGATAGCGCACTTCAGGGCGCTTTGCCGCTGTCTTTTCGATCAAGGGTTTCCACCATTCCACCGGACGCGCCGTGCAATGGGCGTTTTCACCATTGGGAAGAGTGGCCTTGGCACGGTGGCAGGCAATGTTCGCATAGACAAATTTTTTCGCGTAGCCAAAAATCTCATCAAGTATCCACGGCACATCGGATTCAGGGCAGTGTTCCAGAACATCCGTCGAAATAACCCCGTCGAACTTGCTTTTTGGCACCGCCGTAAAGGACGGGTAGGCCGGATCATAGCAGGTGATGTCATCTACACCCCAGAATGATTTGAGCGCCGGCACCGTGCGGCCATCCGACAGCTTCAAATTCTGCCATTGATATTGCAGGCCCTTGCCAGCGCCATAGTCCAGCAAACTGCGGGCACCCGTGGCATCGATCATGATCTTGATCGGCAGCGCATGCACAGGCAGCGAATCGCCGGGATAAACTTTTTCCGGCGGGCGATTGCGCGCCACTTCGCCTTCAAGGTGCATTTTTCTGTAGAGCGCCACAAGTTCCGTATATCTGGCGCTTGGCGACGCGCGGCTGAAAGTTTGGTTCATATCGGTTATCCCACATCCATCGGGCCTGATCGCGGCTGGCCAAAGCCCGCATCCGGGCCACAGTGATTCAGATTTATGCGGGAACTCGCATTTATATGCCTCTTGCGTCAAGCGCAAAGTTGGGGCAGTTGAACGCCGCAAAAGAAACCATTCAGGAAGCGGCTTTGCAGGATCCGATTAGAACCGCCATCCTGCCCTGCGAAATCAAGTCGCGGGAATTTGATTCAAAACTCCTTCTCGCCTGCATTCTGGCGGAACGGGGCTGGCGGGTGATTGTCGGGTCGCGCAACCACATTCACCTAAAGCTGGCCCGCTTGCCACGTTCCGTTTATCTTGGCAAAGACGTGCGCTATTCATCGCAGATCATAGTTCAAATTTTGAACAAGCTGGGCCACCAATTCATCGCCCAGGATGAAGAGGCCCAGTTCTATTTCTCCCGGGAACGTTACCGCAAAGCGCGGGTCCACCCCGAAGTCCTGCAAGCCGCGAAACACCTGTTGGCCTGGGGCCCGGACAACGCGCTGGCTTGGCGCGAGGCTGGAGCCTATGCTGGCGCTCCCATTGACGTCACGGGCAACGGCCGCGTTGACCTGATGCGCCCCGAGCTCCGCAGCCTTCACCTCGAACAGGTAAACGAACTTCGAAAAAAACATGGCCATTTCATTCTGGTCAACACCAACTTCGGCGCGGTCAATCATTTTTACACGAATCTTACGGTGCTCAAGCCGCCCGAAAATCTCGCTGGGAATGAAAACACCTGGGACGCAGGACTGTCGAAACACCGCTATGCATTGTTTCGCGCGTTCCTCAGCCTCCTGCCGCGCCTCGCCAGCCGCTTTCCCAAGACAAATTTCATACTGCGTCCTCACCCCGGCGAAAACCATCAAACCTGGATCGACGCGGCAGGGGGAGCTAAAAACATCTTTGTCAGCCATGAGGGCAACGTAATCCCCTGGGTTCTCGCCAGCGCCGCAGTTATCCACAATGGCTGCACCACCGGACTGGAAGCCTACATTCTGGATGGTCAACCCATCGCCTACCAACCCACAGTTTCAGACGACTACGACCTCCATCTCCCAAATGCCTTGAGCCATTGCGCCCGCGACGAGGCATCCCTGTTCGCCATGGTGGACGCCATCCTTCGGAGGAAATTCGATTCTGCCAGCCTGCGCACGACCGAAAGGGAGGCATTGCTCGCCAATCACATTTCCGCCACCCGAGGACCGCTTGCTTCAGAACGCATCGCCGATGCCATTGAAAAAGTAGCAAAGGAGACGGCAGCAGAGTCCTCAAGCCTCGCCCGGCAGGCATTGGGAGTGCTGCATTCCGAAGCCAGGGCGCTGCTGAAGCGCTGGCGCATGAACAAGCCCGGCCACAAATCCAACATCGCCTACACCAGACACCGCTTCCCCGACACAACCCTTGAAGAAGTGCGACTGCGCATCGCCGAATTTTCAACCGCGCTCAAACGCTTCGAAACTGTGCGGGTCGAAGACTACAGCCAGAATATCTTCTCCATAAGCAATATTGCCACCGGGCATCACACCTGATAGGTCCAGAAAAACCGCTTATGACAGGTCCTGATCTTGAATAATCCAAACAACGAAATCTCCGTCAACGATTTGCCCAACTGGTCCCAATGGCCAGCGCGGCTTCTTGGCGTCGAGGACTTCAAGGCTGTTGAGCGCAACCTCGCAAAAATCCATAGTGAGTATAGCGAAGACAAATGGCAGAAGTGTTTTGACGCCTATTCGGCGTCAGGCGGCAAGATGAATGCTGGTGACCTTCGCCGCCTTTATTATGATCTGTCTTCGCCCAAGAAGCGGGCGTCCATCCATCAGGACAAGCTCATCGGCGCAACCAACAGCGAGATCATGGCTGGGTACGATAATATCTTGACGTCAGCCATGGCTCCCGCGCTTAAATCCGCTCGAACGGTTGCTGAACTAGGTTCCAGCTTCGGCCACATCATGTGGATGCTCCGCCAGAATTTTCCTGGCCTCGCCTATCGTGGCGGCGACTTTGCCGATAGCGCAGTGGCTTTGGCCGCGCAGCTTTATGCCCAGACGCCGGACATATCCGTTGAAAAATTTGATTTCTATGCGCCGGACTATGCGCTGCTTGAAAAGGCCGAGGGGCCTGTCGTGGTGCTCACCAGCCAGGCGCTTGAACAGGTGCCAAAGAGCTCCGGTGTTATCGAGACCCTGTCCAAATACAAAGACAGGATTTCGCGCGTGTTTCACCTGGAACCAGCTTATTCCCTCTATGATGATGGCTCGCTGCTTGGGCTCATGCGCCGCCGCTATATCGAGATCAACGATTACAACCGCGATCTGATCCCGACACTCCAAACCCGCAAGGATGTGGAAATCCTCCGGCTCGAGCCCAATATCATCGGCTGGAACCCGTTTAATTCACTGGCCTTGGTGGAGTGGCGCTTTACTTGAGTCTATCTCCCCGCCAGCCTCCTCTCCCGCTCTACAATCCTTCTCAGCCAAGGCACATCCGGCGCCTCCCAGTTGGGCTCCTGGCCGCATACGAGATCAAAGAACGCCACCGCCATGGAGGGACTTTCGAGGGTGTTTTCGCGGAAGGAATCCCAGAACTTGGGGTCGTCGGCCTTGGGGCCGGAGACGGGCTCTTCATCGCCCATTTCTTTCAAAATGGCGGCGGCGACTGACAGGCAGAAACTGGTGTAGGCATAGCCTTCCGGCCAGCGTTTCAGGCGGTGATCGATATCGCCGGGGAGTTCTGACAAGGCCTGCTGCAGGCCAGCCACGGCTTTCAAGGGAGCCGCCGCGA
>CAWFJW010000022.1:0-95683 GCA_963816305.1 uncultured Alphaproteobacteria bacterium
CGTCGCCTCCGCCACCAGCGCGGCAATCGCTTCGCCCAAGCTCATCGACTTCTGGTCTTGTGAACCCAGTCTCCGCATATTCACGGCTTGCTCGTCCATTTCGCGTTTCCCACAACCAGGATCACCGGCACCTTGGCCAGCGAATGCTCGCGCACCTTGTAGTTGATTTTTTCATTCCGCAGATCAACTTCTGCCCTGAGGCCCGCCTTCCGCAAGTCATCGCGCACTTTCACAGCGTAGTCATCGCCCTCCGATGTGATGGTTGACACCATCACCTGCACGGGCGCCAGCCACAGGGGGAAATGGCCGGCGTGATTTTCGATGAGGATGCCGAGGAAGCGCTCCATCGAGCCCACAATGGCGCGGTGGATCATCACTGGCACATGCTTCTCGCCATCGGCACCAATATAGAACGCGCCGAAACGCTCCGGCAGGTTGAAGTCAACCTGCGTCGTGCCGCATTGCCAGTCGCGGCCAATGGCATCCTTCAGCACATACTCAAACTTGGGGCCGTAAAACGCCCCCTCACCCGGATTGATCGCCGTTTTGATTTTGCCACCCGAGGCCTCGGCGATCTGCAGCAGAACCTTGTTCATGATGTCTTCAGCGCGGTCCCAATCCGCGTCGGTGCCGACGCGCTTTTCGGGCCGCGTCGATAATTTCACCACAATCTGCTCAAAGCCGAAATCCTTGTAGGTTGAAAGAATGAGATCATTGATCTTCAGGCACTCATCTTCCATCTGCTCCGGCGTGCAGAAAATATGGGCGTCATCCTGGGTGAAGCCGCGCACCCGCATGAGGCCGTGCAGCGCGCCCGAGGCTCATAGCGATGCACATTGCCAAACTCCGCCAGCCGCATGGGCAGCTCGCGATAGGAACGCAAACCATGTTTGAAAAGCTGCACATGCCCCGGACAATTCATCGGCTTCAGCGCAAACACCTGTTCGTCGCCCGTTTCCTCACCCGCTGAGGTTACGGCAAACATGGTTTCGCGGTACCAGCCCCAGTGGCCCGATGTTTCCCACAAGCTTTTGTCCAGAACCTGCGGAGCGTTCACTTCCTGATAGTCGAGCTTGGAAAGCCGACGGCGCATATAGGCGATGAGTTGCTGGAATATCGTCCAGCCCTTGGCATGCCAGAACACCACGCCTGGCCCCTCCTCCTGGAAGTGGAACAGGTCCATCTCGCGGCCAAGCTTGCGGTGATCGCGCTTTTCAGCCTCTTCCAGGGCTGTGATGTAGGCCTGCAAATCCTTGTCGCTGGCCCAAGCCGTGCCATAGATGCGGGTCAGCATCGGGTTCTTTGAATCGCCGCGCCAATAGGCGCCAGCCACTTTCATCAGCTTGAAGGCGTTGCCGATCTTGCCCGTGCTGGTCATATGGGGGCCGCGGCAGAAATCACTCCAGCCGCCCTGGTCGTAGAACTTGATGTCCTCATTGCCCGGAATGGCATCGACCAGTTCAACCTTGAAGTTCTCGCCCCTGGCCCGGTAGAATTCCTTGGCTTCCTCGCGGGTTTTCACTGACTTGGTGAATGGCTTGTCGCGCGCAATGATCTCGCGCATCTTTTTTTCGATGGGGGCGAAATCTTCCGTTGTGAAAGGCTGATTGCGGTGGAAATCGTAGAAAAAGCCATTCTCAATGACGGGACCAATGGTCACCTGGGTTCCGGGGTAAAGCTCCTGCACGGCTTCCGCCAGCACATGGGCGCAATCATGGCGGATGAGCTCCAGCGCACGGTCGTCTTCGCGCGTCACAATCTGCAGCGTGGCGTCGGCGTTGATGGGATCATGGAGGTCCACCAATACGCCGTTCACGACAGCGGCGACGGCCTTTTTTTCCAGAGATTTCGCGATGGATGCGGCAACCTGCGCCGCGCTCAATCCCTGCTCAACTTCGCGCCTGGCGCCATCAGGGAATGTCAAAGTAATCATGTCTTTCCTCCTGCCCACTCCTGCAAACACCCGCAGGTAAGCCCAAATGTCTCGAATGCCCGCTTATGTGCGAAGCAAAAGCGGAGGTCAAGACCGTGGGCTTCACATCGAATTAACCTTAACAGACCATAGTGGTCCGCACGTTTGTTGAAGTTGAGTACCCCCATGAAAACCGCCCTCGCCTGCCTCACGGCCGTTTTTTTCTGCGCAACCCCCGGCTACGCCGATAATATGGAGACCGCAGCGCCCTCCGTCGGAGATTTGGCCCCGGACTCATTTGATTGGTCTGGACCCTATCTCGGCGCATTCGTGGCGGGCATATCGGCGAACACGGAATACGACCCCCTGTGCAGCGGCGCGGTCTGTTTGCCGGGCATCCGCGACCTGGATGGCGTGGGCTGGAGCAGCGGCGTGTTGCTCGGCTGGAACCACCAGGTGGACAATTTCGTCGTCGGTGTTGAAGGCGACTATGCCTTTGGCAGCGAAGTGGCCGACTATGGGGATCTGGTGGAGGCCACTGAATATTCATTCGAAAACATCGCCACCTTGCGCGCCAGGCTCGGCATGACGCACGACAACACACTTATTTTCGCGGATGGCGGCCTGGCCCTGGTTGAAACGACATTTTCTTCAGCCGACTTGCCAGTTACCGGCGGACTTGCAACCTCGGATTCCAAGTGGCTGACGGGCTGGGTTATCGGCGGCGGCGTGGAACACGCCTTTGACGAAAGCTTCGCGGTCCGGCTGGACTACAGCTACATGGGTCTGCCCAACACCAGCTATTTCCTCACGGACGGCGTCGACACGGCCGACATCAGCCACAGTTTCAACGGCGTGCACACGATCAGGATCGGGCTGACCTATAGCTTCGGCTTGTGATCGCCCGTCTTTTGCCGCCATTCTGGCCCGTCGTAGACTTCCGGCACCGGGTCATAGCCGTCCCCGCCCCAGGGGTGGCAGCGCGACACCCGCGCCAGCCCCAATAAAAATCCGCGCCAGGCTCCGTGCTTTTCGATTGCCGTTCGGGCATAGTCGGAACACGTCGGCAGATAGCGGCATCTCCTGCCCATGACCGACGAGAGCGTGAGCTGATAGAACCGGATTAAAAACAAGAGCGCGAATTTCATGTCCAAGCCAAATATACTCTTCATCATGGCAGATCAACTTGCGGCGCAATTTCTGCCAGCCTATGGGCACAAGCTCGTCAAGACGCCGAACCTCGACCGCCTGGCAAAGTCCGGCGTGGTTTTCGAAAACGCCTATTCCTCCAGCCCCCTCTGCGCGCCCGCCCGCGCCACCATCATGAATGGGCTTCTCCCTCGCGCACCGGCGTTTATGACAACGCCGCCGAATTTCCATCGGCCATCCCGACCTGGGCGCATTACCTGCGGACGCAAGGCTACAAGACCTGCCTTTCCGGCAAGATGCATTTTGTCGGCCCTGACCAGTTGCATGGCCTTGAGGAGCGACTAACCACCGACATCTATCCCGCCGATTTTGGCTGGACGCCGGATTGGCGCCTGAAGCAGGAACGCATCGACTGGTGGTATCACAACATGACGAGCGTTTTGCAACCCGGCATCGCCGAAATCACCAACCAGCTTGAGTATGATGATGAGGTGGCTTTCCTCGCCGCGCGCAAAATATATGACTATGCCCGCTATGAACCTGGCAAGCCCTTCTGCCTCATGGCCTCGTTCACCCATCCCCATGACCCCTACGCGGCCCGCGCCAAATACTGGAACCTGTACCGCGATGAGGACATCGACCTGCCCCGAGCGCCAGCCATGGAGCGCGACAAATTGGACGCCCACAGCCAGCGCCTCTACGATGTGTCCGCCATGCAGGATTACACCGTCACTGAAGCCGATATCCGCGCGGCGCGCCATGGCTACTACGCGAATATTTCCTACATCGATGATCTTGCGGGGCAGCTGCTGGCAGCGCTTGAAGCCACCGGGCAGCTGGACAACACCATTGTCGTGTTCACCTCTGATCATGGCGATTTTCTTGGCGAGCGCGGGCTGTGGTACAAGATGTCCTACCTGGAGCCTTCGGCGCATATTCCAATGATCGTCAGCGCGCCAAAACACTTTTCGGCGCGCCGCGTGAAAGAACCTGTCTCGCTGACCGATATTCTGCCGACGCTGGTTGACATCGCCGGAGGCAAGCTGGCGCGCGCCGTCGATGGCCGCTCGCTCTATCCGCTGCTCACTGGCGCCACAGAAAATTCCAATGTGACCGCCTGGGGAGAATACCTGGCTGAAGGAACCGTCGCCCCCATGTACATGCTAAGGCGCGGCCCTTGGAAATATATCCACTGCCCGACTGATCCCGACCAATTGTTCAATCTCGTCGATGATCCGGATGAGCTTAACAATCTCGCGGCAAGCCATCCAATAGCCGTGAAATTCCGGAGCGAGGTTGTGGCGAAATTTGATATCCCCAAGATTAACGAAAGCGTGCTCGAAAGCCAGCAAGCCCGCCACATGATGTTCGAAGCGCTCAAGAGCGGCGAGCATTTCCCTTGGGACTTCCAGCCGCTGCGTGACGCCAGCGAGCAATACACCAGAAACCACATGAGCGTGACGGATAGGGACTTGCAATCACGCTTCCCGAGGGCACCGGATATTGCGGGCAAGAAAAAATAGCTAAAAACCCGTCCCATCCTTCTTCGTCACCACCCACTTGCCGTCAATTTTTCCGGCCTTCATGTCGACATCGGGGTAGTGTGAATTTTCAACCGCCGAGCGGGTTCCAATCTCAATATAGGTGGCGGGCGACGATGACTTGTTCACCAGATGATGGCCATTGGCCACGCCCGCCTTGAAGCCAGCGCACATGCCGGGCTTCAGGACGTGTTCGCCCGTCTCATCAATCAAGGTGATCTCGCCCTCAACCACATAGACAAACTCGTCTTCCTTCTCATGCCAATGGCGCTGGGCGGACCAGCTGCCGGGGGCCAGCGTGGTGAGGTTGACGCCAAACTGAGCAAGGCCAAACACATCGCCAAGCGCGCGCTTGGCACGGCCCTGCAGTGGCCCGGCAAATTCCGGCGGGTATATTGTACCAGTGCGCGGAACGAGGATTTTGGGATCAAGCGTGCTCATGCTGTTTCTTCTCTATCTGTGAAATGGCGTCGGTGACCGCATCAAATGTGAGAAGCGTCGAGGCATGCCGCGCCTTGAAATCACGCACCGGGATGAAGGCCTCATAGTCCGCCCATTTGCCGGCTGGCGGCGGCCCCTCCTCATTTAGCATGGCATACATCTGGTCTCTCAATCTTCGAAGCTCGGCGGCCGTAGAACCAATGATGTGGCGTCCCATGACTGAAGACGACGCCTGCCCTAACGCACAGGCTTTTACATCCTGGCCAAAATCAGTCACCACCCCATCCTTCATCTTGAGATCGACGGAAACCTTCGAACCACACAGCCGGGAATGAGCCACAGCCGTCGCGTCCGCGTCATGCAGGCGTTGCAAATGGGGTATATCGGCGGCGAATTCCAGAATTTTCCGGTTGTAAATTTCGTTAATCATTCGCATATCCCGGACATTGGATGGTTTGCTTGATTTAGCACCCCATGATATGGGAATGCCAGAGAGTTCAGAGTAGAGTCAAAATGGACGCCATAATTAAGAAATTCCAGCTTGAATCGGGAAAATCCAAGGCCAAAAAACCTTCCCAAGAGGAGGCGGAGGCGGCTGTGCGCACCCTTTTGGCCTGGGCAGGCGATGACCCGGCCCGCGAAGGGTTGTTGGACACACCCCGCCGGGTGACCAAGGCGTTCAGCGAATATTTCGAGGGCTACGACAAAGACCCCGCCGAAGAGCTGAGCCGCACCTTCACCGATGTTGGCGGCTATGATGACATTGTCATGCTGCGGGACATTGAGTTCACGTCCCACTGCGAGCACCACATAGCGCCGTTCGTGGGCCGCGTTCATGTGGCCTACCTGCCAACTGAATCCGTTGTTGGAATATCCAAGCTGGCGCGCGTTGTCGAAATCTATGCGCGCCGCCTGCAAACCCAGGAAACCATGACAGCGCAAATCGCCAACACGATTGCGACAACACTCAAGCCAAGAGGCGTGGCCGTTATGATCGAAGCGGTCCACACCTGCATGTCCATGCGCGGCATCGGCAAGCGCAATGTGGCGACCATCACCACGCAATTCGTGGGCGAGTTCAAGACCAACCCTGCCACCCAAGCCCGTTTCATGGAATTGGTGCGGGCCCCTTCAGGCGGCTTCTCGCTCTGATGGCGGCCAAGCTCGACGAAACGACAGTCCTGAACCTGAAGTTCGACGAGCATGGCCTCATCCCGGCAATCGTGACCGATGCCCGTGATGGCGCGTTGCTCATGTTCGCTTTCATGAACCGCGAGGCCCTTGACGTCACCCGCGAGACCGGCCACGCCCACTTCTACAGCCGTTCGCGCAAGGTCCTTTGGAAAAAGGGCGAGACATCGGGCGAAATATTCGCCGTCTCCAGCATCATGACCGATTGCGACCAGGATGCGCTGCAGTTGAAAGTGACACCCGAAGGCCTGGGCGCCGCCTGCCACACGGGCCGCAAATCTTGCTTCTACCGTAAAATCATCGATGGCGGACTTGCGTTCACCGACACCGAAAAATTGTTTGACCCGGCTGTGGTCTACAAGAAATAGGGGCTATCCCGCCGAGGCGATATAGCTTTTCATTTCTTCCGCCTCACGCTCGATGGCTTCAATGCGGAATTTGACGACATCGCCAATCGAAATCATTCCGGCCAGCTTGCCGCCATCCACAACTGGCAAATGGCGTATCCGGTGTTCGGTCATCAGCGTCATCAGTTCAGTTTCGCTGTCGCCAACCTTGCAGGTTTTGACTGCCTTGCTCATGACACCAGACACTGGCATGGCCATTGCCGCCGCGCCATGTTTCGCCACGGCCCGAACAATGTCTCGCTCGGAGACAATGCCCGCAATGGCGCCCTTGTCATCTGTTACAACAACTGCGCCGATCCGGTGTTCCGACAGTTTGCGCGCTGTGATTTCTATTGTTTCCTTCGGAGTGGCCGTGATGACGTTTCGGCCCTTGACGCCAAGAATGTGGGAAACAGCCATGCATACCTCCCTGTTCCGAGTTGATCTCGAAAAAACAGTCTATCACGACTGTGGCTGGGGTAAATGGCCAACGCGGTCCAGCAGATAAAACGCCGCCAACCCCGCCACAAAGCCGCCCAAATGCGCTTCCCAGGCGATTTGCCCTTCTTTAAGGAAATCATTCCCCGTCCACCCGCTGGCGCCTGAGAACAACGTCACCAGAATCCAGACCACGGTGAAAAAAAGCGCGCGACGGTCGGTCAGAATTTCAACAGGCCGCAATGCCCTGATGTGCGCGAGATCGTGCGCCACAACGCCGGCACCGGGAATTCTTGTTCCATACATCAGGGGTATTGCCGCCGCCATCAATCCCGATACCGCCCCGGACGCCCCAATCACGATAACCGGCTCGCCCCAATGCAAAAGCAGCGAGGCGCCAGCGCCGGCAACGACGGCAAAACCTGACAGCAGCAGAAACCTCAAACTTCCCAGCCGGCGCGCCACGACCGAACCGAACACCAGGAGCCAAAGACAATTGAAAAAAAGATGCAGCCAGTCCGCGTGCAGAAACCCATGTGTGAGAAACGACCAAATCCGATACTGGTAAAGCGCCGGAATGAACGCAAAGGTATAAAAAACCCAAGCTCGCGTTTCCATGCCGCCTGTTTCCAGCGCCAGATGCACCAAAGCCAGCAGGGCAATCAGGCCAACAACCACGCCCGGCGCCCTGAAGATCGGCTGATTTGCCTGAAACTTTCCGTGTTCGTCCATTTCCAACCGATCCTTCCGCGAATTGGCACGGCGCCTGCAAGACAGGCCCCAAGAGTTCAACGCTGGCACAGGCTGGCGAGCGCTGTTAACCAAGACGAGGTATGCGATGTTAGTAAATGATGTTCATGAGTTAAGCCAAGCTGAATCACACATTCTGCATCCGGGTACGCGCGCGCTTTATCGCCATTGGGAAGGAATTCGCGCTGAAAACGCCGCTCCCAACAGAACCGATCTCAATTTGAAACGGATCAGCGACCTCCTGCCGAATCTGGTGATAATTGAGCGCGACGACACGGAAAACAGCTACAAATGGCGATTGGCCGGCACCCAGACATGCCAGCTTTACAAGGACGAAATCACCGGCAAGGACGCCCTTGCCGGCTGGGCCGGCTTCGAACGCGACACCATTGTTAAACTTTTTGAGGGCGTGGTTACCAATTTGCAACCATGCCTCATACGCATTCGGCTGACCACCACCGAGAATCAGGTCATAGCAGCTGAAATGATCGGCCTGCCCATCCGGGCCCAAAACAGCTCCAAAATTCATATTTTTGGCGGTATTTTCACGTTCAGGGAGCTTTCCAGCTACAATTATTGCGGCATCGCAAATCTTGAGCTTTCAGGCGCCCGCACAATCTGGACGGAGCCACTGCCGGGAGATGCGCTCGCCACCAGCCTCAATGGAAACGGCTCAAAATCAAGCTTCAAAATCATCAACGGCGGCCTCAACTGATCTTTTTGGATGTCTTAACGCGACATTTACGGGAGATGGTTAAGCAGGTCCCGATACGATTTGGCTTTTTCACCTGCCGACCCGAGGACCGACTTGACCGCAGCTGCCCTAACCCACGAGAGGTCAACGACGCCAAAAAGCGTCGATTTAACCAGATTGCCTGGCCGCTTTATGATGCCTGACATGTCGGAGCACCCGTGCGAGGTCATCCATATGACAGTCACCGGCGCCACTTTTCTCACGCAATCGGTTGCCCCCGCCGGAACCAGCATTGTCGCCTATATCGCGGATCTTGGCCGCGTCGAGGCGATTTCAAGCGACGTCGCTGAAGGTGGATTTGAAGCAATTTTCGACGTTAGCGGCAGCCGCCGGGTTAAACTGGAAACCCGGATCAAGTGGCTCAGTCAGCGCTCGAATGGCGCAGCCCCTCAGCGCCGCCACCCACGCCTCGAACCTCGCGACAGCAAATCTCAAATCACGCTGCCTGATGGCCGCGTCTATTACTGCGAGATTTTGGACATCTCGTTGTCGGGGGCCGGACTTAAGGTTGATGTTGTGCCGACCATTGGCACCTACATCATGGTGGGCAAAATGCGCGCGCATGTTGTAAGGCACCTCGACAATGGCATAGGGGTTGAGTTTGTCAAATCACCCGAAAGCTCCGACTCATTATTTGACATTTGACTCTTGAGCATGTTTTTCTGGCCACCGGCCGCCGCCAGATATAAATTGCCTTCATGACGTTCAGGCTGTGGCCCTCAATATGCATTTTGGCATCATTCGCGAATTCCGCCGCCGCGCAGGATATCGGCAGCTGGACTTTGGGCCAGAGCGCGGACACTGACGGCGACGTCGTCCACATCGCGTCGCTTTATGCGTCAAACCTGATTACATCCGGAAATTGGGGTCCCGACTATGCCCCCCTCTATGCAATTGCCTGCCGTGCTGGCGACCCCAAAAGCTGGAGCCAGCGCCTGCAATTTGAGGATGCCGTGGCGGGCGGCGGCGAAATAGAACTTGACGCGAAAATCGATCAGAAAGCCGCGCGCGAAGAGATTTGGATAATCGGCCCCAAAAACCGCGTCCTCACCCGCAAGAACACGCCAGACATTGCCGAGCTCACGTCAGCGAAATCCCTGACGCTTCGATGGAACTGGGGCTGGAGCTGGTTCTGGCTTTCGGACAAGGCCAGGTTTGAGCTGGGTGAGGTCAAGGCCGTGGTTTTCACATTGGCCAAGAATTGCGGAATTCCCGAACCCTAGTGTCTATGACCGCCGTTGGCGGCTTTTCTATTTCCCCAAATTAGGCTTAACTCACCCGGAAAAAAGCAGTGGGGAGCATGACCTTGGCCAAACCAGCAAGAAAACCAAAACTGACAAGCCTTTCAGAGGTCTTCGCTTATTTCCGGCAAAACCAGACGCCCATCACCTTCCTGTCGCCAACACCCTACAACATTTTGGGGCTGGGGCGCTGGATCAACAAGTTCGAGTATATCAACTTCTTTGACAGCTTTGATGGAACCCACCCGAAGATCACGGTGCCCCGCGAACACGGGCCTCACGAATTCAAGTCAATTGAGGACGTCAACAACTATCTCTTGCGCCACAAGGAAGTGCGTCAGCGACTCGCTGATCGCGGTCCCGGCCTCCTGATGCTCGTGATGTTCGACGAGGAAACCGAAGCGCTGGCAAAAGAACTCGGCCAGAAGATCGCGCTGCCACCCGCCAAGCTGCGCAAGCACATCGATTCAAAAATCATCACGACTAAGCTCGGCAATGAGGCCGGCATCAAGAGCGCGCCCAACACCATGGGCAAAGCCAAGACCTATGAAGAGCTGACGAAAATGGCGGCGCGCGCAAAGCTGGGCAATGATCTCGTCGTGCAAACGCCATACGGTGATTCCGGACGCACAACCTTTTTTATCAAATCAGCCGCCGACTGGAACAAGAATGCCGAACACATCGTTGGCGAACAGTTGAAAGTCATGCGCCGCATCAATCACCTGCCGGGCACGGTGGAAGCAGTCGCCACGCGCCACGGAACTCTTGTCGGCCCCATGCAGACGGACATTACGGGATTTTCCGAAGTCACGCCCTACAAGGGCGGCTGGTGTGGCAATGACGTATTCACCGGCGGCCTGGAAAGGGAACGCAGGGCTGTCCTGAAGATGGCCCAAAAGCTTGGCGACCGGCTCTATGCCGCAGGCTACAAGGGCGCGTTTTGCATGGACTTCCTGATTGATACGGATACCCGCGAGGTTTATCTGGGCGAAATCAATCCCCGCATATCCGGCGCTTCGCCTCTCACCAATCTCATCACCTCAACCTATGGCGGCTGCCCCATCTACATGTTCCATTTGCTTGAATACATGGACGTGAACTGGGAGCTTGACCTGGCGAAGGTTCAGCAGCGCTGGTCTGAATTTGACAACTGGAGCCAGCTTATTCTCAAATATCCGGTTGATCAGGTGGAGATGATCACCAAGGCTCCCGCTTCCGGCATCTATCGCATGGACAAGAACGGAAACATCAGGCTGGTGCGGAAATCAATCGACTGGTTCCTCGTCTCCGATGAGGATGAAGCCTATTATCTGCGGGTCTACACAGCCGGCGACTATCGTTACCACGGCGCCGATCTCGGCATTCTGGTTTCGCGTGGCCGCTTCCAGACCGATGACCGGAAATTAACGCCGCGCGCCAAGGCCTGGGTCAAGGCAATCAATGGGGAGTTTGAGGGGATCCCCGTCACGGGAAATTCGGCGCCTGTGCCGCCGCCCATGCATGACACCAATAAGATGTTCTGATTGCTATTTTACGAAACTGCGGCGCACGGGCAACGTCTGCACATTGGCTGGGGGCGGCGCATCAACGCGGCGCGGCGCGGCAACTGGCCCTAGGCTATCCAGATAGCCTCCGTCAAAACCCTTCTGATAAACCGGGAATTCGGCTGGGCGGTCGCGGAATGATTTGGTCATCTGGCCCAGGCCGCGAATCCCGCGCTCGCGCGAGCGGCCAACCTGTTCCATGTCAATTTCGATGGGGATAATCTGCTCTGTCGTGTCGCCGCGGTAAAGAGCGCGGCCCGACGGATCAAACACGCAGGATTGGCCATTGCCTCCGGCGCCCAGGCCATTCACGTCGAACACATAGCACTGCATCATCGCTGACGTGGCATGGCTGATGGCGATATCGACATCACGGTCAATGGTGTGGGTCATGACGGGGTGAAGAATGACCTCAACACCCATGGCCGTAAGCTGGCGCGATGTTTCCGGGAACCAGATATCATAGCAATTGAGAACGCCAAATTTTCCGACACCCTCAATGTCAAATGCAAGGAACTCCGTGCCCTGCTGCACACCCTGCTCCAGGGGCACAAACGGAAACATCTTGCGATAGCGCCCGATGATCTCGCCTTCCGGGTTGATGACCGAAGTTGTATTGTAAATTCCGCCATCGCGGCGTTCATACATCGAGCCATTGACGATCCAGATGCCGTGATGCCTGGCCATGGCCTGGAATTCCGCCTCGGCATTGCCCGGCAGCGGCTGGGCATATTGCAGCAACGGCCCATAGACAGCGAGCTCGGAAAACATGACCATCTGCACCCAAGGGTAGAGGTGCATCGTGAGGTCGATGCGGGCCCGCATGGCATCGATGTTCGAGCCATGATTGAGGTGCATCTGGATGCCGGCAATGGCAAAAGGCTTCATGATTCTCCGATCTGGTCGTTAACTGTCAAAATATGGAATCAGCGGCTTTTACCCGCTTTACAGCCCATAAATCAAATCTGCCTTCAATATGGGTTAGCCAACTGTAAAGGCAACATAAATTATCGCATGAATTCAATGCGCCTTGTGGCTGGAACTTGTTAACTATCAGCTGGCCACAATAAGGATGGCGAGGACCGACCTGAAAGAACCCGGATCAAGGGCCCCGCAAGCCGCATTCTGACCCCAGGAAACACGCCAGCAACACCAGAGCCATGAAAGTCAGAAGATCATGAAGTCTTGCAAAGATCGCCCGCCTGAATGAGGCCCCAGCCAAAGACCCGATCACGTCCTGACGAACCCAAATCGCGCGCATTTTTGGACAACCGTTGGACAATTTCCGCCAAACCGATGTTCGGCGAATTTACCTTCATACGCGCAACTGCCGCCGTTACAAACGGCGCCGCATAAGATGTTCCAGATCTTTTTTGAACACGCTGGTTTGGCGCAGCGGCAGGAACATTCACGCCCGGCGCAGAAAAATCAATATGCTCCCCTTGCACAGCACGCCGGTATACGGCGTAGTTCCTGTCGAGCGCGGTGACAGCAATGACTTGCTCATAGGCGGCCGGATATGCGGGCTTTGATTTTGGGCCATCATTTCCGGCAGCGGCAATGACTGCCACGTTCGCGAGCTGAGCTTCGTCGATGGCCTTTGCCAGCAGGGAGTTATCCGGACCAGCAAGGCTTAAGTTGATCGCATCGGGCCGGCGCTGCACGAGCAGGTCAATGGATCGCACCAGATCATAGATATCAACGCGATTGTCCGAACCTTCTCCAAGATAGTAAGGGTCCACAGCAATGATTTTGGCGTTCGGCAAAAGGCCCGGAACCCGCGACTGCGGAAGACCAACAAACAGCGAGGCAACTGCGGTGCCGTGCTGCTTGCTGGATTTCCTGCGCTCGCTGGCGCGCAGCGTGAAAACTTCAATGTTGCTGTTCTTCAGCGACGAGTGGGATGTATCAATGCCAGTATCCACAATGCCAATGGTTGCCGCACGGCCACATTCAGCAGTTTCGGCGCTTTGCCAATTCACCATGGCGAGGCTTTCGCAATCCCTGCCTTGGCACGCAGATTCTGCCTGCGGCCGGTAGTAATGGTTGAAATCGGCTGTAACTTCCGATGATTGGCTGGCCACCTCGGCACGCGCTTGCTCGATTGTTAATTTTGCAGGAACCCGAAGGCGCCTGATGGCGCCGCCCCCGCCGAAATTAATATCATCCTCCTGAACGACCCGGTAACCTCTTTGAGTGAGCCGCAGCAAGCCCTGTGCATCTAATCCGATTGCGACAATCTCAAATCGAGCCCGCACGGGAAGTCCTGTGGCTGTTTGGCGCTTTTTCGGTGGGGCCTTAAAAATTGGCCGCCGTGTTTTGGAACCGGCCCCATCACTTCGACCAACACGGCCGCCATCATCGCCGCCATCGTCATCATCCGCCAGAGCCACAGAAACACTCAGCGGAGATACCGGATATGAATTTGTCGCAATTGCCAGCCCAAGAAAAAGCGCAATCGCGATCCTTGCCATATGGCCGAACCAGTGACAACTTGGAGCTGAAACAACGGCAATGTAACGGTTAGCACTCAATTTGATAAATCCCTTGGAAAAACTGGCACTCAAACCCAATCTATGCAAAACTCTTGCAGCATTCGGAGAACGCATGGACCCCGGTTTTATTCCCTTCTCCAACCATACATTCTTCATCAAAGTTTCAACAACGCCACCCAACCCGCCCGCCAAACATAGCTGTGAGGCCGTGTGGCGCAAAACATAAGTCATCACCTGATTGCGATTTTGCCCCGGTTGAGGCGTTTTGCGCTTTCTCTGGCGAGAAGGCCGGATTTGGCTGATGATCTCGTTCAAATTAGTTGTGAAAAGGCGCTGGCCAATGCCGCCAGCTGGACTGAGGGCACCCGTTTCGATGCATGGTTGTTTCGAATTCTGCGGAACAGCTGGATTGACCAAACACGGCGCAGAAAAACCGAAGGCGCGACCGAGGACGTATATACACGGGAAGACCTGGTTGGCGTGCGGGGTGACACCGCCATTGAAAACCTTCTCACGCTGCAAAAGGTATGGGAGGCAATAGGCAGGTTGCCTCATGAACATCGCGAGATTTTGGTGCTCGTCTGCGTTGAAGGACTGACATACAAGGAGGCCGCCGATGTGCTTGACTTGCCAGTTGGCACCGTCATGAGCCGCCTGGCCCGCGCCCGGAAGAAAATCATGCCGCTTAATGGAATAGATGACTGACTGAAACGTTGATGGTCGGAGAGTTGAAAGACATGAATGCACCAGACGACGATGACAAAACATTGATGGCCTATGCTGACAACATGCTGGAGCCAGCCGAAGCAGCTCGGGTCAGAAAACTCGCGCAATCAAATCCGGATATCGCCGCCAAAATAGAAATGTTTCGACAATCGGCGAGTTTGACAAGCGCGACACTCGCCCCACTTGTCGATATCCCGATCCCGGCGGCACTATATGCCGCAGTCAGGAAACAAACCACTGATAAAAAAGCAGAATCGGCGAAGCTCCTGCCGCTCAAAACAGTGTTGAAAAACCTCCAGCCGCGATGGCGCTTTGGATTTTCCATGGCCGCCGCCTCAATCGCGCTCCTGGCGGGTGCCGTTATTGGCTATCAGCAGGCCAAGTTCACCGCAAACCATTCCCATATCGCATTCGGCGCCGCGCTTTCTGCAATGACCGTTACCGCATTGAATTCTGCCAGTTCGGGTGAAGAAATGGCAATCGGGACGGATAGGCTAAAACTGGTTTCCACCTTTCGCGTCACTGATCAGTCCCTGTGCCGGGAGTTTGAATACGCCAGCCAGGCAGATGGTGCAATTGTAGCGGTTGCCTGCAGAGATAGGGAAAGTTGGAAAGTCCGATTTGCAGCCACATCCAACCCGCTGGAAAATGGCTACGCGCCGGCCTCGTCTCTTGATGCAGTGGAGGCGTACTTGGCGGCGATAGGCGCAGGCCCAGCGCTTTCGCCTGCAGATGAAAAAGCGGCCCTGAAATCTGACTGACGCAAACACCTTCCACAATCCGCATGACAACAATTTTCTCCCCAATCGGGAATAATTCCACATCGGGGCCGTTTTCCAAATGATCGCTGCTTCACGGCGATTGCAAAAATGGAGACAGGATATGTCAAAACACACACTGAAAATCTCGACAATTGCAGGCGCGGTAATTGCAACTATTGGCGCTGCCAACGCGGCTTTGCCAAAAGCAGAAATGCAAAACCAGGCGCCACTTGCCGCCGTGCAGGAGAAACTGATGCAAGTTGCAAGCAACTCATCCAGCAACAGCAGCTCGAACTCGTCATCGAACAGCTCCAGCAACTCATCCAGCAACAGCAGCTCGAACTCATCTTCAAACAGTTCGAGCAACTCCAGCTCGAACTCTTCATCCAACAGCTCGAGCAACTCCAGCTCGAACTCATCCTCGAACTCCGACGGACAATGGTGGAAGAAGAAGCGGCGCTAGAACAACACGCATCGAAAATGAAGGAGGGGCCACAACCTGGCCCCTTCGATTTTTTTTGATCAACAATAAACTCAGTATCAGCGTTTTGCGCGCGCCTTCTCGCGATACCATCCATGTGCGGCCTGCGTGTTGCGCAATACGCGCTCACGAAGCTCCAATTCATTTTCGGTCTCGGAACGCATATCAGCCTTGATTTCCAAAGCCTCCCGATGAAACGGAATGACTTGAACCAGCGGCGTTCCCTTCTCAATTTCGTGGATCCCATCTGGGGCCATTGGAATGAAAGGAAAGTGAATGGGCGACCGATAGGTGTCCGTGTCGACAACGCCGGACAAAATTTGAAATCGCGTTTCGATGCGGTTGAGAGGCGGCACAAACAGGCAACTCCAACCTTTGGGCGTGGAGATGGTCCAGTAGTTGTGAAATTTGCATGGGGGCCGGGGCTCAAGCGGATTGCCTGCAATTTGATATGAATGATGATTGCTCACCATGACCTTGTCAAATTCCCAGCCTGCGGTGACTTCTTTGCCATTATCCTTGATTTCAAGCCGCACAGAAGCCGCCAACGGAAGTATCCACCCAGTCATCATTGCATCAAGAAATGGCATACAGCGCTTGATGGTAATTCCATTGTCGCTGTGTTTCAGGCGAGACTTGTCTACGGGAGGAATCTTCTTAAACCACTCAGGCAATTCTGTTTTGGCGGCAACGGGCTCGGCGATGACGCCCAAATCCTCCCTGGCACAATAGAAATCGAGCTTCCCGGCCTTTCGCGCAAAGAACATAGACTTGTCTCCTGTCAAAATTATGTGCCAGGTAAACGAACCATGCGACCTTTTATTCCCAAACGCCCGTAAACAAATGCAAATCAGAGGTCATGGACATCGATAACGCCCTGAATGGCCTTGATGGCCCCCTTGATTTGCGGCGTGATGGCGAATTTGTTGCCAAGCGATATTTCAATTTCGCGGCCTGTGCCCGTTTGCAGGATCAGCCGCACGGGTGCGCGCCCCCCTTGCGCAAGGCGCAAGGCGATTGAGTCCAGCGGTTTGTTGTCGCGCACGAAAATCGTGAGGCCCTGAACAATTGTGGCCGCTGCCTTGTCCAATACTTCAACGCCCTGCAGACGCAGCTTGATCTCTTCGCCTTCCACATCGCATTCGACGCGGGCGATCACGGCTTTGCCGGGCTCCAGCAAGTCCCGGGCGGCAGCCAAGGTGTCCGAAAAGCAAATGGCTTCAAATTGTCCGGTCGGATCAGAAAACCCGATGAACGCGAATTTGTTGCCGGATTTTGAACGCCGCTCCTGCCGGTGCGTGATGGTGCCCGCTAGCTTTCCGGCGCTTGCTCCCTTGGTCAGCGCCTTCTGCTGGAATGAAGCCCATGTATCAACGCCAAGCTTCATCAACGGCTTCATGTAGTCATCCAGCGGATGCCCCGAGAGGTAGAACCCCACCGCCTCGAATTCATTGGAGAGGCGCTCCATCGGCAGCCAACTGTCGCGGTTCGGCAAGAACCAGGTCCTCCTTCGTGCCGGTTGCAGCGCCAAACAAGTCATTCTGGCCGGCATCGGCTTCCGCGCTGGTGCGGCTGGCGGTGGCCAAAATGGTTTCAACGCCCGCCAGAACTTGCGCGCGGTTGGCGTTCAGCTCATCAAAGGCGCCGGCCTTGGCAAGGCTTTCCAGCGCCCGCTTGTTCAGCATGGAGGACCGCATGCGGCGCGCGAAATCACCCAGCGACACAAACCGCCCGCCCGCTTCGCGCGTGGCAATCAAATGCTGAATGGCCCCAACGCCCACATTCTTGAGCGCCGCCAATGAATAGAAAATCATACCGTCGCGCACGCCGAAATCAATGGCGCTGGCATTCACCGATGGCGACACGACTTTGACGCCAATCCGCACCGCCTCGTCGCGGAACACCTGCAGCTTATCCGTGTTGCCCATGTCGAGCGTCATTGACGCCGCTAAGAATTCAACCGGATGATTGGCCTTCAGATAGGCGGTCTGGTAGCTGATATATGCGTAGGGTGCCGAGTGAGACTTGTTGAAACCGTATTCGGCAAACTTGGCGCAAGCATCGAATATCTGGATGGCGATGTTGCGGTCAACGCCGCGCTCGGTGGCGCCGGTCAGGAACCGCTCGCGCTGGTCATCCATTTCGGACTTGATCTTCTTGCCCATGGCGCGGCGCAGGAGATCGGCTTCCGCCAGCGTATAGCCCGCCAGATCCTTCGCCGCCTGCTGCACCTGTTCCTGATAGGTGATGACGCCAAAGGTTTCCTTGAGGATCGGCTCGAGTTTGGGATGAAGATACTCGATCTTCTCCTTGCCCAGCTTTCTGGCGCAATAGGTTGGAATATTGGCCATGGGGCCAGGCCTGTAGAGCGCCACCAGCGCGATCAAATCCTCAAACCTGTCGGCCCGCATCTGGCGCACCGCATCGCGCATTCCGGAGCTTTCCAGCTGGAACACGCCAACGGTGTCGCCCTGCGCCAACATGTGATAGGTGGGACCATCATCAAGAGGCACTTTTGAAACATCAAAATCCGGCAGGCGCTTGCGGATGAGTTTTTGCGCCTTGTCGATCACCGTGAGGGTTTTCAATCCGAGAAAATCGAATTTCACCAGGCCGGCTTTTTCCGCATATTTCATGTTGAACTGCGTGGCCGGAAGCGACGAGCGGGGATCGCGATAAAGCGGCACCAGTTCTTCCAGCGGCCTGTCGCCGATCACAATGCCCGCCGCATGGGTTGACGCGTGGCGATACAGGCCCTCCAGCTTGAGGCCGATGTCCAGCATCCGCCTGACCGTCGGATCGCGGTCGCGCTCTTCCTGAATGCGCGGTTCGCTCGCAATGGCCTGCCCCAGCGTCATCGGATTGGCCGGGTTCATCGGAATGAGTTTCGAAATCCGGTCAACCTGCATGTAGGGCATCTGCAACACGCGCCCCACATCGCGGCACACAGCGCGCGCCTGCAGTTTTCCGAATGTAATGATCTGCGCCACATGGTCAGCGCCATAGCGGCCCTGCACATAGTCGATCACTTCATCGCGCCGATCCTGGCAGAAATCGATATCGAAGTCGGGCATCGAGACGCGATCAGGATTGAGAAACCGTTCGAACAGCAAATTGAACCGCAGGGGATCAAGATCAGTTATAGTGAGCGAATAGGCAACCAGCGAACCGGCCCCCGAGCCCCGCCCCGGCCCCACTGGAATGTCCTGCGCTTTGGCCCATTTGATGAAGTCAGCCACAATCAGGAAGTATCCCGGATAGTTCATCTTGATGATGACACTCAATTCGAAATCCAGCCGCTGTTCGTAATCCTCCACCAGAAATCCATCGGCCATGCCGGCAGTTGCCAAGCGGTGCGCCAGCCCCTCTTTGGCCTGACGCCGCAGTTCCTCTCCTTCATCACCCTCGGCAAAGCGCGGCAGAATGGGCTTGAGACCCTTCACGATATGGGCGCAGCGAAGCGCTATCTCCACCGTGTTCTCGATAGCTTCCGGGATGTCCGCAAAAAGCGCGGCCATTTCCTGCTGCGTCTTGAAGTAGTGCTCAGGAGTGACCCGCCTGCGGTCATCGGTGGATACGAGCTGGCCTTCAGCAATGCAAATCAACGCGTCATGGGCGGCGTAATCGTCAGGCTTGGCAAAATAGACCTGGTTGGTGGCAACCAGCGGAATATCCAGTTCATAGGCCAATTCAATCAGGCCAGACTCACTGGCGCGCTCCGCGTCAGTTCCATGGCGCTGCAATTCGATATAAAAGCGATCTCCAAACACGGATTTGAGACGCTCCACCAACTGCCGCGCCAACCCGCTTTGCCCCTGCACCAGCGCCTCATCGATAGGCCCTTCCGGCCCGCCCGAAAGGCAAATCAGGCCACCACTCAGCTCCTCAAACAACTCCCGCGACACATGGGGGAGTTCATTTTCGGGCGTGAGAAGAAATGCCCGGCTCGATAGCTTCATCAGGTTGCGGTAGCCCAGCTCATCCTTTGCAAGCAACGCAATCGGCGGAAACTTGCGGGCAACTGCGGGCGCCCGCGCTGCGCTTTCAGCGGCAACCTCGCTGAAATTAACCCGCAGCGCGCAGCCGATGATAGGTTGAATGCCCTTCTCGCTCAGCGCCTCTGAGAATTCCAGGGCGCCGAACAGGTTGCCGGAATCCGTAATCGCCAGCGCCGGCATGCCAGCATCTTTGGCCAGCCCCGCCATCTGCTTGATATGCAATGCCCCTTCAGCCAGTGAATAGGCCGAATGGGCCCGCAGGTGGATGAAAGTGGGAGGGATTGAGTCTGTGGGCATCGGTTTAATCTAGACGAAGTGAAGGCCCTGCGTCAGCTCTCAAACCAGGCCATCCACAAGTACCCCAGATTGCAGGCTGACGATCCGGCTCATGCGTTTGGCGAGCGCTATGTTGTGGGTGGCAATCAGGGCGCCCAGCCCCTCTTCCTTGATCAGGCGCATGAATTCCTCGTGGACGCGGCCCGATGTTTCCGGATCGAGATTTCCCGTGGGCTCGTCCGCCAGAAGCAGGAGCGGCCGATTGGCGATGGCCCTGGCAATGGCAACACGCTGCTGCTCGCCACCCGACAGTTGCGCTGGCTGGTGTTCAAATCTTTCAGACAACCCCAGCCTCGACAACAGTTCCCTGGCCCGAACCATTGCGGCAGCCTTTGTCGCTCCCGCGATCAATTGCGGCATGATAACGTTTTCAAGCGCGGTGAATTCCGGCAAGAGATGATGAAACTGGTAGACAAAACCAATTCCGATGCGGCGAACCCGGGTGCGCGCCGCGTCATCAAGGGCCGTGCAGTTTTGCCCCGCAATAAAAACTTCCCCAGCCGTTGGCGCTTCCAGCAATCCCGCGATATGCAGCAGCGAAGACTTGCCCGCGCCCGACTGGCCAACCAGCGCCACGATTTCACCGGCGTGAACCTGCAGCGCCAGGCCTTTGAAAATATCCAATCGGCCCGTGCCTTCGGAATACGAGCGGTCAACATGGCGAAGCTCAAGCGCTGGCTGCATCATTCATATCTCAGCGCTTCAACCGGATCGAGCTTGGCAGCCCGCCAGGAAGGATAGAGCGTTGCCAGAAACGACAGGCCAAGTGACATCATCGTGATCCAGAACATCTGAACCGCATCCATGTCGGCGGGCAATTGCGCCAAGTAATAGATTTCGGCGTTGAAGGGATCGACGCCCGACAGCCATTCCACGAATTTCCGGATGCTTTCCACATTGAGGCAAATGACTGTCCCCAGCAACAACCCCATCAACGTGCCGATCACGCCGATGGCTGCCCCCGTAATGAAGAACACCCGCTGTATGGCGCCCCGTGTGGCCCCCATGGTGCGCAAGATCGCGATGTCATGTCCCTTGTCCTTGACCAGCATGATGAGGCCGGAAATGATGTTCAGCGCCGCCACCAGAATGATCATGGTCAGCACCAGGAACATCACATTGCGCTCAACCGCCAGCGCATTGAAGAAGGCCTGATTGCGGTCCTTCCAGGTTTGCAGGTAGAGCTCGGGCCCAATCAATTCCGCCAGTTGTGTTTTGATCGTGTCAATTCCATCGGGATCCTCAACCATCACCTCAAGCGCGGTCACACCTTCTTCTGAAACAAAATATTCCTGCGCGTCCGCCAGGGGCATGTAAATGATGTTCTCATCATATTCCGACATGCCAATCTTGAAGATTGCCACCACCGCAAAATCGCGAATTCGAGGGGCGGTGCCCATGACGCTTTCGGGACCATTGGGCGAAATGATCGTCAGTATGCTGCCCAGGCCCAATTGATGACGCCAAGCCATGCGCTCACCAATGGCGATGCCTTCAGATTTGTCAAATCCGTTGAAACTTGCCGTGGCATCTGGAACCCCCGGCTCCTGCAATGCCGTCATCAGATCATTGTTGTTGAGGCTTGGAACTTTGGAAATATCCGCTTCGGAAATGCCGCGCACCAACGCGCCAGTGCTGCTCTTGAGGGAAGAGGCCATCGCCTGCCCCTCGACCAGCGAGATCACCCTCTTCACGCCATCAACCTTCTCAAGCCGCGCCTGAAGCTCCTTGAAATCTGGTATGGGCGTCACATCACGCCGATAGATTGTGGCATGGCCGGAAAAACCCAGTATCTTGTCCAGCAGCTCCGCCCGAAAGCCATTCAGCACCGCCATCACGACGATCAGCGTCGCCACGCCTAACATGATGCCCAGCAGCGAAAACAGCGAAATGACCGAGATGAAGCTCTCCTTCCGCCGCGCCCGCAGATAGCGCAACGCTATCATCCATTCAAAGCCGGCAAACGGTTTGGTGTCTGGCAGGGTTTCAGCCATCACGCCCCAAAGCGCCCGACAACCTGATCCAGCGGAACATTCTCGCGCGCACCCGTATTGCGGTTCTTCACTTCGGCGATGCCTTCCTTCAATCCACGCGGCCCCACAATCACTTGCCATGGCAGGCCAATCAAGTCCATCGCGGCAAACTTGCCGCCAGCGCCGCCCTCCTTGTCATCGTAGAGAACGTCAACGCCTTTGGCCTGCAGCTCTTCATAAATTTTTGAACAAGCCGCATCAACCGCGGCATCGCCAACCTTGATGTTGACCAGACCTACTTGAAACGGCGCTACGGCTTCCGGCCAGACAATTCCCGCGTCATCATGCGAGGCCTCAATAATGCCGCCGACAAGTCGCGATACGCCGATGCCGTAGGAACCCGAGTGGACAAACAGCTTCTTCCCATCCGGTCCCTGGACTTCACAACCCATCGGCTCTGAATATTTTGTGCCGAAAAAGAAAATGTGCCCCACCTCAATGCCGCGCCCGGTCATCCGCTTGGCTTCCGGCACGCGCCGTTCAAATTCCGCCGCATCGTGCTTTTCATCTGTGGCCGCATAGCGCGACGTAAA
Source organism: uncultured Alphaproteobacteria bacterium (assembly GCA_963816305.1). Lineage (GTDB taxonomy): Bacteria > Pseudomonadota > Alphaproteobacteria > Rhizobiales > Aestuariivirgaceae > Aestuariivirga. The sequence goes on from CAWFJW010000022.1 coordinate 22,711, forward strand.
GCCTTCAACCATGGCGCCTATCCCTGCCACATCGTCATAATTCACATCGGATTTTTCCCAGTCCATGTCGTGCAGGTCACCATCAAAGAACACGCCGCTCTCGCCCGTTTCGGCGAGAATTAAAAATTCGTGGCTATCCGAGCCGCCGATCGGGCCGGTTTCAGCCCGCATTGGAACCGCTTTCAAGCCGAGGCGCGCGAAGGTGCGCAAATAGCTCACGAACATCTTGTTGTAGGAATGCTGCCCGGCCTCGCGGCTGACATCGAACGAATAGGCGTCCTTCATCAAGAATTCGCGCCCCCGCATGACGCCAAACCGAGGCCGCACCTCATCGCGAAACTTCCACTGGATATGATAAAGATTGCGCGGCAAGTCCTTGTAACTTTGCACGCCCTGCCGAAAGATGTCGGTTATCATCTCTTCATTGGTGGGGCCGAACAGCATATCGCGGTCATGGCGATCCTTGATGCGCAGCATTTCCTTGCCGTAGGCATCATAGCGGCCCGATTTTTTCCAGAGCTCAGCGGGCTGGATGGTGGGCATCAGAACCTCGAGCGCGCCTGCCCTGTTTTGCTCTTCCCGCACAATTTGTTCGATCTTTTTGAGCACCCTGAAGCCTGTGGGAAGCCATGAGTAATTACCCGCAGCCTCCTGCCGGACCATGCCCGCGCGCAGCATCAAGCGGTGTGATACGATCTCAGCCTCCTTGGGATCATCCCTGAGAATTGGCATGAAATACTGCGAAAGGCGCATCAGAATCCCCATGTAAACCGTGTTCGCGCCCTTTTAAGGGAAACAAACGGGAACACAAGGTCGGACGGCCTGGGCCCGTTCCGAAGTTGTCATTTTTCACGTGACAAGCCAAAATTTTGTGATAGCTTGCGGCGCAATCAAGAATAAGGACTGTGGCGTTTACTGCTGAAGTGGACCCAAGTCTGGGGAGGACACTTCCGGCGCGCGAGACAGGAAATTGTCGCGCAGCAGCCCCGCCAATCCATCCGGATTGACAGGAAAAGGAAGCCCGATCGACTTAAAAAGGCGAGGCACGAGCTTCGCCTTTTACATTTTCAGGTGTTGGGACTTGGCATGCCGTCGTAGAACGGCAAGGTTTCAAGGCTCATCCAGCCCTGTGTCGTGGCGGCATAGAAAACTCCGAAAATCGCTGTCGCAACAACGGTCGTGATGATGGCTTTGCGAAAAATCAGCGGGCGCACAGGTGCGCCCGGCTCATTGCCCAGTTGGACGGCCTCGCCGGCTTCAACCGAATTGCGCACGCCAAATGGCAGCACAACAAACAACACCAGCCACCAGATGATAAAATAGACCGCGATGCCGCTGATGGCGTTCATGCCTGCTCCAGTTCAACCAGAGTGCCGCAAAAATCCTTGGGGTGCAGAAACAGCACGGGCTTGCCATGGGCGCCAATCCTGGGGTCGCCATCGCCAAGCACGCGCGCGCCGGCCGCCACCAGGTGATCCCGCGCCGCCCTGATGTCCGCCACCTCATAGCACACATGATGCATGCCGCCCGCCGGGTTCTTGTCGAGAAACGCGCTTATGGGCGAGTTTTCGCCCAGCGGTTCAAGCAGCTCGATTTTCGTATTGGCAAGCTCCACAAAAACCACGCGCACGCCATGGTCGGGCTCCGACTGCGGCGCCGAAACCTTGGCTCCCAGGAGAGACGCATAGATTTCCGAGCCCCGCTTCAAATCAGGCACGGCGATCGCAATATGGTTCAAGCGTCCAATCATCCGGTTCCCTCAATGTGTCCTTTGCGCCAGTTCGTCAATCATGCGCTGGCGCGATTGCGGCATTTCCAGTCCGCGCGGCTCGAAAACATGGCGCTCCAGAAAATAGCCGGTAAGCTTGAAGCCAGAAACAATATTGGCGCTGCCGCCAACGGCGCCACCCAGCAAAAACGCGGGAAGCCGCAGAAGCTTGTCACGGTAGGGTTCCCCCGCTTCGCCGCTGACCGCACGCCCCGTCTTCGGCGAAACAAATGAAAGCCCCCCGCGGCTTCCCGTAGCCGCGCACTTGCTCAAATCCAGCCCAAATCCCAATTCATCGAGCAGGCCCAATTCCCAGCGGACAAAAAGCGCTGGCCATAAATCATCGTCATCAATGGCATCAAGAACAATGCGGAAGGCGTCATAGATCCGTTCATGCGGTTCACGCTCCGGCAGAGATTGCGCGAGACAGGCAAGTGTCGTGAGGCCGGAGAGCCTGAATGAATTTTCCATGATCGTGCCCGCTAACAGTTTGAGAGGCTCGAAAACAAAGGTTCCCAGATGGTCTTCAATGCGCGCCCGCCATGTTGCCTGCACAAAGTTTCCGGGCTGCAGCACAGGCCGTTGCAGGCGTGACCGGCCGCCTCGCACCAGGCCCATGCAGCGCCCATGGCCGGGTGTCAGCAATTCGGCAATGGCGCTGGTTTCGCCGTGCTTGCGAATCGAGAGAATGACACCCTGATCACGCCATTCCATGGGGCACGCCCTATTTTCCCAGTCCCATCATGCGCAGGCGCTCGGGATCCTCAGACCAATTCTCCCGGACCTTGACAAACAGAAACAGATGCACCCGCCGCTCAAATGATTTTTCCAGCTCCTCCCGCGCTAACTGGCCCAAAAGCTTGATCATTTGCCCGCCCTTGCCCAGCACGATGGCTTTCTGGCTGTCCCGTTCCACAAAAATCACCTGGCCGATCTTCACCGAGCCATCGGCCTGCTCTTCCCATGTCTCGGTCTCAACGGTCGAAGCGTAGGGCAACTCTTCATGCAGCCGCAAATATATTTTCTCCCGCGTCACCTCCGACGCCAAAAACCGCATCTGCACGTCAGCCGCCTGATCTTCGGGATAGAGCCATGGCCCAGGCGGCATCAAGGCGGCAATTTTTTTCCGCAGGTCATCAACGCCAGAACCTTTCAAAGCGCTGATCATGAAGGTATGACTGAATGCATACACTTCATTGAAGCGTTGGGAAATTTCCAACAGGACTTCGCGCCGCAAGAGGTCGACTTTGTTGAGCGCAAGCAGGGCCCCGGTGCTGTTCTTGCGCAAGCCTTCGACAATGCGCATCACCTCGTCATTTCGGCCAAGCCTGGCGTCGGCCAGCAATACCGTCACATCCGCCTCGGTTGCGCCGCTCCAGGCGTTTTCAACCATGGCTTCGTCGAGCTTTCGCCTGGGCGCAAAAATGCCAGGCGTATCCACCACGATAACCTGCGAAACCCCTTCCATGAAAATCCCGCGAAGCCGCGCCCGCGTCGTCTGCGCCTTGTGCGAAACAATGGAAACCTTGGATCCCGCCAGCTGGTTCACCAGCGTCGATTTTCCCGCATTCGGCGCGCCGATGATGGCGCAAAAGCCGCAACGCGTGGAGACATCTGTCATTAACGAATTTCCTCGCGAGTCAGAAAATGGTGGGCGGCATCCATCTCGGCCAGCCGTTTCGATCGGCCCTCGCCTTGAATGGAGGCTTTTCCCTTGATGGCTACTTCCACCGTGAAAACCGGAGTATGCTCCAATCCTTCGCGCTTTAACATCCTATATTCGGGAATGGGCAGCCCCCGCGCCAGCGCCCATTCCTGCAGGTAGGTTTTGGCATCCTTTTTGACTGTTTTGCGCTCCGCGATGTGCCGGGCCCAGTTGCGCAGAACAAACGCTCTTGCCTTCTCCAATCCGCCATCAAGATAGATTGCGCCAATGACGGCCTCCACTACGTCACCCACCACCGACGTGTTCAGGTTCACGCCCTTCTTGTGTTCGCTTTGGCCAACGACGATGAAATCGCTGAGCAGTAGCTGCTTGCCCACGTCGCTGCAGATCTCGCCGCGCACCAGGTTGCTGTGCAGGTTGGCCATATCGCCCTCCCGGCGCGACGGGTTCTCGAGGTAAAGCGCCTCGGCAATCACCAGCGCCAACACCCTGTCGCCCAAAAACTCCAAGCGCTGATAGTCATCCTGTTTCCTGGTGGTGCTGCTGTGGGTGAGGGCATGGCGCAACAAGGACTTGTCCTTGAATTGATACTCAAGGCGCAAAGCAATCTCGTCATACTGCGCTTGCGTGAAACGAACCAAAACCTGCAGTGCCTATAGAAGATTTAGAAAACGGCTCCAGCGAATCTCGAGGGGCCACTTCCAGACTTCCCACAAAGTTGTGCCGCGCGAAATCGAAAAGAAAATAATGTCCGCCCGGCCCACATAATTTTCAATCGGCACGTAACCCACTTCATCCTGAAAGCGCGAGTCCTGCGAGTTGTCGCGGTTGTCACCCATCATGAAGTAGTGACCTTCCGGAACAACATATTCGACTGTGTTGTCCACCGAGCCATTTGGCACCTCGTCGAGCACCAGGTACTTGACCCCATTGGGCAATGTCTCTTGATACTGCTGGATAGGACGGCCGCCGCCAACGCCCTGCGCTTCACGATCAATGTAGTCCTCAACGGGCACCTTCGGGATGGCCGCGCCGTTAATGTAGAGCACACCAAATTTCATCTGAATGCGGTCACCGGGCAGGCCGATAACGCGCTTGATGTAGTCAACTTCCGTATTGGTCGGCAGCTTGAATACCGCTACGTCGCCGCGTTGCGGCGAATCGGGCAGCACAACACGGCCAGGAAACTCGACCGGGCAGCAGCTTATCCACTTCTGGCCAAACACGCCAAAGGTAAAATCAAATGAGTATTTGCCGTAACCGTAAGACAGTTTGGACACAAAAAGATAGTCGCCAACCTTGAGGGCTGGATACATGGATTCAGACGGGATATTGAACGGCTGATACAGAAAGGTTCGCACAAAAAAAGCGATCAGAAGCGCCTGTATGATGACTTTGACAGTTTCCCAAACTCCTTCTTCGGGTTTCTGGCGCGTATCTGGGGCGGAAGCCATTTTTTTATCTTTCTATGGATAATGCCAAGCTTGGCTATAGCGCCAAGCCCCTATGAGTTGCAATGCAGCAACTCCCAAGCGCAAATACTGTTGCGGAAAAATCACAGTTGAGGCGTCAACCGGCTGGAAGTGCTTCAATAACAACAATGGCTTGCGCATAGGGGTAATCGTCTGTGATGGTGAGCAGTATCTGCGCCCGGTGCCCCTTGGGCGTGATCTTGTCGAGTTGTCTTTTGGCCCCGCCGGTCAACTGCAAGGTGGGCCGTCCCGACGGCTCGTTGACAACGCCCATATCCTTCCAGAATACACCGCGATGAAATCCGGTGCCCAGCGCCTTCGAACAGGCCTCCTTGGCCGCAAACCGCTTGGCATAGGAAGCCGCCCGCTGCGCGCGGCCGTCGGATTTCTTCTGTTCTATGTCGGTGAAAATCCGCGCCACAAACCGCTCCCCATAACGCTCGAGCGTCTTTTCGATGCGGCGGATATCCACCATGTCGTTGCCCAGGCCAATAATCATTTGTTCAGTCCCCTGCTGCCGGGCTTAACCGCCGGAAGCGCTGCCAACTCTGGCGGCAGGCCACCCGCCGGATAGGCCGGGATTTCCAGGCTGGTGAGCGCAAACAACGGAATCCCCAGGTCCGCCTTGCCGCCAGACCGGTCAACCAGGCAGGCAGCGGCAATCGCAACGCCCCCCTCTTCCTCAATTCCCGCGATGCATTCCCGCGATGACAGTCCCGTGGTTACGATATCTTCCACCATCAGGACCCGGGCGCCCCGGGCAATGGTGAAGCCGCGCCGCAAACTCAACTCGCCGTCAACCCGCTCAAAGAAAATGGCGGGAACGCCAAGTTGCCGCCCCATTTCATAGCCCACCACAACGCCACCCATGGCAGGCGAAGCCACGATATCGATCTGCGAGCGCAATTCCGGCGCAATCCTCGCAGCCAGTGACTTGCACAGGCGGTCCGCCCGCGCCGGATCCATCAGAACCCGGGCGCACTGCAGGTAGCGCGCGCTGTGCAACCCGGACGACAAAATGAAATGTCCTTCAAGCAATGCGCCTGCTGCGCGAAACTCGTCCAGAACTTGTTCGTGATTCAGCATCCCCTACCCCGTAGCCCGCAACACGGAGCTCACCGCGCTTTTGATTCTAAGTCCGCTGATAATATCATTCAAATGGCGCGCGTCATGCACCTCCAGCAGAATATCCAGATCAAAGAAATCGCGCACCCCGCGCCGCGCCATCATCTGCATCTCGTCAATGTTGGCGCCCTGGTCGCTGATGAGCTGGGTAACTTGCGCCAGCGCGCCCACCTCATTGAGAATAACCACACTGATGCGGGCTGGAAATTTCTGGGCCGACGCGGCCGTGTCCCACGCAAGGTCAATCCAGCGCTCGGGCTGGCTGTCATACTGCTCCAGCGCCCTGGCAAAAATTGGAAATATCGTGACCCCCTCGCCCGGCATGACGATGCCCACGATGCGCTCGCCCGGAACCGCTCCAGTTTCACGCGATATCTTCATGGCTGTGTTGGTGCTCAAACCGCGCACGGGCACCGAAGACGCGCCGGCGGCATCAGATTTCCTCCCCACCGCCTTGCGCCTGGAATTGCGCATTTGGCTTTCCTCAACCGTAAGCCCCATGGCCTTCAGCATGTCATAGCCAGACAGATCGCCCCGCCCGATGGCCGCCATGGCATCTTCCAGGTTTTTATGACCCAGCCGCGGGACAGCGGCAATGAGCTCTTTCTCAACCAAGGCCTTGCCCTGATTGACCAGCAGCTTCTCGACAATTTCGCGGCCCAGCCCGGCAAATTGCTTGCGCATGGCCGCCCGTGTGGCCCGCCGGATGGCCGAACGCGCCTTGCCGGTGATCGCGATCGCTTCCCAGGCAGGCGGCGGCACCTGCGCGTCGCTGCGGATGATATCGACCTCGTCGCCATTTTCGAGCTCGGCCACCAAGGGCGTGTGCCGGCCATTGACCTTGCAACCCACGCAGCTGTCGCCAATCGATGTGTGAACCGCATAGGCAAAATCAATCGGCGTGGCGCCTCGCGGCAACGCAATGAGCGCCCCCTTCGGCGTGAAGCAGAAGACCTGATCATGAAACAGCTCAAGCTTGGTGTGTTCCAAAAATTCCTTCGGGCTTTCACCTTCCTGCAGCATTTCAACCAGGTGGCGCAGCCAACGATAGGCATTGGATTCGGCCGCCGGAGCGCGAAAGCCGTCGCTGGCTTCCTGGGCATCGGGCGCATCCTTGTAAAGCGCGTGGGCGGCAACGCCCCGCTCGGCGATTTCATGCATCAGCCGCGTGCGGATCTGCATTTCAACGCGCATGTGATGGGGCCCTATAACTATCGTGTGGAGCGAGCGATAGTCATTCTGCTTTGGCGTTGATATGTAGTCCTTGAAGCGCTCCGGAATGGCGCGCCAGGTGCGGTGCACGATGCCGAGCGCCCGGTAGCATTGGTCGACCGTGCTGACGATGACCCTGAACCCGAATATGTCTGAAAGCTGGCCGAGCGACAGGTGCTTGCGCTCCATCTTGCCCCAAATGGAATAGGGCCGCTTCTCCCTGCCATAGACATCGGCCCGGATGCCGTTCTCTGCCAGCTTGGTGACCAGCGCTTTCTCAATCTCACGCAGCACATCGCCATTTTCTTCATGCAGCAGCTTCAGCCTTTCCCGGATCGTCTTGTTGGCGTCCGGGTTGAGGACTTCAAACGAAATGTCCTCCAGTTCATCGCGCACCGTCTGCATGCCCATGCGGCCAGCCAGGGGCGCGTAGATTTCCATGGTTTCCTGCGCAATGCGAATGCGCTTGTCCGGACTTCACATGCTCAATCGTGCGCATGTTGTGCAGGCGGTCGGCCAGCTTCACCATCAGCACCCGCACATCTTTCGACATGGCGACCAGAAGCTTGCGGAGGTTCTCGGCTTGCGTTGCCTCCTTGGTGACAAGATCGATCTTCTTGATCTTGGTGAGGCCATCCACCAGCGCGGCGATTTCCTTGCCGAATTTTTCCTCGATTTCCTGGTGGGTGGATTCCGTGTCCTCCACCGTGTCATGCAGAAGCGCCGCCACAATGGTGGCGTCATCCAGCTTCATTTCGGTGAGAATGGCGGCGACTTCCAGGGGGTGGTTGAAATAGGCCTCGCCGGAGGCCCGGGTCTGGGTTCCATGGGCCTTCATGGCATAGACATAGGCCCGGTTGAGGAGGTCCTCATCCGCGTCGGGGTCGTATTTCACGACCCGTTCAACCAGCTCATACTGCCGCATCATGATCGCAGTGTACGATAAAAAAGGCCGGACGCGACAGGCCCGGCCAAATTATTCCTGAATTTGGATAACTTAATACCCGTTGCGCTGGCTGCCGGGGCTTTCCGCTGGCGGCATGCCCTCTAGACCCCTGAGCAATTCTTCCTCAGTCATCTGCTCGAAAGCAACCTCTTCCTCATCGGCGCTGGCAATCTGCTCGCCGACTGTTCCGGGAACACCGGACGTCAGCAATGGAACGGCTTGCGGCTCAGGCTCATCCACCTCAACATGCTTTTGCATGGCGTGAATGAATTCTTCGCGCAGGTCATCCTTGTTGATGGTTTCTTCGGCAATTTCCCGCAGCGAAACCACGGGGTCCTTATCGTTGTCGCGGTCCAGCGTAATCGTCGCACCTTGCGAAATCATGCGGGCGCGGTGGGCCGAAAGAAGAACCAGTTCAAAGCGGTTCGGCAGCTTGTCGATGCAATCTTCAATAGTGACGCGCGCCATAGGCTCGTGTGCTCCTGATCAGGGTTGGCATGGAATTTGGGGGCCTTTTAGGCGCAATTCATTCAAATTGCAAGCTCTTGGGGCACAACCTTCGATCACTGGGCAGAAAACCGCAAATAGATTATGAGCTTAACCATATCCAGCAGGAAGAAGGGTCAGGATTTCATGAACTTCGCCACATCATATATCAAGTGGATCATGCTAATTTCCGGCGTACTCACCATGACCGTGGGCTTTGCCGCAATTGCGCCTCAGACCGCCCTCCTGTCCAATTTTGGTGAAACACTGGATGGCCCGCTGGCCAATCTCATCGTCCGCAACTGGGCCATATTGGTAACCCTGATGGGCATTATGCTCATTTATGGCGCTTATAACCCTGCAGTTCGTCCGCTGGTCCTGACGGTTGCCGGAACCAGCAAGATCGTTTTCATTGGTCTGGTGCTTTCGGAAGGAGGCCGTTATCTTGGTCACCAAGCGGGAATAGCAATTGCCTTTGATGCGCTATGGGTCGTTCTGTATGGCTGGTACTTGGTGTCCAATCGTTAGATCGCCGACCGCAACTCCTTGCGCCACATGAATTTCAGCCCCGACCACACCTCATCCACCGCGCAAACCTTGATATCAACCAGCCCTGTGGGCAGGATGACTTCACGCAGCACATCCTCTGCAATGTCGGTCGGCACTTTGGAGGCTTTCTTTGGCCACGAAATCCATAACATGGCGTCGGGTCGCATGGTGTTCGCAACACCTGCAATGCCCGATTCCAGCTCGGCTCGGGACTTTACAAACCAATGCACCAGGTCAAACCGCCGGCCACCGCCAGATATTTTGGCTCCCTTCGAAATCCTGACGCCTGCGAATCCTGAAAGCTCCGGCAACGATAACGGCGGCGCAATTAGCCACTTGGCCTGGCTATTCTCATAGCCCAGCTTCTTAAGGAGTGGTGTTGGTGAATAGCCAGCCATTGATAACCGTCCAATCTGGAATTAACCCACCGCGCTAAGGCGCAAGGATTTTTGACATCAGCGACATCGGCATATCATGCCAAACTCCACGCTCGTCAACGATCCATCCCAACTTGCGGTAGAAGTTTTCAGCATCATCCGTATAGAGATAAATGCGCGCGTTTCCGGATCGCAGCGCCTCCTGCTCCACCGCACCTACCAGCGCCTTGGCCAGGCCACGGCCCCGAAATTTGGGCGATACGAATAGCCCGGCAAGCCAGGGTGTCACCGGATGGCAGGGCTCAATTTCATTTGGCGCCAGAAGGCACACGCCCGCTGGCTCGCCATTCCAGTAAGCTAAAAGGCCAGCCTGCCGCTCCGTGCCAGATGCGAATTCATTGAGCCTGGCTTGCTCCTGTTCAACATCCGTGCCGAGCACATCTGAAAATGCCGCAATGCGCCAGCGCGCGCATGTGGCGATTTCGGGTGTGTTAGGAAAAAGCCGGGAAATGCTGATCATGCTGACGTCAATCGCTCACATGCGGGCCAACGCTGGAGGTGGAACCAGCACAATCTTGCCAACATGTTTTTTTGATAGGAACTCCGCTTGCGCATTCGCAATATCAGACAGGGGATACTGCCCGGCTATGATCGGTTTAACTTCACCCCGCTCAATGTATCCGACAAGATTGGGAAACACGTCGGGATCCTGCATGGTGCATCCAAACAACGTCAAGTCTTTCAGATAGACCTTGCGCAAATCCATTTCGACGATTGGCCCGGCAATCGCGCCTGAAACCGCATAGCGGCCGCGCGGCCTGATCACGTCCAGCAGTTCGGGCCATTGCGGTCCGCCCACAACATCAATAACCACGTCCATGCTGTTGCCGCCCAACGTGGCCGCAATGCCTGCCCCTCTCTCAATACAACTGTCGGAACCAGACGATTTCAATTCAATGAATTTTCCCGCCGCTGCTATGGCCACAACCCGCGCGCCGCGCCGCTTCGTCAATTGAATGGCTGCAATCCCGACATTGCCCGATGCCCCCGTAATCAGGATATTTTCCCCTTTGGCGACACCCGCACGGCCTATGAGATTTTCAGCGGTGGAGTACGCGCAAGGAACTGCTGCCAGTTCCGCGTCCGGCATGCTGCACTGCACATGATAGGTGTCAGCAGCCGGCGCCGTAACAAACTGCGCGAAGCCTCCGTCACGCTCAGATCCAAGCCAGGGAATGAAATCCCCCTCCCGCAATGACAGCAGACAGCATTGGACAATCGCCCTTTGACCTATCCGGTCCACCGCCACACCCTCGCCCACAGCAACAATCTCACCACAGACATCGGCCCCCTGAATGCGCGGAAACACTAGGCCCTTGCCAGTCCAATCCCCATCCGATGGCGATGCGCCTGATGACGTTGCCGCACTTGTGCTGGCGCGCTCCGAGGCTGAATACCAGCCAATGCGGGTATTGATGTCTGTATTGTTTATGCCAGCGGCCAGCACCTTGATCAGCACCTCGCCAGGACCAACGGACGGAACCGGCACCGTCTCCGAATAAACCAGTTTGTCGAAGCCGCCATGGCCAACCAGCTGAACCGCCGCCATGAGTTTGGGAACCGCCATCACAACAACCAGATCGCCGCCAGCCCGAGAAACGCGAAGAAACCCACCACGTCGGTCACCGTCGTCACAAATGTCCCCGATGCAATGGCCGGATCAATGTCATAGTGATCCAGCACCAGGGGCACCAGAATTCCGGCGAGCGCCGCGGCAATCAGGTTGATCACCATGGCGGCACCAATAACGAGGCCCAGCTTGTCCGAGCCAAACCAAGCCCAGGCGAACAAGCCGATGATCACGGCGAACAAGACGCCATTGATCAGCCCCACAGAGCATTCACGCAATGTCACGCGCATCGCGTTGAGCGGCCCTAGGTTGCGGGTGGCAAGGGCGCGCACGGCAACCGTCATGGTCTGGGTTCCGGCGTTGCCTCCCATCGAGGCCACAATCGGCATGAGGATGGCCAGCGCCACCATCTGCTCAATGGTGCCGCCAAACCAGGAGATCACCCATGAGGCCAGAACCGCCGTGAGCAAGTTCACAAACAGCCAGGAAAAGCGCGAGCGCGTGGTCTTCCAGACGCTGTCCGTGATGGCCTCCTCGGAACCGACACCACCCAGATGCAGGATATCTTCTTCCGCCTCTTCCTGAATGACATCCACAATGTCATCCACCATCAGCGTACCCACCAGGCGGCCCGCATCATCGGTCACCGCCGCCGAGACCAGATTGTACTGCTCGAATTTGTAGGCGATATCCTCCTGCTCCTCAGAGACGTTGAACACCGTCTGCTCGTCATCCATGATGTTGGCGATCTTATTGTCCCGCGCCGAGCGCAAGACCCGCGCCAACGGCAAAACGCCTTTCAGATGAAAACCGGGATCAACAACATATATTTCAACAAAGCTCTCGGGAACATCCTTGGCGGTGCGCACATGGTCAATCGTCTGCCCCACGGTCCAGAATTCGGGAACCGCCACGAACTCGGTCTGCATCAGGCGGCCGGCGGTGTATTCCGGAAAATCCAGGGCGCGGCTGAGCACCGCGCGGTCCTCCTTGGAAACTTTCGAGAGGATTTCCTCCTGCTCGGCCTTGTCCATGTCCTCAATGAGATAGAGCGCGTCGTCCGTATCGAGCTTCTTGATGGCGGACGCGATCACATCATTGGGCAGCGCCTCCATGAGTTCATCGCGCACGACCTCATCAAGCTCCGCCAAGGCCTCCACATCAAAGTCCCGGCCCAACGCGGCAATAAGCTTGACGCGGTCGTCCTGCTCGAGATGTTCGATGAGATCAGACAGGTCAGCCGCATGCAGCTCGCGCGTGATGGCTCGCACCTGCTTGGTGTCATCGCTCGCGAGCGCGGCCTCAACGCGCGCCAGATAATCCGGCGCGATTGAGCCCCACTCATCTCCCACCTGCATATCGCCCTGTTGCTCTGTCATGCCGCGAACCCTTGAGATTGATGCTCAATCCATGACATGCTTCTCAAGAGGATTCTGAACCCAAGCGCAAGCAAGAACGGCAGATCATGCGAATTGAATTTTGGGCGAAAATTGCCGTCGCGCTTTCCGGCGTGGCTTGGGGCCTGTTCTGGATTCCGCTGCGGGCGTTGAATGCGGCGGGGATCGACAAGTTCTGGGCCTTTGTCACCTTCAATGCGGTGCCCGCGTTGATTGTGTTGCCGCTGGCTGTCTGGCGCTGGAAACACCACCGGGACGGCGGCAAGTGGCTTTTCATTATCGGGCTGGCACTGGGCGTTACCCAGGTTTTCTATTCCCTGTCCGTGCTGCACACGGAAATTGTGCGCGCCATGGTTTTGTTTTACTTCAACCCCGTATGGACCATGGTGCTGGCTCGCGTCTTCTTGAAGGAAGCCTTCACGCCAATCCGCTGGCTGGCCATCGCGACCGCCTTTGCAGGGATGTTGATTATCCTGCGAGTTGAAAGCGGGTTTCCCTGGCCGGAAAACATCGGAGATTGGTCAGCCCTTGTGGCGGGCCTCGCCTGGGCATCGTCCATTGTATTGCTGCGCTTTCACCATGAGCAGAAGCCCATCGAAACCTTCACCCTGAATTTCGTCTGGACCGGAGTCCTGCTCTTGCCCCTCATTGCGCTCACCGGCACCAGCAATGCGCCTCCGATGGCCCTCGTGCTGACCCAACTGTGGTGGCTGCTGCCTTTCCTGTTTCTAGTCGCCATGACAGGTGTCTACGCGTCCATGTGGGCCGTGCCGAAACTCAGCCCGGCCATTGTGGGCATCCTATATATGACCGAAATCAGCGCTGGCGCCATCAGCGCCGCGATCTTGTCAAACGAACCCTTCGGCCCCCGCGAAATCGCCGGAATTTGTTTGATAACCCTGGCCGCAATCCTGGAAAGCGTTAGGGATTTATGGCGCGAGCGAAGGCTGGCCTAAGAAGCGAGCTAAACACCCGCCATCCTTGACCACACGCTTTGTCGAAGCCGGGTGCTTGAGCAACATGCTGGCAGGCCGGATAGGCCGCTCCACAAGATTTCCCCCGCAATTTGGGCAGAAACCATTCAGAACCCCCTCCGCGCAGGCCATACAGAAGGTGCACTCATAAGTGCAAATCCTGGCAGCGGGGCTTTCAGGCGGCAAATCCCGATCACAACATTCGCAGTTAGGGCGAAGTTCCAGCATCGTTTGCTCCAAATAAAATCTCTCAGAACGGGTAATTGGAAAATACCAATTCAAATCTTTTGTCACCGGCAATGCTTGCAGGCGTGACCAGGTCCTGGTTCAAAAGGTGATTGAAACACTGTTCAAAGTTGTAGTTCTTGGCTTTGCACGCAGCGTGGCGCTGCCAGCGCTGCTCGATCATCTTTTTGACCACCATGTTATCAAAGTTCAATTCGGATATCTTCTGGACCTTCCCAATCGAAATTCCCGCCTCCGCGTAAGCAAGGTAAGGCAGTTCGCTGCAATAGATTGCGCCATTGCCGAAGGAAAAGAATATATCATAGGGCTGCCCATACAATTTTTCGGCAGTGGCGAGGATGACGATTGCTTGCCCATGAGTAAGATTCGCATCGCGATAGACCGCGGCACGGTTCAACAAGCCCCTGCTGACCCAATTCCGCAGCGGCGTTTCCTTGACCGTGCTGGACGCCTCAACGACCACAAATCCACCCGGGTTTCGCTTGATAATTCCCATGTGGGTGAGTGCGCTTCCGGTGGCCACAAGGATGGCGTTCGACTGGCTGCTGGTCGATGTCTGAAAAATTAGATCGCCATCTTTCAGCTGTGGAAATTCGACCTCAGCTGAAGAGGCATAAAACGCGCCTGCGGTGAGAATGATTGCCATTCCCAAGGCGGCAAACAGCTTTTTCATGAGGCGAGGCAGCGGTCACCCGGCATCCCGCGTTTCATTGATAGACGTCCGTCAGCTTTGAAACCTCCGGCCAATTCTTATCGGCCTTGACGATGAAGCCCGGAATATCCGCGCTCCAGTCCTTCTGGACATTCTTGTCGTAATTCAAATACAGCTTGTTTTCGACAACTGTGAAAGCGTCCGGATCAGTTGCGGCCTTGTAACCGCCCGCCGTGCCAAACGCGCAGAACCCGCCATACTGCGGGGCGTACCTCTCTGGGCTTGCGGCAAATGAGTCGAGATTGGCTTGCGAGGAAAAATAAAAGATTGAACCCTTGTATTCGAAATTCAAATCCGCCGAGCCCTGAACGGGTTTTTTGTCGGTGAAATACGAGACAACGTCATATCCCCGCATGGCCACGCCATCTTTCTCGAAAAACTCTCCGGCCCAGGCGGCCGCAGAAAAGAAAACCGCAGCAAATATTGCCAAGGCTAAGCCGATTGTGCGGAAGACTTGTGTTGTTCTGTTCATAATTGCTGTCCTTGCAAATTCTTAACAACGATCAACAGGCATTTTAACAGAAAGTAAGGCAATTGAAGACACCAAAAAGGCGTCAGGGCATCAACTATTGTTGATGAAAGTTCTCAAATTTGCCAACCAAGAATTTGAATTTTCTGCATAAAAACGCAATTGGTGCGGCCGAGAGGACTCGAACCTCCACGAGTTTCCCCGTTACCACCTCAAGGTAGTGCGTCTACCAATTCCGCCACGACCGCACGTCATTTGCGAATGCTGCGGGGAATAACAGGGCGTTAATGCGAAAGCAACCCCTGCAACGACCGGCTTTTCTGTCCGCCCATGGTTAACAAATATGAACCACATTAGTTAGCATTATCATATACTTATACTACCTCCCTGAACGGGGCGGAAATGCGTGGCATGCAATGCTGCCCCTAAAGACAGATTGGAACGGGGCTTCACATGAACGTCAAGACCGCATTGGGGGCGGCAATCATTGGATTATCTTGCGGCGCGTCGATTGCCACAGTGGCCAGCGCGGCTGCCAATCCTTCCTTAGGCCAGGCCAAGAAATTTTCAGCCGTTGAATTCGGCAAAACACTTCCACCCGTCGGCTATGTGAAGTTTTGCGCCGAGAACCCGGACGAATGCCTGCCCAAGGGCGGGAGCGTTTTTCGCCTTGCCATGTCCACGGAGCGGTGGAAGCTGGTTCACCAGGTCAATGCTTACGTCAACGGCAAGATCGCGCCGGTGAGCGACCAGGATCTCTATGGCGAGCCTGAGCACTGGGCATTCCCGACAGACGCGGGCGATTGCGAAGACTATTTGCTGCTCAAGAAACGCCTGCTGGAGACATTGGATTTCGCGCCCGAAACCCTTCTCATCACCGTTGTTCTGGATGAAAAGGGCGAGGGTCACGCCATTTTGACCGTTGCCACCGATGATGGCGACTTTGTGCTCGATAACCGCCGCAACGAAGTGCTGCAGTGGAGCGACACCAACTACAAGTTCCTGAAACGCCAGTCACACGCTGATCCCCGGCAATGGGTGGCGCTGGTGAAGCAGGCTGTTTCAACCAGTGGCTCTGTCTCCACAGGCAAAGCCAACTGATTTCGTGATTGCGAGCTAGGCCCGGTCGGCGTCCCCCCAATCCCCCAACCGCCGGGCTTAAGGAGCCGGTGCAGTCCCACCCTGCACCGGCTCTACCTTTTCGGGCGATCACGCCTTGTTCTTGTAGTAAACGTCGAGGAACACGGCGAGCATGAGGACGGCGCCCTTGATCACGAATTGCCAGTCAATGCCGATGCCCATGATCGACATGCCGTTGTTCATGACGCCAATGATGAAGGCGCCGATCACCGCCCCGATGATCTTGCCGACACCGCCCGTCACCGCAGCCCCGCCAATGAAGCAGGCGGCGATCACTTCCAGCTCGAAGCCGGCGCCAGCCTTGGGAGTGGCCACGTTCAGCCGGGCCGCGAACACCAGGCCCGCAAGCGCTGCCAGGGCCCCCATGATGACGAAAATCATGAAGGTCATGCGCTCGGTGTTGACGCCGGATAACTTCGCCGCCTTTTCATTGCCGCCCATGGCATAAACGCGGCGGCCAAAGGTTGTGCGGGTGGTCAAGAAAACAAAGAGCGCGATGAGCGCGAACATGACGATCAGCACATTGGGGAGGCCCTTGTAGCGGGCCATCAGGAAGGTGAAGCCCATGAAGGCCACTGCGATGAGAATGTTGCGGCCAAGGAAAATGCTGCGTGGCTCTTCCGCCAGGCCATGGGCCTGCTGTTCATGCCGCTCCTTCATGTTGAAATAGATGATGAGCGCTGTCACCAGCCCGCCGATGATGAGGGCAAGAAGATTGAACAGCCCGCCATAAAGCTCAACTGAGAAAATGTCGGGCACAAAGCCGGACGACAGGAGCTGGAAGGATTTCGGAAAGGGTCCGACAGATGCGCCCCCCAGAACCGTGAGCGCTAGTCCCTTGAAGATCAGCATGCCGGCCAGCGTGACAATGAAGGCCGGAATCCGGTGGTAGGCGACAAAATAGCCCTGCGCGCCGCCGATCGCGGCGCCCAGCGCCAGGCAGGCCGCCATGGTGACGAAGGGATCCATCTTCCACGGCACCATCATCACGGCGGCAACGGCCCCCACAAATCCGGAAACCGATCCCACCGAAAGGTCGATGTGCCCGGCGATGATGATGAGCAGCATGCCCAGCGCCATGATGACGATGTAGCTGTTCTGCAAAATGAGGTTGGTCATGTTGACCGGCTTGAACAGCACGCCACCCGTGGTGAACTGGAAAAACACCATGATGGCGAGCAGCGACAGCAGCAGCGCCGTGTCGCGGATATTGGCCTTGATGAAGCGGAGAATATCTGCGCCTCCGGCGGCATTGCTGCCCAGGTCTGTCATATTATGTTTCCCATGATTTCATGATGGCGCGCATGATTTTTTCCTGGCTCGCCTGTTTGGCGGGCATTTCCGCCACGAAGCGGCCTTCGTTCATCACATAGATGCGGTCGGTGATGCCGAGAAGTTCCGGCATCTCGGAGGAAATCACGATGACGGCCTTGCCCGCCTCCGCCAGCTGGTTGATGATGCCATAGATTTCATACTTCGCGCCCACATCGATGCCGCGCGTCGGCTCATCGAGGATCAAGACATCCGGGCCCGCGAACAGCCACTTGGCCAGCACCACTTTTTGCTGATTGCCGCCGGACAGGTTGACCGTGGTCTGCAGCACAGACGAGCAGCGGATGCCCAGGTCCTTGCGGTATTTGGTGGCGACACCAAGTTCCTTCACTTCGTCAATCACGGAGCGGTTGGACACATCATCTAGATTGGCCAGCGTCACATTGTGCTTGATGTGGTCGATGAGGACGAGACCATAGGTCTTGCGGTCTTCGGTGGCGTAGGCGAGCCCCGCCGCCATGGCCTTGGGGATGGTGGAGACATCGGCGGGCTTGCCGTGGATCAGCACCTCGCCGGAAAATTTTCTGGCCATAGGCGCGGCCAAAAAGGGACATGGCAAGTTCCGTTCGGCCCGCGCCCATGAGGCCGGCAATGCCGACAACTTCGCCCGCTCGCACGTTCATGCTGACAGTACTTGATCATCTGCCGGTCGGCGTGGAGTGGATGGAAGACATTCCAGTTCTTCACTTCGAAGATGGGTTCCCCGATCTTGGCATTGCGTGGCGGAAAACGGTCGGTCAATTCGCGGCCCACCATGGCCTTGATGATGCGGTCCTCGCTCAACCTTGCCGTGTGGGTGTCAAGCGTATCCACGGTCTTGCCGTCGCGCAGCACGGTGATGCGGTCAGCCACCTTGAGCACTTCATTGAGCTTGTGGGTGATGAGAATGGAAGAAATGCCATGGGCCTTGAAGCCCTTGAGCAGCTCCAGCAGCGCGTTGGAATCCGTCTCATTGAGGCTAGATGTCGGCTCGTCGAGGATGAGCAGCTTCACCTTCTTGTTGAGCGCCTTGGCGATCTCCACAAGCTGCTGCTTGCCGGTGCCGATGTTGGTGATCAGCGTGTTGGGATGCTCGGCAAGGCCCACCTTCTTGAGCAGTTCCTTGGTGCGGGCAAAGGCCTCGAACCAGTTGATCACGCCATGCGTGGCGGGCTCGTGGCCCAGGAAAATGTTTTCCGCGATGGAAAGCAGCGGCACAAGCGCCAGTTCCTGGTGGATGATGATGATGCCGGTATTCTCGCTGTCGGCAATGGTCTTGAAGTGCCGGTCAATGCCCTCGAACTGGATGGCCCCGTCATAGCTTCCCGCTGGATAGACGCCCGACAGCACCTTCATCAAGGTTGATTTGCCCGCTCCGTTCTCACCGACGACGGCGTGAATTTCGGCAGGCATGACCGCAAGGTTGACGTCCGTCAGCGCTTTCACGCCCGGGAACGTCTTGGTGATGGATTTCATTTCAAGGATCGGCTGCGCGCCCATCCTGCACCTCCTGCCAGTCTTCTTGCAAACTACACATGAAAAAGCGGGCCTTGCAAGTGAACTCGCAAGGCCCGCCGGTCGATTTTCCTTACTGCAGGTCTTCGGCCTTGATGTAGCCAGAGCCGACGAGAAGCTTTTCAATGTCGCCCGTGCCCACATCATGCGGCGTCAGCAGGTAAGACGGCACAACCTTCACTTCGTTGTTATAGGTCTTGGTGTCGTTGATCTCAGGTTCCTTGCCCTGCAACACGGCGTCCACCATCTTGGCCGTCACCTTGGCGAGCTCGCGCGTGTCCTTGAACACGGTGGAGTACTGTTCGCCAGCCATCATGGCCTTGACGGACGGCACTTCGGCGTCCTGGCCGGTGACGATCGGCATTTCAGCGCCAGGCGCATATCCAACGCCCTTCAGCGAGGAAATGATGCCGCGCGACAGGCCGTCATAAGGCGCAAGCACGCCATGCACCTTCTTGTCGGTGTAGTTGGCGGAGAGCAGGTTGTCCATGCGGGCCTGGGCCACGGCGCCGTCCCACCGCAGTGTGCCAACCTTGTCCATGCCCATCTGCCCCGATGCAATCACGATCTCGCCGCCATCAATCATGGGCTGGAGCACGCTCATGGCGCCGTCATAGAAATAGAAGGCGTTGGTGTCGTCCGGCGAACCGCCGAAAAGCTCAACGTTCCAGGGTTTCACGGAACCGAAGCGCTCCTTGAGGCCCTTGACCAGCGATGTCGCCTGCAACACGCCAACGCCGAAGTTGTCGAAGGTCGTGTAGTAGTCGACGTCGCCGGTCTTGGTGATCAGGCGGTCATAGGCGAACACCTTGGCGCCGGCGGCATGGGCTTTGGCCAGAATGTCGGAGAGGGTCGAGCCGTCAATGGCGGCGATGATCAGGACCTTGGCGCCCTTGGTCACCATGTTCTCGATCTGGGCCAGCTGGTTCGGAATGTCATCTTCGCCGTACTGGAGATCGGATTCATAGCCCAGCGCGGTGAATTCCTTCACCATGGACTCGCCGTCGGAAATCCAGCGGGTTGAAGACTTTGTTGGCATCGAAATGCCAATCAGGCCCTTGTCCTGCGCGTGGGCAGCGCCAGCCGCCAGCAATGCGCTCAAACTGGCCGAGGCGACCAGCAAATTTCTACGATTAATCATTTTTCTCTCCCATTTCGCAGCTCCGCTGCTTGCTAACCTTGCTCCAGGCGAACCGCCGGGCTTGCGCTCATTATAGGAATGACCGCCATCGCGCAATGCCGTTTTGTATGATAAAAATCTCGAAAATGCACAGCGCTAGAATGCGGAAAAATGAAAAAAACCAAAGCCAGCGGCAATGAAAACCTGCACCGCAAGGTGGCGGAAAGCATCGGCAGCCAAATCCTGAAAGGCGTCTATGCGCCTGGCGCCATATTGCCGAACGAAGCCGATTGGTGCCGCATCCATGGGGCGAGCCGCACCACCGTCCGGGAAGCCATCAAGACACTCAACGCCAAGGGCTTGCTCAAATCCCGCACCAAAATCGGCTCGCGCGTCGAACCCCGGGAGCACTGGAATATTCTGGATCGCGATGTGCTGGCCTGGCATCTGGCATCCATGTCGCCGGCCGAGTTTTTCGCCTCGGTTCAGCAGGTTCGCAAAATTCTTGAACCCGAAATCGCCGCCCTGGCGGCGCTCAATCATTCCCCGTCGCAACTCAAGGTCATCGGAGACGCCCTGCTCGAAATGCAAAGTGCCAAAAGCGGGCGCGAGTCCGTGGCTCCTGACGTAAAGTTCCATTTGGCCCTGCTGGCGGCAGCCAACAATCCTCTTCTTTCGCCATTCGGAATCATGATCGAAACCGCCCTCACCAGCATGTTTGAAACGACTTCCACCTCAGCGGGCGGACCGGATATCTTTGTTCCCCAGCATGAAGTCGTTCTGAAGGCTGTGGCGCGCGGCAATGACAATGCGGCCAGGCGGGCCATGATGGTTTTGCTGGAGAATACCGACAAGATTATCGCGGATTCTTCGGCGGCCACAAAATCAAAAAGGCCGCGTAAAAATTAGACTGCCGTCATGCCCTTGGCGAAACGCTGCCAATTGCGAACATAGCCCTCGGCGGATTTCGCGAGCCGCTGGATAGCTTCCGCGTCAAGCTCGCGCGCAACTTTGCCAGGAGCCCCCATCACCAGTGAATTATCGGGGATCGTCTTACCCTCGGGTATCAGCGCATGGGCGCCAATCAGGCAGTTCTTGCCGATCACCGCATTGTTGAGAATGGTGGCGCCAATTCCCACCAGCGAATTATCGCCAATGGCGCAGCCATGCAGCATGGCCTGATGGCCGATGGTGCAGCCCCGGCCGATGGTGAGAGGCG
Source organism: uncultured Alphaproteobacteria bacterium (assembly GCA_963816305.1). Taxonomy (GTDB): domain Bacteria; phylum Pseudomonadota; class Alphaproteobacteria; order Rhizobiales; family Aestuariivirgaceae; genus Aestuariivirga. Next base: position 44,045 of record CAWFJW010000022.1, read on the forward strand.
ATCCCATGTCCGTGTGCAGCACGCAGCCGTCCTGGATGTTGCTGCCTTCGCCCACCACAATGAGTTCCATGTCGCCGCGCAGCACAGCGCCAAACCACACGCTGGCATTTTTGCTGAGTCTCACCCGTCCGATGACGTGGGCGCCGGGCGCTATCCAATAGCTTCCTGCCTCCGGCAACTCAGGCGATATGCCGTCCAGCGCATAAATTGTCATCAACCAATTCCAATCAGGTAACGCCAAAGAATTGGGTCAGGATAAAGACGCCTTGCAAAAAGCTCCAGCCCAAACTTGCGGCAACCAAAGCTCCGCCGACAATGGGGTGAGCGTCAAGGTTTTTGAAGCCCGCAAGCAAGATCAGCAACGGGGCGCTTATAACGACCACCATGGCCCTGATCGGCGCAAGCAGGCTGGGTTCCAGCAACAGCTGAAATCCAGGCCTTGAACCGGTTACGGCCGCCCAGGCGCTTCCAGTCAGGCCAGCAGCCGCGATGCCAACAATCACGGTAAATATGTAGACGACTGAAACAACGTCCATAACAGATCCTTGCCAATCCGTGCCAGAATGGCACAACTTCCGCATCATAAGCGGGAAGCCGCAAGTTATGGGCCGTAGGGGATCTGCGAGTTACTCCAGATCGATATCCAGGATCGCCATGGAAAAATGGTACGACAGTTCACCATCCTCCTCGTCCTTGGAGATAACGCCGATGAATTCCTCGCCGACGTAGACTTCGCAACTGTCCGTTTTCTGCGGGCGTTTGCGCACGGAAATGGTCGCCGACTCAAACGTCTTGCGGAAGAATTTGGTGAGCTGTGCGAGTTCTTCGGGCTTCAAAGTGGCAGTCTCCTAAAGCTGTCGAGGCGCCATCTAACGCTAATCCGGCGGGTTCGCAATATCCTCAACCTGGTGATCCATGGCGCGTGATGGTTCTTCGCAGCCGGCATAGCCCACGATCTTTGCAGGCACACCGGCAACTGTTCGATTGGGCGGCACATCATGCAAGACCACCGAGCAGGCGGCGACCCGCGAGCAATGGCCGATTTCGATATTCCCAAGTATCTTGGCGCCCGCGCCAATCAGCACGCCATGCCGGATTTTCGGATGCCGGTCACCGGTTTCCTTGCCTGTGCCGCCCAGCGTCACGCCCTGTAGAATGGAGACATTGTCCTCGACCACACTGGTTTCGCCGATCACGATGTCATGGCCATGGTCAATCATGATGCCCTTGCCGATTTTGGCGGCGGGATTGATGTCAACGCTGGAAATCATCGAGGAACGGCTTTGCAGATAGCTGGCGAAATCACTCCGTCCCATGTGCAGGAGGCGATGCGCCATGCGGTGGGTTTGAACCGCTTGGTAACCCTTGAAATAAAGCAGGGGATCAACATAGCGATGGCAGGCCGGATCGCGCTCGAATGTGGCCAGAATGTCCGTGCGCGCGGCAACGCCGATCTCCGGCTCTTCCTCAATGGCGTCCTCAAAGGCTTGCACCACCAGATCGGAACTCAAATCCGCATTGCCCAATCGCTGGGCCAGCCTGTGAACCAAAGCCTTCTCGAAAGTGCTGTGGTTCAAAATGGCGGTAAATATGAAACCACCCAGAACCGGTTCCTTGTGGGCAATCTCTTCAGCCTCCCGCCGCATGCGGTCCCAAACGGGATCAAGCTTTTCAACTGCCTGCGGTCTGGCGGATTGGCGCATGGAAATCTACTCCTTGGGGGCGGAACTATACGGTACTTTACCACATATGGGGAGAGCCATTAGCTCTTGGCAAGGCCTAGCGGATGATCATGTAAAAACTGTAAAACCGCGCTCTTGTACCCCTTGTCGCCCACCGCGTTCATATGGTTGCGGCCTGGCAGCGTCAGGCCCAAAGCGCCCGGAATAGCCCTGACCAGCGGCTCTGCGGGCCCTGAAAGATCATCTTTTTCCCCCACCACGACCAATACGGGAGTTTTGATGCCCGCCAGCATTTCCTCGGTGATTTTGACCCGTGACGACTTGATGCAGGCGGCCAAGGCTTTCAAATCACTGCGGGTCACCTCGGCAAAATAGCGAAAAGCGCGCGCCCCTATATCCTCCACATCCACAATCGAAGCCGCTTCCAAACCCTTGGCGATTTCAGGCCCGCCACCAACCCCCTTGATCATGTTTTCCGCCAAACCGGCAAGAACCGCCGTGGCCACCCGCGATGGGTGGTTGATCGCAAGGAATGCCGAGATCCGGGCTCCCATGGAATAGCCCATCACATGGGCGCGCGGTATTTTCAGATGATCCAGCAACCGCCGCGCATCTTCCGCCATTTCAGAGGCTTCATAGCGCGAAGGATCATAAAGCTTTTGGCTTTCCCCATGGCCGCGGTTATCAATGGTGATCACCCGGTAGCCGCCGGCTGCCAACGTCTCGACCCATCCCGGGTTAACCCAGTTCACCCGCCCATTGGAGGCAAATCCGTGAATGAGCAGGATTGGTTCCCCCTGCCCTTCATCATCGAAGGCAATTTCCACGCCGGCTGAATTGAATTTGTGCATGCCCGGCAAGATATGCTATTTGCTGGCCCTCACAAGGCTTTTTGAGGTTCACATGGCTTCTGCATCCACTCCCCACTATCAAAACGACATGGGGCTCTCCAAAATCGAGATCGGCTCGCGGGAATTCAAGTGCGTGGGCGCAAAGCCGCCATACGACCATCCGCATGTGTTTCTCAATTTGGGCGCGGCGGAAGAAATCGTCTGCCCCTATTGCTCGACACTCTACAAACACAATGCCAGCCTCGGCGCGGGCCACGCCAATCCTGAAGCCGCCATCTGGCATGACGAGGCCCTATAACTGCCGCCTTCACCATCCGCGAATACCAAGACAGCGACGAAACTCAGCTCGTCGGGCTGATCCGCGAACTGCAGGCTTTTGAGTTTCCACTTTACAGATGGGGAAAGCCACCGGAGGATATTGGCCGTTGGTACATACAGGTGGCGAAGGAACAGTGCGCCAAATACGAGGGGTCAATTCTCGTGGCAGAAGCCGAAAATCTGTTGCTAGGCTACGCAACCATCATGGCAAAATGTGAAGATGATGAAAATGACGATGAAATCGCCTACACCTACGCTCAAATTTACGATCTCGTTGTCACCAGTTCAGCCCGCCGAAAAGGTGTCGGCAGCGCGCTGATGCAGGCCTGCGAAGACAAGGCGCGATCAGCCGGGCGCAAGATTTTCCGCATCGGCGTCCTGGCGCAGAATGCGGGCGCTATTGCCGCGTATCAGAATTTTGGCTTCGCGCCCTATCATCAAACACTTGAAAAAATTCTCGAATGAAATTTTCTCTCTCAATCGCCGAGGCTCGGCGTGTGGCGCTTAGCGCCCAAGGCTTCAATTTTCCCAAGCGCGGGGGAAAAGCCAATTGGGCCGCGATCAGCAAGACGATCGGCCAGATCAATCTGCTGCAGATCGACAGCGTCAACGTGCTGGTGCGCTCCCATTACCTGCCGGTTTTCTCCCGGCTGGGCCACTATGACCACGCCACCTTGGACGCCCGCACCTTCAGCAACACAAAACGCGCCATGTTCGAATGCTGGTCCCATGAGGCAAGCCTTGTTCCGCTGAAGCTTCACCCCCTCATGCGCTGGCGCATGAACCGTGCGTTGAATGGCAATGGCACCTATGGCTCGATGGATGATTTCGCGCGCAACGAGAAAACTTACGTCAAATCCGTCCTGGATTTCGTCGGCCGCAATGGCCCAACCGCGGTGAGCGATTTGCCCGATGGCGGCAAAAGCGCGGGCGGCTGGTGGGGATGGAGCAAGGGCAAGATGGCGCTGGAAACCTTGTTTGACCAAGGCCTCGTCACCACGGCGGCAAGACCTTCGTTCGAACGCATATACGACCTCACAGAAAACGTCATCCCCTCGGAAACCCTGGCGCAACCGACACCTTCTGAACCCGATGCTTTCAGGACGCTGCTGGACCTGTCTGGCCGTGCCCTGGGAATTGGAACAGAATTTGATCTGCGCGATTACTTCCGCCTGCCGGTGGCTGAAACGAAAACAGCTCTTGCCCAACTCATCGAAAGTGGAAGTCTCATTCCAGTTTCCGTGGAGGATTGGAAACATCAGGCCTATATCCACCGTGACGCCAGACTTCCGCGCAAGGCCGGCGGCACAGCGCTTGTGTCGCCCTTCGATCCCCTCGTCTGGGAACGCGCCCGGGCTGAGCGGCTGTTCAATTTCCACTACCGCATCGAAATCTACACACCCGCCGAAAAACGCAAATACGGCTATTATGTCCTGCCTTTCCTGATGGGCGACCGCTTTGCCGCCCGGGTTTGCCTTAAGGCCGACCGGCAGGCCGGAGTATTGCGCGCCAATGCAACCCATCTCGAACCCCATGCCGACGCCCGGGAAACCGCCGAAGCCTTGGCCCAAGAGCTATGCCTCATGGCGAAATGGCTGGGCTTGAACGGTGTTGAAGCCGGCACCAAAGGCAACCTCGCCAGACACCTGAGAGCTGCCCTTTGATACACATCGAGACTGACCGCCTGATTCTGCGCACCGTGCCGCTGGCGGCGCTCGCCAGCACGGCGGTGGGCAACATCAAGCCGACGAAAGCTTTGGTTGGCGAGCATCTGAGCGAGGAATGGTTTGACGATGCCTGGGTCTATCAACTGCGCCATGACCAGTGGATCGCAGACCCCTCTTACGCGCCCTGGTCGGTCAGGGCGATTGCTTCCAAGGAGACAGGTGACATCGTCGGCAATATGAATTGCCACCACAAGCCCATGCCCTTTGTGTTGGATGGCAATGAGTTCCTGGCGGTGGAAATGGGCTACACCGTGTTTGAACCCTGGCGGCGCCAAGGCATCGCCTTCGAAGCCATCCGGGCGTTCACCGCCTGGGCCAAAACCGAAGGCGTCGCGGCCATAATCCTCTCCATTTCGCCAGAAAACAATCCTTCGCTGGCGCTTGCAAAAAAATTGGGAGCGCAAAAGATCGGCTCCCAGATCGACGAGAAAGACGGACCGGAGGATATCTATATCTTCAAGTGCTGAACTGGAGCAGTTTGATTTTAGACAAAACCAAATATGAACCGTCATCCCCGCGAAGGCGGGGATCCAACTTGCGCAATGAAATTGAACTTAAAATTGGATTCCCGCCTTCGCGGGAATGATGAAAAGTACAGGTGTGCAGTCTTGATTTTCAATCATCTCCCTGATCCAGTCTGCGTTATAACCCCGGTCGGCGAGGAGGCGGGCGCTGCACAACCTCTTCATACGCCTTCCGCAGCGCGGCAATGACACTCGGCCTGCCCCGCTTCGCGATTGCACCGAGATGGATCACGCGCAGCTCGTCCATGAAGTCCCGCCACATTTTGGGTCCGCCGTCTTCCAGAAGCTGGGCGCGGATTGAAAGTTCCCGGCTCACAGGCATCCATTTTCGCCCCCACGCTCCAAGAGCGGCAAATACGGGCACGAGCTCAATCGACTTCTCGGTAAGACTGTAAATCCCTTTTTGTTTGTGCGTGGGATCATCGACTTTGGATATCATGCCGTCGTCCAAAAGGCTCTTGAGCCGGTCGGCCAGAATGTTGGAGGAAATCCCCTCATTCGACAGGGTGAGCAGTTCACGGAAATGGCGGCGGTTGCCGAACATCATGTCGCGCAAGATCACAAGGCTCCATTTGTCGCCGAAGACTTCGACCGAGAGGTTGATGGGGCAGCTGGACCGGTGCGCTTTTTCAGTCACTGAAATGTCTTTCCATAATTGTGATTGCACTTAGCAACTAGTTGCATTATACAATTTCATATTCGATTTTTGCAAGACCCAGCGAAAGCGAAAGAAGTAGCCTCGATGACAGAAGAAAGCCTTCATCAAACACTAACTTTCACACGCATCGTGCCTGCATCGCCCGCCGCCGTCTTTTCCGCCTGTGCGGATGCCGGCCAAAGGTCCATTTGGGGCGCACCTTCCGACACCGCAACTCTTGTTTATGACCTTGCCCAGTTCAACGTCGGCGGAATGGATCGCTTTCGCTGCGGCAGCAAGGATGATCCCAAGTTTCACGGAACCACTTTCTATCTCGATATCGTGCCGCACAGCCGCATTGTGTCATCCGAAGTGATTGCCCTTGAGGGCAAGAGTCTGTCCGCCGCGCTGACAATTCTCGAACTGTCGCCACATGATCGAGGCACGGCCCTCAAGATGGTTGTGCAGGTCACGTCCTTCATGGGACCAGAGATGTTCAAGGGCCATGAGCAAGGCTACAATGGTGCTCTCGACAACCTTGTGCGCTATGTGGAGGGAAAACCATGAGTGTTCGCGTCAGCAGCTTTGCCATTTCCATCGACGGCTATGGTGCGGGGCCGGACCAGAGCCTCGAAAACCCGCTGGGCAAGGGCGGCAAGCAATTGCATGAATGGTTTTACCCGACAGCGACGTTTCAGAAGATGTTCGGAAAGGATGCTGGAACGACCGGACCGGATGATGATTTCGCTGCTCGCAGCATGAACAATGTCGGCGCCTGGATTCTGGGCCGCAACATGTTCGCGCCATTTCGCGGGGCCTGGCTCGAAAACCCATGGAAAGGCTGGTGGGGCGACAATCCTCCCTACCATGTGCCCACCTTCATTCTCACGCACCACGCGAGAAAACCCATTGTGATGGAAGGCGGCACAACATTCCATTTCATCACGGGTGGAATTGAGGAAGCCCTGAAACTGGCCAAGGATGCGGCGGGCAATAGAGATATTCGTATCGGCGGTGGCACTGCGACTGTTCGTCAGTACCTGCAAGCCGGCCTCATCGACGAGATGCATCTCGTCATTTCGCCAGTGCTTCTCGGTTCAGGCGAACACCTGCTTGAGAGGCTTGACCTCGTCGAACTCGGCTATCGTTGCACCGAACACGTGACGACTGAAAAAGCGACGCATGTGGTGCTATCAAAATAACGTGGAGAGTGCAGCATGGCCAAGTTCATCTTTGGAATGAATGTGTCCCTGGACGGCTATGTCGACCACGAAGCCTTTGAGCCAGGTATCTTGCTCTTCCGTCACTGGATAAGAGTGGTGCGCGGACTCACCGGCAGTGTGTATGGCCGCCGCTTGTATGAGGTCATGCGGTATTGGGATGAAGACCATCCGGAATGGACACCGGACTACCGCGAATTCGCTGAAGCCTGGCGCAACCTGCCAAAGTGGGTTGTGTCGCGTTCTCTGACGTCAGTCGGACCAAATGCCACCCTTATCTCCACTGACGTCGAACCAAACTTACGCCGATTGAAAGCTGATCTCACTGGGGACATTGGCGTTGGCGGAACAGTGCTCGCGCAATATCTCGGCGACATAGGTCTCATCGATGAATATCAGCTCTACTTCCGCCCCGTCGTGCTCGGAAGCGGAAAGCCATTCTTCGCCGGCCCCCGCTCCGCCTCGTGGCCAGCGATCTGATCGGCGAGGACGCAATGAGGCTGACCTACGTTCCCGCTTGATCGCGCATTTTTCTGGACAGTTTGCGACCATCCGTCAGTGCTTGCAAGCCGGTCTCATCGACGAGACGCACCTCGTCATTTTGCCTATCCTGCTCGGTTCAGGCGAGCATCTGCTCCACGGTATTGACCTGATATATCTCGGCTATCATTGCGCTGAACATGTGACGACGGAGAAGGCGACGTACGTTGTTTTGAGCAAGTAGCAGAATTGATCTGCACATAGCAGGAATGACATGCTCAAGACTGACGGAGTCATCTGGCGCGTTTCGATTGACCTCGACGGGTTTTCCGCCGATATGAATGACAGCCTGGATGTCACGGAAGGCGATCGGGGATGCAATCCGGTCGCCTAGATGGATTGCCTCGCTTTTTATGAGTATGCAGCCTAATTCCCGCCTTGCTGAACAGGCCCCACGGCAGGCAGCAACCCGCCCTTCACCAGATCATGCGTCACTTCCTCAATCGCCCCATGCAGCGTGTCCACCAGAAAGTCCGCCTCCTTTATGCTGAGTGTCAGCGGCGGCGACATCACATCGAGGTGGCCAATCGGGCGCACCAGCAGGCCCCGTTCCTCGCACAGCTTCGAAATCCGCTTGGAAATATTGATCTCATCCGGCAATTGCGCCTTGGTCGCTTTATCGGCCACATACTCAACGCACATCATGAGCCTCTTGCCGCGCACATTGCCGACAATGCGCAGATCATCCAGCTGGTGCAGGCGTTTCTCGAAGTAATCACCCACCACTTTGACATGATCAAGCAAGCCCTCGCGTTCGATGATCTCGATGTTCTTCAAAGCCGCCGCGCAGCAAACCGGATGGCCGGAATAGGTGAAGCCGTGGGCAAACCACACATCGGCGCCGGGCTCGCTGATGCCTTCATAAACCGCGTCGGAAAAGATCGTGGCCCCCAATGGCAAGTAGCCCGACGTCAGACCCTTGGCGGAAACAATGATGTCCGGCTCAATGCCAAACACATCCTTGCTCGCGAACCAGTGGCCCAGCCGACCGAAGGCCGTCACCACTTCATCCGCGATAAACAAAATGCCGTTTTCTTTCGCCACCTCCCACATGCGCTTGAGATAACCCGCGGGCGGTGTCACCACGCCGCCCGAGCCCTGAATGGGCTCCGCGATAAAGGCGGCGATATTCATGGCGCCCACCTCGCAAATCTTGGCTTTGAACTCCTCCACCAGGTAATCCGTGAACTGATCTTCTGTCATGCCGTCTGGCCGCCGGTATGGATAGGGCGCCGACAAGTGATGGATAAAATCGGTTACATAGTGGAAGTGCTCCGTCCGGTCGCCATGACGATTGCCGATCGACATCGCCAGATAGGTCGAGCCGTGATAGGAGTTGTGCCGGGAAATAATGTGCTTGCGGGTATGTTCGCCGCGCCGCGCATGATAGAAATGCGCCAGCCGCACCGCCGTGTCATTGGCGCAGGAGCCTGAAGTCGAAAACGCCACATGATTGAGCGAGCCGGGTGCGATCTCGGCGAGTTTCGCGGCAAGCTCCGAAGCTGGCGCGTTTGTCATGTCCACAAATGGATTGCTGTAGGGCAGCAACCTCGCCTGCTCCGCAATGGCGTCAGCCATCTCCTTGCGGCCATAGCCCACGTTCACGCACCACATGCCGCCAAGCCCATCAAGATAGCGCTTGCCGTTCACATCAATGATGTGCGTTCCCTCGCCTTCGACAATGAGAAGCGAGCCATCTTTCTTGAAGCTGTCAAAATGGGTCCATGGGTGCAGGAAATGATCGTGGTCTTTTTGCCAGATATCCTGCGCGTTGAAACGGTTGCTGGCCGGGTTCAGCATTTGGTTCTCCTGTTTGCGGCAGCCTAGCAGCACTTTCACACGAAGAGCCAGACACAAAATCTGACAGCTTGCGGTTCAAAAAGTTACATCTGGCCTCTATTGAACCAGCAAGTTCCTGTAGCGATTGATGAAGTTTTCCAGCGTTTCAAGCAGCCGCTGCATGTCAGGCTGCCGCACGACGAGCGACAGCGCCATGAAGCCGCGTTCTGCGATGTAAACGCCATGGTCTAGAAGATAGAGATAGAGCAACCGCTTCAGCCGAATGTCGGCTTTCGCCACATCATCCGGTCCGGCGATCACGCCCGCCACTGGATGCAAGGTGATCATTGAGCCCACACCGGTCGCCTGCACCGCGCATTGATAGCGCATGAATAGGTCGTTCATCGCATGGCGCAGCTCTTCACCCCGCTGGTTAAGCGCCACACAGGCATCGGGCGTATAGATCTCAGTCAATCCCGCAAGGCCCGCCGTCATTGTCAAAGTATTGTTGTTGAAAGTGCCGGCATGCGGCAGCGCGTTGGGGCGCGAGGGGTCGAACTGCTCCATGATGGCGCGGGCGCCGCCGAACGCGCCAAAGCTCATGCCGCCGCCAATATACTTGCCCAGTGTCTTGAGATCGGGCTGGATGCCGTAGTGCGCTGAAAGCCCATGGGGATGCAGCCTTGACGACATGACCTCGTCGAATATCAGCACAATCCCACGAGCCTTGGTTTCCGCCCGAAGCATGGCCAGAAATTCCAGTGTTGCGGGAAGACACCCGCCGCCACCCAGCATGGGCTCCAGAATAACGGCGGCGAGTTCATCCGCATGCTGGGCGATCAGCGCGCGCGTTGAAGCCACATCATTGAAGCGGGCCATCACGCATTCAAATGGTGCATTCACCGGAGAAGCGCCGTGGCTGAAGTAAAGCGTTCCGCCATGATAGCCTCCCACCATGGGCATGATTTTCTCGCGGCCGGTGAAACACCTGGCCGCCGCCAGCGCCATCATATTGGCTTCCGTGCCGGAATTGGTGAAGCGCACCAGATCAAGATGAAAGCGTTTGGTCACCGCCTCGGCGAAGATGACTTCGCGGGAATGATGGGCCCCCATGTTGAGGCCCTGCTCCAGCGCTTCCGCCACGGCTTGCTTGATGCGGGGATTGGAATGCCCATAGATTCCAGCCGAATATTCGCCAACGAGATCGAGATAGGAGTGGCCATCCACATCCCAGATTGTGGCTCCCTCCGCCCGCTCGGCGCGAATGGGAAACGGCGCTGAAAACAGGACCGTGCGCGTATTGCCACCCGGCATCACCGCCTTGGCGCGCTCATGCAGCGCCTGCGTCTTGGGGCGCTTGGCCACAAAATTGACGATGGCCTCTTCCAGCGCCTGATCGATGCTCACCATGAAATGCACTCCGGCAAATGCGGCTTGGTCAGACAGAGGATCGCCGAGAGTCTTCAGGAAAGCAACGGCTGCGTCAACTCGGAAGGTGGCCTAATTGGAGAAAGCCTTCCAGTCCGCGCAACGCGATATCATGCTGGCAAGGTTCGGAATGTTGACGAGAGTAAGCGCCGTTTCCACATTGCAGCGGAGCACCGACCGCTCGTGCATCTCATCCCAGGCAGCCAACTGCCGCTCAACCTTGAAGGCATAGACATCGACGGAACACACGGCCGCGCTGCCGTGGCGAACCCTGCTGAATTCGAAAGTTCCCAGACACTGCCGCTCGGCCTGACCAACAAGCCCGGCTTCTTCCAATGCTTCCTGAGCGGCGACCTCATGCGGGGCCAGACCCGTGATGGGATTGCCCTTGGGGATGATCCAGCGGCCGCCACCCCTGGATGTCACCAGGCAGACATCAACACCGCCTGCCGAATTCACGAAAAACGGCAATGCCCCGATCTGATGGTGTTGGCGGTCCAAATTGCCCATGATGTTCAGCAGTTAACTCAATTTGATTCGCGATTCATAAACAAGAGTCCTCAAGAATAATTCTAGCAGTGTGGCATTAAGGATTCGTTAAGTCTTGGTCCGAGAGCGCGCCAATCAGGCCCAGTGTTGACTCTAACTCCCGATTGTTTCAGCTTGTTTTTTTGGGGTGCGGGTCTGTTTTATGAGCAAGAGTGGCATAGTCCCGACCGCTGGCAGCGGGCGGGAGATTGAGATCAAATTCAAATCGGATTTGAGCGCGCAGGGTCTCGCGTCAAGATTGCAAGCCATTGATGGGGTTGCGGAAACCGGAACCCAAGACCTGCGAACCCTCTATTTTGACACCCCATCCAACCACCTCCGAAAAAACGGCATCGCGCTGCGCGTCAGGAGGAAAGGCCGCTCCGCCCCAGTTCAGGCCATCAAATCGTTGAATGCCTCGGGATCGGTCCCCTTTGCCCGCACAGAGATTGAGGTTCGCTGCAAAGGCGACACTCCCGACCTGTCCCTGTTTGAGAAAGGCATCGCGGCCAAACTGCGCAGGATTGTTGGAAATAACCCGCTTGAATTGAAATTCGAGACGCAGCTGAAGCGTCAAACCAAAATCCTGAGCAGCGGGAGTTCGAAGGTCGAACTGGCTTTGGACGAAGGACATATTGTACACGGCGAGACGCGCCTGCCCCTCAATGAAGTCGAACTCGAGCTGAAATCCGGCAACGTCACCGACTTGTGTGAACTGGCGTTGAAGCTCGCGAATGAACTTCCCCTGCGCCTGGATTTTGTCAGCAAGGCTGAGAAGGGCTTCCATGCCTTTGCAAATGAACCGGCGGCGCCTGCCAAGGCGACGCCCATCAAGTTCCATTCAGATTCAACCTTGGCGGACGCGGTCACGGCCATCATTTCAAACACACTGGCGCAGTTCACGTCCAACTGGGCTTCGCTGCGGAAAACCGGCGACCCTAAATCCATCCACCAAATGCGCGTCGCTCTCCGCCGCCTGCGCAGCGGCCTGTGGATGTTCGGAAAAGCCTTGCCCGGATCGCATTTCGCCGATTTGAGCGCTGCCACCAAAAAAACCTCAAAAATTCTCGAGCCTGCGCGCGAAACCGATGTGCATCGCGCTTCGATTGAGCAAGGCCCGCTGGCGGACGCTTATCCGCCACCCGTTCGCGATGCCCTGCTCGCGGCCTTGGAGGAGCATCGGCAAACTGCCTACGCCCAGGCCCGGTCGCTGATTGAAAGCGCCGATGCGGCTGCATTTGTTCTTGGCATCCAACGCCTTCTGGCTGACGGCAATTGGCAAAAGGGAATTCCCGACAGCAAGCTGAAAATGCCAATCCGGAAATTCGCGAAGCGTGTCCTCCGTAAACTGCGCTCGCGGGTTCTGAAGCGTGGCAAGGGACTTGCTGAACTTTCGGACGAAGACCGCCACGAGCTGCGCATCGCCCTCAAGAGCTTGCGTTATGGAGTCGAATTTTTCGGCGATCTTCTGGGCCATCGCAAAAAGAGGCAATCGCTGGCCGACACCCTTTCCGGACTGCAAGACATCCTCGGCGACCTCAATGATGCCGCAAGTTTCAAAAGTTTTATTGAAACCAACGCCCTGGCGCTGCGTCCCGGCTTGGAAATGACGCCAAGCCTCACCCTCGCCTGGCACACCAGGCAAACCAAAGCTGTGAAAAAAAAGCTCCAAAAAACGTGGAAAAAATTCAAGCGAGCGGACAGGTTTTGGGAATAGCGCTACCCGGTCCGCGCTTCGATAAATTCCGCCACGCGCTCCTGCAATCCCCACAAATACGGGTCGTGAATTCCCGCGGCTGCGAGGGAAAGAACTGTCTGGCGCAGATATTCAGCGCCGCTGCCCCAATGCCCGCAAGCAATTGACAGCGTCTGGGCGATCTCTTCATCCGGCAACTCGCCAACATAGAGCGGACTGTCCGGATTGGCCGTGAACGCAATTGCCTTTGTGGCCGCTCCTCCGGCATTGACATCAATCCAGCGCGGCAGGTTGCTTGGCGGCTTGTTGGTCATTTCCCGCCGCCATAGCCTGGACAGGTCATCCCATGCGCTGGCGGTTGCGACTTCTTGCACCAGTCCCTCGCACTGGCCCCCGCGATCAATTTGCATCATCAATCCCGGCCGGTCCAACGTGCCGCGAAAGCGCACAACTTTCAGGCAAAACGACCGCTGCCAGCCCGTGGCAACTGCCGGAACTGTCGCCACAGGCTCAAACACCGGTTTCCAGATCAGCGACCCATAGCAGAATACATACAGCGGCCCATCTGGCTTTCCCTCAAGAAAATCAGTTAGATACGCATCATAGTCAGCCTCGGAAAACACAATGGACCGCGCCGCTGGCCCGGTGTCAGGCACCTCCCGGTGCACCTGACTCACCAGCTCCGCCGTCAAACGCAGTATTTCGCCCATGGGCGCAGGCTCCACCAAATCGATGCAATCGAAGCTAACCACCGGAAGCGGCGTTGACAATGCCGCGAACTGGCTTACAGATACCAGAAATTAACCCATAAATTCCCGTTTCAGCCAATTGTCATGCGATATTTGGCAAAATGCGTATATGCCGATGTTTGACCTAATTAAAGCCGCGCCGCCGGACCCACGCAGGCGGACATTTCTGGCCTTCTTTTTGGGGGCCAGCCTGTTGTTGCTTGCCCCCGCCGCCCTTGCAAAAGACGGCGACAGCGGCAACAGCGGGTCTGGCAGTGATAACAGCGGCAAGGGCAACAATAACGACAATGACGGCGGCGATGATGATCACGATGATGATCACGATGATGATGACGACAATGATGATGCGTTGCGGCAGGTCAGCAACGGCAATGCGGCATCGCTGTCCAGCATTTTGCCGATAGTCAAAAAGGCCGTGCCGGGCAAAGTGCTGAAGGTCAAGCTTCGCCGCCGGTTTGGAACCCTGACTTACGATCTTGTCGTGCTGTCGGCGACCGGCACCTATTACGCAGTCGCCGTGAACGCGCGGACACGGGCAATTCTCAGCGTCCGGGAAAAATAATGCGCGTGCTAGTGGTTGAAGATGAGCCAGATGTGGCCAGTCATGTCAGCCGCATTCTCCAGGCTTCCGGATTTCTGCCCGAAACAGCGAGCGACGGGGAAACCGCCTGGTTTCTTGGCGACACCGAGGATTTTGCCGCCGTGATCCTGGATCTGGGCCTGCCCACCCTCGATGGCATCAGTGTTCTCAAGAGATGGCGGCAGGCTGGCCGGAAAATGCCGGTCATCGCCCTCACGGCCCGCGGGAACTGGCGCGACAAGGTTGACGGCATCAACGCCGGGGCCGACGATTATGTTGGCAAGCCCTTCGAGGCTGAAGAGCTTTTGGCGCGGTTGCGAGGCGTTCTCAGGCGCGCCGGCGGCCATGCCGCGCCGGAAATCAACGTTGGCCGCGTGCGCCTCAACACCTTGACAATGCAGGTGAGCGTTGATGGCATTCCGATCAAGATGTCACCGCTCGAATACCGCGCCATGAGCTATCTGCTGCACCACCACGGCGAAGTCGTGCCGTTCCGAGAAATCTATGAGCATGTCTATGGCAACGGCGACCCGACCAGCAACACGCTCGAGGCCCTGATCGCCAGGCTGCGCAAGCGGCTTGGAAACGAGTTCATCGAAACCCGGCGGGGCGCCGGCTACATTGTGCCGGTGGCCACGGATTGAAGCGCCCTTCGCTCCGGCTGCGCCTGGGTTTCGCCGCCACGATTTCCGTGGCCGTGGCCCTCGCCTTTATCGGCTTTCTCATTGCCAATGTGTTTGACCGGCAAATTTCAAGCCGGCTGGAACAAGACCTGTCGCAGCAGCTTGACCAGCTTGCGGCCCAGCTCGTCATCAACGATGACAATACGGCCGGAGTGGAGGAATCCCTCACGGACCCGCGCTACGAGCGCCCGCTGTCGGGCCTCTACTGGCAAATCAGCGAGGCCGGGAAAGCCCCGTTGCGATCACGGTCGCTCTGGGACATGACACTTGACGTCACGGGCAACCCCAACGGGGGTGCCCTTGGGATTGCCACACTGCCAGGCCCCGGCGATACGGAACTGCTGGCTTTGGTGCGCGACGTGACCTTGCATGACAGGCAAAACGTCAAGCGCCATTTCCGCCTGGCTGTCGCCGAAGACGCCGCGGTTTCAGCCGCCAGCCGCAATGACCTTCTGCGAACGCTTGGCATTGGCCTTGCCATCGCCTGCGTCGGGCTCATTCTCGCAGCCATCGCCCAAATCGCCTATGGCCTCAGGCCCCTGGAGGCGGTTCGCCGCGAAATCGAGGTCGTCCGAAAAGGCGCAAGCGGCCACGTCGAAACATCCGGCGTTCCCGTCGAAGTAGTCCCGCTTGCGGAAGAGATCAATGCCCTGCTCGACTTGCATCGCCACAACCTCGAACACGCGCGCCGCCGCGCTGGAGATCTGGCCCACGGACTCAAGACGCCGCTGGCGGCGCTCGCCGCCCAGGCCGATATGCTGGCAAGGCAGAAAGCGCCGGAGGCGGCGGAAGCCATTCGCCGGCACCTGGGCGCCATGCACCGCTTTGTCGAACGCGAACTCGCCCTCGCCCGTTCGCAAAGCGGCGCGGTGGCGATCGGCAGCGGCGCGAAAGCCATCGCGGAAGTCTTGTCAATTGTCGAAACCCTGAAAAAACTGCCTGCTGACCATCTGCTCGAATATTCCGTCAATGGGCCAAGCAATCTTGTCCTCGCCATGAACGCCGAAGACTTCGCCGAAGTCGCGGGAAACCTGATTGACAACGCGCGGAAATGGGCCAAGGGCCGCATCGCCATAAGCGTGGCAGCCGATGGCAAGGCCGCGACCGTGACCGTGGACGACGACGGGCCGGGCATCCCGGAGCAAAAGCAATCGGAAGCCTTGAGCCGGGGCGTCCGGCTGGACCAGAAAGTTGTCGGCAGCGGACTGGGCCTGTCAATTGTCGAGGCGCTGCTTGAAAATTACAACAGCCGCCTGAAGCTCGCGCGGTCGCCAACCGGCGGCCTTTCCGCCAGCTTCAGCATCACGCCGCAAAAGTCATAGCCGGCGCCTCAGCTTGTGTTGGGCTTCAGCAGCGCGTTATCGGCGAGCCTGTCGCATTCGATGAGCACGTCATCAACCTCGTGAATGGGCTTCCGGCGGTAGCCCGGAGGACGGCCGGGACGGAGAGGCGACAGGAATTTCGGCCATGGCGCTGCCATCCGCCTCTGCTGCAAGCGAACGAGTCGCTTGGCCTGGCGCGGCAGATCATCAAGCGCCAGTTTGAGAGCCTGGAGCCTGCGGTGGAGGCGCGCGGCACCCACGAGGCCATCGGGCGGTGGCGGGGGTTCGACCACAGGCCGGGGCGCTGGAAACAGGGCTGCCACCGTTGGATCGTAGGGAAAGAAATGAATGCGCGGCTCCATCCGTTTGAGTTTCATGGCCCGCGCAAGCTTCACCCGTTTCCGTGGATCAAAGAGCTGGAAGGAGGGAGGGGAAATTCCACCGCCCTTCCCAATGACTTTCCCTACCGGCATGGGCCGCGATGGCGCCAACTTCACCACAACATTCCGGGCCGCGATGGCGATCAGGCGGCGCACGGCGGATTCAGCGGGCCGCAGCACAGCCAGCACGGCGCTGTGCAGTGAGCGTGGAATCCGCGAAGCCGCATCCGCGCCGTCAAGCCCCAGCAGGGCGAACAGCACTTTAATGATGCCTTGGAGCGCTTTACTGTTGCGTTTGATGACCAAGTCCCAGTCCATGGTGTTTCCTATCAATCACAAAGAACATAACAGGAACATTTGAACCGGTAGGAATAGATTGTCAAGGGGTATTTATTCACACTATTGAATTTTGCGGAATCACCCGTATGGAGCGGAAATGAATGGCGAGCCTCCTGTTTTGAAATTCCCGAACGGTGGCATCAATGAGGTTATACGGCCCGTCATTCCAGAATAGGGCCCAATCAAAGGGAAGCGTCCCTTTTTTCCCCTTAAAGGGGAAGCGTCCCTTTTTTCCCCTTGTAAAATTTAAAATTGAATTGAATGCGAATCGATCAACGCAATATGGCGCTTGCGAGTCCAAATCTCAAATGTGGAGAGTTTGGCGGAGACCTGGACTTCATCCCGCCCGGCTCAAATCATACACAAGCCGTGCCGACGCAATGTCTTCAACTGCGAGGCCAGTCGATTTGAAGACAGTTGTGTCACTCCGATTTACCGACTTCTTTCCAGACATGATTTCCCCGGCCTCCGCGAAAATGGTCGCCTTCGACAAAATCACATCGCCGGATTCCTTCAGCACGGCCTCGCGGGAATCCACGATCAGTGTATTGTGGATGGCCTCGTCATCCAGTTCCCGCCACTTCGGATTGACCGACCCAACTGTGTTCACATGCGCGCCCCGCTTCAACCAAGCGCCTTTGAGCACGGGAACATGGGAACTTGTGGCAACCACAATCACATCAGCACCGCGCACGGCCTCCTCCGCCGACATGGCGCGGCCACCGTGTTTCTCGGCAAAAGTCTTCGCGCTGTCTGCAGTGCGATTCCACACCCTGATCTCGCGAACATCCATCACATGCCGCATCGCTTCAACATGGGCTTGGCCCTGCGTGCCAGTGCCGAGAATAGCCAGAACACTGCTTCCCGGCAGCGCCGCCTGCTTCGTCACCGCCGCCGAGACTGCGGCCGTCCGCATCTCCGTGATCAAGCGACCATCCATGAAGGCCAGCGGTTCGCCGGTTTCCGTGTCGAAGAGTGCGATGCTGGCGGTGTGGGTGTGGTGAGGCGTGCCTGAGTTCTTCGGATAGAAGCATACAAGTTTCGCCCCCATGCCGTTCGCCATAACCGCAGGCATGACGGCCAGGAAGCGGAGATTTTCTTCCACCGTGATCATGTTGCGCACCGGCATGATGACCTCGCCATTGGATAATGCCGCCAACGCCTGTTCCATGCAGGGAATGAGCCGCTCATAGGTCAACACTTTTGCGACATCCGGCTCAGACAAATACATGACCATGGGTGCATCCCTTCGTTTGGTGTGGGACAAATCCTAACGCCATACCGAAGCAGTGTCGATGGCACGCTCAACAACACATGCAATCAAAGGCACCTCGCAATTGAATAGCGTAATTGAATAGGTACGCTTCCCTTTATTTTCATTCTTTTTTCTGTTAACAGGCACCCATGCCACGCCTCGCCCGCTCGGTTTTTGCCAACATGCCGCATCACATCACGCAGCGGGGAAACCGGCGTGAGGATGTTTTCTTTGATGATGCGGAAGAGGCGTTGCTGGTGTTGCGCCGCAACGCCATGATGGGATTGGCGTGTGGCTCGGACAGATTTATCCGGAAGATCGAGAAGCTGGCGGACCGCCCGCTGCGGTACCGTCCACGCGGACGCCCGAGGCGGGCCGAAAGCGGGAGGAAAGATGGATGAAAAGGGAAGCGTCCCCTTTGTTTTCTTGTTTTCTGGGAAAACCTTTCAGACAGGGAACGAAACTATTATCGACTTTGTGTTGAGCATGTGCTGCGTCAGCCGGAAGCTTCACGCTTCTTCTCGCCGACCACAATGAGATAGGACGGTCCATTATACTTGGCAAAAAGCCTGAGACGCACCATTACCAGATATGGATATTGTTCGTGATTGTATAGTTCAATCTCATGCAGGGCATCCGAGGGCGGGGACTCCTGCGGGAAACCGCCTATATGGCTATAAAAAGCGGGCACCTCTGTGTTAGACAGGATGTAGTCAATAAGCGCTGGGCTGAAGTAATTTAGCCCAAGCTCGGCGACTGCAAATGAATGGGCTATTTTTGCCAACATCCGGCAGAACGCCTCAACATTAGTGGAAGGCATAGCAAATTTCGCTCTCCCATACTTCTTGCGGATTAGGCCCATGTCCACACGCAACGTGTGGACTCTTATGTTGATTGTGGGAGCGGGAATTCCACTCAAAACACTAGGAACAGGAAGAACCAGAGACACAAATACAATTGGAAAATCCTCAACGGGGATCATCATTTTTCCGCCGCTGGCGGGTGAATCTCCCCAAAATAAGGGCAAAACTTTAGGTCTGTCTTTTGGCTTTCTCGATTGAAAGCCCAAGAATGAGCGAACCCCCTCTAATGCTCCTTTGAGCATGACGCTTTCTTGGCGACCGGTTATGCGCTCACAGGAACGACAACTCGCCTCTGGAAGTATAATATTTCCATTTAGGCCGAAAGGAATGATATGTTCTTCCGCCAGGTAGCGATTGCTATCCGAGGCGTATCGAGTGGCACCGCAATAAATGCACAGTTTCACAGGATCATAGGTTTTCTTCATGCCGCAAAAATCTGACGATCACTTCAATAAAGTCGAAACGGAAAAACGATTTACCTCTGCTCTGGGGCGGAAACAAAAGGGGACGCTTCCCTTTGCTTGATGCGGAGGAGGCGTTGCTGGCGCTGCGCTATGTCGAGCGCGATCCGGCGCGCGCGCCCATGTTTCCCTTGAATTGAGGCGCCTATGATGGGTTGCGTGTGGCTAGGACAGATTTATGGGGAAGATGGAGAAGCTGGCGGATCGCGCGCTGCGGTACGGTGCACGCGGAAGTGAGTAGCAGGCGGAGGGGAGAAGAAGATGGATGAAAAGGGAAGAGTGGGCTTTGTTTGGCAACTTTGCCTTCAGCGAGAACAGCCTGGTGGGCATAACGTGCGCCTGAAGCTAAAGTTGGCGTTGCCATACATCGCAGTAGTTTTTCTTTTCGTAATTGGGATGATCGCTATTGTTACGACTTTTCTCCCGCGAAAATTTGCATCCGCCTGAAAAGCAGGTTATCGACCTTATGAAGAGACAACTCGCAGGGGAACAAAAAGGGACGTTTTTTTTTACTTTTATATCACGTAGCGGGGAAATTGGTGTGAGGATGTTTTTTTTGATGATGTGGATAGCGTAGTTTATCTCGTGGAGTATGGTGTTGTGTTAGCGGTTTATTGTTTGATGATAAATTATATTTATTTATATAAATAAAAGATATGTTTCGTTTTATTTTTTGAAGGTGTTTATTTAAGTGTGGCGCTGCGCTATGTCGAGCGCATTCCGGCGCGCGCGCATGTTTCCCTTGAATTGAGGCGCCCCCTACTCAATGTCCTCGATCGCCTCGTTGCTGATGCCCTGGATGCGCTTGGCCAACGAAGCCTGGATGAAATCGTCGAGGCCGCCGTCCAGCACGGCGTCGGGGTTGGTGCTGGTGAAGCCGGTGCGCAGGTCCTTGATCAGCTGATAGGGCTGCAGCACGTAAGAGCGGATCTGGTGGCCCCAGCCGATGTCGGTTTTCTTGGCGTTGACCGCGTCGGCTTTTTCCTGCTGCTTTTGCAGCTCGAGCTCGTAAAGCCTCGCCTTCAGCATTTTCCAGGCGGTGGCGCGGTTTTTGTGCTGCGAGCGCTCGGCCTGGCAGGCGACGACGATGCCGGTTGGCTGGTGGGTGATGCGGACAGCCGAATCGGTCGTGTTGACGTGCTGGCCGCCAGCGCCCGAGGCGCGGTAGGTGTCGATCTTGCAGTCGCTTTCATTGATCTGGATGTCGATGTTGTCGTCGATGACCGGATAGGCCCAGACGGAGGCGAAGGAGGTGTGACGCCTGGCATTTGAATCATAGGGCGATATGCGCACCAGGCGATGCACGCCGGATTCGGTTTTCAGCTTGCCATAGGCGTTGTGGCCCTTGATTTCGAGGGTGCAGGATTTGATGCCGGCCTCTTCGCCTGCGTGCTCGTCAAGCACCGACGACCTTGAATTTGTTCTGGTTGGCCCAGCGGGTGTACATGCGCATGAGCATGGAGGCCCAGTCCTGGCTTTCGGTGCCGCCGGCGCCGGCGTTGATCTGCACGTAGCTGTCATTGCCATCGGCCTCGCCGGAGAGAAGGGTTTCAAGCTCCTGCTCGGAAACATCGGCTTTCAGCCGGGTGAGCGCCTTCTCGGCTTCGGTGACGATGCCGTGGTCGCCTTCCAACTCGCCAAGTTCGATGAGGCCCACATTGTCCTCGATGGTTTGCTCCAGCCGCAGGACGGACGAAATGCGCCCATCCAGATCCTGGCGCTTGCGCATCACATCCTGGGCTTTCTGCGGATCGTTCCACAGGGCCGGGTCTTCGGATTTGGCGTTCAGCTCGGCGAGCTGGCGGATGGCTGCGTCCCAGTCAAAGATGCCTCCTTAGCAGCCCGATGGACTGCTTCATCTCTTCAACGAGCTTGCCGATTTCTGCGCGCATGTCTGGAAAACTTTCAGATGGGTTGGTGGGCGCTCAATAGAGGCCGCCGGTGCCGGTCGTCAACCCGTCCTCTTCGCCTGTCGCGTCACCCGTCACTTCCCCGTCGCCAGTCTC
Source organism: uncultured Alphaproteobacteria bacterium (assembly GCA_963816305.1). Classification (GTDB taxonomy): domain Bacteria; phylum Pseudomonadota; class Alphaproteobacteria; order Rhizobiales; family Aestuariivirgaceae; genus Aestuariivirga. Next base: position 65,613 of record CAWFJW010000022.1, read on the forward strand.
TTCCACGTAACCTGTCTCTTCCCCGTCAACTGGCGGCACCAGTTCGACGCCCTCGCCCGGCGCCGCGTTCTCAATCGCCGCAGCCAGTTCCTGGCCAATGATGGTGGTCGATTCAGGCGGCTCGTCGCCCGGCTTGAAAGCTTCGAGAATGACGCCTTCCTGGCCGAAAATGGCGCGCTGGCCGGTGGCGGCGTCAATGGGGATGAGTTCGATGGCGCGGGGCACGCGGAACGGCGTCGCCGGCTGGTCGCGAAGCGCCAGGCGCATGAAGTCAGCCACGATGGGGGCCGCCAATTCGCCGCCCGTGCGCTTCCTGCCCATGGGCTTGGGGTTGTCATATCCCACATAGACCCCCACGGCCAGATCTGGCGTGTAGCCGATGAACCAGGCATCCTTTTCGTCATTGGACGTGCCGGTCTTGCCAGCCACGGGCTTGCCCACGGCCAAAATCTTCTTGCCGGTGCCGCGCTGGACAACCCCTTCCATCATCGAGGTGATCTGATAGGCCGTATAGGGGCTCATGACCTGTTCGCGCACGTCGGCCAAATCAGGCTCTTCACTGCCAGCCGCGTAGGTTTCCTGCTGGCAAGCTGTGCAATCGCGCTTGTCATAGCGGAATATGGTGCGGCCATGGCGGTCCTGCACCCGGTCGATCAGGGTGGCCACAACTTTCTTCCCGCCATTGTCGAAGATGCTGTAGGCGGTGGTCATCTTCATCAATGAGGTCTCACCCGCGCCCAGCGCCATCGAGAGATGGGCCGGCATATTCTCGTAGATGCCCAGGCGCTGGGCGAGGTCCACAACCTTCGTCATGCCAAGATCGGCGGCGAGCCGCACGGTCATGGCATTGCGCGATTGCTCGATGCCGCGCCGCAGTGTCGAGGGGCCATAGAATGTGTTCTGATAGTTCTTGGGCTGCCACACCTTGCCATCGGCCAGCTTGTATTCAACCGGCGCGTCGAGAATGACCGAAGATGGCGTGTAGCCATTGTCCAGCGCCGCCGCATAGGCGACGGGCTTGAACGATGAGCCGGGTTGGCGCTTGGCCTGCACGGCGCGGTTGAACTGGCTGTTGCCATAAGAAAATCCGCCCACCATGGACAGCACCCGGCCCGTGTGCGGGTCCATGGCGACCAATGCGCCCTCGACATCAGGCACTTGCACGAGATGCCATTTGCCTTCGTCAGCGCTCGGGGCCACATAGATCACATCGCCCTTGGCCAGGACATCGGTGGCATTCACAATTTTGGGGCCAAGGCTCGTGCCATCCTCATATTTGCGGGCCCAGCCCATCAGCGCAACAGGAATGGTTCCGGTTTCACGGGCCTCTTCAAGCTTGCCATCAGCCAGAAGCTTGGGCTGCATGCCAACCCTCGCTTCCGTCTCGCTGATTTCGATAACGGTCGCCAGCCGCCAGGGAGCCACGTCGCTTGGCACTTTTATCTTTGCCAGCGGCACGCCCCAATCGCCTTCAACGCCGATCTGATTGACCGGGCCGCGGAAACCGCGCTTGCGGTCGAATGCGATCAGCCCGCGGGCCAGGGCCTGCCTGGCGAATATCTGAAGCTTGGGATCAAGCGTGGTGCGAACCGAAAGCCCGCCCTTGCCGAGCGTGTCCTTGCCATAGAGACCGATGAGTTCGCGGCGCACTTCCTCGGCGAAGGATTCAGCGGCGAAGAGCTGGGCCCCGAAGGGACGCGGGCTGATTTCGAGCGGCTTCCTGCTGGCCTCATCAAGCTCCGCCTGCGTGATGTAGCCGTTCTCAAACATCTGCTGCAGAACCCAGTTGCGCCGCTCAATGGCGCGCTCCTTGTGCTTGAACGGATGATAATTGTTGGGCCCCTTTGGCAGGGCCGCGAGATAGGCCATTTCCTCGAGGCTGAGTTCGGTGAGCGACTTGCCGAAATAATTGAGGGAAGCGGCCGCGATGCCATAGGAGTTGAGGCCCAGGAATATTTCATTCAGATAGAGTTCGAGAATTTGATCCTTGGTGAAGGCTTTCTCGATGCGCTGGACGATGACAGCCTCGCGCAATTTGCGCGTCACCGTTTGCTCGTTGCTCAGAAGAAAGTTTTTCGCCACCTGCTGGGTGATGGTGGAAGCCCCGACGATTTGCCCCTCGCGCCCCAGCTTGATCATCACGTAGCGGATGCCCGCCGCCGCGATGCCGCGCCAGTCCAATCCGCCATGCTCGTAAAAGGTCTTGTCCTCGGCCGAGAGATAGGCGTGGATCAACCGCTTGGGCACCGAGTTGATGGGAACAAAAAGCCGCCTCTGGTCGGCGTATTCCGCCAGCAGCGAGCCATCGGCGGCGTGAATGCGCGTCATCACCGGCGGCTCGTAGGAGGCAAGCTGCTTATAGTCCGGCAAGTCCTTGGCGACGTCGTAAATGACAAAAGCAAGGCCTACGGACAGCGCGAGGAAAATCGTGAACCCCGCGGCGAATAACCAACCAATAAATCTCAGCATCTTCCGATTTCTGACCTGATTCCGTTTCTAGCAACCGCCTTGCGGCCAGCGCGATAGCACGTTTGCGCAAATGCCTGCAAAACATTTGCTAGGCCCGCAATGTGGCCAAGGCTTGGCGGGCGGTTCAGTTGGAATTTGAAGCCAGTTCGGTGGAAAAATAATTGTCGACGGCGGTGGCGAAGGCTTTCGCGATTTTGTTGTGCCAGGCCGGCGATGTCAGCAGCTTTTCATCGGATTTGCTGGACAGATAGCCGAGTTCAAGCAACACCGAAGGAACATCCGGCGCTTTCAACACCATGAAACCGGCCGAGCGCATGGGCTTGCCGGTCATCAGTGTAAGGGGCTTGAGCTGGGCCACGGCCTTCTTGGAAAACAACACCGCGTGGTTCTTTGATTCCCTTTGCGTGAGGTCGATCAGGATGTCGGTGATTTCCTGGTTTTCTGTTTGCAGATCCAGTCCGCCGATTATGTCGGAGCGGTTTTCCTTCTTGGCCAGCTCTTCCGCCTCGGCGTCGGACGCCGTGTCGGACAGGGTGTAAATCGTGGCGCCGCGCACGTCCTGGCCTTTCACCGTGTCCGCATGGATAGCGATGAAAAGGTCGGCTTTCGAGTTGTGGGCCACTTCAACCCGCTGGCGGAGACTGATGAATTTGTCGGTTTGGCGGGTCAGTCGCACATCATAATCGCCGGACGCCAGCAGAGCCTTCCGCAACGCCAGCGCGAATGCCATGACGACATCTTTTTCCCTTGTGCCGTTTGGGCTTATGGCGCCCGGATCAAGTCCTCCATGCCCAGGATCGAGAACAATGACCTTGCGGTTCGTGGCGGACTCCTCCGGCGCAAGGCTGGCGGTCGCGACTTCAGGTTCGGGCTGCTTGATATCGGCCAGTTCCGCCAGCTTCTTCTGATCCCGGCTCTGTTCCGCCTTGAACGACTTGGCGAAGGCCTCTTCGGTGGTTTTGACCAGGTCAACCACGATACGGGCCGGCCGGCCGGCCTCCGGGTCGACCAGAAAGGATTTTTCGATCAGCACCGGGCCCTTGGTGTCGATGACGATGCGGGATTTGCCGCCGTCCAATACGCCGTAGCGGTATTCAGTTACCAGTCCCCGCACTTTTCTGCCAATGCCGGGGGGCAAATTGAAGGTCATGCCGGGCATATCAATAATGACACGGTAGGGGTTCGGCAGGACATAAACGCTGTAGTTCACCGGTTTCGAGATATCGGCCACGAAGCGGGTGCGGTTGTCATCGCCGCCCACCCTGGCCCCGGTTGTCACCGCGTCCGCGATGCCAAATGAAGACTGTAAGGCCATGAAAAACAGGCATAAAATTGCCAAGCGATGGGCTCCGGAGAAATGCGCCAAGCACCTCGCCCAAGCCCTTCCAGCCTGTGGCACGCCTAAAATCATTCTGCCCTCAACACCTTCCGCCGATGTTAGGCACCCTATGGTTAACTTAAGGTTTCCTTAATAGCCTCTCTTTCATTGCGACCTTGCAATATGCGGCCGGGCTCCTTAAACAAGGGGGGTCTCTTCGGCATACTCGATTCAATCGTTTGGGTTGCAAGAGCAATAATTTCGCGTCCGGAGGGTCCGGAGAACCAGTTGGTTTGCCCCTTCATGTCGCGTTGTCGTGGGGTGCCTTTGTCAGGCGCTTAGCGTTCCCTGCGGTTTTGAAAGACTGGCAGCGGGTGCGCAATTGAGTTTAACCGTTCGGATCAACATGATCCGGGCAAACATAAATGTGGGTCATGGTTCAAAACATGGTGATAGTGCCTCATGCAGCTGAAATTTCAGCACACGCAGAGCTGTACGCGTCGCGCGATTTGTTGTACTGGATCAGGCCCTTTTCGCGCCGGTTGGCCCGTCGGGCCCCGTGGTTTCTAATGTCCGGACAAAGGACCATTGAAGCCTCACCGCCAATCCGCGCCAGGGAAAGAAAAACATGGGCAGCAAAATGCTCATCGATGCCACACACGCCGAGGAAACACGCGTTGTCGTGGTCCGCGGCAACCGCATCGAGGAATTCGACTTTGAAAGCGCTGCCCGCAAGCAGCTAAAAGGCAATATCTATCTGGCCAAGGTCACGCGGGTTGAACCCTCGTTGCAGGCCGCCTTCGTGGAATATGGCGGAAACCGCCACGGCTTCCTCGCCTTCTCGGAAATTCACCCCGATTATTACCAGATTCCAGTGGCTGACCGGCAGGCCCTTTTGCGCGAGCAGGAGGAGGACGCGGCCAATGAGCAGGAAGAAGACGATGATGATGATGACGGCGATCAGCAAGAAAACAATTCATCTGAGCGCGCCGCGCCTTTAGAGGCCTCAGACGCCGAGTTCGCAGGTTTCGGAAGATGCCGGTGAAGCGCCCGATGATTCGGAAGATTCAGAAGCGGACGACGCGGAACAGCCGTCCGCATCGGAAGAGAACGGCGATGACGCCGCCAACGGCAACGACGCGCCAGCGACAGGCGAAACCGGAGAAGGTGTTGTTGCTGTCGAAGAAGACGCGGAAAACCAGAAGGTTGAATCCATTGGCGCCGAGGATGCGCTCGAGGAAGTGCCCCGGCGGCCGCGCCGTCCGCCCCGCCGCCAGTACAAGATTCAGGAAGTTATCAAGCGCCGCCAGGTGATTCTGGTTCAGGTTGTGAAGGAGGAGCGCGGCAACAAGGGCGCAGCGCTCACCACTTATCTTTCACTGGCTGGGCGCTATTGCGTTTTGATGCCCAACACCGCGCGCGGTGGCGGAATTTCCCGCAAGATCACCGATGCCGGCGACAGGCGCCGTCTCAAGGAAGTTGCCCGCGATGTGGAGATTCCACATGGCATGGGCCTGATTGTGCGGACGGCGGGCGCCCAGCGCACGCGCCCGGAAATCAAGCGTGATTTCGATTATCTCATGCGGCTGTGGGAAAACGTCCGCGATCTCACTTTGCATTCAACGGCCCCCGCGCTGGTTTATGAGGAAGGCAGCCTGATCAAGCGCTCCATCCGTGATCTCTATACGAAGGACGTTGAAGAAGTTTTCGTGGAAGGCGAGGAGGCCTACCGCGAAGCCAAAGACTTCATGAAAATGCTGATGCCATCGCATGCCAAGAACGTGAAGCTTTACAAGGATCCGCGGCCGCTGTTTTCAAAGCATCAGACCGAGACCCAGTTGGATGCCCTGTATTCACCGACGGTCACATTGCCGTCCGGCGGTTACATTGTGATGAACCAAACCGAGGCCCTGGTTTCGGTTGACATCAACTCCGGCAAGGCGACGCGCGAGCACAATATTGAAGACACGGCCCTCAAGACCAACCTTGAGGCTTGCGATGAAATCGCGCGGCAGTTGCGGTTGCGCGATTTGGCCGGCCTTGTGGTTATCGACTTCATCGACATGGAGGAAAACCGCAACAACCGTTCGGTCGAGCGGCGCTTGAAGGATGCGCTGAAAAATGACCGGGCCCGCATTCAGGTTGGCCGGATCAGCCACTTCGGCCTCATGGAAATGTCGCGGCAAAGGCTGCGGCCCGGCATTCTGGAGGGCTCATCGCGCACTTGCCCCCATTGCGAAGGCCGTGGCATGGTTCGTTCGATTTCGTCATGTGGGCTTTCGGTGCTGCGCGCCATTGAAGAACATTTGATGAGCAAGAAGGCGGAGCACCTCACCGTGAAATGCACGCGTGAAGTCGCCTTCTATGTGCTCAACGAAAAACGCGACAATCTCCTGTCGATTGAGCAGGCCTACGGCATTTCCGTGTTCATCGTTCCGAGCGATGACATGAAGGGCTCGCAGGCCGTTATCGAGCGGGCTGGCGAACGCAATATTGTCATTCGAAAAGCTCCGCCATCGGTCAAGATTGATTTAGCCTTTGAAGAAGAGGAGGATGAAGAGGCCGTTGAAGAGGTTGAAACTGATGTTGAGGAAAGTGCTGAGGCTGAAGAATCTCGTGGTGAAGCCGCGGCGGATTCTGAAATATCGGAAGAAGGCGCTGATGACGGACGAGGCAAGCGGCGCAGGCGTGGACGGCGTGGCGGCAGACGTGGTGGCCGTGACCGGGATGACAGGCCAGTATCAGCCGGAGAAGATGGCGAAACTGCAGTGACCGAGGTTGCTGGCCATGATGAGGTGGTCTCAATTGGCGGCGATGCGGAAACCTCCTCCGATGAAAGCGCTGAAAGCGGAAACACCGAGCGCGGGCCAAAACGCCGGCGTGACCGGTGGGGCCGCAACAGGAATGGCCGCAACAGGAATGCCGGTGAAGGCGAAGCCTCTGGTGAAGCGCGCGCGCCGCAGGCCGAGCGCGAGACAGTTGTGGCGGCGCCTCCCGCGGCAGTCATCGAAATTCTCTCCAAGCCGGTTGAAGCGCGGAAATGGCAGCCGCCTGCCCCCACGGTGACGCCTGTCGAAGCGCCCAAGCCAAAAGCGGGCTGGTGGAGCAAGCGCGGTTAGATTCCGGGCCTCAAACTCGCCGCATTTGAACCTGAAACAGCGGTTCATATGCGGCGAATTCTTCCATTGAGTGAAAGATGATTTCGAAACCTGATAGCTCTTTGCCTGGCCATATCTGTGGCGCTCACAACCCTTGTGGCGCCAGGCGTTGCCGCGACCAGAAAAAAGCAGCAAGGCCCTTCCCTGCCCCTCATCCGTGATGCCGAGATTGAAGGATTATTGCGGCTCTATACCAAGCCGCTGTTTACGGCGGCAGGCCTGAAGCCATCGGCGATCCGGGTTTACATTATCAGGAACGACAAGATCAATGCCTTCGTGGCCAATGGGCAGCGCCTTTTCGTCCATACTGGCCTGCTCTCGCGTTCAAAGACGCCCAATGAATTGATTGGTGTGTTGGCCCATGAGACGGGCCATATCGCCGGCGGGCATCTGGCGCGGATGGGCATTGAGCTGGACAAGGCCAGCACCCAATCCATCGTTGGCATGCTGATTGGCGTCGCAGCCGTTGTTGGCGGCGCCGCGAGCGGCCAAAAAGGCGCGTCTCAAGCCGGCCAAGGCGTCATGATGGGTTCGCAAGGCTTCGCCCAGCGGGGCTTTCTATCTTACCAGCGCAGCATGGAAGCATCGGCGGATCAGGCGGCGCTCAAATATCTGAATGCCACAGGGCAATCCACTAATGGCATGCTCTCCATGTTCCAAACGCTGGCAAACGAATTGCTCGCTTCGCTGGAAAATGCCGACCCTTATTTACTGTCGCATCCCATGCCGCTGGACCGCATTCGCAATCTGGAAATCGCGGCCAAGAAATCCGCCCATTTCGAAAAGCCCGACAAGCCGGAAATCATGCTGCGCCATGAACTGATGCAGGCAAAGCTTTCCGGATTTCTGGATTCGCCGCAATTGGTGTTTCAGCGCTATCCTTCGAAGGACAACAGCCTGCCGGCGCGCTATGCCCGCTCAATCGCCATGTTCCGGAAAGGCGATACCAAGAACGCCATTCCCCTGATTGACAGCCTCATCCAGGACTTGCCGCAAGATCCCTATTTCTGGGAGCTGAAGGGCCAGGCCTATCTGGAAGGCGGGCAGCCAGCGAAGGCGCTGGCGCCATTGAAGCAGGCGAGCAAGCTGCTGCCGAACAATGGCCTCATACAGATCCTCTACGCCCAGGCGCTGATTGCGACGGAAAACAAGGCCAATGCCAAGGAGGCCGTGCGGTTGCTCACCATTGCCAAGAAATCTGAACCGGATTCCGTTGATGTCCACAAGTTTTCCGCCATGGGCTATGCGCTGCTTGGCGATATTCCACGCGCCGAACTGGCGACGGCCCAGGCCGCCATGGCCCTTGGCGATACGGCGCTGGCGGCCGAAAAAGCCAAAATCGTCATGAAACAATTCAAGCACGGCACGCCGGAATGGTTCAAAGCCAACGATATCGTGAACTTCACGACCAAACAGTAGGATTGACGCAGCGCGGCGTTTCCGGGCAAAAGAGCAGAGAAATTGTGAGGACGGCCATGCGCAACCTGTTGATCGCTGCTTTGGTGTTTGTGGGCGCTGGCTCGTTCGCCCAGGCGGCTGAATTCAACCCGGATCAGCGGCAAGAGATGGAATCCATCATCAAGGATTATTTGCTCGCCCATCCCGAATTGCTGCGCGAAATGAGCGACCTGCTGCAGAACAAGGAAAAACTGGCGGAAGAAGAGCAGCGCAAGAGCGGCTTGGTTCAGCGCGCTGACCAGGTGTTCCGCGACAAGGGAGATTTTGTCGCCGGAAATCCAAACGGCAATGTCACCATGGTCGAGTTCTTTGATTACAATTGCGGCTGGTGCAAGAAGGGATTGCCTGAAGTCCTGAGCCTCCTGGAATCCGACAAGGAACTAAGATTTGTCCTGAAGGAATTTCCAATATTCGGGGAGGATTCGGACTATGCGGCCAAGGCGGCGATAGCGGCGGGTTCGCAGGGCAAATATTGGGAATTGCATGTGGCGATGCTCGGCTACGAAGGCAAGATCACCAAACCGATCGTGGATGAACTTGCCACGGCGCAGGGGCTGGATATGGAAAGGCTCGCGAAGGATATGGAGTCGCCCGGGACGGCCGACCTGCTCAGCCGCAACCGGGAACTGGCCAGCGCGCTTGCCATCAATGGCACCCCGGCCTTTGTCATCGACGACAAGCTGGTTCCGGGATATCTGCCAAAGGATGATTTGGCCGCTTCCATCAGCGAAACCCGTGAAAAAGGCTGTTCTCTTTGTTGAGAACGGCCCGCGCCGCTTCCATGTTCCTGGTCCCCGGCATATAAGAACATTCAGCATTAGATTCTGATGGCGGGCGCATGAAACCGATTTACATCTTGAATGGGCCAAACCTCAATCTCCTGGGCCAGAGGGAACCGGGCATTTATGGCCCTGGCACGATTACTGACCTGGAGCAGCGCTGCGCGGCGAAGGGAAAATCACTCGGGCATGCCACCGTTTTCAGGCAGACCAACACGGAAGGCGAAATGATTGACTGGATCCACGAGGCGCAAGATAAGGCTTCAGGAATCATCATCAACGGCGCGGCCTACACACATACGTCGGTTGCACTGCATGACGCGCTCAAGGCGGTCAATTTGCCGACCATTGAGGTTCATCTTTCAAACATCTACAAGCGCGAACCTTTCCGTCACCACAGCTACATTTCACCTGTTGCCCACGGCGTCATTTGCGGCTTTGGTGGGCAAAGCTATGAATTGGCCCTTGAGGGCCTGTCCAATATTCTGAAATCAACGGGAAAGGGGTGAATCAAATGCCCTCGAAGAAAAATCCGCCCACGCGTGCGCCGGCAAAATCCGCCAGTCCTGAACTGGACCTTATTCGCAATCTCGCGAGCATCCTGAACGACACGGGGCTTTCAGAAATCGAACTGGACCAGAAGGGCACGCGGGTTCGGGTTTCGAGGACGATGACGGCGTATGCCACTGTTGCCCCGCAAGCGCCAGCGGCCCATATGGCTTCTCCGATAGCGGCCCCAGTTGTGGCCAAGGCGCCCGACGCTGACCACGCGGGCACAGTGAAATCTCCGATGGTGGGAACGATCTATATGGCCGCTTCTCCCGGAAGCCACAATTTCATTGAGCTCGGGGCTGACGTCAAGCAGGGGCAGACCTTGTTGATCATCGAAGCCATGAAAACCATGAACCAGATTCCCTCGCCTGTGTCGGGCAAGGTCACGCGGATTTTTGTCGGCAATGGCGATCCGGTTGAGTTCGGCGAAGCCCTTGTGACGATCGAGTGAGCGATGTTTGACAAGATACTCATCGCCAATCGGGGAGAGATCGCCTTGCGTGTGCTCCGGGCCTGCCGCGAGCTTGGCATTCAGACCGTGGCCGTGCATTCAACGGCGGACGCCGATGCCATGCATGTGCGCCTCGCTGACGAAAGCGTTTGCATTGGCCCGCCGCCGGCGCGCGACAGCTATCTGAACATTCCAGCGATTGTTTCGGCCTGCGAAATCACCGGGGCCGAGGCTGTGCATCCAGGCTATGGTTTTTTGTCCGAGAATGCCAAGTTCGCTGAAATCCTCACCGAGCACGGCATCAAGTTCATTGGCCCGTCCGCCGACAACATCCGCACCATGGGCGACAAGATTGAAGCCAAGCGCACGGCCAAGGCTTTGGGCATTCCCGTGGTCCCAGGCTCCGAAGGCGGCGTGTCTGACGTTTCAGAGGGCAAGCGCATCGCCCGGGAGATTGGCTATCCCGTCATCGTCAAGGCGACGGCTGGCGGCGGCGGGCGCGGCATGAAGGTCGCCCATGGCGAAGCCGAGCTGGAGATCGCGCTGAGCACGGCGCAAACGGAGGCCAAGGCTGCTTTCGGCAATGAAGAAGTTTACATAGAAAAATATCTGGTGCTGCCACGCCATATCGAAATTCAGGTTCTGGGCGATGGCCAGGGCAACGCGGTTCATCTGGGCGAGCGCGATTGCTCCTTGCAGCGCCGCCACCAGAAGATTTGGGAGGAAGCCCACTCCCCTGCCCTCAATTCCGCGCAACGGGACCAAATCGGTGGCCGCGTGGCCAAGGCCATGGCTGATATCAGCTATGAGGGCGTTGGCACCATCGAGTTTCTCTATGAGAACGGCGAGTTCTATTTCATCGAGATGAACACGCGGCTGCAGGTTGAGCACCCGGTGACGGAGATGATCACCGGGCTCGATCTGGTGCAGGAGCAAATCCGCGTGGCCAGCGGTTCCAAGCTGCAATACAAGCAGGCCGATGTCGTTTTTTCCGGCCATGCCATCGAATGCCGCATCAACGCGGAAAACGCCAAGACTTTTGTGCCATCACCGGGCCGGGTGGACGCCGTGCATTTTCCCGGCGGCCTGGGGGTGCGGGTCGATTCAGCGCTTTACGCGGGATATAAAATTCCACCCTACTATGACAGCCTGGTGGGCAAGCTGATCGTGTTCGGCAAAACCCGCACCGAATGCATGATGCGCCTCAAGCGCGCCATGGGTGAGTTTGTCATTGAAGGCGTTGAAACCACCATCCCCCTGTTCCAGCGCTTGCTGACGGAACCCGATATCATCGACGGGCATTACGATATTCACTGGCTTGAGAATTATCTCGCGCGAGATGCCTAGTGGACACCATTACGCCGCAAATCCTGCTTCGCGCCTATGCCATTGGCATTTTCCCCATGGCCGAGACAGCGCAGGACCCGGCGCTTTACTGGGTTGATCCGGACGAGCGCGGAATTATTCCGCTGAACGGCTTGCATATCTCCCGCTCGCTTCGAAAGCAGATCAGGCGGCAGCCCTTCAATGTGCGTGTTGACACCGCCTTCGACCAGGTGATTGAAGCCTGTGGAGCGAAAGTCCGCAATCGCAGGGTGACCTGGATAAACACGCGCATCCGCGCTCTTTATGGTCAGTTGCACAAAGTGGGATGTTGTCATTCAGTCGAGTGCTGGCGGGACGAGGAGCTGGTCGGCGGGCTCTACGGCGTCCGGATCGGGGCCGCGTTTTTTGGCGAAAGCATGTTCTCGCGCGCCACTGACGCCAGCAAAGTGGCCCTTGTTCATCTGGTGGCGCGCCTCAATGCCGGCGGATTTCAGTTGCTGGACGCGCAATTCATGAACCCCCATCTGGCGACGCTGGGAGCTGTGCGAATTTCTCGGGAAGAATATCAAAAGCTGCTGGAACCAGCCATCGACGCCAGCGCGGACTTCAAGAGCTTCTCCGGGGACACCGATGCAGAGCTGGTGCTGCGTTACGCCGAAAGGCCTTAATCCTGCGGATCGCCCTCTTCGATTTGGTCTTGCAGGGTTGAGAGGTCGGGGACTTCCTCCACCGCCGGCGGCGGGGCGCTGGGATCCCTGCAGTTCACCAGCCAGACATCATAGATGGGATGCTCGACGGCGTTGAGGCCGGGGCTCTGGGCGAACATCCAGCCGGAGAAAATGCGCTTATGTGTTTCGTCCAATTGCACTTCATCCACTTGCACGAACGAGGTGGTCTTGGGTTGCTCGGTCGCAGACCGTGTGTAGCAAACCTCGGCCTTGACGATGAGGCCGCCAAATTGCTTCGATTCGCCAATCCTGGTTTCGAAAGTCGTTGTCGTGCCCGTGATCTTGTCGAGGCCTGTGAACACCGCGTAGGGATTTGAAACGCGTTCCGCCTGCGCGGAATTGAGGGCCGCCAAACTCATACAGACAACCAACAAGCTTCGCATTCAGTTTGCCTTGGGTTCAACCTCGGGAGCCTTTGGCTCAGTCTCGGGCGCCTTTGCTCCAGACTTGTCGAACATGGCCTGGCTGATGAGCGACCAGATATCCACAGCCCCTTGCGTGTAGGCGATGACACCGCCTTCCGCCAGTTGCGTGTCGGAACCGCCAGCCTCAAGTGCTATGAATTTTGACCCCAGCAGGCCTTCCGAGGTCACCTTGGCGGATGTGTCGTCAGTGAGCTTGACAGTCGGGCTGATGCTCATGGTGACAAGGGCCTGATAATTTTCAGGGTTCAGGGACTGGGCGGTCACAGTTCCGATCTTGATTCCAGCCATGCGGATATCGGTGCCGATGTTCACGCCCTCGATATTGTCGAATTCAGCGGTCAGCTGGTAGCCGCCCGCCTTGTTGCCCTCGTCAGACGTATTATAGGCGAAGATGAAAAAGCCGAACGCAATCACGATGACCGCCGCGCCAATAAGTGTCTCAACTGTGGAATTTTTCATGTTCATCCGTCTCGTGATTCTCGCAACCCCCATCTAAGGCTCGGAAGCTGGCAGAAACAATCGCTAAAATATGGCGCCAGGAAGTCCAAATATCATTCGGGACGCCAGGCTTGATAGCCGGGCTCGTTTTTTTTCGGCGGCGCACCGCCAACAATGCTTCCCGGTGGCCTGTAGGCCTTGGCTGATCCGGTGAGATTCGGTTGATGCGGCAATTGCCATTCACGGTCTGGCGCGTCGGACGCGGTTGGAAACGCGTCCGTGCGGTGGTGCATCCAGCCGTGCCAGCCGGGCGGAATGGCCGATGCTTCTGAATAGCCGTTGAACACAACCCAGCGGCGCTCGGTTATGGAATCAGGCAAAGCTGACTTGGCGCGGAAATAGCGGTTGCCTGCGCCATCGACGCCAACAAGCTCGCCCTTGCGCCAGGTGTAAAACCGCGTGCCCCAGGTCTGGCCGCTCCACCAGGAAAAAAACTGCTTTAGAAGGTTCATCTCTGCTCTGCCCCAAGGCTTCAAATTCCGGCGGAATATGGCGCAAGCGCTGGCGTTCGTAAAGGCTACAGATTGGCGCTATCTGGCGGTGATCAGAAGTGTTCGGTCACGGTCATTGCCGGTTTTTTCAACCAGCTTGCTCGCGCCTAGCGCCGCCACGGTTCCCCTGAAGTGTTCGATCTGGGCCGTTGTTGCCGGTGTCAGCGTCGGCACCGAATAAGTCCGCATAGTCTTGCGCAGGGTTTCCTGGGTCAGGCTTAAGAGGAATATCGCTTCTTTCGAAGCGGACGTATTGACAGTGGCGTTGGTCTTGTAGGCCCGCAGTGTGAGGCGCAAGTTGGCTTCGCCGGCGAGCGTTAATGTCATGGTGAGCTTGGCTTTCAGGCCCTCATGCAAGGCGGGCCTCGGCGCCACGCTTCCCAATACGGCATTGGGGTCGAGATAGGCGATGCTGTCGCGCCAGGTCCATTTTGCCTGGGGAATCCATTGTTGCGTTGCAAGGCCCGCTTGCAGCGCATCGAGTGAACCAGCCCATTGGGCGACAAACAGTTCTTCCGGCTTTCCAGCGAGATCAATGCGGGCCGCGGGCAATCTCCGCCACCCCGCCGCCTGCCATTCTTCGGCGTCAACAGTGTAAGTGGACTGCTGGACCGCATAAAACTTCTCCGCGTTTTCGATGCCCGCGCTGATGTGGAAGTTTCCGCCAATGACCAACGCCAGGAAAGCGGCGCCGAGCAAGCCAATCGGCTTTATGCGGCGCGGGGGAATGGCTTCAATGGCCACCCCGAAGGCGGCGACCAGAATGCCGCCCAGCAGCAAGCCGCCAAGCACATCGGACAGCCAATGAACGCCGAGATAGATTCGCGAGTAAGCGATTGAAATGACAACCAGCCCGCAAGTCGCATGGACCAGCGAACGGCTCCAGCGGCCCATGGCATGGCTGGCGAGAACCGCCAGCACGCCGAAGGTTATTGTGGCCATGGTGGCGTGGCCGGACGGAAAGCTGAAGGCTTCCGAGCCATTGTAGAGTTCAACCGGCCGTGCCCGGTGGATGGAATGTTTGAGCAAGACAGAAACCAGCTTTCCGCCGGCGAAAATCAGGATGGAGAAAATGGCGGCCCGCCAGGCCTTGCGCCAGGCGAGCCAACCCACAATTGTTGCCATCATCGCGAGAACGACAACCGTGTCGCCCAGCATGGTCAACGGAATCATCAGTTCGTCGGCCGGCGTATTCCTGATTTCACGCATCAGGGTGTAGATCGAAATATCAAGATTGGGCAGGGCGTTCCGCAGCAGCAGCCCGCTCATGATGAAGGCCAGGCCGATGATGCCAAAAACCAGGATGGCGGCGAAAAAGACGATGATCATGGAGCGCGGGTTTTGCGGCGCAATGGCCCTGCCAAAGCGGTGCATGGAACGGCTGTTCTTGGCTTTGGCCCAGTTTGAAATCCGATCCAGCAGATGACTCAGATAGGGCGAGAGGCCAGCCGCAAACAGCCGGATGAGCCAGCCGGCGACAGCGAGAATGACGAGCAGCACAAGCAGCACAAAGACCAGCCGGCCACTGAGTTCCCCAGCCAGCGCCAAACCCTGGCCGATCAGGATGCCAGGAGCAACATGGGCGATGGCCCAGACCAGGCCCGACGAAACATTCACCGCCAGAAAGTATATCTGGCTCATGCCCAGCATGCCGACGATGCCCGGCACCACGGCCTTGACGCCCGGCACAAAACGCCCGAGCGCTATGCTTTTGCCGCCATGGTTCCTGACGAATTCCTCGCCCCGCTCAACGAGTTGCGGATAGCGGTTGAGCGGCCACATGAGGCGCAGCCGGTCGCCGAAGAAACGCCCGGCCCAATAGGACACCTGATCGCCGACAATCGCCCCGATCGCGGTTGCCGCGAACACCGGCCAAAACTCCAGATGGCCCGACCCCACCAAAATTCCAGCGCCGACCAGCACCGCGGTTGAAGGCACGAACAGGCCAATGATGAGCAGCGCCTCGCCGAACGCGATCAGGAAAATGACAACTATCGCCCAGGTTGGATTCTGGGCGAAGTAGTCAAGATAGGGCTGGATGGTTTCCATGTCGGAGGCTGGGGCCTGTGTCTTTCGGGTTGGGTCGCTGGGCGCAGTCTTAATACACAACAACGGGGCGGATAATATTTAATTGTGATGATTCGACTAATTCGAATTAAACACCTCGTGGAATGAGCCTCGCGACACCGAATCAGATCGAAACGCCGCAAGCGACAGTGGCCCTTTGGCTGGGCTATGGCGCCCTGTGCGTTGGCATGTTCATGGCCATCCTCGATATCCAGGTCGTCGTCACGTCGCTGAGCGTCATACAGGATGCTTTGCACATTGGCGCTGACTACATGAGCTGGGTGCAGACAACCTATCTCATCGCCGAAGTCATCTCCATTCCGCTCACCGGCCTGCTCATCCGCGTTTTCACCATTCGCTGGCTGTTTGTGGGCGCCATCTCTACTTTCACATTGGCCTCCATTGGCTGCGCCATGAGTTTTGATTTCGCGTCCCTGATCATTTTCCGGATTTTGCAGGGGTTCGCCGGGGGCATTCTCATTCCGCTGGTGTTCGCCGCGATATTCCTATTGTTTGGCAAGGGGTTGAAGCAGACCATAGCCACAACGGTTGGAGGCTTGCTGGCGGTCCTGGCGCCAACACTGGGTCCGCTCACCGGCGGCTGGATTACCGAGAACTTCTCCTGGCACATGCTGTTTCTGATCAACGTGCCGCCCGGATTGATCACGCTGGCGCTGGGATATTATTGCCTGCCGAAAGTCAAAACCCAGATTTCCCTGGTCAAGGATTTGGATTGGGTTTCCCTTCTCTATGTCTCGGTCTCGCTGGCAACCCTGCTGATCGCCCTCAAGGAAGCGCCGGGGCGCGGCTGGCTGTCGCCCCAGGTGATTGGACTGTTTGTGGCGGTCATTTGCTTTGCGGCCCTCACCCTCAAGCGCCCGCAGCCAGTCATATCATTTCATCTCCTGCGGGATCGCAATCTGGCCTTTGGCTGCATGCTGAGTTTCATTCTGGGGGTTTCACTGTTCGGCTCGGTGTATCTGCTGCCGCTGTTCCTGGCCTTTGTGCACGACATGGGGCCGCTTGAAATTGGCGTGGTTATTCTGGTGACCGGCATTGCGCAATTGGCGACAGCGCCGCTGGCGGTCCAGATTGACCGCCACATGGATGCAAGGTTGCTGTCGGCCATTGGCTTTCTGTTTTTCGCCATAGGCCTGTTCATGAGTGGTTTCCAGACCATTGCCACGGGCTATGATGAAATGTTCTGGCCCCAGGTTGTGCGCGGCTCCTTTGTGGCGCTTTGCATCTTGCCGCCCATCCGGTTTGCGCTTGGCTTCATGCCCAGGGAAAAAGTCGCCGATGCCAGCGGGCTGTTCAATCTCGCACGCAACTTGGGCGGCGCCATCGGCATCGCGCTCATTGACACCATCGTGTTTTCGCGGGGGCCGGAACATGCGGACATGATTTCCGATTTGCTCAAGAGTGATCCGGCGGCGGCGGCCAGTTTGCTTGGCGTTGGAGTGGCCGATCTTCCGGACAGCCAAGACCTCATGGGCCTGATGGGCATCATGGACGCCGTTCAACAGGCAAGCCTGACGCTCGCCATCAATGAGTCATGGCTGGCGCTCAGCGCGATTACCGCGTCTAGCCTGGTCGTTTTGGCGGCCATGGGGCCGATTTGGGCGCCAAAGTTACAGTTTGATGACATGCAAGGCGCGACTTAGCGGCGCTCTTGCAACCAACGATGCTGGCCACCCGCTTTTATCCCCTGCAAAAATAAATTGACTGAAATCATGGTTAACAGCTTGACGGCTGGGCGCCCTGTCCCGCACACCAGTTCCGGGCGCAAATTCACGTGAATTATTTCCACGAATTACTTGAGCTTACCCCCAGAATCGGGTGATCATCCTGTTATCCACAGCGAGCGAGAACCTGTGGACACAACATATAGCGGTAAGGTTTCGTTAACACACTAGCTATTGACGACGAGTTGGGTGTGTAATAGTTTAGCCATCAGGGCCGTGGGGTGGAGATGCGAAGAGTTTTTCGGGTCTCCCAAGAGTAAGAAAACCAAAAATAGAGCCTAAAAATCCGAAAAACAGGTGTTTCTCGGACGGGGAGGTTTGTGACGTCAAACACGGGTGAACAAAACACCGTGGGCGCATTGTTGTGCGCGCCACGGCAACGAAACTGAACAATGACGAGGGACGTAATGCAGGTCGACCGCAAATACACGAAAACCGGACAAGACGCCTACGCGGACATCGAATTTCGCCAGGCAACCAGCGAAATCAAGAACCCGGACGGGTCTATTGTTTTCCGTCTGGAGAACATCGAGGTTCCGTCCGCCTGGAGCCAGGTCGCGACAGATATTCTGGCGCAGAAATATTTCCGCAAGGCCGGCGTTCCGGCAGCCTTGAAGCGCGTTGAAGAAAACAGCATTCCCTCATGGCTGTGGCGCTCGGTGGCCGACGAAGCCGCCCTGGAAAGCCTGCCGGAAAAGCAGCGCATGATTGGCGAGATGAGTTCCAAGCAGGTGTTCAACCGCCTGGCCGGAACATGGACCTATTGGGGCTGGAAGGGCGGCTATTTCAACACCGAAGAAGATGCGCGCGCCTTCCATGACGAATTGTGCTTCATGCTGGCCACGCAGAAATGCGCGCCGAATTCGCCGCAATGGTTCAACACGGGCCTGCACTGGGCTTACGGCATCGACGGGCCGGGCCAGGGCCACTTCTATGTGGATCATGAAACCGGCAAGCTCACCAAGTCCAAGTCGTCCTATGAGCATCCGCAGCCCCATGCCTGCTTCATTCAGGGCGTTGCCGATGATCTGGTCAACGAAGGCGGCATCATGGATTTATGGGTGCGGGAAGCGCGCCTGTTCAAATATGGCTCGGGCACGGGTTCGAACTTCTCTGACCTGCGGGGCGAGAACGAGAAGCTTTCTGGCGGCGGCAAGTCATCGGGCCTGATGAGCTTCCTCAAGATCGGCGACCGCGCGGCGGGCGCAATCAAGTCCGGCGGCACCACGCGCCGCGCCGCCAAGATGGTGGTGGTTGATGTCGATCATCCGGATATTGAGGAATACGTGGATTGGAAGGTCAAGGAAGAGCAGAAGGTTGCGGCACTTGTGACCGGTTCCAGGATCGTCAAGAAGCATCTTGCTCAGATCATGAAGGCTTGCGTCAATTGCGAGGGCCCCGGCGATGATTGCTTTGAGATTGAAAAGAATCCCGCCCTCAAGCGCGCGGTGAAAGAAGCGCGCCGCAACATGGTGCCGGATAATTACATCAAGCGTGTGGTGCAGTTTGCCCGCCAAGGTTACACTGAGCTCGAATTCGATGCTTATGACACGGATTGGGATGGCGAAGCCTACCGCACGGTGTCTGGCCAGAACTCCAACAACTCGGTTCGCGTCACCGACGAATTCCTGCGCGCCGTTGAAACTGACGGTTCATGGAACCTCAATGCCCGCATGACCAGGAAAATCACCAAGACGCTGCAGGCGCGCGATCTCTGGGACAAGATTGGCCAGGCCGCCTGGGCGTCTGCCGATCCCGGCATCCAGTATCACACCACCATCAACGATTGGCACACCTGCCCGGCATCGGGCGAAATCCGGGCGTCCAACCCCTGCTCGGAATACATGTTCCTCGATGATACGGCGTGCAATCTCGCCTCGCTCAATCTTTTGCAGTTCCGCAACAATGAAACGGCGAAATTTGACGTTGAGTCCTACGAACACGCGGTTCGGCTGTGGACCATGGTTCTGGAAATCAGCGTGCTGATGGCGCAGTTCCCGTCCAAGGAAATCGCCAGGCTGTCCTACGACTATCGCACGCTTGGATTGGGCTTCGCCAATATCGGCGGATTGCTGATGACCAACGGCATCGCCTATGACAGCCATCAGGGCCGCGCCATTTGCGGCGCTTTGTCGGCGATCATGACGGGCATTTCCTATGCCACATCCGCCGAGATGGCGAAGGAGCTTGGCCCCTTCCCCGGATTTGCCAAGAACCGCGAGCACATGCTGCGCGTCGTGCGCAACCATCGCCGCGCCGCCTATGGCGCCGCCGTGGGCTACGAGGGCGTTCAGATCGCGCCCGTGCCGCTCGATGAAACCGATTGCCCCGACCGCGATTTGATCGCTCATGCCCGCAAGGCGTGGGACCTGGCGGTGGAACTCGGCGAAGTCCACGGCTATCGCAACGCGCAGGCGACTGTCGTGGCGCCGACAGGCACCATCGGATTGGTGATGGATTGCGACACCACGGGCATTGAACCGGATTTTGCCCTGGTGAAGTTCAAGAAGCTGGCGGGCGGTGGTTATTTCAAGATCATCAACCAGGCGGTCCCCGAAGCGCTTCGCACGCTGGGCTATGACGCCGCGCAGATTGAGAAGATCATCAACTACGCCGTTGGCCTTGGCACGCTGCAGGATTCGCCGGCGCTCAATCACGCGCAACTTCGCGCCAGGGGTTTTGGCGACGAGCAGATTGAGAAGATTGAATCCGGGTTGGCTTCCGCCTTCGATATCAAGTTCGTGTTCAACAAATGGACGCTGGGCGAGGATTTCTGCCGGACAGCGCTGAAAATCACCGACGAACAGCTCAATGACTATGGCTTTGATCTTCTCGCCCATATCGGCTTCTCGAAAGCCGATATCGACAGGGCCAACATCCATGTCTGCGGGGCCATGACGCTGGAAGGCGCTCCGGGACTCAAGGATGAGCATCTGCCGGTGTTCGATTGCGCCAATGCATGTGGCCGCCTGGGCAAGCGCTATCTCTCGGTTGAAAGCCACATCCGCATGATGGCGGCGAGCCAGCCGTTTATCTCAGGCGCGATCTCCAAGACCATCAACATGCCGAACGAGGCCACCGTTGCGGACTGCAACGCGGCTTACATGCTGTCATGGAAGCTGGGCGTCAAGGCCAACGCGCTTTACCGCGACGGCTCCAAGCTGTCGCAGCCGCTCTCATCGCAGCTTATTGCGGATGACGCGGATGAAGGCGAGGATGCGGTCGAGGGCCTGATGGCCAAGCCCATGGTCCAGCGCATCGAAACCATCGTCGAGAAGGTCATTGAAATCGCGCGGGGCCGCGACAAGCTGCCGGGGCGCCGCAAAGGTTACACGCAGAAGGCCGTTGTGGGAGGCCACAAGGTCTATCTCCGCACCGGCGAATATGACGATGGCAAGCTTGGCGAAATCTTTATCGACATGCACAAAGAGGGCGCGGCGCTACGCGCCATGATGAACAACTTCGCGATTTCCGTCTCGGTGGGCCTGCAATATGGCGTGCCGCTGGAGGAATATGTGGATGCGTTCACCTTCACCAAGTTTGAGCCGGCCGGCATGGTGCAGGGCAATGAGTTAATCAAGAACGCCACATCCATTCTGGATTACGTGTTCCGCGAGCTCGCTGTCTCTTACCTGGGCCGCAATGACCTGGCCCATGTTGAAGCTTCCGAGATGGGCTTTGACGCGCTTGGCAAGGGAGTGGGCAACGAAGAACCCAAGGCTCCGGCTTCGGTTCCGGCGCAGAAATATCTGTCGTCAGGCTTTGTGCGCAAGCAGAACCTGTCGAATGTGGTGGTGATGCCGCAAGGTGTTGCTTCATCGGCGTCGCCCGCTCTCGCATTGCAAATGCGCGCGGTGGAATCGGTTTCGGGTGGCTCGCTTGCCTTGGCGGAATCGTCGGCTGCCTATGTCTATGAGCCTGCGGCGCCTGCCACAACCACCATGGACCAGCGCGCCCAGGCCCGCCTGCAAGGCTATGAAGGCGACAGCTGCGGTGAATGCGGAAACTTCACGCTGGTTCGAAATGGCACATGCCTGAAGTGCAACTCCTGCGGATCAACGAGCGGGTGTTCTTGAGCGGTTTCAAATCTACGTTGCGATGGCCGGGAGAATTTCCGGCCATTTTTTTGCGCGGTGGCGTGATGACGCCATTCTCCTTCTCTCCGTGCTCCGAGTTGAATTCGCTCCGCGCCAGAACACAAATCCGAATGGAAAAACTCGACGCTATCATTTGATTCAAATGGTTTCCGATGAAAAATCTTGGCGATCGGGTCATGTCCGGCCATGGAGAGAGTGGCGAGAAGCGCGGATTCGGTTTTGCCGCGCCACTTTTTCAACAATTATTTTTCGGGCGCGCCGCCGCCATCGAAATAAATTTGTGGAAAAATCTCGCCGCATGGCGCCAAAAAAGCCATTCCGTCTGTGTACGGAGGAAGCTTGGAATTGCTGAATTCACGGGGCTTCGCCTGCATTCAACCGCACCCGTCCGTATACGGACGATATGCCCTGCGTGATGTTCGTTTACCAGTTGTTAGGAAAGTTCGTTCGATATACAAGATGTTGACGGCATATTGCCGAATCACACAATCGGGTTCAAAAGACATGTCAATAACGATGGCGACTACAGAAAAAATGTACGAACGATCGTTAGTGTACTGGACTAGCCTGCGTTGTGGGGCACTAACAACAAACTCTAGGAGAGAATATCATGGCCGCTAAGAAAGCTGCAAAGAAGCCTGCGAAGAAACCAGCCAAGAAGGCCGCGAAGAAGAAGAAGATCTAATTCTTTTTCTGCAAAGTTTCTAGGATTGGACCCCGGACGGCACCGCCTCCGGGGTCAATTCTTTTTGGAGCGCTCGCCGCAAACAAAAAAGGCCGCAGATTTGCGGCCTTTCCTCATGAGCGTTGACGCTTATTGGTAGACGTAAATGCGCGAGCCCACCTTCACGCGCTCGAAAAGATCGATCACGTCGGCGTTCATCATGCGGATGCAGCCGGATGACATCGCCTGGCCGATGGAGCGCTCGTCATTGGTGCCATGAACGCGGTAAATGGTGCCGCCGATATACATGGCGCGCGCGCCCAGGGGATTTCCAGGCCCGCCTTCCATCATCGCTGGCAAGATGCGGCCCTTGGCCGCCTCGCGCTTGATCATTTCCTCCGGCGGCCGCCAGTCTGGCCATTCCTGCTTGGCCACAATGCGGGAACTGCCGCTCCATTGGAAGCCTTCGCGGCCAACGCCAATCGAATAACGCACGGCTTCGCCGTCTTCCAGCACATAATAGAGGGCTCTCTCAGGCGTGCGCACAATCAGCGTGCCTGGCGCATACTTCGCCTCGTCCCAATCAATAATCCGGCGCTTGGACTTGCGGCTGAGGTTCCTGTCTTTCAGCGATGCGTATTGCGAACTCCCGCCACGGGACTTTCCAAACAGGCATTGCATGAAGGTTCCGCACTCGCGCTTCTTGGCGGCTTTTTGCCCGGCTTTCTTCTTGGCCGATTCGGCAGCAAGCTCCGCCTTCTTCTTTTTCTTGATGAGAAGAACCTCTTCCGGTGTCTGCGACACCGTTGAATAGGCAGGCAGCGGCACGATGGCGGAAGACAGCAGCATGAAAAGCGTTGCTGCGAGGAGTTTTTTCATGGTTGTTCATTCCTTGATTTGGTCGACACAAAAATACCTACTTCTTGCCGATTCATCAACAAAATTCAGGGCATTCAGCGTTTGCCTTGGCCCGGGCGGTGAAACTTGATAGAAACAACCCCTGCAAAGGAGAACTGCCCATGAAATCCACCTTCCGCGCCACGCTGCTTGTGTTGCTGGCCACATCCGCGTTCACAATTCCCGCGGGGGCGGAGGATTTGCCGCCGGTTGTGGCCGCGCTTTTTGGGAATTTGGAAAAGCGGTTCAATGTCAAGCCCACCTACGAGAAGCTTGAGACCGATTTCGAGCGGAAACATCACAATTTCCAACATGGCGGTCAGTTATGCTCCTCCAGCGGCTGGCGGTCCCCAGATAAATTACACCGTCAAGGCGATTTCATTCGAAAATATCGAGGCCGAAGCGGACGGCATCATCAAAGTGGGCAAGTCTGTCATGACTGACCTCCGGCTGAACATGAATGCGGGCGACGGCCAGAATGTCACCGTGGAGCTTCCGTCAGCCACGACCGAAGACTGGTATGTCCCGGTATTGACTGAAAATCCCACACCGCTGCAGGAGTTGCGCGCCAATATGAGCATTGCGCGCAAGGCATCCGCCGGCGAATTCAAATTTTCAGCCATGGGACAGGCTTTCACCGCCAAAGGCATGGAATTGACCTGGGATGGCGATCCGGTCACGGGGGCTGGAAAATCTTCCATTACGTTGAGCGAGCTTGTCATCCCCGAGGCTGCCATTGCGGCAAGCGATCCCTCCGGGCAAATGAAGCAGTTGGGCTACGCCGACCTGACCTTCAACTTCACCGCCGACGGCGAACTTGCGATCAATGGCGAAACCTTTGGCATGAACGGCAATATTGACATCAGCGGCAAGGACATGGGCGGATTCAAATTCGCCTTCGGCGCAAGCGAACTCCCCATTTCAGCCTTGGCCGAGTTGCAGGCCGCCGAGCGCGATAAGCGCGAACCCGATATGAACGCGCTCATGCCGCAATTGATGAATGTCACCATCGGCGAAATGCAATTCCGCTTCGAAGACGCCTCGATCACCAGGAAACTGCTTCCCATCATCGCCAAGATGCAGGGCATGGATGAGGCGGCGATGGTGGCCAACGCCAGCGCCATGCTGCAGATCGGCTTGATGCAACTCAAGAACCAGGCCTTCACCGATCAGGTGGTGGGCGCCGTGAGCGCGTTTCTGAAAGACCCAAAGTCGATCACCATCGCCATCAAGCCCGCCGCGCCCGTGAAGGTTCAGCAGATGATGACGATGGATCCGAACAATCCCGCCGCCGCGATTGACCTGCTGGGCGTTTCAGTGACGGCGAATGACTGACTACGCTTCCGGCAAATTCAGCCGGATGTGAAGTTCGCGGAGTTGCTTGGGGGTTGCTTCCGATGGCGCCCCCATCAGCAGGTCTTCGGCCTGCTGGTTCATCGGGAACAGCACAACCTCGCGGATGTTGGGCTCATTGCACAGCAGCATCACGATGCGGTCCACGCCCGGCGCGATGCCGCCATGGGGCGGCGCGCCATACTGGAAGGCGCGGTACATGCCGCCGAATTTCTCCAGCAGAACTTCTTCCGGATAGCCGGCAATCTCAAAAGCCTTCTTCATGACGTCCGGCTTGTGGTTCCTGATGGCCCCCGATGAAAGCTCCACGCCGTTGCAGACGATGTCATATTGATAGGCATTGATGCTGAGCGGGTCTTTCGTTTCCAGCGCCTCCAACCCGCCCTGCGGCATGGAGAAGGGGTTGTGGGAGAAGTCCACCTTCTTCTCGTCCTCGTTCCACTCATACATGGGGAAATCAACGATCCAGCAGAAATCGAAACGGTCCTTGGCGACGAGGCCCAGCTCATCTGCGGTTCTGGTGCGGGCTTCGCCAGCGAATTTGTAGAACTTCGCTGGAACGCCTGCGACGAAGAAGGCAGCATCGCCATCATCCAAATTTAGTTGTTTTCGAAGGGCCTCTGCTCTTTCTGTTCCAATATTCTTTGCAATTGGTCCGGCGGCTTCAAGGGGAGATGAAGCGGCAATAGATTCAGCCATTGCGGGGAGTTGGTCAATCTTAGCCACTCCACCGACCTTGGGGAGCTTTTCAAGAATATCGGCGGAAGTTGGCTGTCTCCAAAAAATGTAGCCCAATCCCGGTTGACCCTGTTGTTGCGCCCAAGAATTCATCCGGTCGCAAAAGGCGCGTGATCCGCCCTTGGGTGCGGGGATGGCCCACACCTCAACCTTGGGATCATTGGCAATCATGCCAGCGAAAACTTTGAAGCCAGAACCCGCGAAATGTTCCGTCACGGTCTGCATCTTGATGGGGTTGCGCAAATCCGGCTTGTCGGTGCCATACCAGCGGATGGAATCCTTGAAGGCGATGTGGGGAAACTTCTGGGTCACGGGAAGCCCGCCGCCAAATTCCTCAAACACGCCGCGCAGCACCGGCTCAACCGCTTCGAACACATCTTCCTGCGTCACAAAGCTCATCTCTATATCGAGCTGATAGAACTCGCCGGGTGAGCGGTCGGCGCGGGCATCCTCATCCCGGAAGCACGGCGCGATCTGGAAGTAGCGGTCAAAGCCCGACATCATGAGAAGTTGCTTGAACTGTTGCGGGGCCTGCGGCAGGGCATAGAACTTCCCGGGATGCACGCGGCTGGGCACCAGATAATCGCGGGCACCTTCAGGCGATGAGGCGGTGAGAATCGGCGTCTGGAATTCGAAGAAACCCTGCCCCTTCATGCGGGCGCGCAGTGAATTGATGATGGCGCCACGTTTCATGATGTTGCCATGGATGCGCTCGCGGCGCAGATCTAGGAAGCGGTATTTGAGGCGAATGTCTTCCGGGTATTCGGTGTCGCCGAATACCGGCAGCGGCAATTCCTTCGCTTCCGAGTGAACGGTGATTTCACTGGCCGCGATTTCAATGAGGCCGGTTGGAAGCTCGTGGTTCTCGGTGCCGGCCGGCCGCGGCTGCACCTTGCCATCGACCCTGATCACCCATTCCGAGCGCACTTTCTCCGCCATCTTGAATGCGGGTGAGGCGGGATCAATGACAATCTGCGTCAGGCCGTAATGGTCGCGCAGATCGATGAACAGCAATCCGCCGTGGTCGCGCACCCTATGCACCCAGCCGGAAAGCCTGATGTCCTGGCCCGCATGGTCAACTCCAAGCTGGCCGCAGGTGTGGCTTCGATAGGCATGGGTCATGGCGGTCATTGTCCTTGAATTTGGCGCGGAAAAGCGCATGGGGACAATGATTTGTCAAGTTTTAAGCGGAAACTCAGTTCAAATCGTCGATAAACCGCTCAAACGAGAGAACACCCTTCCGGACTTTTTTCTTGACCGTGTGGGCCGTCTTCTCAATGGCGATCTGGTCGACATAGGCGCCGTCAAAGAAACCGCCGCGCAGCGTGATTGTGGTGTTTCGCATTCCTGCCTTGTTGACCAGCGTGTAAAGCTTTGCGGCATTGGCAGGCGCCAGGCGCACGCAACCGTGCGATGCCCTGCGGCCCAGGCTCTTCACATAGGTGCTGCCGTGAATGGCGTGGCCCCGGGGGGTGAAGAAGATGGAATGGGGCATCGGCGCGTCATCCCATTCCTTGGAGAAATGATCCTTCTCCATGCGAAATGGCTTGAACCTGCCGCTGGGCGTGTCATAGCCCCTGGCGCCCGTCGACACGGGCCAGACATAGGCCACTTCGCCATCGACCTTCACCATCATTTTTTGCGAGACCTTGTTGATGGTGATGGCCACCTGCTGGGCGGCCTCGGCCAAGCCCGCCGCGCCAATCAGCGCCAAACTCAAAAGCGTCACGCGCAGCAAATTCTTCATTTTTTTACACATCCCCACACTACGATCCGCCCTGGGCACTGCGATGGCGGTGCCGCGTGGCATTTTTGAGGCAACCGCCCCTTGCGTCCCATGCCAAAACAATGCGACGTCTATGCCATGCCTGCAAGCATTTTTCATGCCTCGTTCACAGCCCGGCCCTTCTGGTGGGAGGCCTATGCGCCCCAGGCGCTGCCGGAGGCCATGCTGCCGAAGTCAGCGCGGGTGGTGGTTGTGGGCGCTGGTTACGCCGGGCTTTCGGCGGCGCTGGAGCTTAACGCTCTAGGCTTGGATTGCATTGTGCTGGATGCCAACGAGCCCGGCTTCGGCGCGTCGACCCGGAATGGCGGCATGGTTTCGGGCGGGGTGAACGTTGGCAAGCGCTACATGTCCAAGCCCTTGCCGGCGGAACAATCAGCGCCCTTTCTGGCCGATGCCGCGGATGCGTTTTCATTGGTTGAGGACTTGATTGCGCGGGAGAAAATTGACTGCGGCTGGACGAAGTCCGGCTACTTCCTGGGGGCCTGGTGCAAAAGCCATTTCAATGACATGGCCAAGAAGGTGGCGCTTCTCAATGAGGCCGCTGATTCCGGCTCCTATCTCGTGCCGCATGGCCGCCAGCGCGAGGAAATCGGCTCGGACTATTATCGCGGTGGCATGGTTGTCACACGGTCGGCGCATCTCCACCCTGCCCTTTTCTTCAAGGGCCTGCTGGATATTTGTTTGAAACGCGGCGTTCGGATCGCATCGAAAACACCTGTCATCAAACTCACCGAAACAACAACGGGGTGGAACGTCGAAACGCTGCGCGGAAACATCGCGGCGGGCGACGTGATCATCGCCACCAATGGCTATACGGGCGATGCCACTCCACAGTTCAAGCGCCGCGTGGTTCCTGTGGGATCCTACATCATCGCAACCGAAGAACTGGCGCCAGATCTTGCCGCTTCGCTCAGCCCCAGGAACCGCGCCATCGCGGATACCCGCCGCGTGCTCACCTATTACCGCATGTCGCCTGATGGCAAGCGCATGATATTCGGCGGGCGCGCCAAGTTCGGCCATACGGATCCGGTGGA
Organism: uncultured Alphaproteobacteria bacterium; assembly: GCA_963816305.1. Lineage (GTDB taxonomy): Bacteria > Pseudomonadota > Alphaproteobacteria > Rhizobiales > Aestuariivirgaceae > Aestuariivirga. Next base: position 93,647 of record CAWFJW010000022.1, read on the forward strand.
AACCGCGCCCATACTCCACCGTTTCATGACTGATCGTTTTCCACAGTTGCAGGGCGTGAAAATCACCCATGCGTGGACCGGCAATGTCGCCTTCACGCTGGACGAGCTTCCCCACATGGGGAAATTCAAGAACCTGCACTATGCGCTGGGCTGCAATGGTTCCGGCATTGCGATGATGACTTATCTTGGCCAGCAAACTGCAAGGAAGGTTGCGGGAAAATCCAACCGCGCCAGTGCCTTTGACCAGCCGGAATTTCCAAGCCACCCGCTTTACACCGGAAACACCTGGTTCCTGCCCTGGGTTGGCCGCTATTTCCGCGCGCGCGACTGGATTGACCGGCGATTGGGATAGATTTCGCGCGCCAATTCACAATTCGATTAAATTTCTGTGCTCCCTCAACACGCTTTTTTTACGCCTCTGAATTAGTGTGACCTTAACAAAAAATGAAACCGAGGGTGCAGGAATGCAAGGATCAGTAAAGCTCTTCTCGCAACTTTCACCAGGAAAATCGGAACATTGAGCTCGCGGACCTTCGCCGCCCAGCGCCGCGAACAAAGGCGCAGTCTGCCTCCCCTCTCGTTGACCTACAAATTCACCAATCAATAGATCGACCAGAAAATTAGGCTGCCGCGGCCGGGAGGTATTTCCGGCTGCGCAAAAATTTAAATCACCCCCGAATCGCCTGATGCGGGGGTTGATTTCTTGATGCTGGGCGCGAGGCGAGAATTCATTATAGTAAAAACCTAATAAAAAATCGTGGTTGACATGAACTCGCCATTCATCCGGACAGTCTAATGTTCCCTTTAAGCGTGGATTAACGGAGAGCCACATATGCATGCGCAGTCGGTGAGAATTATTTATCCAAGCCATCAGATCCGCGAAATCTATTTTGAGAACCGCGCAGGATCGATCACTCAAATCAGCTCCATCGCCTATCGCGCCGAGGCCACAGAAAAACAACTGGGCAAGTTGACAGCCCACTGACGCAAGCATCCGGCGACCGCGTCAATCATGTTTGAAATGCGGTGAAATGCGGCGGAAGTTATCTTGCAAGTAGCTGATAACACGCATCATTCCGCTGTCATGTGCCTGCCGCTATAAGCACCCGCACTGAAGAAAGAGGTTCCGCATATTAGCGGGCCCGAGGCGCGAAGCCTCGGCGGGAGCGGCAAGACGCCTGACTCCTCGTTTCAACATCATAAGAAAAACGACGAAGGAGTTACTAATGTTTTTTTTGACCCTGCTGACCATTTTGAAATATGGTCTCATCTCATGGGCCTCATCATGGGATTTGGCGGCGCAATTCTCGCCGATACCACAATATTCCTTCGGGGCGTCATACGGCCGGTCAGCGCGTATACGCTGCATCTGACAACCGTCTCTTTCGCACATTGTGACCCGCAGGTCTAATCATCTTGTGGACAAGCGGAGCGGGACTGATCTGGGTCAATTTGCTCGACAAACCCGAATACCTCACCAATCAAAAGCTGTGGGCCAAGATAGCTATCGTGGCCATGCTCACCCTCAACGGCTTCCTGGTCCACAAACTGGTGTTGCCATTCTTGCAGAAAGTCCATGGGACACCGGCTTTTTGAAAACGTGAGTGCGATACAGATAGCCGGCATGACATTGCTGGGCAGCATATCGCTGGTGTCCTGGACCGTGCCATTTGTGCTCGGCAAGGCCTCGGAGCTCAACGATGTGACACCGATGGCGAATATTCTCATTGTCTACGCAATTTGCATTGCGGTTGCGTGGCTTGGAATGTTCACCGTCATGAGCAGCGTCCAACGCATTCAGGCCTTTGTGAAGCGGGCGTATTTTTTTTTTTTTTTTTTTAAAAAAAAAAAAAAAAAAAAAGGGGGGGGGGGGGGGGGGAGAAAAGGCGGTGCTGCCGTTCACGCTTTCAACCAAAGTGGCAGCGCGTTTCTAGAAACATGGGGGCGGGGCATATGTCCCGCCCATTTTTTCTTATCCGCACTTGGCAAACAGCGTCCACATGCCATTTTCATAGGCTGGCGCATCCTGTATTTTGC
>CAWFJW010000023.1:0-29272 GCA_963816305.1 uncultured Alphaproteobacteria bacterium
GATGAAATCAACCGCATGCTGCTTTTGCAGCGGCATTGTGGGTTCGGGCAACACGGGCCCATCCAGTCCCGTGCGTCCATGCACGTATTCAGCCGTCACCAGGTCGCGCAGCAGTGGACGCCCGGCGCCCGCGAACACCTTCGTCTCCGGCTTTCCCGCCAATTCGCATATCTTGCGCGCATTCACTTCGGTGAGCGCCAGCGGCACGTTTCCGGCCACCGCCGTGATGCCCAAAACCTCAAACTCCGGCGAGGCGAGCGCGAGCATGATGCCAACAGCGTCATCCTGGCCGGGATCCGTGTCGATAATGATGGGCAGCGGCTTGCTCATTTTCTGTTCACTCTGGATTTAGTCAGTCTGAGCCGATGATAGGCGAGCGCCAGCCAAACGCAATGCCGGATCGCCTCCATAGGGCAGGCGATGGGCCACTTGGCCAGCCACCTGCGATCACCCTGGAAACGGGGAATCACTTCTTCCACCCGCCGAACCAGCCCTACTGCCATATTGCTGACAGTTTCCGTCAGCATCATTCGCTAGAAGAAGATCATGCGCCGAGCAGACCGCCTTTTGCAGCTGATCCAAATTCTCCGCCGCCACCGCAGGCCGGTGACGGGCGACGTGATGGCGCATGAGCTTGAGGTTTCGCTCCGCACGGTTTACCGCGATATCTCCACACTGATTACTGACGGAGTTCCCATTCGGGGCGAAGCGGGCGTGGGCTATGTTCTGGGGGAAGGCTATGATCTGCCGCCCCTCATGTTCAATGCCGATGAATTGGAGGCCGTCATGCTGGGCCTGCGCTGGGTGGCAAGGCGCGGCGACGCCGATTTGGCCCGCGCCGCCCTCGATACGGTTGCCAAAATCGGCGCGGTGCTTCGGAAAAACTGCGCCCGTTTCTGTTTGACGCCGGCCTGTTGGTGCCGCCGAAATATCAACTCGCTCCGGACAGGATTGATGTCGCCAGATTTCGCGGGGCCATTCGTGATGGCAGGAAGGCAACTATCCAATATCAAGCCGAGAGCGGAGAGGGCACCAGCCGAACCATCTGGCCCATCGCGATTTCCTACTTTGACGCCCAGCGCCTGATCATCGCCTGGTGCGAACTGCGCAAAGCCTTCCGCTCGTTCCGCACGGACCGCATGGTGGCGATGGAAATCCTGAAGGAAAAATACCCGGAGCGCCGCAAAGTCCTGTTCAAACGCTGGCAGGACGAAATGCGGGAGGAAACCAGCCAGCCAAAACTGCGATGTATTCATGTGAGCGCCACGATGTGCCAGCGCCTTGGGATAGAGCTTGTGCTCTTCCTCCAACACCCGCGCGGCCAGCGTTTCCGGCGTATCGCCCGGCAGAACCGGCACCTCCGCCTGCGCGATGATCGGGCCTCCGTCGACTTCAGCGGAAACAAAATGCACCGTGCAGCCGTGAATTTTGACCCCGTCGGCCAGCGCCCGTTCGTGAGTGCGCAAGCCTTTGTAAAGCGGCAACAGTGAAGGATGAATGTTGATCATCTTTCCAGCCCATTGATCGAGCAACACAGGTGTCAGGATGCGCATGAAGCCGGCGCAGGCGATCAAATCCAGGTTCTGGCCCAGCAGATAGTCGTTGAGTGCCGCGTCAAAGTCTTCGCGGAAAGCATAATTTTTGTGATCGACAACATGGGTGGTGATGCCGTCGGTTTCCTGCAAGTGCCAGCCCGGCGCATCGGGGCGGTTTGACACAACGCAAACAATCTCCGCCGGATAGTCCGGATCATTCGCGGCCTCGATCAACGCCGCCATGTTTGAGCCACGGCCTGAAATCAAGACGCCAACGCGCTTTCGCGTCATCGGACTTTGAGGCTTCCGGTGGTGGAAACCTGGGCTTCCTTGCCCTTGCGTTTTCGCAGGAGGCCCAAAGTCACGACGTTTTCACCAGACTTCTTGAGAACAGCGGCGATAGCCTTCGCATCCCTGCGCCTTCACCACCGCGATCATGCCCACGCCGCAGTTGAACGTGCGAAGCATCTCGCGGGTCGATACGCCGCCGGTTTTTGCGAGCCAGTCGAAAACCGCTGTGTAGGGGACCGCATCCAAATCAATCTCAGCGACACAATCCTTGGGCAGCACGCGGGGAATGTTTTCAAGGAAGCCACCGCCTGTGATATGTGCCAATGCCTTGATGGATTTGCTCATGGCAAACACCTTGAGCAAGGGCTTTACATAAATCCGTGTGGGTGTGAGCAATGCTTCGCCGAGGGACTTGCCAGCCGCAAATGGTGCTGGCGCAGCATAGCCAAGCCCGCTCATTTCAACAATCTTGCGAATGAGCGAATAGCCATTCGAATGCGGGCCCGATGAGGCCAGTCCCAAAATCACATCGCTGGCGCCCACATCAGCCGTCGGCAAAATTCTCTTGCGCTCAACAGCCCCGACCGCGAAGCCCGCGAGATCATAATCCTTGCCATGATACATGCCCGGCATCTCGGCAGTTTCACCGCCGATGAGGCCGCAGCCCGCCTGGCGGCAGCCATCGGCAATACCAGCAATCACATCGCGCGCCTGCGCCACATCAAGTTTGCCGGTTGCAAAGTAGTCGAGAAAGAAAAGCGGCTCGGCCCCCTGCACAATAAGGTCGTTGACTGACATGGCGACCAGATCAACGCCCACACCATGGTGCAGCCCGGTTTCGATGGCCACCCGCAGCTTGGTGCCCACGCCGTCATTAGCGGCCACCAGCACGGGGTCCTTGTAGCCGCAGGCCTTGAGGTCAAACAAACCGCCAAAGCCGCCCAGATTTGAATCAGCCCCTTTGCGGCGGGTCGAGCGCGCCAATGGCTTGATGACGTCCACCAGCGCGTTTCCAGCGCTTATGTCAACGCCGGCATCCGCATAGGTGAAGCCTTTTCTTGCCGCTTGTTTGCCGCTGCTCATGCCGCTAGTTTGCCCTAATTGTGAAAGGATTTCGGTGCTAAAGAGGCCTCTTAGCCCGAAGTGGCGCGTGAATAAAGCGTGATGGTGGGAAATCACCAAGGGAAATGGAGCGGTTGACGGCATGATCCATCGGAAAATGTGGCTGATACTCGTGGCCGCGATGATCATGCTTGGCTGCCCGGCGGTTGCCCGCGCGGGCGGGCCGGTGGAAACCAACATTTTCGCCGTGCAGGGCGTTGAAGTGGATGTCACGGACAAGGACGCGGCTTCCGCCAAGAACAAGGCGCTGGTCGAAGTCCAGATGAAGGCCATCGTGATGCTGGCGCGGCGGCTGGGCAATAAATCCCTCGCCACAGTGATCGCTGGCATGGAAACCAAAGACGTGCTGCCGCTGCTCAAGTCCTTGTCGATTGAGGAGGAAAACACCGGCCCCGGCCGCTATATCGGCAAGTTCACCGTGCGTTTCCTGCCCACGAAGATTTACAATCTTTTCGCCCAGTACGGCGTGAATGTCGCGGCCGATCAGGCCATTCCAATGCTGGTTATTCCCCTGTGGAAAACTCCGGAGGGAACCCTGCTTTGGGAGGACAATCCATGGCGGCGGGCCTGGATAGATCTCCGCGCCGGGCAGACCCAGGTGCCGCTCATCATCCCCTTGGGCGATCTCGAAGACGCCAACGCGGTGACGCTGGAGGATGTTCTTGAATTGAGCCCGGTGAAGCTGGAATCCCTCCGCCGCCGCTACGGCGCGAAAACCGTGTTGGTCACCACGGCTGAAGCCATTGAAGGCGGCGGTATTCATGCCACGATGGCCGGCAACTCCGAGCTGGGCAAGATTACATTCGATAAATCGTTTACTTCCGAGCCGCCAAGCCCCGAGGCATCCGCCGCCCTGGCCGCCTCGCGCTTCCATGCCGTGATGGTGGACAAATACCGGTCAGACAAGCAGAAAGCGGTGGCGCAATCCGAAGCGGAAAGCGGGTATGGCGACGACGGCGCGTCCGCGTCCATTCCAGTTGCCGTGCCGTTCACAAGCCCATCGGAATGGAACGGAATTCGCTCGCGCATTCTCTCGACGCCCGGTGTGATCGGTGTCGATGTGTCAACGCTCGCGGGCAATGGCGCTGTCATCCGCCTCATGTATGTGGGCGACTTGACCGAGATGCAGAATTCCATCCAGGAAATGGGATTGACGCTCTCGCAGGTGGGAGGCAGTTGGATCATCCAGCCGCTCACATGAACCTGCCGAATTTCATAACCATTGGCCGCATACTGCTCGTGCCTGTGACCGTGTGGCTGATCATCTCCGGTGAATACGCCCTGGCATTCTTCGCCTTCATGGCCGCCGGCGTGAGCGATGGCGTGGATGGCTTCATCGCGCGCCGTTTCAACCAGCACACGGAGCTTGGCGCCTATCTCGATCCGATCGCCGACAAGGCGCTTCTTGTTTCGGTTTATGTCACGCTTGGCTTGCAGAAGGATTTGCCCGCATGGCTCGTCATCCTCGTTGTGACCCGCGACATCCTGATTGTGGGCGCGGTAATATTATCCTGGGTGCTGGGGAAGAAGATTGAAATGGCGCCTTCGATGCCCAGCAAGGTGAACACCGCCGCGCAAATCATACTGGCGGTTTTCGTGCTGGGATTTCTGGCGCTCAAGATTGATTTGCAATCAGTACTGTCCGCGGGGTTTTTCGGAGTTGGAATTTTGACCTTTGGCTCCGGAGCGCTGTATATGTGGGCCTGGGTGCAGCACATGGCCAATGGCAAACATGAGTAGATCCGCCACATGACGCTTCAACGGCAAATCTCCTTCTGGCTCATTTCGCTCTTGGCTTTCATCGTCGTGCTGTGGCTGCTCAGCCCCATCCTGCTGCCATTTATCGCGGGCCTCGTATTGGCCTATTTTCTTGATCCCGTTGCCGACGCGCTGGAGCGCATGGGCTTGCCACGGGTGGTTGCGACCCTCGTTATCCTGGGTCTCAGCATTCTTCTGCTGGTTCTGGTCGTGCTGCTGATCGTGCCAATCCTTGGCGACCAGATTGTCAAATTCGCCGGTGACCTGCCAGCGCTCATGCAAGCGTTGCTGGCGCGTTTCAATGAAGCGGCGCCCCAATGGATCAAAGACGCCATCGCCAAGTCCGGAACAGATATCCAGGGCTCGATTTCTGACATAGCGGGCAAAGCTGCAGGCTGGACCGCTACACTCCTGGCTTCCGTCTGGTCAGGCGGCCTGGCGCTGGTCAATATCGTCTCGCTCATGGTGGTGACACCCATTGTGGCATTCTACCTGCTGGCCGACTGGGACAAGATGGTCGCCAAGGTGGATGGCTGGCTGCCGCGCGACCACGCCGATGCAATCAGAACAATCGCGGCCGATATCGATTCCGCCATGGCCGGATTCATCCGGGGGCAGGGCACGGTCTGCCTCCTGCTCGGCGTGATGTACGCCTTGGCACTTTCAATCGCCGGGTTGAAATTCGGGCTTGTCATCGGCCTGGTGGCGGGTCTTCTGAGTTTCATCCCCTTCGTGGGTGCTTTGCTTGGCGGCATCATGGCGATTGGCGTGGGGCTGGTGCAGTTCTGGCCGGACTACGTGAGCATGCTGGTCATCGTTGGCATTTTCGTTTTTGGCCAGTTCATCGAAGGAAACTTCCTGTCGCCCAAGCTGGTGGGCGGCAGCATCGGCCTGCATCCCGTATGGCTCATGTTCGCGCTCTTCGCGTTTGGCTACATATTTGGCTTTGTGGGCTTGCTGCTGGCGGTTCCCATGGCCGCCGCGGCTGGCGTGCTCGTGCGCTTCGCCCTTGCCCAATATCTGGCGAGCAAGCTCTATCGCGGCATTCCCGTTGAAAAGCCCGGCCGCAAACCAGTGAAATGACAGGAAGCGGCCGACAACTCGCCTTCGATCTCGCTCACCGCCAAGCTCTTGGCCGGGATGATTTCCTGGTCACCGATTCCAATAGGGCGGCGGTGGCATTGGTTGATCAGTGGCCCGCATGGCCCTCCAACGCGGTGATGCTGGTCGGGCCACCTGGAAGCGGCAAGTCGCACTTGACCGAAGTCTGGCGTCAGCGCGCCAAAGCCAAGTTTACGCGCGCGCAAGATGTGCAAGTGGAAAACGCGCCCGAACTGCTGTCGGGCGGAGCGCTTGCCATTGAGGATGCCTCGGAAACCGCGCTTGACGAAACAGCGCTGTTCCATTTGCTGAATCTGGCCAAGCAGCAATCGGCAAGCCTGTTGCTGACGTCACAGACGCGGCCGCAGCAGTGGAAAATATCCCTGCCGGACCTCTCCTCACGATTGCGGGCGCTGCCGGTGGTGGAAATTCTGCCACCCGACGATGCGCTGCTCCGCAGTGTGCTGGTGAAGCTGTTTCTGGACCGTCGGATCACCCCTGAAGAAGCCACAATTAGCTTTATGTTAACCAGAATGCCCAGGTCGCTGGAGGCCGCGCGCACCCTGGTGGCAGAGATTGACCGCCGGGCCTGGGAAGAAAAGGCCGACGTGACCCGTCCCTTTGTGGCCAGAATAATGAGCAATTTCAATGCGCCAGGGCTTTTCGGTGACAGCGAGTAGGCCTTTAACGCTCTGGTTTCACCATTCTGTCATAACTGCGGAATATCGAATAATATGAAGTGTTTCTGAGAGATAAACTGGTGAACGACGCCACACCTTCGCAAAGCTTGAGCCCCATCGGCATGAACGACCCGCGACGGTATTTCAACCGCGAGCTGTCATGGCTGGGTTTCAACATGCGCGTGCTGGAAGAGGCCTGCAACCGCAACCACCCGTTGCTCGAGCGCCTGCGTTTTCTGTCCATCTCCGGCAACAATCTCGATGAGTTTTTCATGGTGCGCGTGGCGGGCCTGGTGGGCCAGGTGCGCGAGCAGATTGTCGAGATAAGCGATGATGGCCTGAACGCCTCCGAGCAGCTTGAAAAGATCAGGAAGTTTGCCCAGGAATTGATGGCGGAACAGGATCTCCGCTGGCTTCAGCTCAAGCAGGAACTGGCTGACAACCACATCATGATTGTCAGCGAGGCTGATCTCACGCCTGATGAACACAAGTGGCTCAACAACCGTTTTCTCGAACACATCCTTCCCATCGTCACCCCCATCGCGATTGATCCCGCCCATCCATTCCCCTTCATTCTCAACCGGGGCTTCATCATAGCGCTGGAGCTGAGCCGCAGGCGCGATGGCGGCACCATGAACGCGTTGCTTCCGATTCCACCACAACTCGAGCGCTTTGTGCGGCTGCCCGGCGCGAAGCCGCGCTTCATTTCACTCGAGCACATGCTGCGGGTTTTCCTGCCAAAGCTTTTCCCGGGCTATGACGTGCTGGGGCAGGGCCTGTTCCGCATTATCCGAGACAGCGATCTTGAAATTGAAGAGGAAGCGGAAGATCTGGTTCGCCTGTTCGAAAGCGCCATCAAGCGCCGCCGCCGGGGCCAGGTTATCCGCATGGAAGTGGACGCCGATTGCCCGGCGGACATTCGCAGCTTCATCGCGGGCCAGCTTGATGTAACCGAAGATGTGACCGTGACATGCCACGGCCTGGTCGGCTACGCCGACACCAAGCAGCTCATTCTTGACGAGCGGCCCGATCTGAAATTCACGCCCTATGTGGCGCGTTTCCCGGAGCGGGTGCGCGACCATGGCGGCGATTGCTTCGCCGCCATTCGCCAAAAGGATTTCGTTGTTCACCACCCTTACGAGTCCTTCGATGTCGTGGTGCAATTCATCCTGCAGGCGGCCAGCGACCCGGACGTGGTGGCCATCAAGCAAACACTGTACCGCACATCCAACAATTCACCCATCGTCGCGGCTCTTGCCAAGGCGGCGGAAGCTGGCAAGTCCGTCATGGCGCTGGTTGAGCTGAAGGCGCGCTTTGACGAAGAAGCCAATATTCAATGGGCCCGCGACCTGGAGCGCGCCGGTGTGCAGGTGGTGTTCGGCTTCATCGAGCTTAAAACCCATGCCAAGGTTTCCATGGTTGTGCGCCGCGAGGGCGGCGGCATGCGCAGCTACGTGCATTACGGCACCGGCAACTATCATCCCATCACCGCCAAGATCTACACCGACCTTTCGTTTTTCACCTGCGATCCAGCCCTGTGCCGCGATGCGGCCAGGCTCTTCAATTTTATTTCCGGCTATGCCCAGCCGGAGGATTTGGAAAAGCTGTCGCTATCGCCCATCAATTTGAAATCCCGGCTGTTGCAGAACATCGAGGCAGAAATTGCCCATGCCAAGGCTGGCCGCCCGGCGCAAATCTGGGGCAAGTTCAATTCGCTGGTGGACCCCGGAATTATCGATGCGCTCTACCTGGCAAGCCAAGCCGGCGTTCAGATCGACTTTGTCGTGCGCGGCATCTGCTGCCTGCGCCCCGGTGTTCCCAGCCTCTCGGAAAACATCCGGGTCAAAAGCATTGTCGGGCGCTTTCTCGAGCACTCGCGCATCATCTGTTTTGGAGCTGGCCACGGTCTGCCCCACGCCAAGGCGCTGGTCTATATTGGCTCGGCTGACCTGATGCAGCGCAATTTGCATCGCCGCGTTGAAACCCTGATCCCCATCGAAAACCCCACCGTGCACGAGCAAATCCAGGACCAGATCATGGTGGTGAACTTCAAGGACAATCAGCAGAGCTGGCAAATTCTCTCCGATGGCTCGGCCCGCCGCATTGTCCCCGGCCCCAAGGAAGCGCCTTTCAATGCCCACGACTATTTCATGAATAATCCATCGCTCTCTGGACGAGGCCGCGCGCTCAAAGGTAGTGTGGCTGGACAAAATGCTGCCCTTAAAGGAAGGTCCAGGGTCCGGAAGTGAGTTGGCACAAAGGCTTTAGAACAGAACCGCCGAGTTATCGTCCGGTGGCCGTGGTGGATATTGGGTCCAATTCCGTGCGCCTCGTGGTCTATGACGGATTGCGCCGTTCGCCCACCCCTGTATTCAATGAGAAGATCCTCTGCGGCCTTGGCAAGGGCGTTGCCATCACCGGCAAGCTAACCGAAGGCGGCATAGTCCGCGCCCTTGCGGCGCTTCGCCGGTTTCGCGCCCTTGCCAAGCAAATCGGGGTGAAACAGGTTTTCGCGGTGGCCACAGCTGCGGCCCGCGAGGCCCAAAATGGCCAGGCTTTCATTGAAAGCGCCGAAGAGGCAATCGGCGTTGGCATCAATATTTTGACCGGCAAGGAAGAGGCGCGCTATGCGGCTCTCGGTGTGATAGCCGGCATTCCCGAAGCCGATGGCATTGTGGGGGACCTGGGCGGCGGCTCCCTCGAATTGATTGACGTGCAGGACGGCAAGCTGCGCGACGGCATCACCCTGCCACTGGGGCCACTCCGGTTGATCGACATGTCGGGCGGCTCGATGAAGCGGGCCAAAGAGATTGTCGATGAATACCTGGAGAAGGCGAAACTGCTTGAAAACATGAAGGACCGCAGTTTTTATGCCGTTGGCGGCACGTGGCGAAACCTGGCCAGGCTTCACATGGCGCAGAACAAGTATCCGTTGCACGTGCTGCATCATTACTCCATGACGCGCCAACAGGCCGCGTCGGTGGCCGATCTTGTGTCAGGCCTCTCGGCTTCATCGCTGCGAAATGTTCGCGAAGTTTCCAGAAGCCGTTCAGACACATTGCCGTTTGGCGCGCTGGTGCTTCACCGCCTGTTGTTGAAATGCAAGGCAACCGACGTCGTCGCATCCGTGTATGGCGTGCGCGAAGGCTTGCTCTATTCCAAGCTGCCGCGCCGCAAGATGCAATCCGATGCGCTGCTGTCGTCGTGCTGGGATTTCGCCCGCCGCTATGCAAGGTCGCCGGAACACGAGCTGGAATTGTGCGACTGGACCGACCAGATATTCGGCGTTTCGGGCATCAAGGAAACCGAAATCGAGAAGAGATTGCGCTATGCCGCTTGCCTGCTTGCCGACATAGGCTGGCGCGCCCATCCCGACTACCGCGCGGAGCGCTCGATCGGCATGATTTCGCAGGCGGCATTTGTCGGCATCGATCATCCGGGCCGGGTGTTTCTGGCTCTCACCATTTTTTATCGCTACGAGGGCGTGGACATGGGGGACGGGCTGGTGAACCTGCTGGATGACAGTCATATCGCGCGCGCCCACCTCCTGAGCTCGATTTTCCGTTTGGCCTACATTCTTTCGGCCGCCATGCCCGGGATGCTGCCCCGCATCGGATTGCGCATGGCCGAAGGCAAAACCCTTCAGCTCGCCTTGCCAAGGAAATTGCAGGACCTCATGGGCGAGCGGGTGGAAAAGCGCCTGGCAGGCCTTGCCGCCGAAATGGGCCGGACGGCTAAGGTTGTGATTGAGTAATCACCGCGCGGCCATCCCTGAACCCGATCATGGCGCGGCCATGCTTTAGTTCGAGCGCCACATTGCCAAACACCTCGCGGCGCCAGCCGTGCATGAGGGGAACGTCGGCCTCGTCACTCTCCGCAACGGCCTCTATGTCAGACGTATTTGCAATGAGCTTGGGAGCCAAGCCTTCCCGCTCGCACACAATCTTCAACGCCAGCTTCAGGATTTCCGCAGCGGCCTGTGTCGAGTCACTCGTTTCATCGCGCCCCCAATTGGTGTGGGGCAGGGTGTCGGGGTCGCGCGCCAGCCCCTCCTTGATCACTTTCAGCAAGCCATCGCCAAGACGCGAATTTCCCATGCCCCGGGGAACAGCGCGCAATTGCCCAAGGGCCTCTTTGCTTTGCGGCATCTGGGTGGCGATTTCGGCCACCGCGTCATCCTTGATCACGCGGGAGCGCGGCACGTTTTTCTCCTGCGCCTCCAACTCGCGCCAGCCCGCAACCGCAATCAGGACCGCCAGTTGCTTTTTCGACTTCAACCGGACCTTGATGCGCTTCCAGGCATCTTCGGGCTCCGTGCGATAGGTTTCAATCGCGGTCAGAATATCCATTTCCTGGGCCAGCCATGGTTCGCGCCCGGTGCTGTCCAGTTCGATTTTCAACTTCTCATAAACCGTCCGCAGATGGGTGACGTCAGAAAGCGCGTAGGTCAGCTGTTTTTCGGTCAACGGCCGGCGCGACCAGTCCGTAAACCGCGAGGACTTGTCAATTTGCGCCTTGGCGAGCTTGCGGACGATGGCCTCATAGCTCACCTGATCGCCAAAGCCGCAGACCATGGCGGCAATCTGCGTATCAAAAACCGGGTGCGGCACAGTGCCGGAGAGATGCACCATAATTTCAATATCCTGGCGCGCCGCATGGAAGACTTTCAGGACCTCCTCGTTCTTCATCAGTTCAAAAAAGGGCTTGAGATCGATATCTTTGGCCATCGGATCGATCAGGCCGTTGGTCTCCTGTCCGGCGATCTGAACGAGGCAGAGGTCCGGCCAATAGGTGCTTTCGCGCATGAATTCCGTGTCAACGGTGACGAAAGCCTCTTTCGCCAAAGCCTTGCAGAGCGCGGCTAGCGCCTTGGTATCTGAAATGAGTTCCATGGAGCCACCTCGCCCGAGTCTGAGGCCGAGGTCAAGGCTTCATCCAAACACCCGCATGAAAATGGTTTCCACATGCTTGGTGTGATAACCCAAATCAAACAATGACTTGATCTCGTCAACTGACAAATGCGTTGAAACTTCCTGGTCAGCCATGAGCAAATCAAGGAAATTGCCTTCGCCGCGCCAAACCGGCATGGCGTTCCTTTGCACGGCTGCATAGGATTGTTCCCGGCTCATGCCCTTTTGCGTTAAAGCCAGGAGGATGCGCTGGGAATGGATGAGCCCGCCCAGCCGATCCAGATTGCGCTTCATGTGTTGCGGGTAAACCAGCAACTTGGAAATGACGCCAGTGAGCCTCTGCAAGGCAAAATCCAGATGCACTGTGGCGTCCGGCCCAATGCCGCGCTCCACCGAGGAATGCGAAATATCCCGCTCATGCCAGAGCGCCACATTTTCCAACGCGGGCACGGCAGCCGAGCGCACCAGCCGCGCCAGCCCCGTAAGGTTCTCAGTCAACACCGGATTGCGCTTGTGGGGCATGGCCGATGAGCCCTTCTGGCCGGGCGCGAAATATTCCTCGACTTCCAATACTTCCGTGCGCTGCAAGTGCCGGATTTCCGTGGCCAGCCGCTCGATTGAGCTGGCGACGACGGCCAGCACCGAGAAATACATCGCATGGCGATCCCTTGGGATCACTTGCGTCGACACGGGCTCTGGCGACAGGCCAAGCTTCCTGGCCACATATTCTTCAACCCGTGGATCAATATTGGCGAAAGTGCCGACCGCTCCTGAAATGGCGCAGGTCGAAACCTCCAGCCTTGCCGCGACCAGCCGCGCCCGGCACCGCTGGAATTCCGCAAAGGCGTAGGCCAGCTTCACGCCAAATGTCGTTGGTTCCGCATGAATGCCATGGCTGCGGCCAATGCAGATCGTATCCCGATGTTCGGTGGCGCGGGTTTTGAGCGCCGCCAATAGAGAATCCACATCGGCAATCAGCAAATCCGCAGCGCGCACCAATTGGATGTTGAAACAGGTATCGAGCACGTCGGAGGACGTCATGCCCTGATGCACGAAGCGCGCTTCTGGCCCGACGATTTCAGAAAGATAGGTGAGAAACGCAATCACGTCGTGCTTGGTTTCCGCCTCGATGGCGTCAATGCGCGCCACATCAAAAACCGCATTGCGGCCCTTTTCCCAAATCTTTGCCGCCGCCGCTTTTGGCACGATGCCAAGCTCGGCCATGGCATCAGCCGCATGGGCTTCAATCTCGAACCAAATCCGGAACCGTGTCTGCGGTTCCCAGATTTGGGTCATTTCAGGCCGTGAGTAGCGCGGGATCATGCGGGCATCTTTCTCAAAACGCCCGGAACGTGATTATCGTGGTCGTGTCCCGGATGCCAGGGATCGGCTGAAGCCGCTCGGAAACAAACCGGCCGATATCCACGTTGTCTTCCAAATAGAATTTCACCATCAGGTCATAAGTCCCCGCAGTTGAGTAAATTTCCGAGGCGATTTCCGCATCCGCAATGGCTGTCGCCACCGCATAGGACTTGCCGAGCTCGCACTTGATTTGGACGAAGAAGGCTTTCATATCGAATCTCTGTCAGGGGAAAGGCTGAACTTCAGCATACTTGCCCGCCGACCATTTGTACCACACGTATTTGGCATCTTTCACATCCCCTTTGGAGTCCAGTGAAATTGGCCCCAGAACCGTGTCAAGAGTGTTCCCGGCCCGCAGCCATTGGGCCATTGCCCGGCCATCAAAGCCCTGGGTCGCCTTGGCGGCCTGGGCGAAGGCCTGCACGGCGGCATAGGCATAAAGCGTGTGGCCTTCCGGATTGTAGTTCACAGCCTTGAAGGCTGCCGCAACCGCGCGGGCCGCCTCATTTTTCTGCGGGTCGGGCGCGAACGTCACCAGCGCGCCTTCGCCGGAGGTGCCTGCCACCGACCAGAACTGCTCCACCAGAACCGCATCGCCGCCGACAAGCTGAGCCTGGGACACAAAATCACGGAGCTGCCTGATCAGCGTGCCCGCCTCGCCCGCATAGCCACCCACATATACAATGTCCGCATTGGCGCTGATGATTTTCTGCACAATGTCGTTGTAGTCATTCTGTCCGGGCTTGTAGGTTTCGCGGACCTTCTCGGTGACGCCACCGGCATTGAGGGCGGACTTGAACATGGCGGCCAGCGCCACGCCATAGGTGGAGCCGTCATCCAGTATCGCAACGCTCTTGCTGGCATAGGCCTTGGCGATGGCGCGACCGGCGAATGCCCCTTGCGCATCGTCGCGCCCGACAACGCGGTGCACATTCCAGCCACCCTCGCTGGTGAACTTGGGGCCGGTGGAGGAGGGGCTGATCATGATGATGCCCGCCGCGTCATAAATCCTGGCTACGGCGATGGAGGAGCCCGAGCAATAATGCCCGGCAATGAACTTGATGCCCTTGGCCACAAGCTGGTTTGCCACAGTTACCGCCTGCTTGGGGTCGCAAGCGTCATCTGCCACTTCCAGCACCAGCAGCTGCCCGTTCACGCCACCCGCGGCGTTGATGTCGGTTACGGCTTGCTCAGCGCCGCGCCGCAGTTGCTCGCCCAGCGCCGCATACTGGCCCCTCATGGGCCCAGCCGTCGCAATCAGGATTTCCGCGTGGGCTGCAAGGCTCATGAGCCAGAGCAGATTGATCGTGAAAATGATTTTGGAAATAGATCTCACAGGCCTCGGCTCGTCTTGGTGCCCAAAAGGGCGCGGGAAAGGCAACTATCACCACAACTCGCCATTTCCGCAAGTGGCAACAAAAAAGCCCACGCAAATTTTACTGCGTGGGCCCGTATCAGGAAATTCGCAGGTTACTGGATTGATGGATCCTCGGCATAGGTGCCGTTTGCGAACTTGTACCAGACATACTTGGCGTCCTTGACGTCGCCCTTGGCGTCGAGTGCCAGACTGCCCAGAACGGTTGGAACGACGTTGCCAGCGCGCAGCCATTCAGCCAGCTTCTTGTTGTCCTTGCCGCCTGTGCCGGTTACGGCAGCCGCATACATCTGGATCGCGGCATAGGTGTAGAGCGTGTAGCCTTCTGGATCATAACCAGCGGCCTTGAACTTCTCGACCACGGCTTTGGCCTCGGGGATGGCGCGTGGCTCGGGAGCGAAGGTGAAGATCATGCCGGTGGCGGCTTCGCCAGCGATGGTCCAGAACTCGGCGTTGTTCATGGAATCGCCGGAAAGCATCTGGGCTGCGAGGCCCTGTTCGCGCATCTGCTTCAGGATGAGAGCGCCTTCCGTGTGATAGCCGCCAATATAGACAGCATCAATGGTCGCGTCCTTCATCTTGGAAACGAGGGCGGAATAGTCCTTCTCGCCGGGGTTGAAGGACTCGGCCATGACCTCGGTGACACCACCGGCGTTCATGGCTTTGCGGGTTTCGTCAGCCAAGCCCTTGCCGTAGGCGGATTTGTCGTCAATGACGGCAACGCGCTTGCCAGCGAAAGTCTTGGCGATATAAGCGCCCGCGACAGCTCCCTGGGCATCGTCACGTCCGCAAACGCGGCCAACATTCCAGAGTCCCTGGTCAGTGAAGGTGGGGTTGGTGGAAGCAGGCGAAATCTGCAGGATTCCTTCTTCCTCATAAACCTTGGAGGCAGGAATCGAAGAGCCTGAGCACAGGTGGCCGGCCACGAATACGACGCCCTTGGACGCCATCTGGTTGGCGGTCGCCACAGCTTGCTTTGGATCGCAGGCATCGTCGCCGATTTCAAGAACCAGCTTTTCGCCAAGAACGCCGCCAGCGGCGTTTATGTCAGCAACGGCCATTTCCGCGCCGCGCTTGTATTGTTCGCCAAGAGCGGCAAGCTGACCGGTGATCGGGCCAACAGTCGCAATGGTGATGTCGGCAAGCGCCGTGGTGGCGCTCAGCGCCGCAGCAAAGCTCAATGCAATGCCTGAGATGATAAGTTTCTTCATAAAGTCGTCTCCCTTATTCTTTCTGACTCAAGTGTCTTCGGGGTTAGCATTCCCCCTTGGGCCCATACTTGCTCAAAGGGGCATGATTGGAAAGGGAAATCAGGTTTCCCTTAGCCAAATTCTGGAAATACTATGTTTTGGACCTCCAGGTCAGCGGGCCTGACCTTTCATAAAGCCACGGATATTGCGTAATCATCTGGTCTACCCGCTTGAGGCGGTAGCCGAGCAGGGCGAAGGCCATGAGAATGAGCGTATGGGAAAAAAACTCAAATCCTGAAAACAGGTCATGCTCGTAGAGCGCGAAGTGCAGGAAACGCACCCCTGCGCTGAGCGGCAGCATGTAGAACAGCAGCAAGCCGATGGGCCGCCATTCCTTGGCCAATGTCCGGCCTGCCAGGAAGGCGGCACCCCCGCCAAGCACAATGGTGAGGAGCAGAAAAACGGCAACGCTGCCTTCGACAATTGCTGGCATGATCAATGGCCTCCTTCGAGGTAGGCGGCGCGGACTTCAGGCCGCGACAGCAATTCCTTGCCAGTTCCCGTCAATGTGATGGCGCCATTCACCATGACATAGGCCCGGTGGGCCAGCCGCAGCGCATGATAAGCATTTTGCTCGACCAGAAACACGGTGAGGCCCTCGGTTTCGTTCAACTGCTTGATGGTTGAGAATATCTGCTTGACGATAAGCGGGGCAAGACCCAGCGAGGGCTCGTCGAGCAGAAGCAGGCGGGGCCTCGCCATCAGCGCGCGCCCAATGGCCAGCATCTGTTGCTCGCCGCCGGAGAGCGTTCCGCCACGCTGGCCCTGGCGCTTTTCAAGGATGGGAAACATCTTGAAAACCCGCTCGGCGTCGCCGCTAAAATGAGCCGGATCAGCCACCGTCGCGCCCATCTGCAGGTTTTCAAGGACTGTCATGCGCGGGAAAATGCGACGGCCTTCGGGGGCCTGGGCCACACCCAGCCGGATAATCTCATGGGTTGGCCGCTGGGTGATATCCTGCCCATCAAACATGATTTGGCCGACCCGGGCCCGGGGAGAGCCGCATATCGTCATCATCAAGGTTGACTTGCCGGCACCATTGGACCCGATAAGGGTTACAATCTCACCCTGCTTGACATCAATATCAATGCCTTTGAGCGCCTGGATTTTTCCGTAGAAGGCTTGAACACCCCGTGTTGTCAGAAGGGCTCCGGTCATTTCCGGCCCCTGGGTTTCTTTGCCGCCAGCTTCATGACCTCGGGCGCCACATCAGCGGCCTCAACTTCGTCATCAACACCAAGATAGGCCCGGATAACCGCCGGATCATTGCGAACATCCGCCGGTGTCCCGTCCGAAATCTTCTGGCCGTAGTCCAGCACCACAATATGGTCCGAAATTCCCATCACCACGCTCATGTCATGCTCAATCAACAGCACGGCGATGCCGTGGTCCTTGCGGACACCAAGCAGCAGCTTGTTGAGCTCATCGGATTCGCGCGGGTTCAGGCCGGCGGCGGGCTCGTCCAAGCACAAGAGGTATGGCTCCGTGCACATGGCGCGGGCAATTTCCAGGCGACGCTGATCGCCATAGGGCAGGTCACCCGCTGGATCATCAGCCCGGTCGATGAGGTTGATTTTCTCCAGCCAGTATTTGGCATTCTCAATCGCCTTGTTTTCGGCGCGCTTGTAATGGCCGCTGCCGAGAATTCCGCCAATGGTGAAGCCAGAGGCCACCATCAGCGTATTGTGCTGGGCAACCATCAGGTTTTCCAAAACCGTCATGCCGGAAAACAGCCGGATGTTCTGGAACGTCCGCGCCACTTTGGCGTGCCGCGTGATCAGATAGTCATCCATGCGTTCAAGCAAAAATGACTTCCCGCCCGGATGCCGCAGCTGGATCATGCCCTCTGTCGGTTTGTAAAAGCCCGTGATGCAGTTGAACACCGTCGTCTTGCCCGCGCCATTGGGGCCAATAAGGGCCGTGATTTCGCCAGGAGCCGCGCTGAAGGTCAGTTCGGATATGGCCGTCAAGCCGCCAAAACGCATCGTGAGCCGCTCGACGTGGAGCACCGGATCGTGATCCCAGTTCCGCATCAGCCGTGCCCTTGCGAAACCAGATCGCCGGATACGGATTTCTTTTCCTTGAGAAACACGGTTGGGTCACGCCTAGTGACAAATCCCCGCGGCCTGAACCGCATCATCAGCACCATGGCAAGGCCAACCGCCAGCATGCGGAATTGGATGGGGTCGGTTCCTTCCGGCATAATGGCCTTGAGAAAATTCATTTCGCGGAACAGCTCGAACGATCCCATGATGGCAACCGCCGCAAATACGATGCCGATTTGCGAGCCGAGACCACCCAGCACCACAATCGCGAGAATGATGGCCGATTCCAGGTAGACGAAGGATTCAGGCGACACGAAGCCTTGGCGCGCGGCGAAAAAGCTGCCGGCAAATCCGCCGAACATGGCGCCAATCGCAAAGGCGGTGAGCTTGGTGTTCGTTGTATTGATGCCAAGGGCGCGGCAGGCGATCTCGTCCTCGCGAAGCGCTTCCCAGGCGCGTCCGATAGGCAGGCGCCGCAGGCGGTTGGTCACCGCATAAGTGAGCAGCGCCAGCGCCAGGATGACGTAGTACAGGAAAATGTAAAAATGGATGCGGTCATATTGGAGGCCAAAGAACGCGGCAAAACCGCCCTCCTGGTCCTTGAACGGCAGGCCGAAGAAGGTGGCCTTGGGAACATTGATGCCCTGTGGGCCGTTGGTGAAATCAAACCAGTTTATCAGCACGAGCCGGATGATTTCTCCAAATGCCAGGGTGACGATTGCGAGATAATCTCCTCGCAGGCGCAGAACCGGAAAACCCAGGATTACCCCCCACGTGGCCGCCAGCAGTCCTGCCAGCGGCAGCGTCACATAAAACGCCCATGGCACAATGCCGTCGCCAAACCACAGTGGCAGGTAAACCGTTGAGAGCAGGGCGTAGGCATAGGCGCCAACCGCATAGAAGGCCACGTAGCCCAAGTCGAGCAGGCCCGCGAGGCCCACAACTATATTAAGCCCCCACGCCAGCATGACATAGGTGAGGATATAGATCGCCAAGTCGATGGCGCGCTTGTCCCCCCAGGTGAGAAGTGGAAACAAAATGGCAATCGCCAGAAGCGCTGGCGCCACATATTTGCCAATCTCGCCAAATTTGCGGCCGATGAGACAGGCGATTTGGCCGTGAGCGATGGCGCGCGGCTCCACACAAAGAGGTGAAACAGCAACCGGCCCAGAATGACGATGGCGACCAGCGACAACACCAGATCCCATCGGCTCGTCAAAACCAGGAATCCCTGGTTCATCGTCGTTTTGAAGGAAACAATCGGCGTAAGGATAAGCAATGCCAATGCGCCGCTTCCCGCCAGGTCTTTGGCGATCATTTGCCAATCATATTCACGGGCCGTTTTTTCGCTGTCCGCCACGATCAAACCTTCTCGACTTCGGGTTTGCCGAGCAAGCCCTGCGGCAGGAAGATCAGCACGATGGCGAGAACGGTGAAAGCCGCCACATCCTTGTATTCAACCGTGAAATAGGCCGACCACATGACCTCGATAAGCCCAATCACCAGCCCGCCAAGCATGGCGCCTGGAATTGAGCCGATGCCACCCAGCACCGCAGCGGTGAAAGCCTTGATGCCCGCCAGGAAGCCCACGAAGAAATCCGTGACGCCATAATAAAGGAAGAACAGCATGCCCGCGAAGGCGGCAAGGCAGGCGCCCATGATGAAGGTGATGGAGATCGTGCGGTCCACATCGATGCCAAGAAGCGCTGACATTTTCATGTCCTGTTCGCAACTGCGTTGGGCTCGGCCAAGCGACGTGCGCTGAATGAGCGTTGTGAAAACGCCCATCAAAACCAATGTGGAAATAATGATGATGATCTGCATGTTCGAGAGCTTGACGATGAATTCGCCGCTTTCATTGACGCGCCTTGCGATTTCGTAACTGCCCGTAATCATTGGCTGGATAGGCTTCGGCCGGCCTTCCTGGGCGATGCGGACGAACTCCTGCAAAACAATGGACATGCCGATGGCCGAAATCAGCGGCGCCAGCCGGAACGAGCCGCGCAAGGGCTTGTAGGCCAGCCGCTCAATGGACCAGTTATAGGCCGACGCAATGATCATGGCGATCACCACAACCAGCGCCAGCGCCAGGATGATCAGGAACGGGCCGCTTCCGCCTGTCACGCCAAGCGCCAGCACGACAATAAAGGCCACCACGCTGCCCACCATGAACACGTCGCCATGGGCGAAGTTGATCATGCCGATAATGCCGTAAACCATGGTGTAGCCGATGGCGATGAGGCCGTAGATTGATCCGAGCGTGACGCCGTTTATGAGCTGCTGGAGAAAATACTCCATGCGCCCCCCTTTGTTTTTCCCAACCCATGTCCGCAGCGCATGTGGCGGCTGCGTTTTCAGTGATGGTCTTAGAGGCTTCCAAAATCGAATACAAGCCTGCGATCATTTTTCAACATTTTATCAGCGTTATCTTGCAACCGCGAACGCCATGAACTATTTTCTTGGTGCATCGCAAAAAAACTCTTGACCCTATATCGATTTGATATATTAGCCACGTATATCGAATTGCTATATATCGGATTGTCATACAAAATGAATGTACGCACGCTTTGTTTGGGTGTTCTCTCGCTGGGGGAGGCCTCGGGATATGAAATCAAGAAAGACGTTGAAGACGGCCTTTTCAGTCATTTCATTGACGCAAGTTACGGCTCCATATACCCGGCGCTCAACCAGCTCTCCGTTGAAGGCCTGGTGACCGTCCGCGAAGAAGAACAGACCGGCAAACCCGACAAGAAGGTCTATGTGATCACTGAATCCGGCAAAAATGCATTGGCAAAGGCAATTTCAGTGTTGCCGGCCAAGGATAAATACAAATCCGAGTTTCTGTTCCAGATGTTGCTGCAAGATTATATTTCGCCAGACATCATTCTGGCGGCAATCCAGAAGCAACTGGATGATCTCAATGAAGACTTGGGCCGTATTGCTGAGTGCAGCCAAAGCGAGGCCGAGGGGGTTGGTGGCCGCTTTGTGGCCGAGTATGGCAACGCCGTGCTGACAGCTGGTGTCAAATGTTTGGAGCATAAGAAGGCAGAGCTTTTGCGGCAAATGGCTGCCCAGGCCGCCGAGTAAATTTGGAGAGTGGTGATGATACGTCGCGTTTTGTATTTTCTTCTGGCTACCGTTGTTCTGGGTGGGCTGGCGGGCGGCATTGGATTTTACGCTTTTGAGTTCAAGCCAAAATTTCTGGCTGAAGTCATTTTGGGATCGCCTCAACCACCGGCAACTGTGTCAGCCGAGGCGGCGCGCGCCGACACCTGGCAACCTCAGATCACCGGCATCGGCACGCTGGCCGCGGTGGATGGCATTGATATCACCCCGCAAGTTGGCGGCCTTGTGAAGGAAATCAACTTTGATTCGGGCCAGGATGTTGAGCAGGGGCAAGTTCTTGTGGTTCTCGACACCGACACGGAAGTGGCCGACATGCGCAGTCTGGAAGCCCAGCTCGCGAACGCTGCAGTCGAATTGAAGCGCAAGGAAACATTGGTATCCAAGGGCATTTCGGCCCGAACCGATGTTGACAGGCTGCGCACCCAGACCGTGACGCTCAATGCGAATATTGAGCGGCTGAAGGCCCTGATCGCGCAGAAATCGATCTCCGCCCCATGGGGCGGGAAGCTGGGCCTGCGCGAGATTTCGCTGGGAAGCTATTTGGCGCCGGGCCAAAAGATCATCTGGTTGCAGAAGAACGACCCCATCTATGCCGACTTCACGGTCACTGAAGCCGATTATGGCCGCATGAAGCCCGGTTTGCAGGTGACCGCAAGTTTCAACGCCTGGCCGAACGAAAGCTTCAAGGGTGAAATCGTGACGATGGATGCGCGCATGTCTGACCAGAGCCGCATGATCACCGTGCGGGCAAGGATCGCCAATCCCGACGACCGCTTGTTGCCGGGCATGTATGCCGACATTCTCGTCGACTCTGGCGCTCCAGAGCAGGTTGTGACCGTGCCCCAGACCGCTGTGACCTTTTCTCTCTATGGAGACAATGTGTTTGTCGTGGTGCCAGCCGCCAAGATTGATCCCAAGGCCAAGGCCGAAGAGCTGGCCATTGAACGGCGTTTTGTGAAGGCGGGACAGGCGCGCGATGGCCGCGTGCACATTGTCAGCGGTCTTCAGCCGGGTGACCAGGTTGTCACCGCCGGCCAGAACAAGATCGACCAGGGATCGAAGGTGGTGATCAATAATTCCATCGCGCTCAAGCCTTTGGAATCGGCGACCATTCAGTGAGGATGACCAATGCATTTCACTGACATTTTTGTAAAACGGCCCGTTCTTGCGACAGTGGTAAGCCTGCTGATTTTGCTGGCTGGCCTGCAGGCCGTTTTCCAGTTGCCGATCCGCCAGTTCCCCGAGGTGTCCGACACCAAAATTCAGATCACGACAGCCTATCCGGGCGCCAACGCTGACCAGATAAAGGGTTTCATCACAACGCCCTTGCAGCAGGCGGTCGCGTCCACCGAAGGCATTGACATTATCGAGTTCAAATTCCGCGCAGAACATTTCAACCATCACATTGAAGCTGCGTCTCGACGCCGACGCTGACCGCGCCCTTGCCGACGTGCTTTCCAAAGTGAACGAAGTCAAGGGCGTGCTGCCTGAGGAAGCCAGCGATCCGGTGGTGCAGCGCACGGTGGGCGCTGGTTTCGCCTTGATGTACATCAGTTTCAAAAGCGACCAGATGTCATCACCGCAAATCAGCGATTATCTCGACCGGGTTGTTAGACCGCGATTGCAGGCGATCAATGGCGTCGCCTCCGCTGAAATACTTGGCGGGTCAACCTTCGCCATGCGGGTTTGGCTTGATCCTGACAAAATGGCGTCTCTCGGCGTCACGCCGCTTGATGTGCGAACCGCCTTGGCCGCCAACAACTTCACCACGGCGGCGGGCGAGGTGAAAGCTGATTTCACGCAGAAAAACATCAATGCGCAGACCTCGCTTGAAACACCCCAGGATTTTTCGAATCTGATTGTCGCGACGCGCGAAAACTCGGTGATCCGCCTGGGGCAGGTCGCGACAGTTGATCTGGGGCCGCAGAACTACAACTCAACGTCGGCGTTCGATGGCGTTAAAGCCGTGTTCATGGGCATCCAAACAACGCCTGACGCCAACCCGCTGACCGTCATTTCTAATGTTCGCGAAGCGATGCCGGAAGTCCAGCGCGCGCTTCCGCAGGGCCTTGTGGCGAACATCGCCTATGACGCGACCGAGTTCATCAACGCCTCCATCTGGGAAGTTGGAAAAACCCTGGCTGAAGCAGCGCTTATTGTCGTCATCGTGATCTTCCTTTTCCTCGGAAATTTCCGTTCGACAATCATTCCCGTTGTCACCATCCCGCTTTCGCTTGTCGGCGTGGCGCTGGTGCTGGTGGCATTCGGCTATTCGATCAACCTGCTCACCCTGTTGGCGCTTGTGCTGGCGATCGGGCTTGTGGTCGACGATGCCATTGTCGTGGTTGAAAACATCCACCGCCATATCGAGGACGGCATGAAGCCGTTCGACGCGGCGATTCTGGGCGCGCGCGAAATCACCGGTCCCGTCATTGCGATGACCATCACGCTCGCGGCCGTCTATGCCCCGATAGGCTTGACGTCAGGATTGACCGGCGCCCTGTTCCGCGAGTTTGCGTTTACGCTGGCGGGCGCCGTGATTGTGTCGGGCATTGTCGCTTTGACATTGTCGCCCATGATGACATCGAAGCTTCTTAAGTCCCACGAAGCGCAGAGCTGGTTCGGAAGGCTGGTTGAACGCGCGTTCGGCGCCCTGCAGCGGTTCTACCGCCGCAGGCTTGATGGCACGATCAAGCAGCGCTCTGTGTTCGCATGGATTGCGGCGCTGACAATTGTTCTCTCCGGCGTTCTTTATCAGGCGATCAACCGGGAGCTGGCCCCGGCGGAGGACCAGGGCGTGCTGTTCGCTTTCGTGAACGCGCCGGAACACACAAACCTTGACTACCTGACCACCTATACGGACAATCTCACGGAAACATTCCTGAAGGTGCCGGAGAAGCAGAACCTGTTCGCCATCAACGGCTTCCCAAATTCCCATTCCGCCTTCATGGGGTTGATACTGAAGCCTTGGGCCGATCGCGAGCGCTCTGATCTTTCAGTGATGGGCGAGTTGCAGCCAAAATTCAGCGATGTCTCAGGCGTCAATATTTTTGCGACGGCCCCATCCGCCATTCCCGTTGGTGCTGGCGAATTGCCGGTTGAATTTGTCGTGACCTATCCTGGCGACTATACGCGGCTGGCGGAAGTTCTTGATGCGCTGAAGACCGAGGCCAGCAAAAGTGGACTGTTTATTTTCACCAACGCCGATCTGCGTTTCACCACGCCGCAGGTTGAGCTTATCGTTGACAAGGACAGGGCCAGCAAGCTGGGTGTCACCATGCAGGATGTGGGCGGGACGCTCGCCACATTGCTCGGCGGCAACAACGTCAACCGGTTTACGGTGCAGGGCCGTTCCTATGAGGTCATAGCCCAGGTGCCGCGCACGGAGCGCTCCTCGACGGAGCAAATCCTCAAGTACCGGGTGCGCGCCACAGATGGATCAATGGTGCCGCTATCTTCGTTCATCAATATTGGCCAAACTGTGCAGCCAAACGGATTGTCCACATTCCAGCAGCTTAATTCCGCCACTCTGCAGGGTGTGCCATTCCCGGGCCGCACAATTGGCGAGGGAATCAGCTTCCTGAAGCAGAAGGCCGATGAGATCATGCCACAGGGCATGGCTTATGATTTCAAGGGTGAAAGCAGGCAGTTTGTGAACGAGGGCAATGCGTTGGCCACAACATTCGCGTTCGCCTTGCTGCTCATCTATCTGGTGCTCGCGGCGCAGTTTGAAAGCTTCCGCGACCCGTTCATTATCTTGATCGGCTTGCCCGCGACAGTGTTTGGCGCGCTGTTTGTCCTGTTCATTCTGGGCGAAGTCAATGGCGCCATGCAGAACAATCCGCCCATCAACCTGGGATCGGGCACGATCAATATCTACACGCAGATTGGCCTGGTGACGCTGATCGGCCTCATCGCCAAGCATGGCATCCTGATGGTCGAGTTCGCCAACAAGCTGCAGGAAACGCAAGGACTGGACAAGCACACGGCCATCAAGGAAGCGGCGGCGGTTCGCCTGCGCCCAATCCTGATGACCACAGCCGCCATGGTGATCGGCGTCGCGCCGCTGCTGATCGCGGACGGCGCAGGCGCCAGAAGCCGCTTTGACATTGGCATCGTCATTGCGGCAGGCATGACCATCGGCACGATGTTCACGCTTTTCATCACGCCCGCGATCTATTCATTCGTTGCGCGCGACCGGCGCAAAATGGTGGCGATTGAAGCGGAAACGCACGATGTCGTGGCGCTTTCCGCCAAACGCAAGTCAAGACTGAAACCGCAAGGCGAAGTGCCCATGCGCGAAGCGGCGGAGTAGTCAGTCAAAACACGTCACCTGCCTGGGATGGGCGGTTTCACGCCCTTCCCAACAAGCTTTTGTTGGCGGCTTTCGCCACCGGATAATTTGGAGAATAAACCGAATGCGTAAATCATATCTTTGGGCCGGCGCCATCGCTGTAGGGCTCGGGTTGTGGATGGCATCGCCATACATGATGACCTCACCCGCTTCCGAGGAAACCGGAGCCGCTCCCGCGCCGGAGGCGGCGACAGCGGAAAAACTGTTCAAGGTCCGCGTCAAAACGTTCACCGCAGCCCCGCGTGTGGCTGTTGTCACCGCCAATGGCGTGACCACCGCCTCGCGGCGGGTTGACGCGCGCGCTCGCACCAATGGCACCATCATGGAATCGTTCTTCAAGCAGGGCCAGAGCGTGAAGGAGGGCGACGTGCTTTGCAGGCTTGATACGGCTGACCGCGCATCCAACTTGGCGCAAGCCAAAGCGTCACTGGCGAGCGCCCAGCGCGACTTTGAGGCAACCGAGCGGCTGGTGAAGAATTCTTACGCGACGGAATCGAAGCTGTGGGCTGACAAGGCCCGCGTCGACGCGGCCCAGGCCCAGGTCGAGAACATCGAAACAGATTTGACCTATCTCGAAATCAAGTCACCAGCGGATGGCGTTCTTGTTGAGAAGCCGGCAGAGGCTGGCAGCCTGCTGGCGCCCGGCGGATTGTGCGCCACGGTGAGCGAGCTCGATCCCTTGCTTGTCGAAGTCCAAATCAGCGAATCCAATATCCCTTATGTCGCAGAGGGCATGACAGCCAAAGCCAAGCTTGTGACTGGCGAAGAGGTGATCGGCAAGGTTCACTTCATTTCCAAAACCGCCGATCTCACGACCCGCACTTTCAAGGTCGAACTTGAGCTGGCAAACCCGGGCGAGCGCATGCGCGAAGGCGTTACAACAGAGATTTCCGTTGGCCTTCCGCCCCAGCTTGCGCAAAAGTTGCCGGGCTCGATCCTGGTTCTCAATGACGCTGGAAAATTTGGCGTCCGCGTCCTGAACGCCGACAACACGACGCAATTTCAATCCGTTGAAGTCATCGCCCAGGAAATTGATGGCATGTGGGTTCTGGGCTTGCCGAACACCGTCAAGATCGTGACTTTGGGCCAGGACTATGTGCGCGACGGCGAAAAAGTTGACCCGGTTGTCGAAACGGCTGAGGTGGCCCCATGATTGGCTGGCTCGACAGCATTCTGGGACGGCCGCGCGCCGTTCTCTCGGCCATGCTCGTGCTCGTGGTGGCGGGGCTCTTCGCCTACATCACCATTCCAAAAGAGAGCAATCCGGACATCACAATTCCGATCTTCTATGTGTCGACCTCAGTGCCGGGAATTTCGCCGCAGGAACTCGGAGCGATTGCTGGTGAAGCCGATTGAAGTCAAGCTGCGCGGGCTGGAAGGCCTGAAGCAAATCACGTCGATCGCCAATGAGGGGCGCGCCGCCATCATTGTCGAATTTGAATCGGATGTGGATATCGACAGCGCCTCGCGTGATGTGCGCGAGAAGGTCGATGAAGCCGCGCCCGAATTGCCGGATGATGCGAGCACACCAACCATCGCCGAGATCAACTTCAGCCTGCAGCCGACAATTCTTGTCGCTGTTTCGGGCGATGTGCCAGAACGCACCCTGGACGCCAAGGCCAAGGAGCTGCAGGATGCCATCGAACGCATTCCCAGCGTGCTTTCCGCCAACCTCACGGGCCAGCGCGAGCAGGTTCTGGAAATCATTGTCAACAAGCAAAAGCTGGAGTCTTACGGGCTGGCGCCAGCGGATATTTTCAACATCGTCTCCCGCAACAATCTGCTGGTGGCCGCAGGCGCGGCCGAGGGTACGACGGGCCGCTTCAGCGTGAAAGTCCCGGGCCTCGTGCAATCGGGAGCTGATCTGCTCAGAATGCCGGTGAAAACTTTCCAGGGCACTGTCGTCACCATCCAGGACGTGGCCGAAGTCCGCCGCACCTTCGAGGACCGCACCCGCTACGCGCTCTACAATGGCCGCCCCGCGATCACCATTGAAGTGGTGAAGCGCCAGGGCACCAACATCATCGAGAACAACGCCGAGGTTCGCAAGGTCACCGACGAGCTTATGAAATCCTGGCCCAGCGCCATGCATGTCGACTACGCGCTGGATCAGTCCAACACCATCAAGGACGTCATCCAGTCACTTGAAGACGCCGTTATCCTGGCGATCATCCTGGTGATGGTGCTGGTCGTGGCCTCCCTCGGCCTGCGCTCCGGCATCCTGGTTGGCATCTCCATTCCAACCTCATTCCTCATCGGCTTCTTCGCGATCGCCATGATGGGCTACACTGTCAACATCATGATCATGTTCGGCCTCATCCTGTCGGTGGGCATCCTGGTCGATGGCTCCATCGTGCTGTCCGAATACGCCGATCGCAAGATGGCGGAAGGGCTCGCCCCCAGGGATGCCTATATCGGCGCCGCCAAGCGCATGTTCTGGCCCATCGTGTCCTCTATGGCCACGACAATCGCAGCTTTCATTCCTCTGCTGTTCTGGCCCGGCATCGCCGGCGAATTCATGAGCTACTTGCCGGTGACAGTCATCACGGTTTTGGCGGCTTCATTGCTCACCGCAATGGTGTTTGTGCCGGCCGTGGGTTTCTTCATCGGCAAGACCGACAAGGAAACCATGGAGCAGTTCGGCCATTTCGCCGACGATGAAAAGGCGGATTTCCGCAAGATGAAAGGCCTCACGGGACTTTATCTCCGCTTTATCGAGCGCATCATCCGCCATCCGATCCTGGTGGTCACAGCGGTGTTCGGCTTGATGGGCGGCATCGTGGCGACCTTTGCCACGCACCCCACCGGCATTGAGTTTTTTGTCGACACGGAACCTGAGCAGGTGAACGTCTATGTCCGCGCCCGCGGCAATCTGGGATCCCCCCAGCAGCTCGCCATCACCCGCGAAGTCGAGAAGCTTGTCGTCAAAGTCGATGGCATCAAAACCTATGCGACTTACGCCGGGCCCTCAAATGGCGGCAATGCCTTTGGCGACAATGACGTGCCCGCCGATGTGATCGGACAAATCCAGCTTGAGTTGCAGCCCGTGGGAAAGCGCAAGCCCTGGAAAGAAATGAACAAGGAACTGGACGCCGCCGTGGCGGATGTTCCCGGCGTCTACGTCGAGGTGCGCCCGCTGGAGGGCGGCCCGCCTTCCGGCAAGGACATCCGGTTGCAGATCACGGCGGCCAATCGCGATGCTGCATTTGAGGCCGCCCATCGCATCGAAAACCACATGCTCAATGGCATGGAGGGCATCCAGGATATCGACGATGATCTGCCGCTGCCGGGTTATGATTGGACCCTCACGGTTGACCGTGAGGAGGCAGGCCGCTATGGCGCGGACATTCTTTCAGCCGGCACCCTGGTTCAGCTGGCGACCACCGGCGCCAAGGTTGGGTCCTATCGGCCCGATGACAGCGAGGACGAGATTGATATCCGCGTGCGCCTGCCCGAGAATGAACGCTCGATCACCGCGGTGCAGGACATGAAGCTCACGACCTCGGCTGGCCTTGTGCCAATGTCAAACTTTGTGACCTCCAAGGCGGTCCCGCTGGTGAACGTGCTCTACCGCTTCGATGGCGTGCCATCCATCTTCGTGAAGGCCAACGTGGCGCCAGGCGTTTTTGCGACCGACAAGGTGGCCGAGCTGGAGAAATGGATTGCTGCTGAAAAATGGGGCGACGGCGTCATCTTCAAGTTCCGCGGCGCCGACGAAGACCAGCAGAAATCTTCTGAATTCCTGGTGAAGGCCCTGATCGCATCGGTGTTCATGATGTTCATGATCCTGATCGTGCAATACAACAGCTTCTACCATGTGATGATCACCCTCTCGACCGTCATCATGTCAACGGTGGGCGTCATGCTCGGCATGCTGGTGACGGGGCAATACTTCTCGGTGATCATGACGGGAACCGGCGTCATCGCCCTGATCGGCGTGGTGGTCAGCCATTCCATCGTGCTGATCGACACGTTCCACCGCCTGTCGGACGCGGGCCAGAACGGCATCGAAGCGGCCATCAGAACCTGCTCCCAGCGCATGCGGCCCGTGTTGCTCACCTCGGTCACCGCCATGCTCGGCCTCTTGCCATTGGTGTTCGAGCTCAACGTGAATTTCTTCACGCGCCACATCGCCGTCGGCAGCATGACCAGCGCCTGGTGGGTGCACCTCTCCACCGCCATGGTGTTTGGCCTGATGCTGGCGACAATCCTGACGCTGATCCTGACGCCGGTGTTGCTCGCCGCCCCCACGGTCTTCCGTGAAAACCGAGCCGCGCGCCGGGCGGCCAAGCTGGCCAAGAACGCTGTGGCCATGAACGACAACCAAGCGGCTGAAGAGCCTCTGAAGCTGGCGGCGGAGTAG
>CAWFJW010000024.1:0-76488 GCA_963816305.1 uncultured Alphaproteobacteria bacterium
GTGTCAAGAACGACGCGGTAATCCCCCCGATTTTGGAGGGGATTGCCATTGAAACCACAGTAATTTCGGTTATCAAATTATGAGGTGTCGGAAACGTGAGGGCGTCATAATGGCAAACGAGCTTGATGAGTTGAAATACATCTCGGTGAAATTGGAACAAATCGCTGGGGACCTGCGAGGTGGTAACCGGGTTGGTGGTTTAGATTTCGGAGTGGGCATAATAGTTATTTTGCTGGCCCTCATCCTTTGGCGCGTTTGGTGAATGGTTCCGTCACCACTGGCAAGGATGTTTTCACGACAGGGCCATTCAGCAGGTTGGTGAATTACGTTTCCATGAAATCGCCATCATGGAAAATAGGAGCGCCTTCCTCAAGTAGTCGTCGCTCGCGCTCTGTGAGCCACAGAATTTGCTTGTCCATTTCATCCATACGACCCACTAAAGGGCCTGCGCCGAATAGTACCGCCCATCCAATGACAGTCAGGGTGGAAAACAGATCAAAATAGATGCATGCGGCAGCAACTAAGGCTGGGCCATAGAACATCACGGCTGCTGTTTCATACCATTTGCGACCTCTCAGCGGCCTTAATTTATGCGCCATAGTATTTTCCCCCAACTTGGCTTTCTGCCTAGCGCGTGGCTTTGACTTGCCAAAGCCATCAGACACTCTCCGCAATCTTGCACCAATCGGTTGAAATTGGCTAGGGCGTGAACTCATAAACGGACTTGGCCCGAACAGCGCGCTGGTGTCCGCTTCTGGATTTGAAGCGGCTATCGTTCGCGTCCCACGCCATGTCGCAGAAGGGCCAGGAGCAGACTTTCTCGAATTTTCTCGGAAAGTGGCGGGTTCGAGTCACCAATCGAACCTAGGTGAGTTGAATTCATGATGCCATTAGGGTCCAGATCCATGAAATAGTTGGCAAAGACAGCGCGCTGTGATTCACGGATTCCGAAAGGCCCCTAAATCATCCTTGGCCAACTCAAACTCCAATATCGACAGATCAGTGCCACATTGGTGTGGGGCTGAAGGGGATGCGGTGAAAGTAAAGTCTTGGGAGTCGATTAAGAGTATCCGAAGATTTAGCCAACTGTGCGCACCTCTTCACGCGCGGTGTAACGAGTTTCGGTGAAGTCAGCTCTTAGTACCAGGACACTGCTCTTCGCTCACGTCTCCTGTTCAAGGGCGCAGATTCCGCTTTAGGGTCAATCTCGTAATCCGCTGGCGCAACTGGAAGGGCAAAGCGTTGTTGGTTTCGTCCGGCACGCCGAAAATCCACTGGACCGCTATTGACCTGAGCCCCGCAAACTGATCCAAAAATGAGTAGAAGTCCGACGGCCTGTGCTCCGCTCCCAATCCTTGGATCACCTGAGACCAGAGTTTTCGGCCTCTTGCTCCGCTCCCAAACGCTTGGATCACCTGAGGCCAGAGTTTTCGGCCTCTTATCCCTATGGCGGGCTGGATGCGCCACCGGGGTTGTGCAGCAAAATCGGTGTCATTTGGCCGATCCCGCTGTGGGGTCTTTCTTCGTTGTAGTATCTGCGCCAATCCTCCAACTTTGAACGCGCGTCGTCAAGGCTCATGAACCAGTGCGCGTTCAGGCATTCGCTGCGGACCTTGCTGTTGAAGGCTTCGATGAAGGCGTTGTCTGTCGGTTTGCCCGGCCGCGAGAAGTCGAGGGTGACACCGTTCGCGTAGGCCCAGAGATCGAGATCGCGGGAGACGAACTCGCTGCCCTGGTCGACGCGGATGGTCTTCGGATAACCGACCTCTCCGCAGACCCTTTCCAGAGTCATCACCACATCCTCTGCACGGTAGCTGAAGCGGGGATCAATGACCGGCGAGAACTTCGAGAAGATGTCGACCACCGTCAGAACCCTGATCTTCTTGCCCATGGCCAGCTGGTCATGGACGAAGTCCATCGCCCAGGTCTGGTTGGGCTGTGAGGCAGGGCAACGGTCCTCCCGCAGCTTCGCCTTCACTCTTCGCTTCGGCGTTTTGTTGCGCAATTGCAGGCCTAATCCGCTGTAGAGGCGATACGTGCGCTTGATGTTGATCATCCAGCCCTCCCGCTGCAGAACCACATGCACACGCCGGTATCCGTAGCGCATGCGCGTCTCGGCAATCTCTTTGATGCGCTTCTCCAGATCGGCCTGGCCACGCCGGCGGGATTTGTAGTGGTAGGTGGATGTGTCGACCAGGAGAACCCGGCAGGCCCTGCGGATCGACACGTCCCATTCACAGCAAACCTTGTTCACCAGTTCGCGCTTGCGGGCAGGCCTTACAGTTTTCGGCGCAGAACATCCTGCAGCATCGCCTTGTCGAGGGAGAGGTCAGCCACCAGCTTCTTCAGCTTGCTGTTCTCGTCCTCGAGCTGCTTCAGCCGCCGCATCTCGTCGGGCAGCAGCCCATCATACTTCTTCTTCCAATTGAAATACGTCGCCTCGCTGATCCCCGCCTTCCGGCAGATCTCCGCAACCGTGATGACCGTCAGCTCCCTGCTTCAAAATGAACGCCTTCTGGGCGTCCGTGAACTTCGATGCCTTCATGTCTTCCACTCCTCCCAGCCAGGGATGTTACAGCGGAAAACTCCAGTTCAGAATGGTCCAGTTATCCGGGGGCAGAGCACAGGAGATCGACCTCTACGTGGCGCTGCCCTCCGGTGCTTACCTTTACGACGCCGCCGACAATTCACTGCAGCTGGCGGCCGCCAGTGACCTTCGGCGCGTTACCGGCTACCAGGACTTCGTTGATGAGGCCCCGCTGGACCTGGTGTTCGTCGCTGATTTAAGCCGCATGAAGTTCGTGCCAGCCAGCCAGCGCGAAATCTACGCATCGGTCGCGGCCGGCGCCATCTCGCAAAACGTGTATCTGTTCGCGGCCAGCACGGGACTGGCGACGGTGATCCGCGCCTGGATAGACCGCAGCGCGATTGCCGATGCGCTGGGGCTGAGCCACGATCAGCAGGTCCTGCTCTCACAGACCGTTGGGTTTCCAAAGGGCTGAAAAGCCCTATCGAACGACACCTCACTCCTTGATGTAGGGCTTGCCGTCGGCGGCGGGCGCCCGTGCCCGGCCGATCAGCCCGGCGACGAGCGATGATGGTCGCGATGTAGGGCGCCATCGCCAGGAACTCGGACGGGATCGGCGTCTGCAGGATGGCGAGTTTCTGCTGCAGCGAATCGGCGAAGCCGAAGACCAGCGCGGCGCCAGCAGCGCGCCGACCGGGTGCCAGCGGCCGAAGATCATCGCGGCGAGGCCGATGAAGCCGCGCCCGCCGGTCATGTTCTCGTCGAAGCGGCCGACCGAGCCGAGGGTGAACCAGGCGCCGCCGAAGCCGGCCACCATGCCGGCGATCGTCACGTTGATGTAGCGGATGCGATAGACGTTGATGCCGAGCGTGTCGGCGGCGCGCGGGTGTTCGCCGACGGCGCGGGCCCTCAGCCCGCAGCGGGTGTGGAACAGATAGTAGGTCGCGACGACGACCATGATGAGCGCCCCGTAGACGAAGATGTTCTGCTGGAAGAGCACCGGGCCGATGACCGGGATGTCGCAGAGGAACGGGATCGTCGACGCACGGAAGATCGGCGCGTTGTTGAGGTCGCTGTATGCTGGTCAGCACCTGGCTGCTGACATAGGACGTGAGCCCGAGCACGAAGAGGTTGATCGGCGACGCCGGCGATGATCTGGTCGACGCGGTAGGTGATGACCAGCGCGCCAGGAGGAAGCCGAACAGCCCGCCGACCAGGATCGCCGCCGCCGAGTCCCGACCCAGCCGCCGAGCAGCGAGCCGACCACCGCGCCGGTGAAGGCGCCGGCGAGGAGCATGCCCTCGATGCCGATATTGACCACGGCGACCCGTTCGGACAGCACGCCGGCCAGGCCGCCGAGGGCGATCGGCACGGCGCGCACCACGGCGGCCTCGAGCATGCCGGTCAGCGAGAAGGACTTGTCCGGCCGCCGCCCAGACCAGGAACGCTGCCACAACCAGCGAGAGACCGATGCCGAGCGAAAGCTGACATCCAGCGGACGCCGCCGCGCAGGAACTGGCGGGCGCCGAGAAAGGCGAGGATGCCGCGACCGACGAAAATGAAGGGCGCTGCCGGCACGACGAGGTCCGGCAATCGACAGGATCGCGTCGGCAGCGACAGCCGGAAGGTCGCGCGTGCCGTCGAATTGAGGGCCGAAGACCAGGCGACGAGAGACCGCAGAGCCCGAGCAGCAGCCAGCCGGTGATGCAGCGTCTGGCGGCGTGCGGCGCGGTCGAGTTTGCCGGCTTGCGTATCCGTTGTCTGGACCATGGCTGCCTAGGCTCCCTTTCGCGTGCCGGCTCTTGCGGAACGCCCACGGGAAGATGGCGCGCACCAGCATCGGCGCTGCGATGAAGATGATGATCAGCGCCTGGATGATGCGCGATGAGGTCGAGGCTCGACGCCGGCCGTCGACCTGCATCTGCCGGCCGCCGGCCTTGAGGGCGCCGAACAGGAGCCCGGCGAGCGAGCACGCCGATCGGGATGCGAGCGGCCGAGCAGCGCGACGGCGATCCGTCGAAGCCGATGCCGGCGGAGAAGCCCGGCGAGGCCCGGCCGAGCACGCCGAGCACCTGGTTGGCGCCGGCGAGGCCGGCCAGCGCCGCCGGCAACGGCCATCACCACGACGATGATGAGACCCGAGCGCATGCCGGCATAGCGCGCGGCATCGGGGTTGGCGCCGCTCGCGCGGAACTCGAAGCCGAGCGTTGTCCGGAAGAGCAGCCAGTAGATGAAGGCGACGGCGGCCAGCATGACGAACGAGGCCGCGCATGGATGCGCAGATTCGGGTCGAGCCAGGACAGGAGCCGCGGCAGCTCGGCGCTTGGCAGCACCGACTCCGAGATCGGGATCGGTGCGGCCCTCCTTCTGGATCGGCGGGTTGCGCAGGAGGTAGTCGATCAGCCGATAGGCGATGAGGTTGAGCATGATGGTGGTGATGACCTCGTGCGCCCCGGTCGCCGCCTTGAGCCAGCCGGCGATCGACGCCCATAGACGCCCCGGCGATCAGCGCCCGGCGATCAGCGCCAGCGGCAGGTGGATGACCGACGGCAGGCCGGTGAACGATGAAGCCGACGAGCACCGCGGCCATGCCGCCGAGCAACAGCTGGCCCTCGGCGCCGATGTTGAACAGGCCGGCCCGGAAGCCGAGCGCGAGGCCGAGCCCGGCAAGGATGAGCGGCGTCGCCGCGGTCAGCGTCTCCGAGATGGCGCGGAGCGAGCCGAACGAGCCGTCGAACAAGGGCGACGTAGGGCGCCCGATCGTTGGCGAGGCTGACGCCCGTCGCCAGCATGATGAGCGCCCCGAGGATCAGCGCGATGACCACCGCCAGGACCGGGACGACGACGATCTCCTGCCGACGTCGAACCGCGTCGGACGACGGCGCTGCTTCAGGAGTTTCGTCAGAGCTCGCTGCGGTTTCCGTTCGGTCATGCCGCCGCCTCCCGTCATTGACACTCACTCCCGGCCATGGCGAGGCCGACATCCTTGATCGTCGGCCTCGCGCCGACGCCGAACTCCGCGACGATCCGGCCGCTGAACATGACCAGGATGCGGTCCGACAGCGACATGATCTCGTCGAGTTCGGTCGACACGATCAGGACGCCGTCGCCCTCGTCGCGCGCCGCCGACGATCCGCTCGTGGATGTACTCGATCGAGCCGACGTCGATGCCGCGCGTCGGCTGCGCCGCGATCAGCAGCTTGGTGTCGCGCGACAGCTCGCGGGCCACGACCAGCTTCTGCTGGTTGCCGCCCGAAAGATGCCCGGCACGGCCTCGAATACGAGGGGGTGCGCACATCGAAGTCGATCGACGCCTCCGCAGCGCCTTCGTAGACGTCCGGCCAGCTGCATGACGGGACCCGCCGAGAAGGGCGGCTCGTAGTAGCTGTTGAGGACCAGGTTCTCGGCGACCGTGAAGTCGGACGATCGATGCCCGTCGCGCTGCCGGTCCTCGGGAACGTGGGCGATGCCCATGCGGTGCCGTTGCCGCGCCGAGGCGCTGGTGATGTCGCGTCCTGAGAAGTGAACGATCCGTGCCGGCAACGCGGCGCAGCCCGGTCAAGCGCCTCGACCAGCTCGGTCTGGCCGTTGCCCTGGACGCCGGCGACGCCGACGATCTCGCCGCGAACGGACGGTGAAATCGACGCCGTCGCACCGCGACCTCGTCGCTGCTCGTCGAGCACTGCGAGGCCGCGGACCTCGAGCAGCGGCCTCGCCCGGCTGCGAACGGCTTCTTCGTCGACTCGGAAGCGCACCGGCCGGCCGACCATCATCTCCGCGAGTTCGCGCGCTCGCTGGCTCTTCGGGGATCGGCTTCGCCGACGATCTTGCCGCCGCGCAGCACGCTGATCCGGTCGGCGATCTCCAGCACCTCGTTGAGCTTGTGGGTGATGAAGACGAGCGCCTTGCCGGCCTCGCGCAGCGACCGCGACGATCCCGAAGAAGTCCGATCACTTCCTGCGGCGTCAGCACCGCGGTGGGCTCGTCGAAGATGAGGACGTCGGCCGAGCGGAACAGAACCTTGATGATCTCGACCCGCTGCTGGATGCCGACCGGCAGGTCCTCGATGAGCGCGTCGGGGTCGACCTCGAGGCCGTAGCGTCTCGAGATCTCGCGGACCTGTTCGCGCGCCTTCTTCAGATCGAGGAGATCGAAGCGGCCGGTCGGCTCGACGCCGAGCACGACGTTCTCCGCCACGGTGAAGACCGGCACCAGCATGAAATGCTGATGGACCATGCCGATGCCGGCCGCTGATGGCGTCGCCCGGCGCCCTCGAAACACGACCGGCTTGCCGTCGATCAGGATCTCGCCCTGCGTCCGGCGGTAGAGGCCGGAGAGGACGTTCATCAGCGTGGACTTGCCGGCGCCGTTCTCGCCGAGCAGGCCGAGGACCTCGCCCGCCCGGATCGTCAGGTTCACATCGCGTTGGCGACGACGCTCGCCGAAGCGCTTGGTGATGCCCCGCAGTTCGACGTCCAAGGCACGGCTGCTCCCGCAGCCGCGCTCGTCTACTGGCCCGCCGCGTCGATCGCGCGGCGAGCCGTCGACATGATCTCGGCCTTGCCGCCGAGATCGTCCGTCCATGATGCCCTTGCGATGCGTCGAGCTCGGCCTTGAGTCCGCCGGAACCGCGACTCGAGGTCGTGGAACGGGGCAAGGCCGACGCCGCCGTCGGCGAGCGTGCCGACCATGACGCCGCCCTTGAAGGTGCCGTCCATGGCCGCTTCGATCGACGTCGAACACGGTCGACATCCATCTTCTTGACGACCGAGGTCAGGTAGACGTCCTTGTTCTCGGGGTCGGTGACGTACTGGTCGACGTCGACGCCGATGATCTTGAGCTTGTCGGTGCCGAGCTCCTCGGCGAGCGCCGCGGAGCCGAGGCCGACCGGGCCGGCGACCGGCATGACGATGTCGGCGCCTTCGTCATGAGGTTCTGGGCGAAGGCCCGGCCGTCATCGAGGATGCTGAAGTTGTCGGTGAACAGCCCTTCCTTCTTGGCCGGGTCCCAGCCGAGCACCTTGACGTTGGTGCCCTTCTGCTTGTTGTAGTAGCTGCGACGCCGCGATGGAAGCCGTCCATGAAGATGGTCACCGGCGGGATGTTGATGCCGCCGAAGGTGCCGACGATGCCGGTCTTCGATACGCCCGCGGCGAGGTAGCCGGCGAGGAACGCGGCCTCGTCGGTGGCGAAGACCTGGCCGAGCGACGTTCGGGATCGTCGGGTCATAGGCGATAGTCGACGATCGAGAACTTCTGGTGCTCGGGTTGGCCTCGGCCGCCTTCTTGGTCGCGTCGCCGAGCAGGAAGCCGACGGTGATGATGATGTCGCACTTGCTCGCCGATGAAGGAGTTGATGTTCGTCTCGTAGTCGGTCTCGGCCTGCGACTCGAGGAAGCTTGGCCTCGACGCCGAGCTCTGGCACGGCGTCCTGGACGCCCTTCCAGGCCGTCTGGTTGAAGCCCTTGTCGTCGATGCCGCCGGTGTCGGTGACCTGGCAGGCCTTGAATTCCGCAGCAATTGCCGTGCCCCCGAAAATGAGCCCGGTTACAATGGCCGAAGTGGCTAGACTGCGCATCAGATTGGCAAGCATCTTATCCTCCATTGATATCAGTAAGGCAATTCAAGAAACGACAGCTAGCAACAATTTGCGGCGCGATGTGTTGACTCACATCAAGCCGCAGGTGGCGGAATTTCAGCACCCGATGCAAATCACTCGCACCTCGGAATCTGTCATTTCAGCCCGTGCTTGCCCATCAACGTCACCGTGCTCGCCTGCGGTCCCTGTTCTCCCGGCTCCTCCTTGAAAACGACGCGGGTTCCGGCTTTCATTCTGGCGAACTGGCGGTCCTTGCGGGCGTAGGCAAGGTAAGGCACCAGCGCAGTGATCCGGGCCGCACCATTCTCGCGCAATGTGCTGAGGAAGAACAGCAGCTTGCACAGCTTATCATTGGCGCTTGCCTGGGGACCGGCGTGCAGGCTCTGGACCACATAAGCGTCCTTGCTGCGAACGCTGACCAGCGGGCGCGCCTTATGTTCACCATCCTCAAAGCTGCCGCTCCTCATGACGGCTGATTTCGACGCCAAGATCATGCGCCACGTGCCTGCCAAATGACGCCGTCTCGCTGAGCGAAACAACAACATGATGCCTTCTTACCGCCTGCCTTCCATGGCTGGCATTGATATCTGTCAAGTTTGAGGAGGATCAATGTGCGGAGCGGCCATCGGGGATAAGGGTCAAATGCCAATCAGGAGGCATGTGTGGTGACCAACAGGCAATCCGTCCTCGTCTCGGTCAGTCTTGACGCAAAGCTGCTGTTTCTGCGGCAGGTTTCGTCGTATCCGCATGGGCCGGACTCAGTCACCGCTGTCGAGACCCACATGTCATGGATTTTCCTCGCGGGGGAGTTTGCCTTCAAGCTGAAGAAGCCTGTGAGTTATGAGTTGCTCGATTTCACCGCCCTTGAGAGCCGGGAACGCAATTGCCGCGAGAAGTGCGGCTGAATGCCCGGCTGGCGCCAGACATCTATCTCGGCGTCACCCACTTCGCCTCAACGCCGCAGGGCAACTGACATTCGAAGGCGATGGCGCTGTGTCGAGTGGCTGGTCAAGATGAAGCGGCTTCCAGCCAGCCGCATGCTCGACTGGATGATCGAGCACGGCAGCGTCAAGGAGCTGGAGGTTGATGCGGCGGCAAGCCTTCTCATCGCCTTCTACAAGGATGCCGCAACCGTGGCTCAATCGGCGGATCGAGGTTTGGCAGCGATTTGCAGGCGAGCACGAGCGTGACGCGAAGCTGCTTGGGAATCGCGGTTCCACATCGATCATGCCGAGGCAGACCGCGTCATTCGGCACATGTCCATGGCCTTGACGAAGTGCAGCCTTTGCTTCAGCGCCGATCCGATGAGGGGGTCTATGTCGAAGGCCACGGCGACCTGCGGCCCGAGCACATCTGTCTCTTGCCACAACCTGTAATCATCGATTGTCTCGAGTTCAGCCGCGACCTGCGCCTGCTCGATCCTTTCGATGAAATCGCTTTCCTCGATCTCGAGTGCGAAAGGCTGGGCGCGGCATGGATCGGGCAGCGATTTCAGTCTTTGTGTCAACATGAACTGCCGTCATCCGGCGCCCTCGGCACTCAATCACTTCTATCGCGCCGCGCGAGCCCTTCTGCGAGCTAGGCTGGCACTCGCTCACCTGACGGAGCCCAGCCCGCGCACACCGGAAAAGTGGGAGCCGCGCGCCAGGCACTACATAGCGCTTGCCGAGGCCGCACTTAACCAGTTCAGAGACGCCGTCATGGGAACTGGTGTCATGACGCGGGTGTTTCTCGCCGGCGATCTGATGCTGGGCCGGGGCATTGATCAGATTTTGCGTCATCCCTGCGATCCCCGGCTATACGAAGACTATATGCGGTCGGCATTGGACTATGTCCGCCTTGCCGAACGGACCAACGGGCCGATCCCCCGCGGCGTCGATCTCGACTATGTCTGGGGTGATGCCGGCCGCCGCCTTGCAGCGGCGCGGCCGACTGGGGAATCGTCAATCTCGAAACCGCCATCACCGATGACGGCATGCCGGCGCCGAAGGGCATCAACTACCGGATGACGGTGCGCAATGCGCCGGCTTGAAGCGGCTGGGGATCAGCTGCTGCGTCTTGGCCAACAACCACGTGCTTGATTGGGGGCGAAGGGGCTCATCATACGCTCGACACGTTGCATGGCCTTGGCGATCGCCACGGCAGGAGCCGGACGTAATGCCCGCGAGGCAGCCGCACCCGCGGTCCTCGATGGCAGGGGCGGCCGCGTTCTGGTCTTCGCCTTCGCCGCCGCGACAGCGGCGTGCCGCGCCACTGGGCGGCGGGCGGACAGGCCCGGCGTGAATCTCGTCGAGGCCCTCGATCGAACGCCGTGTCCGTCAATCAAGGCAAGGGTCGGGGCGGTGAAGCGACCGGCGACATCGCCATTGCCTCGATCCATTGGGGCGGCAACTGGGGATACGATATTCCGCCGACCCACGCGACGTTCGCCCATGCGCCTGATCGAGGAAGCCGGTGATCGACCTCGTCCACGGCCATTCGTCGCATCATCCAAGGGCTGGGAAATCCACCGCGGCAAACTCATCCTCTATGGCTGCGGCGATTTCTCAACGACTACGAGGGGATCAGCGGACAGGAAGAATATCGCAGCGATCTGTCGGCGATGTATCTTCGCGGAACTCGACGAGAGCATCGGGACGGAAGTGCTGGCCTCCCTCGACATCGATCCCGTTCCAGATCAGGAAATTCAGACTGAACCGCGCCAGACCGCGCCGAAGACGCAACTGGCTCTGCGAAACCTGTGAACCGCGAAGTGCCGCAAGTCCCGGCATGCCGATGCTCCGGTAACTGGGGCACGCTCACGCTCGACAGACCTTGATCTCCATCAATGGCCACGGCTGCCGCGAAGTAGCGGTCGCTGCAGGTGGGACGGCCATGTGGCCCTATGAGGTGCGAATGGTCATGCAAGCCCGACGCATTGTTTGCCGATCTCTATGAACTGACCATGATGCAGGCCTATCTGCGCGAGGGGCTGACCGGATCTGCTGTCTTCAGCCTGTTTTCGCGCCGCCTGCCGCCGGCGCGCAACTACCTGATCGCCTGCGGTCTGGAGACCGTGCTCGCCACTCTTGCGAGCACACGCTTCACGCGCCATGACATGGACTATCTGAGATCGCTCAACCTGTTCAAGTCTGATTTTCTTGCGTGGCTCCGCGAGCTTCCGGTTCTCCGGCGATATCATGGCGATGGCTGAAGGCACGCCCGTCTTTGCAAACGAGCCCATCCTCGAAGTTGTGGCGCCGCTGCCGGAAGCGCAGTTCTTCGAAACCATGATCATGAACCAGATTCATCTGCAGACGCTGATGGCATCAAAGGCCGCGCGCATGATCACTGCCGCGCGTGGAAGGAAAGTCATCGACTTCGGCGCCCGCCGCATGCATGGCATGGATGCCGCGAACAAGGCGGCTCGCGCCTTTCACATTGCCGGCGTTGCGGCCACATCGAATGCCGCAGCCGGCCGCGCAATTCGGCATTCCGGTGGCCGGCACCATGGGACACAGCTATGTTCAGGCCCATGAAGACGAGCGCCAGGCATTTGACGCTTTGCCGGCTCTTTACCCGGGAACGGTTCTGCTCATCGATACTTACGACACGCTTGAAGCGGCGCGCCTGGTCATCAGTCCAGGCGAAAGGGCAACTGACCGATCAAGATATCCGCCGTGCGCATCGATTCCGGTGATTTGCTCGCCTTGTCGCGGCAGGTCAGGGCCATGCTCGATGCTGCGGGGCTGGCCCATGTCGAAATCATCGCAAGCGGCGGCCTGGACGAAGTCGAAATCGAAGAACTTCTCGGCGCCAGAGCTGCCCATTGACTGCTTTGGCGTCGGCACCGGCATGGGTGTGTCGGCCGATGCGCCGGCCCTCGACATCGCCTACAAGCTCACCGCCTACGATGGCATGGGCCGGATGAAGTTTTCGGCCGGGAAGGCCACGTTGCCCGGCCGGAAACAGGTCTTCCGCCAGGTGCGGGACGGCGGGTTTGTCGGCGATGTGATCGCCCGTGCCGAAGAGAAACTTGCCGGGAAGCCGCTGCTGGACTGCGTGATGCGGGCTGGCCGCAGAGTGACCGCAACGATTGCCAGCCTGGAGCGCCATCAGGACGCATACCCGCGGAAAATCTGGCGTGCCTGCCGCCAGAACTCCTTTCGCTTCGCCGCAGATGTCAACCTATCCCGTCACGATCAGCCCGGCACTGAGCAGACTACGAGAAACAGGTCAGGGAGAGCGATTGCCGCAAGGCTCAGCAAGATCATCGCCAGGGCGCGAGAACT
The DNA here is from genome assembly GCA_963816305.1 of uncultured Alphaproteobacteria bacterium. Lineage (GTDB taxonomy): Bacteria > Pseudomonadota > Alphaproteobacteria > Rhizobiales > Aestuariivirgaceae > Aestuariivirga. The sequence goes on from CAWFJW010000024.1 coordinate 12,396, forward strand.
TGACATGGCCCGTATCGTCCACAACGCCGAGATTGCCGCGAATGTTCGAAACCTTGGCCGATCTTCTTGCGATCGAAGGAGCCAACCGGTTTCGGGTGCGCGCCTACCGGACCGCGGCACACGTGATTGCCAATCTGCCGCGCGAAGCGGCGAGCATGGTTGTTGAAGGCGAGGACCTGACGGAGCTGCCTGGTATTGGCGATGACTTGGCCGGCAAGATCGCCGAGATCGTCAGGACCGGGCATCTTGCCTTGCTCGACGAGATCACCAAGCGCACGCCGCCGGGCTTTCGGAGATCGTCGCACTTCCTGGCGTCGGCCCGAAGCGCGCCAAGCTCCTCCACGAGATGCTTGGTGTACGAAGCATGAAGGAACTGGCCAGCAAAATCAGGTCGAGCGCTGCAGATAGTGTCCCCGGCATCGGCAGGGCAACATTGGAGAAGATGCTTCGGGCCATCGATCTGCACGAAACTGAAACGCGGCGCTTCAAGCTGCCGATGCCGAAAAAATCGCCGAGCCGTTGCGCGGCAATCTCGCGCGCACTCCCTGGCGCTGGACCAGGCGGTGATTGCCGGAAGCTATCGCCGGCGCAAGGAAACGGTCGGCGATATCGACTATTGGTCAGGCGGCGACACGCGCCATGCCAGCACGGTCATGCAGGGCTTCGCCCGCTTCGGGGAAGTAGCGCGCATCGTCGCCAGCGGCAAGCACGCGCGCTAACGTTATGCTCGAAAGCGGCATGCAGGCCGATCTTCGTTTCGTTGCGGCCAGGAGTTTTGGTGCGGCGCTCCATTATTTCACCGGCTCGAAGGATCACAACATCGCCATTCGCGCCATGGCGGTGAAGGCTGGCCTGAAGGTGAACGAATATGGCGTTTTCCGCGGCAAGGAGAGTATTGCAGGCCGGACGGAGGCCGAAATCTACAAGCTTTTCGGCATGGACTACGTCGAACCCGAACTGCGCGAGAACCACGGCGAGATTGAGGCTGCGCAGGCCCACCGACTTCCCGACCTGGTGAAGTGCGGCGATATCCGTGGCGATCTTCACACCCATACCTCGGCCTCTGACGGGGACGCTGACGATCGCCGGGATGGCCGAGGCGGCACTGCTGCGCGGCTATGAATACCTCGCAATAACCGATCACTCGAAACGCGTCGCCGTTGCCCATGGCCTCGACGAGCGCCGCCTTAACGAGCAGATCGATGATATCGAGAAGGTTGCCGGGCGCTTCGGCAAATTGCGGGTCCTGAAGTCGTGCGAAGTCGATATCCTCAGCAACGGCACACTCGACATCGGCAACGACACGCTGAAGAGACTCGACTTCGTCTATGGGGCCGTCCACTATAACTTTTCCCTGTCCAGGGAAGCGCAGACCGAACGCATCATCCGGGCCATGGACAACCCATTTTTCTCGATCCTCGCCCATCCGACCGGACGGATCATCAACCGGCGCGCGCCCTATGAAGTCGACATGGAGCGTGTCCTGCGGGCTGCGGCCGAGCGCCGCTGCACTGTCGAAATCAATGCCCACCCCGACCGGCTCGACCTCAATGACGTGCATTGCCGCATGGCGAAAGATCTTGGCGTGAAAATAGCCATCTCGACTGATGCCCATTCCGCAGAGGGCCTCGACATGATGCGTTTCGGGGTGGATCAGGCGAGGCGAGGCTGGCTCGAAGCCAAAGACGTCCTTAACACGCGGCCATGGCCAGAGCTGAAGGCCCTCCTGCGCCGGTGAACGGGTTACAAGCCATTGGATGCGCCAATACGAACAGAATTGTGAGACTTGACGTGAGTCAAAAGCCTTTATACGCCAAATGCGCAAATTTATCAAAAAAGGGCGGTTCGAAGGATGTAAAGATAATGGTTGGCATCGTGGAATTCTGGGACCAAGCTCGGCAAGAGCTGGCTGGCCTGCCGGGCGGCGCTGGCCTGAACATCGCCCATGAAGCCGTTGACCGGCATGTGGCCGAGGGCAATGGTGAGCGGATAGCCATTCGCTGGATCGGCGGAGGGGGTGCCAGCGCGATATCAGCTACAAGGAGCTCAGCCATTCGCCTCCGCTTTGCCAATGCTCTCAAGGCGCTGGGGGTCGGGGCCGGGGACCGGGTGTTCAGCCTTCTGGGCCGCATACCGGAACTGCACATCGCCGCCTTTGGAACGTGGAAGCTCCGGGCCGTCTTCTGCCCCCTCTTTTCGGCCTTTGGCCCTGAACCGGTGAAGGCGCGGATGCTGATTGCCAAGCCCGTGGCCTTGGTGACCACGTCGCGGCTTTTCGCCCGCAAGATCCAACCCATCCTGGGCGATCTGCCCTTTCTCAAGCATATCATCATTGTCGGCGGCGGCCCTGGCGGGCTCGATTTCGAAGACTATCCTCTCTGGAGCGGCAGAGTCCTTCGAGATCGGGCCAACCGGGCCTGAAGACCTCGCGATCTTGCACTTCACCAGCGGAACAACGGGACGGCCGAAGGGCGCCATGCATGTGCACGCCGCCGTCACTGCCCATAAGATGACGGCCCGTTACGCCCTCGATCTCAAGCCCGGCGACATCTATTGGTGCACCGCCGATCCCGGGCTGGGTAACGGGCACCTCCTATGGCATTGTCGCGCCACTTGCCGTGGGAGCAACCGCTGATCCTCGATGAAGCGGAGTTTGACGCCGAGCGCTGGTATGCCACGCTGGAAAAGCACCGGGTTAATATCTGGTACACCGCGCCGACGGCCATCCGCATGCTGATCCGGGCCGGCGACGATCTGCCAAAGCGATTCGATCTTTCGCGGCTTCGCTTCATCGCCAGCGTGGGCGAGCCACTCCATCCCGAAGCCGTGATCTGGGGCAAGAGTGTGCTGGGCCAGCCGATTCACGACAACTGGTGGCAAACCGAGACTGGCGGCATCATGATCGCCAATACGGCGGCGATGAAGATCAAGCCCGGCTCGATGGGCCTGCCGCTGCCCGGGATAGAGGCCGCCATCGTGCGGCGCAAGGATGAGGCGGTAGAGGTTGTAGCCGAGTTCGGTGTCGAAGGCGAACTTGCGCTGCGGCCTGGCTGGCCGTCAATGTTCCGCGGCTACCTGAATGAGGACGAACGCTACCGGAAATGTTTCGCGGGGGGCTGGTACCTGACCGGCGACATGGCCACGCGCGATGCCGACGGCTATTTCTGGTTCGTCGGCCGGGCGGATGATGTGATCAAATCCTCGGGCCATCTCATCGGGCCGTTCGAAGTGGAAAGTGCGCTTCTCTCCCACCCCGCCGTGGCCGAAGCTGCCGCCATCGGCGTCCCCGATCCCGTGGCGGGCGAAGTGGTCAAGGCCTTCGTCAGCCTCAAGCCGGGTCACGCCGCAAGTGAGGCCTGCTGGAGGAGTATCATGGCCCATGCCCGCAAGAAACTCGGCCCCGCCGTGGCGCCCCGGCAGATCGCCTTTCAGCGACAACCTGCCGCGCACCCGCTCTGGCAAGATCATGCGGCGGCTGCTCAAGGCGCGCGAACTTGGATTGCCCGAAGGTGACACGTCGACGCTGGAGGGGTCTCAATGAGTGACAAAGATCCATCTCACCAAGGAGCATTGCACCAGCATGCTGCGCGCCATGATGCTGATCCGGCGCTTCGAGGAGCGCAGCGCCGAACTCTATGGCGAGCAGAAAATCCGGGGCTTTCTGCACCTCTACATCGGCGAGGAAGCCAATGCGGTGGGCGTCATGCAGGCGCTCACGCCGGAGGATGCGATTGTGGCCACCTATCGTGAGCATGGCCATGCCCTCGCGCGTGGCCTGCCGGCAAACGAGGTCATGGCCGAAATGTACGGCAAAGCTTCGGGATCAAGCAGGGGGCGCGGCGGATCGATGCACATCTTCGATGCCAGGAGGCGCTTCTTTGGCGGCAACGCCATCGTCGGCGGCGGGCTGCCAATGTCGGTGGGACTGGCGCTTGCCGACAAGATGCAAGGCCGAACCGTGTGACCTGCTGCTTCTTCGGCGAGGGGGCGGCGGCGGAAGGTGAATTCCACGAAAGCATGAACCTTGCAGCACTCTGGAAACTGCCGGTGCTCTTTGTTTGCGAGAACAACCGCTACGCCATGGGGACCGCACTCGAGCGCTCCGAATCCGAAACCGACATGTGCCGGCACGCGGCCAGCTATCGTATCCCCGCTGAAAGCGTCGACGGCATGGACGTCGTGGCCGTTGAAGTTGCGGCCAGGCGCGCGGCTGTCCGAAGTCCGCGACAGCAAGGGCCCCCAGTTCCTTGAAATGCGGACCTACCGCTTCCGCGCCCACTCGATGTTCGATCCCGATCTCTACCGCGACAAGGCGGAAGTGGAGAAATGGCGTGAACGCTGCCCGATCAAGCCGCTTTCAGGATTGGCTGCTCACCGCCGGCACGCTTCATGCCGGCGACATCGCCGCAATTGAGGCAGAGGTGTCGAGACGAAGTCGAAGCGGCGGTCCGCTTTGCCGAGGCAGCGCCTTGGGAGCCGGAGGCCGACCTGCTGCGCGATGTCTGACGCCAGCCTGGCAGGGGCCGCGCCATGACGACACTCCCGCACGACTCACCTATCGCGATGCCGTGAAGGAGGCCATCCAGGATGCCATGCGCCGCGATAGCCGGGTGTTCCTCATGGGCGAGGATGTTGGCCGCTACGGCGGCGCCTACGGCTGCTCCAAGGGACTGCTGGCGGAGTTCGGCGAGGAGCGCATCAGGGACACGCCACTGTCGGAAGCAGGCTTCACCGGCGCGGGCATCGGCGCGGCGCTCGGCGGCATGCGGCCCATTGTCGAAATCATGACAGTCAATTTCAGCCTCCTGGCCCTCGATCAGATCGTCAATACAGCCGCAACCATCCGTCACATGTCGGGCGGGCAGTTTTCGGTGCCGCTGGTCATCCGCATGGCAACCGGCGCCGGGCGGCAACTGGCGGCCCAGCATTCCCACAGCCTTGAAAACTGGTATGCCCACATTCCCGGCATCAAGGTCGTGGCACCTGCAACCGTGGCGGATGCACGCGGCATGTTGTGGAGCGCGCTTGCAGGACCCCGATCCGGTGATCATCTTTGAGCACGCAACGCTTTACAATGACGAAGGTGAAATTCCGGGCGAAGGCGATCTGGCGGTGCCGCATCGAGGGTGCGGTTGTCCGCCGGCCCGGCACCGATGCCAGCCTCATCACCTATGGCGGCAATCTCAAGAAGGCCATGGCCGCTGCCGAGCGAACTCGCCCGCGACGGCATCAGTTGCGAGGTCATCGATCTGCGGTCGCTGCGGCCGCTTGATGACAAGACCATCCTGGCGTCCGTCGAGAAAACCCACCGTGCGGTCATCGTGGATGAAGGCTGGCGGACTGGAAGTCTCGCCGCTGAAATCAGTGCCCGCATCATGGAGGGCGCCTTCTACGCGCTCGATGCGCCGGTGGCGCGCGTCTGCAGCGCCGAGGTGCCCATTCCCTACGCCCGCCACCTGGAGACTGCCGCCCTTCCGCAGGTTCCGGGAATCGTCGCGCGCGGTGCACGGAGTGCTGCGCCGATGACGGATTTCCGCATGCCGTCTCTCGGCGCCGACATGGACGAGGGAACGCTTGTCGAATGGCTGAAAAAGCCCGGCGACAAGCTGGCGCGCGGCGACATCATCGCCGTGGTCGAAACCCAGAAGGGTGCCATCGAGATCGAAGTGTTCCACGACGGCGTGCTCGAACAGGTTCACGTGAAGCCCGGCGCAAAGGTTCCGGTTGGCGAGTTGCTGGCCACGATCCGCACCGAGCATGAGCCTGCAGTTCCGGACGCCAGGCGCCCGCGCACAGCGCAGCCCGCGCAACCAGCCGCAGCACCCCCGCCGTACAGGCAGTCAGCCCTGACCGCGCGATTCAAGATAACGCCCGGCGGCCGCGCCTTAGGGCTAAGAGCTTGGACTCGACCTGTCTTCACTGGCGGCGGGGCCGGACGCGGTCATCGGCCTGCGCGAAGTTGAAAACCAGGTTGCCACCAAGCCGTCAAGAACCGCAGGCGCTGGCATAAACCTCGACGAGATGCGCAAGGCGATCGCAGCCGCCATGGCACGCAGCAAACGCGAGATTCCGCACTACTATGTAAGCTCCGAGATCGACATGACGGCCACTCTGGCCTGGCTTGCGGCGGAGAACCCTGAGGAGCCGCCGGACCGCATCCTGACGGCCGCACCGGTCATCAAGGCTTGCGCAATGGCATTGCGCCAGGTTCCGGAATTGAAATGGCCATCACTGACGACCGCTTCGACCGGATGACCGAGATCAATATGGGGATCGGCGTTGCGCTGCGCGGTGGCGGCCTCATCGCTCCCGCCCTGCCCAATGCGGATACCTTGACGCTTGAGTGAAATCATGCAGAGGCTGGGCGATCTCGTTGCACGGGTTCGGGGCGGCCGGCTTCGCAGTTCGGAACTGACCTCCGCCACGGTGACCTTTCGAATCTCGGGGATGACACGGCTGACATGGTTCTGCCCGTCATCTATCCGCCGCAGGTGGCGATCATTGGCCTTGGCCAGGTCAGCGAGCGGCCCTGGGCAGTAGACGGCACAATCGCATTGCGGAAAGTTGCGACATTCTCAGTGGCCGGCGACCATCGGGCAAACGATGGCCGCTCAGCGCTCGATTTCTCAGGCGGGTTGGGCAACTCTGCAGAAACCGGAGGAACTATGACCGCAGAACAACTGGCGGAACTGGTCAAGAGGACCCTCTACGAGGTTGCGCCTGACCTCAGAGGCGAGCCGATGGATCCCTGAGAAATTCGATGAGCAATTCGAATTCGACTCCATGGACTTCCAGAACTTCATCGCCGGCCTGCACCGGGCGACAGGACTGGAACTTCCTGAAAAGGACTATCCCCGCCTGACCAGCCTCGATCGTGCCGTCGCCTATCTGGCCGAAAAACTTCCACCATAGCTGTCGCTTTGATAAGGGCAGGAACTGCGGGAGTCATCCCGAAGTGATCAATATGACCATCCGGCCGCGCCTGACGCTCAAAGCTTTTCCTTCTTTTTAATGTATTGATCACGCGGCTGATGTAGCTTCGGCCCACGCTCAGCATCGCAGAAAGGCGACCCTGAGTGAGCGGCACTTCGTTCGTTCCGGTGCGATCAACGGCGGCAATGATCGACTTTGCGGCGCGCTGCTCGATGGAGTGCACCGCATTGCAGGCCGTTGACTGAAATATCTGCGCCAGCATGCAATCCGCATAGCGGGCAAACAAACTGTCCAGCGATCTGGCTTTCGCCTTCGCTTCTTAGAGCAGTGCAACGGGAAGGGTGAGAATCGCCGCCAAACTGCACCATGACACGGGAGTAGGCCGGCAATCGCGCTGGCTGACGATCCCGCCGATAGCGCCTTCCCGTCCAACGAGCACTGTTTGACAGAGTTTCCGTCTTCGGTTTCGATGAGGAAGGAAACCAAAGCGGCCCGCACCGAAAATACACGGTCTGGACTGTTCGACCATGCGTGTAGAGCACGGTGTTCGCCGCGCAATGAAACGGCTTCAGATGCGAAATCAGTAGTACCAGCCTCCTGAATGATCGATTCTTGGTGCGCTGCCGATGGCGCTAATTCAGTTACTCGTTGCCGGCCGGCCTGATTCGGGAGGATCGCGATGAGCGCGGCGGCTTTTGGCGTTGCCGGCGGCTTACGACGGCAAGTCGCGGGAGGAAGCGGCCCGCGCCGGCGGCATCGACCGCCAGACGCTGCGGAACTCGGCGCATCGTTTCAACGAGCTAGGCCCCGATGGCTTGATCGACCGCAAGGCGGCCTAGCGGCAAGCCCAAGCTTCGGCCGGAAAGCGAGAGGAACTCAAGCGTCTGGTGGAGGCCGGACCCGATCTGGAACGCGACGGGGTGGCGCGCTGGCGTTGCGTCGATCTCAAGTGGGTGTTGAGCCAGCGCTTCGTGGCTGATCTCTCGGAGGTGAGCCTGGGCCGGGTGCTCAAGAAGCAGGGCTTCTCGCATATCAGCGCCAGGCCTCGGCACCCGGCGCAGGACGGTCAGGCGATCGATGCCGCCGAGTACTTCGCCTGGAGAACAACAAACCGCTGCACCAGTTTCCAACCTCGCTTTCCGTCGACGCCATGTATGGCCAGCGCGCCGGCGTGCGCGAAAATGGCGTCGTGAAGTATGTGGGCTGGGCCGTTCCGGAAACTGTCTACTTCGACTACGCCATATTGGAAGCCGCGCCCAAACACATCAACCGGGCCGGGATCGGCGACGTCTTCTGCTTCTTCACCGGCGCGTGGGATTGGGAGTACGCCCACGGGTCGGCAAGTGCGAAGCCAAATGGCCCTATGACCCCGGTCTCGCCGCCGTCTCGCTGCGCAAGGCGGAAGAGGCGCTGGCAGGCAAACAGGACATCCGCGATCTCACGCCGCGCGAATTCCAGCTGATCGTCCAAGCCTTCAAGTGGGGAGGAGCCTCATTCCATGGCGCTGGCTGGTGCCAGCGCCCCATCGAAGGCGTGGAGCACTTCTTCTTCTATGCGCTTGAAGCGCGGACCGGAAAAAAGTTTCTGCATGGCCAGGCCGTGTGCCTCGGAATTCTTGTTGGTGCCACGATGCACAATCGTCGCGTCAAAGAACTTCGCGATGCGATCAAATTCATCGGCGTGGACATGCGTCCTGAAAGCCATGGGTATCACCTGGAACGATGTTGACGCCACCGTCATGGGCCTCACCGATTTCGTCGAGGAAAGAAGGCTTGCCCTATGGCATTGCGCATGACTTCAGGCCGTCTGCAGCTTTCTGCGCAAACCTCAAGGAGCTCGTTTTGGGCTGAATTGCGCACGGCTTTTCCCGCCTTTCCCAATTGAGCATTCCGCCCAACCCGTCTAGACCGCTTCCATGGACGCCACTGAGAACAACTCCGTGGCGCAAAGGAAAGTATTCGCCATTGCGCCCATGATGGATGGGAACGACAATTCAAAGAAAACAATACATAAGAGAGCGCCATGTGCGCAGCGTGTGCAGTAGGGCAATGCCTAGACGTGAAGGACAGCGCAGAGAAAAAGTTTGCTACCAAACCACATGCCCAAGAAAACCGACACGCTCGGCATTCCATTCGTCGGAGGGTTCGAAATAGCCTGACCAGGGAACCAAGTGTTCGCGGATCACATCCTCATTCAGATCAATGCCGAGACCGGGAGCTTCAGGTACAGTGACATAGCCGTTCGCCAGATAGTCTGGGGCAATCCCGGTAACGATATCGGTCCACCACGGCACATCCAAGTGCGTGGTGCTCGACCGCCATCAGGCTGGCAAGTGCGGCACCGAGATGGAGATTGGCCATGAAGGCCACTGGCGAGCAGCAAGCGTGCAAGGCTGTCGGGATGCCGTGGCGCTCGGCATGGTCGGCGATCTTTTTGGTCTCGGTCAGCCCGCCTGAAGATAACATGTCGGGATGGATGATATCGAAGGCGCGGGTTTCAATCGCCTCGCGGAAGCCTTCAAACAAATACAGGTCTTCGCCCGCAGCAACTGGTGTCAGCAGCGCATCGGCAACCCGCTTGTGTCCTGCAATGTCATTCCACGGCATGACGTCTTCGATCCATGCCAGATTGAATGGCTCAATGGCATGGCCGATCCGGATCGCCTCATCGACAGTGACAAAGCCTTCACCAAAATGATCCGTACACAGAGAAACTTCAGGTCCGACTTCCTCTCGCACCGCGCGGCAGATGTCGCGCACCAGTTCCAGCCCGCGCTCGCTGATCCGCGCCCCTGCACCGCGGCCCGGCGTGTGGAACTGCCGATATTGGGGATATTCGTGCAATGTGTCGGAGCCAACCAATGTGCCCGGAACCTGCTCGAACATTCGCGCCGACAGATCGAATTTGATGAAACTCAGCCCCAGTTCGCGCCGTGAACGGACAACCGCAGCGAATGCTTCGGGAGTTGGATCATCAGGCGAAGGCGTGTCGCCATAAATTCGCACCTTGTCCCGGAACTTGCCGCCGAGCAGTTGATAGCACGGCACACCATAAACTTTGCCGACGAGATCCATCAGCGCAATCTCGATAGCGCAGACTCCGCCCGCTTCCCGGCTTTCGCCGCCATAGCGCTTGATCCGTCGGAACAGGTATTCAACGTTGCAAGGGTTCTGTCCGATCAGCAGCGGCTTCAGTCGCATCGCGGTATCGGGATGGGCACCGTCGCGCACCTCACCCAACCCATAGACACCCTGGTTGGTTTCGATCTTCAAAATCGGGTGAATGCCTTGCGCCTTGATCGTGGCAACGCGGATATCCGTGATCTTCAACTGCGAGGGTTCAGACGCGCGGCGCACTGCGTTTTCGATTGTACCGGTGACGGACATGTTCCCTCCGTTTGGTTTCATTTGAGTAAAGCGTGGTGCGCCCAGCTTGGCAATGGCTGGCGCTTGCAACTCAACAGCAATGGTGGTCATCTCGGATGAAGCGAAGGAGTGGCTGAGCATGGAAATCGCCAAGATCAAACGGCCTGCCAAAAACCTGGTCGAAAGGGTGCGGGACGTTGGTGCTGCAACAGCCAGCGCAACACTCGCACATATGGGCATCCGCAACTGTCACATGGTCGGTCCAGTTGCCCGGACGCCGGGGCAAGTTGATCGCCGGGCCCTGCGTCACCCTGCAGATGATGCCAAAGCGGGAGGACCTGTTTGGGGAAGGGGAATACGCCGACGTCGAAAAGCAGTTGCACCGGCACGTGCTCTATCAGGTCGAGGAAGGCGACATCGTGGTGGTCGATGCCCGCGGCGATCTGGCCTCGGGCATTTTCGGCGACATGATGATGACCTATTTCAAGGGGCTGAAAGGGGCTGGCGTGGTCATCGACGGCTGCGTGCGCGACTGGTCCAAGGTGCAGAAACTGGGCATCCCGATGTGGCTCAATGGAGTCACCCCGAATTACCATGCCCAGACGGCACTCATGCCAATGGCGGTGAACGTGCCCGTGGCCTGCGGCGGCGTGACGGTGATCCCCGGCGACATCATCGTGGCCGACGACGATGGTGCTGTTTGTGTTCCCGTCGCCCTTGCCGAGGAGATGGTCAAGAAGGCCCACAAGGATCACGGCTGGGAAGAATTCTCGCGCGAGAAGCTGCTCGCCGGGGAATCGTTGAAGCGTTATTACCCGCTGCACAAGGATGCCTGGCCGGAATACGAAGCCTGGTTAGTTGAACGAGGAAAGCAAGGTTAGGTTACAGAACCGTCTACCAGTTGGTAACCGAACCATCCTTGCGCACGAGATGCGGCGCTTCCCATTGCCTGAAGTTTGCTTGGCGATCAGCGCCTCATCGACATCAACCCCAAGGCCCGGCTTGTCACTGACGCGATAATAGGCTCCTTCGAGCGCAAGAAGTCCGGGAAAGAATTCGGGATTGTCGAAGCCGTGATAAAGCTCGCCCGGTGAAGCGCGCGTCTCAAGCCACGAGAAGTTCGGAACCGCGGCAGCAAAATGCACCGTGGCGGCGGTGCAAATCGGGCCCAAGTGGATTGTGCGGCATCATGTCGATGTAGTGGGCCTCGGTCCAGCCAGCGATTTTCATCGCCTCGGTCAAGCCGCCAACATTGCAGATGTCGATGCGGTTGAACTGCGTGAGGTCACCTTCGATGTAAGGCAGGAATTGCCATTTGGAGGAAAATTCTTCGCCAATAGCAAATGGAACATCGGTCATTTTTCGCAAGGCTGCATAGGCACTTGGGGTTTCGTCGCGAATGGGTTCTTCAAGAAAGTCCAAAGTGCCGCGCGGCATCTTCTGGCAATAGCTCGCGGCTTCCGCCACGCTCAGGCGATGGTGGAAGTCGATACCAAGCACCACGCCGTCTCCCGCAGCTTCGCGGCATTTCACCGTCCATTTCGCGGTTTCGGCAATACTTTCGCGGGGCTCATAAACATTGTCTGACTTCTGGCCTGCCGGGCATCAGACGAATGGCGTCCCAGCCTTGCGCCTTGAGTTCGAGAACTTGTTCGACAACTTCAGCACTTGAGGCTTCCGAACGCGTCGTTGCGAAAGTCGGAATGAGATCGCGTTGTTTGCCGCCCAGCAATTCGTAGACAGGAACACCGAGCGCCTTGCCCTTGATGTCGTGAAGTGCGATATCGATGGCCGAGATCGCGGCCTGCAACACGCGCCCGCCTTCGAAATATTGGCTGCGATACATCTCCTGCCAGATGCGACCGATCTGCATCGCGTCCTGGCCAATCAGAAATTCACGGTAGTGCTCAATGGCGCCCACCACCGCCTTCTCGCGCGACGACAACCCGCTTTCGCCCCAGCCATACACACCCTGGTCGGTTTCGATCTTGACGATCAGCTGGTTGCGGGTGCCAACCCAGACCGGATACGGCTTAATGGCGGTGATCTTGAGTTTGGGGTGCATAATCAATCCTGCAAGGCCAATTCGGTTTCGCCATCGAACAGATGCATGCGATGTCTGATCGAATTCGAGCCAGACCTGGTTCATCGAGTTTGATATCAACCGTCGGCGGCAGGCTGATATTGACGATCGCGCCTGACAGGAACACCTGCACGAAAGTGACATCACCCGTTGGTTCAACCGTATAGACCTTCGCAGGCACGCCTGCCTTCAACTTGTGACTTGTGCAGACGGATCGTCGAGTGACGCGCACCCAGCACAATTTTCTTCGACTTCGCGTTCTGGACTTTGCGCGCATTCTGGTCCGAAAGTGTGAGAGACCAGCCCTCGGCACTGGTGAGAACCGTCCGGCCTTTGGCCGTCGTTGCTTCAAGCGGGATCAGACTCATCGCCGGGCTGCCAATGAAACTGGCGACGAACACATTCACTGGACTGGCGAAAATCTGCGCCGGCGTATCGTATTGCTGCAAATCGCCATTGTGCATCACCGCCATCTTGTCCGCCATGGTCACGGCCTCAAGCTGGTCATGGGTCACGTAGATGATCGTTGCATCGAAATCCTTGTGGAAGCGCTTGATCTCTGATCGCATCTGCACGCGCAGCTTGGCATCGAGATTGGACAATGGCTCGTCCATCAGGAAGACGGCTGGATCGCGCACCAGGGCACGGCCCAGGGCCACACGTTGTTGCTGTCCGCCTGACAGTTCCTTCGGCAGCCGCTCAAGCAAATGCGTGATGTCCAGCATGCGCGCCGGCATCGCGCACTTTCTTGTCGATGTCTGACGCCGACATCTTGTCGCATCTGCAGCGGGAAAGCGAGGTTCTTGTAAACTGTCTTGTTGGGATAGAGCGCATAATTCTGGAACACCATCGCGATGTCCCGGTCTTTGGGATCGAGATCAGTGACCACACGGTCGCCGATCATGATCTCGCCACTGGTCATGGGAATAAGTCCGGCGACGAGATTGAGCGTCGTCGTCTTGCCGCAACCCGAAGGTCCGACAAGAGCGACGAATTCTCCGTCATTGACCGTCAGTGATACGTCCTGGACCGCATAGACCGGGCCATAGGTCTTCACGAGATTTTTGAGTACCACTTGCGCCATGAAATCCGGATCCTAGTGTTTGACCGCACCCTCGGTGAGCGCGCGTACGAAATATTTCTGCAAGACGAGGAACAGCACCACCACAGGCACGCTCATCATGAAGCTCGCGGCCATCAGGCCCGGAAAATCCGTGGTGTTCTCGGAGAAGAACCGCTGGATGCCGACCGGCAAGGTCAGTTGGTCATTCTTTGAGAGAAACGTATAGGCGTAGATATATTCGTTCCATGCGCCAATGAATGAGTATATCGCCGTGGCAATGATCCCCGGTACCGAAAGTGGCATCACGATCAGAATGAAAGCCTGAAACCGTGTTGCGCCATCAATGCGCGCGGCCTGCTCAAGCTGAATCGGGATGTTGTCGTAGAATCCCTTGAGCAGCCAAATGGCAAGCGGCAGGCCAAAGGTGAGATAGGTGAGAACCAGCGAGCCATGCGTGTTCACCAAACCCAGAAAGCGCATCAAGATGAACAATGGCACCAGAAAGATCACCGCCGGAAACATGTTGCGCAGCAGCACCGAGAAAAACAGGAACTGCCGCCCTGGAAAACTGAAGCGCGAGAAGGCATAGGCCGCAGGCACCGCGACCAATACCGCAAGGATCGTTGTCAATGTCGAAACCCAAAGGCTGTTCCAGAAGAACCGCAGAAAATCCTGGCCGACAGTGCTCTGTGGGTCGAGCAGTTTTTCGTAACTCGCCAATGTCGGCTCGTTTGGCCACCATTCCGGCGGAAACGCCATGGCGGCGAAGCCTGACTTGATCGATGTCAGCAACATCCAGACCATCGGCACGGCGGTATAGAGGAGCATGAACACAAGGAAGAAACGGCCAGCCCAGCGCCAGCCATCGGTCTGCGTGCGGCGCGGTGTCGCGTTGCTCGATTGCCCTGTCATGACCCGCGCTCCCGATTTTCATTGCCGCTCAGCGCGCGCACGTAGAAATAGCCCAGCGTCATCGTGATCAGGAACAACAGCACGGAATAGGCCGAGGCCACCCCCCAGCGCTGGCGCCCGAAATGCGAGCTCGTAAATATGCGTGATCCAGATGTGGGAGGCATTCGATGGTCCGCCACCCGTCATGATCCAGGGAATGATGAAGGAGTTGAAATTCGCCACAGCGAGCAGCAGAATCGTCACCGTGGACACACCGCGCAGATGCGGAAAAGTGACGTGCCAGAAACGCTGCCATGCTGATGCACCATCAACCTGGGCTGCGCGCAACAATTGCTCAGGAACAGTTTGCAAGCCTGCCATCAGCATGATCATGGCAAAGGGAAACTCGCGCCAAATATTGACGACAATCAGCGAGGGCAATACCGTGTTGACACTATCGATGAAGTTTGGTGGCCGGTCCAAAATCCCCAGCTGCACAAGGACTGCACCAATAATGCCGAAATCCGAGTGATAAATCCATTTCCAGATATAGGAGGCGGCAACCGCGCTGATCACCCACGGGATGATGAAGATGGCGCGCAAAAATCCGCGCCCGAAAAAATCGCGGTGCAGCGCCAGCGCCAGAGCAAATCCCAATACGAATGCGATGAGAGTGGAGGAAAGAGTCCAGATAATCGTGTTGATCGTGACTCGCCAGAACACATCGCTGGAGAGAATGGCCGTGTAGTTGTCGATGCCGATGAAGGACTTGTCCTTTAACTGCAATCCGGGCGGCGTTTTGTAGAAGGACAGTTCGACTGTGTAATAGATCGGATAGGCGATGACGATCAGCATCACCACAATAGCGGGCATCACATAGAGATAGTCAAATCGATTGGCCCACATCTGCCGCAGCAAACCGGAACCCATCGCCTCGCCTGTTGCCATGGTCAATGCCCCCGTTGTCTTCGCGTGCGATTGCCGACAGCCTTGCGCGCTGTCGGCAGCGTTCGCCACGGGCAGAACCTAGAGCCCGCCGCCGTCCATCAGTTTCTTGACCTTGGCGGCTGCATCCTCAGCCGCCTGATCAACTGTCATGGCACCGGTCAGTGCGTTCTGCAGCATATCCGGAATGATGATGTTCATGATCTCAGGTGCTTGCGGCAGGGCCGGGAACGGAATGCCGTGTGGCAACATCGACGTTGTGACATCGAGGAACTTGATGTCATCGAGACGAGTTTTCATCCACTTGGTCTTGAAGCCGTTGAGGTTGCCGGGGTTCGATCCGGCATAAGCCATTTTCAGTGACCATTCAGGGCTTGTCCAGAAACAGATGATCGCCTTGGCTGCCGGCTCATCCACCTTGCCGCCCTCAACATATTCGGGCTTCAGGATGTGGATGTTGGAGCCACCGAACACGACTGCCCGCTTGCCATCAGGTCCAGTGGGGATCAGGCCGTAGCGCATATTGTCGATGACAGTCTGGGCCTTCTCCTTGTCAGCGCCAGTGGCCTTCTTTTGCAGATCGCGCATCACATTATAGTCGGATGGATGCGAAATCATCATGCCTAACTGGCCTGCAACAAACAGCGGCTGGTTGTCCGCCTGCTGGTTGGTGAGCGCGGAAATGGGCACCGACTTGTCGCGGACATACATGTCATACGACGCCTGCAGGGCCTGTTTGCTGGCGGGGCTGTTCAGCCGGATTTCTTCCAGTTTTGGGGCGGGATCAGCTTCGTCGAATACGCCACCGCCGTAACCCCAGAGCTGGGGCATGAAGCGGTAAGGCGTGTTGCCAGCGTTCTTGCGGGCAACCAGACCATAGCCGGCAACCCCAAGCTTTTCGTTGATCTGCTTGGAATAGGTGACAACATCATCCCACGTTGCTGGTGCTTTGTCTGGATCAAGCCCGGCCCGCTTGAAGATATCGGCGTTCCAGATCAGCGCCATCGTCTCGTTGTTGGTTGGAATGCCGTAGGTCTCACCTTCCCAGGTCACGGCCTTCATGGCACCCGGCCAGAAATCTGTAGTCGAATATCCGACATCTTCTGGCTTCAAAGGTTCGAGATAGCCTTTGGCCGCAAACTCCGTGCCACCCAAGATCTGCAGGCGAATTGCCATCGGCCCGGCATTGCCGAGAAGGGCTGTGCGGAATTTGTCGAGCAGGTCATTGTAAGTGAGCGCCTGCTCTTCGAGTTGGATGTTCGGATAGGTCTTGCGGAAAGCCTCAAAGAAATCCTTGTAGTATTGGCGCAAGAGATCGGGATCGCCCTCGAACACGCCCTGATACCAAAACGTCAGCCGGCCTTTGTAGTCGGCTGGTGTCACCGTGCTGCAGTGCTTTGCAGTATCGAATTCTTCAGTGCCTGCGATCGACCGCACATATTCGGGTGACCACTTGCTGAGATCCACGCTTTGCGCAAGCACCGGCGGTGCTGTTAGCGCAAGCGCCATCGCAGAGACGACGGCACTGCGGAAAAAAGTGCTGCGGAAAAGAAAGCTTCTCATAGGATCCTCCAGTTTTCCATGGCCCGGCTTTGCGGGCATTTTGTATGTCACCGTAGGGTACGGTCAATTCTTGCGAGGTATCCTGCGGATGCTACACACTGCCCGGAATTTTGCCATCGTGTCAAATTGAAAGAATTATGTATACTCCAACTGATCAGGAGGACGAACGCAATGAAGATCACCGGTGTCACCCCTTGGCTGATAAAATCCAGCGCCTCATATTGGGGCGAGTTTCTGTTCGTCGAGATTGCAACCGACGCAGGGATTACAGGCTGGGGCGAGATTACCACGACGACAAAAATCGCAAACCGTGCTCTTCGCGTGATGCTGCAACAGATTGGTACTGTCATCATCGGTGAAGACCCGCGCAAGATCGAACACCTGTGGCACAAGCTGTTTCGTAGCTTCACCTACATGGGCAGCCGGGGTGCGGCCGTTGAATGCGTGAGTGCCATCGACATCGCGCTGTGGGACATTCGCGGCAAAGCGCTTGGCCAGCCGATCTATGAGCTACTTGGCGGCCCAGTGCGCGATGAAATTGCTCTTTACACCCATCCAGACCAACGCAAATTCACCACGAAGGAGGGTGTGGTTGCCGAGATCAAGGACATCATCAACTCGGGCCACACCGCGCTCAAATTCGATCCCTATCCCTATCAGCGCAAAGGCGCTGAGCAGCGCGACGGCTATCTCGATGGTTCGATGACGCGCAAAGAAGAACGCGAAGCAGCCGATTTGACCGAACTCATCCGCAACACGGCTGGCCCTGACGTCGACATTCTGATCGATGCGCACGGCCGCTTCGATGTCCCCACCGCAATTAGGCTGTGCCGATCACTAGAAGAGGCAGGTCAAATCGATTGGTTTGAAGAGCCGGTGCCGCCCGAGAGTTTCAACGCGCTGAAACAGGTCCGCGACAAAGTCAACGCCGCGATTTCATGGGGCGAGCGCGGCCACACGAAATGGGATTTTGTGGCCGTGCTCGAGAACAAATTGGCGGACTACATTATGCCTGATGTCACCTGGACGGGCGGCATCACCGAACTGAAGAAGATCTCAGCGATGTGCGAGGCGTACTATATTCCTGTCATCGCCGCACGACGCCGCCGGGCCAATCAACGTCGTCGCTGGTGCGCAGGTGATGATGACGGTGCCAAACTTCTACACGCTCGAGACATCCGAGTGGAACCTCCACAAATACGACGAACTCATCGACAGACCGCTCGACAATTCAAACGGCAGCCTCAAGCTCAACAAATCGCCTGGCCTTGGCATTGAAATGAACCGCGACTTTCTCGAAAACAACAGGGTCGAGTGACCAGATGAAGATCGTTGACCTGCGCTGCGCCGTTATCGGCAAGCATCCCATCGTCCGCATTGTGACGGACGAAAACATCCATGGTCTTCGGCGAGGTGGAGTTCACCAAGCCCTATCTCAAGCCTCACGTTCTGCATTTCCGCGATGCACTCATCGGAGAGGATCCAACGGACGTCGAGCGCTGCATGCTGTTGATCCGGCAGCGCGGTAGCTTCAAGCCCTACGGCGCTGCAGTAAGCGCGATCGAACATGCATTGTGGGACATTGCCGGCAAGGCGGCAAATGTGCCCGCCTACAAGCTTCTGGGTGGCAAGGTGCGCGATCAGGTGCGCTGCTACAATGGCAACAAGCGGCGCAAACGGAATGGCGACAGGCCGGAGGACTATGCAGCCGATGTCAAATGGATGATGGAGCAGCCCGAGGGCTTCTTCATGATCAAGCAGGGAATCTCTTTCCACTCGCAAATGAAAGACACCATCCCGGGTTTTCACTACGGCGTGACGCAAAAGAAGGCCGGCTATCACGGCGCGATGGACCAGGGGCAGATCAGCGAACGCGGCATGGCCCACATGCTCGACTGTGTTGCCGCGATGAAGGAGGTGACGGGCGACAAGGTCAGCCTTGCGCTCGATTGCGGTCCTGGCTGGTTCCTCAACGATGCCATCCGCTTTGCGCGCGCCGTTGAAAAGTACAATCTCATGTGGGTCGAGGACATGCTGACGGGCGACTATGTCCCTTGGGTCAATCCACAGGCCTATCGCGAACTGACCACGTCAACATCGACGCCGATCCACACCGGCGAACAGATTTACCTGCGCCACAATTTCAAGGAGCTGATCGAGACACAAGCCGTGCGCGTCATCGGCCCCGATCCTGCCGACATCGGCGGCATGGCCGAACTCAAATGGGTGGCTGAACACGCCTACATGCACTCGATCATGATGGCCCCGCACGGCACAGCCAACGGACTCCTCGGTCTTGGCGCACTGATCAACGTCTGCGCCACACTGCCAGCCAATTTCATTGCCTTCGAATATCCCACAGCGTCAGAACCCTGGTGGAACGACATCGTCATCGGACTGCCCAAACAGATCGTGAAGAACTCAATGATCGATCTGCTGCCTGCCCCGGGCTTGGCCTCGACATCGACCCTGAAGGCGCGCGCAAGTACTTGCGGAAGAAGACAAGGGCTTTTTCGACCGGGTTTAAATGTTCGATACTGTTCAAGAAAACTTTCGGCAAGAGCTGAAACCGGCGAGCAACCGCCGCAAGTTTCATTGTTTTTACCGCCTTTCCCAATTGAGCATCTGACCTAAGCCCGCTAAACCGCCCCCATGACCAACAACACGCCACCGCCGGTGGCGCGCGGGAAAATGTTTGCCGTTGCGCCGATGATGGATTGGACGGACCGATATTGCCGGGTTTTCCACCGCCAGCTCACCAGGCATGCGCTGCTTTACACCGAGATGGTGACGGCCCAGGCCATTCGCCACGGTGATCGCGAACGGCTGCTTGGCTTTGATCCGGCCGAACAGCCTGTCGCGCTCCAGCTCGGCGGCAGCGATCCGGCGATGCTGGCGGAGGCGTCCAGAATCGGTGAGGAATTCGGGTATTGCGAAATCAATCTCAATGTCGGCTGCCCGTCGGACCGGGTTCAGGAGGGCAGATTTGGGGCCTGCCTGATGGCGGAGCCGCAGCTCGTGGCCGATTGCGTTGCCGCCATGCGGGCCGCCGTCAAAATTCCCATCACCGTCAAATGCCGCATCGGCATTGATGACCAGGATGAACACGAAGGGCTTGATCAATTTGTTGAGGCTGTCGCCGCAACCGGTTGTAATACTTTCATTATTCATGCGCGAAAGGCTTGGCTCAAAGGCTTGAGCCCAAAGGAAAACCGCGAGATTCCGCCGCTGAATTATGCCCGCGTCCGCCAATTGAAGGCATCTTTGCCACACCTTTCAATTATTTTGAACGGTGGCCTTGCCTCTCTGGAACACGCTAGAGCTGAAATGCGTGATCTTGACGGCGTCATGCTGGGCCGCGCGGCTTATCACACACCGTGGGAGCTTGCCAAAGTGGACAGCATATTTTTTAACGCCCCCGATCCATGTAAAGGCCGCACCGACGCTGTCCGCGCGATGTTTCCCTATATTGAACAACAGCTTGCCAAAGGCGTGGGACTGTCAAAAATCACCCGCCATATGCTGGGCCTGTTCCATGGCCAGCCCGGCGGACGCCACTGGCGGCAGATTATTTCCGGGCAAAGCCACGCTCCCGGAACTGGTGTTGAAGTCTTGCGCAAAGGCTTGGAAGTGATCGCGTTCCAGCACAATCGAATGGTTGCAGCTGAGTGAAAATATTGGCAAAATCAACCGAACTTGTCTAGGAAACTGGCGGACGGCGAGTTTGAGGGTAGAGATGCGGACCAAACTTAGTATTTCCATTTTTCTATTGGCTTGCACTTTGGGGAGTGCCGAGATTTTTGCACAATCCCCAACCCCAACGTTTAATTGCGCGAATTTGGACTCATTCGAGGTCGAAATTGCGGCCTGCACGAAGTCGCTGCTCAACCGGCAGTCTTTGATCAATACTTCAACATCTATCCAGAACATCATAGTCGGCCGATTTGACGCAGGGCCAAGTCAATCGGAACCGGCAGGCATAGCGCTCAGCACGGAGCAGGATGTTCTGGATCGGCTTTCAAGCAACGGCAACATTACGATCATCCCAACCGCTGATGTGGCCACGCCCGCTGCTTCGCCCCTGTGGAATGTTTGGATTGATGGAAAATACAGCTGGCTCGATGATACGGCGGCCTTCAGCAATCTGGATGGTTCGCTCGTCAATCTCATCGTTGGCGCTGACTACAAGGTTTCAGACCGCCTCGTTATTGGCCTGATGGGAACGCTTGAAACCTCCGATCTTGACGACAATGGCGCGGTGTCGCAGCAAACCGATGGCTGGGGCGGCGGTGCGTATGTGGGCCTGACCCTGACCGACAATGTGGTTTTCTCCGCAAATGTGCTGGGAACAGCGCTCGATACCGACATCAACAATGTGTCCAATGTTTTTGATTCCGAGAGAGTTCAGGCCAGCGCGGCGCTGACCGGCTATTGGTATTCCGGCACTTGGCGCTATTCGCCATCGCTCACCTTTGCCTGGTCAAAGGAATGGCAGGATGGAAACCTGGGTCTTAGTGATCAAGAAATTTCGACTGCGGTCATCTCGCCTGGAATTCAGATAGGCAATACAATCGCAATTGCGGATGCCAGCACCGTGGAGCCATGGCTGGGAGCGCAGCTTGATGCCGTGGCGCTCAACAAGGTGGTCGATGAAACAATTGGAACAGTGCTGGACGATCCCTACACCGATCTCCGTCTGCAAGGCGGCTTGAACTTCTCCTTTGGCGCCAACGCCCAGCTGGCGCTGACGGCTGAAATCAGCGGCTTGCTGTATGATGATTCAGACACATATACCGCAGGCGCAAACCTGGCGTTTCAGTTTTAAGTCGAACGCAGTCTACCCTGTCGTCCGCCCCTGCGTCTTTTGCGCAGGGTGAGCGTTTCTACCCGTTCATCCAGGCTCATCATGATCGCGTGCCGTTCGCCGGGGGAAAGCCCGAGCCAACTGCCAATTTCACCGCGCGTGCGTCCGCAGCCGATGCAAAACCCGGTTTCAGGATCGACCACGCAAACCTTGACGCAAGGCGTTTCAATTTCAGGAAGATCAAAGGCGTTCATGCCTGAAGTATAGGGGGACTGTTTGCCTTTTGCCATGCGAACACGCCGTTTCTGGCGCAAAAACCGCCTTAGTTTTTCAGATATAGAACGCCGTCTTCAACCTTGAAGCTCCGCAGTTTGCCCAAAAAGCTCATGCCCAGAAGTGAGCCGCTCATAACGCCTTCCGGCAGGACCATGCCCTGCACATTGGAAACTCGGACGCCATCAATCTCGACCTCATCAAGCATCACTTTGGCAGCTTTTGTGACACCATTTGCCGTCGAAACTGGAATGTCAAAGTCGAGGTGCCTAGGGTGAAGGCCCACTTTTTGCGCGTCCTCATAGCTGAGCGCAACAGCCGAGGCACCCGTGTCGACCATGACCCTGACGCTTCTGCCATTGATGTCAGCGCTCACTATAAAATGCCCGTGCTGGCCTGCCTTGAGTTCAGTTGCCGACATCAGACGAGCCATTTGGGGAGCATCCGTCGAGCTTGCGTTTGGCAGGCCACCCGCAGCCATGAAAAGCAACGCCAAAGCAACTGATTGAGCCTTGTTGGACAAACCCATGAAGCAACTCCCGAACACAAACCGCTGGGGAAAGTCTTATGGCGCGCACCATCAACAAGTCTTGAACACTTCCAAGCACTTGATCTTAAGGTTAACCAATCATTGCGGCATAGACGGCGAGCATCGCGAGTTCGGTCAAAACCTGGGTCGCGCCGCAAACATCGCCTGTTTGCCCGCCAATCTGGCGCATGGCGAGAGCCCGCAGGATGGCCAGCACAATGAACGCAGCGAGCATGGAGACAACCGCGGCCACCAGCGAAAGCACAAGGCTGGTGGCCAGAATTGCGCCCAACCCGCCGCTCACCAGCGAGAACAACGCGCTGTGCTTGCCGGGCCTGCCCGCAAAAATCGAGAGGCCTTCGCTGCGCGCGGGTCTTGTGGCCCACATGAGGTCAACAACAAGACCCCGGGAGAACGCCGCGGCGCTGGCGAGCAGCGCAATTATTGTGATGGGGTCTGCCCCAATGAGAAGTCTCATATATCGCAGCCTTGCCGATAAAGGTCAGCAGCAGCGCGATCGTGCCATAGGCGCCAATGCGGCTGTCGCGCATGATCTCCAGCCGCTGTTCACGCGTCGCGCCACCGCCGAAGCCGTCTGCCACATCGGCCAGGCCATCTTCGTGCAATGCGCCAGTCACTAACGCGCCAATGGCAAGGGCGATTGCCGCTGCCAAAAGCGATGGCAACCCCAACATGCCAGCAGCTATGAGAGCGGCTGCTGATAGGGAGCCTATGACGGCGCCAGCCAGCGGGAAAAACCGCATGGCCTCCGCCAGGGGCGGCAGATCCAGGGTGCGGACGAAGGGCAGGGGCAGCCGCGTCAAAAACCGCAACGCCACCAGGGTTTCGGCAAAAGGCCTGATTTTCCATGCGCTTTCGTTTGGCGGCGACGACATGTCGTTCATGTTGCAAGTCCATCCCGATTCCCGTGATTAGGAGACTAGCAAGAAAACCTCTAGGGACACACCATGACAATTGCCGCAACCGGCCTGCCCTTTGACGACATCCGCCGCTTGATGCGCGATTTGCCGGCCGCCGACCTGGAGGCAATTGGTCAGTGCCGCGCAAGGGATGCCCAGCTGACCAAGCCTCCAGGAGCGCTCGGCAAGCTTGAAGCAATGGCCGAATGGGTGGCGGCGTGGCAGGGCTCCTATCCGCCCAGGATTTCCCGGCCGGTCGTTGCGGTTTTTGCCGGAAACCATGGCGTGGTAGCGCAAGGTGTGGCGGCCTATCCCGCCGAAGTGACCGCCCAGATGGTGGCCAATTTCCAGGGCGGCGGGGCGGCGGTCAACCAGATTTGCAAGACATTTGACCTGGGATTGAAGGTGTTTGAACTCGC
The DNA here is from genome assembly GCA_963816305.1 of uncultured Alphaproteobacteria bacterium. Classification (GTDB taxonomy): domain Bacteria; phylum Pseudomonadota; class Alphaproteobacteria; order Rhizobiales; family Aestuariivirgaceae; genus Aestuariivirga. Next base: position 36,184 of record CAWFJW010000024.1, read on the forward strand.
TTTGGAAAAACCCACCCGCGATATTACCCTGGATGCGGCTCTTGATGAGGCCGATTGCGCCGCGACCATGGCCTATGGCATGGAGGCCATCGCGGGCGGATGCGATCTTCTTTGCGTCGGCGAAATGGGCATCGGCAACACCACAGTCGCGGCGGCCATCTGCCATGGCCTCTATGGCGGAAGGCCTGAGGATTGGGTGGGCCCAGGCGCAGGAGCGGACGCCGAGGGCATGAAGCGCAAGGCCAATGCGGTGGCGCGGGCCACAGAGCTGCATGCGGCTCACCTCCACGATCCCCTGGAGGTCCTGCGCAGGCTTGGAGGGCGTGAGCTGGCTGCAATGGCTGGCGCAATTCTGGCCGCGCGCACCCAAAGAGTGCCAGTGCTTCTTGATGGCTATGTGGCGACAGCCGCCGCCGCCGTGCTCCACGCCATGCGGCCAGACGCGCTTGATCATTGCATGGCGGCCCACTGTTCCGCCGAGCCCGCGCACCGCAATCTGCTCAACAAAATCGGGAAGGAACCAATGCTGGACTTGGGCATGCGCTTGGGTGAGGCATCCGGAGCGGCCCTCGCAGCTGGCCTGTTGAAAGCCGCCATCAACTTGCACAACGACATGGCCACTTTTGCCAGCGCCGGGGTGAGCGGCAGGCCGGCCTAGGCTGCTTTATGTCATCTGGAGCTTTCGCAATGCCGCGAATTCCCGGAATGATATCAGCTTGCGCGATGTTTCATCCCAAAGCGCAAGCCTCGCGGTCTTGAGGGCCTGCCACACGGTGAGCCGCGGCGCCACGGTCTGCAGCTCATCATTGGCCCGCAGGCATTCCTGCAACCGGTAGTTTGGGATGCGGCTGCACAAATGGTGGATGTGGTGAAGCGCGATATTGCACGTCAGCCAATTCAGGATCTGCGGCATGACAAGATAGGAGCTGCCCTTGAGGGCAGCGATCTTCACGTCCCACTCATCCGCGTTGTCCCAATGGGCTTCTTCAAATTGGTGCTGCACATAGAACAGCCAGCCGCCAATCCAGGTGGCAACCAAAATGGTCGGCAAGATGACCATCAGCACCAGCTTCACGCCCAGAAGCAAACTGAAGCCGCCATAAACCGCCAGCAGCATGGCGTTGTGGGTGAGAAGGCCGGGCAGGCTGTCGCGCAACGGCAAATTGGAGCCGATGGCCAGGCGCTGCAAAACCAGGAAAAACAGAGGCGGGCCAATGATCAATACGATCAGGGGATTGCGGTACAGCCGGTAGCGCAGCTTGCGCCAGGCGTTGAGCGAGGCGTACTCCTTGACCGTTTTCGTTTCGATATCGCCAAAGCCCCGCTTGTCCAGATTGCCCGAAGCCGCGTGGTGCATGGCATGTGAGCGGCGCCAGTGGTCATAGGGCGTGAACGTCAGCACGCTGATTGATCTTCCGACCCATTCATTGCCGGGACGTGAGGAAAAGAACGAACCATGCCCGCAATCATGCTGGAGCGCAAAAAACCGTGTGAGCAGCGCGCCCGCCGGAACAGCAAGAACCAGCGTGAGCCAATAGGCAAAAGGAGCTACCCAGAACATGACACCAAGCAACGCAAAGAATGGCGCGCTGGTTGTAATGAGCTGAATGACAGCGCTGCGATTGCTGGCGTCGCGATAGCGGTTGCAATGGGCGGTAAGTTGTTTTGCCAGTTGCCGCAACTCGGCTGAGAATTGTGTTTCGTTCAAAATGTCCAAATTGGGCCCCGAAAGCAGACGATTGATTCTTGAGCATAACACATCTGCGGCAATTTATGCTCGCTAAATAAACAGCGAACCTGGTCCCAATTGCTGGCTATTTGATGACGGCGGGCTTCTTCTGTGATCCCGGGGTCAGACCGCTTGCCCCGCAGCCCATCCGCTGGCCCATGCCCATTGGAAATTGTAACCGCCCAGCCATCCCGTCACATCCACCGCCTCGCCGACGGCATAGAGACCCGGCACCGATCTTGCTTCCATTGTTTTGGATGACAGCCCGTCCGTATCGATGCCGCCGACGGTTACCTCTGCCTTGGCGAAACCTTCGGTGCTTTCGGGCATAAAACTCCATTGCTTCAGCCGCCCGGCCAAAGCCAACATCGCCATCGGATCCAATTTCTCCATCACAGTATCCTTGGCGATGGCCAGCGCCAGCCGCTGCGGGAGAAGTTCAGCCAAAATGGTCTTGAGCTCCGCCTTCGGCCTCAAATGTTTTCGTCCCTTTAGGAAGCGCAGCACATCGACGTCCGGCGCGAGGTCGATTGATATGGCTTGCTCATCACCCACATAGGATGAAATTTGCAGTATTGCCGGGCCGGAAAGGCCGCGATGGGTGAACAGGATATTCTCCCTGAACCCGATTTTGCCAAAAGAAGCGATTGCGCTCAGGGAAACGCCAGAAAGGTTCTTGTAGAAATCCAGCTCGGCTGTTTTGGCCTTAAGCGGGACGAGGGCAGGGCGCGGCTTGATGATTCTGAGGCCGAACTTCCGGGCCACGTCGTAGGCAAATCCCGTGGCGCCCATTTTGGGGATCGACAGTCCACCGGTCGCCAAGACGAGCGCTGGCGCGTCATGGCCTCCGGTCCCGGTTTCAATCACAAAATGGTCTGGCTTGCGAACATCCGTAATCCTGGACTTGAGTTCAATCTGAACGCCTGACGCCGCGCATTCCGCCAGCAGCATCGCAACAATCTGTTTGGCCGATCCATCGCAAAAAAGTTGCCCCAGGGTCTTTTCGTGCCAGGTAATCTTGTGCTTTTCGACGAGCCTCAAGAAATCCTCGGGCCTGAAACGGCTTAAGGCCGAGCGGGAGAAATTCGGATTTCCTGAGATGAAGTTTTGCGGCCCCGAACCAGTATTGGTGAAGTTGCAGCGTCCACCACCGGAGATCAGAATCTTGGCTCCGACCTGGTCGTTGTGCTCAAGCAAAAGAACGCGCTTGCCGCGGGTCCCCGCAGCCAACGCGCACATCAACCCCGCAGCACCCGCGCCGACAACAATGACATCAAACAAAGCCATCGCCGCTGCTACCACGGCCATGCACAAACTGGCAAATTTGGAGGATATCTTAGCCGGTGATGGCAATCAGCCGCCGCTGGCTCTCCGACTGGACTTCAGGATCAGACAAGACCTCGCCGCGCGGCCCCGCAAGCACACGATGCGCCGGGAACGTGATCAGGACCTCAGTGCCATCTCCGGGGGCGCTCTTGATATTGAGTTCTCCGCCATGCAGGTCCATAAGACCTTTCACAATTGGCAAGCCAAGGCCAGCGCCATCAATGGCTTGTTTGGTGGCAAACGAACCACGCTGGAAGGAATCAAGAACCGCCCGGATTTCATGAACCGGGATGCCCGCTCCATTGTCCTTGAACGAGACGACCATCGCACCGGAGGTGTTGAGCGCGGCGCTGACTCTGATTTCGCCGCCTTTCGGCGTGAACTTGGTGGCATTGGTCAGCAAGTTGATGAATATCTGATTGACCGCGCGGATGTCGCCCATGAGTTTAGGAAGGCTGTTTTCGACGTCAACGACAATAGAAATGGATCTTTCACTTGCCTTGGCGCCCAACAGGGCAAGCGCCGAGTTGACGCACGAAAGAATGTTGAAGGGTTCGTCGGCAATTTCGCGCCGTCCGGCCTCAATACGGGAGAGGTCGAGGATATCGTTTATAAGATCGAGCAGATAGCGGCCTGAATGGTGAATATCTCCGGCATATTCCCGGTAGGCTGAAACAGTGACCGGGCCAAACATCTCGCGGTTGATGACTTCCGAGAAACCCATGATGGCGTTGAGAGGTGTGCGCAGCTCATGACTTATGGTGGCAAGGAAAACCGATTTGGCCTTGCTGGCTTCAATGGCCTTCAGCTTTTCCCCTTCAGCCTTGTCGCGTTCAAACCGCAGTTGCTTGATGAGCTCATCTTTCAGTGATCTGTATTTCACCATGTCGCGTGCTGTCGCCGCGAGCTGGCGCGCCAAATAGATAAAAAAGGCTTCAAGCACGATAATGAAGCTGCCCAGCGCGATGTAGACAGGTTCTGGTTGCAGAGCGCATCGCGCCGCGATTCCAACTGTCATGATGCCGGTGCCGGCAATGAGCACGGGAATGAAGTTGTTCACGACCAATAGGCGAACTGCGACGACGGCCATGACGAACGCCACGAGAACGGCGCCTTGCAAGCTGCTGGCGCTCGGCCAAAACAGGAATAGTGGCATGGTCCAGCACACACCCTGAGTGAGTTCAGAAGCAGAAAGCATGCCAATCCAGTCATGCTGTTCATTCAGGCCTCTCGGTTTTTTTAAGTAACTCTGGCACAGATAGATATAACCGCCCTGGCAGGCGAGCGCAGCCGTGAGCCAGAAGACAATCAGCCCGATCGGCACCCAACTCATGCAGGTGAATGCAAACATTGCAGTGAGAATCGGCATCGTCGGCGCAACCCGCAACTGATTGCGCACAAATTGGGTCAGGAATTCGGTTTTCCATGCGCCCTGTTCAGTGCGGTCCCACAGGGTATCCTCTTCGAGTTGGGAAATTTTCTCCCGGACCGTTGAGACTCCCTCGTCGGCATGAAAATTTTCGCGATCCAGAGTATCCTGTGAACTGGCTTCAGCAATCATAATTCAAGTCAAACCCACTGTAGCTTGCATGCAATGTCCGCAAAGCCTAACAGCGGCGCCCTAAGGCCAACTTCTCATTATCGGTAAATTTTGAATGAAAGCCTGGGACATGCTTAACATGAACTTGCGGGCACTGCCATTTTGGGGCTAAGCGACACGCAAGAATGAGCTGCGGGGACAGGTAAATGACTGATATTTCCAAAGAAACCGTGTTGACAGCGCTCCGGCGGATTGCCGCGCCTGACGGCCGAGGCAATATTGTTTCCGCCGGACTGGTTTCTGAAATTGCCATAGCTGATGGCAAGGTGATGTTTGCCCTGAACGCCGAACCCCAGCATGTGAAATCCATGGAAGCTTTGCGCTCAGTGGTGGAAAAAGTGGTCGCCGGTCTTCCAGGCGTTTCCAAAGTCCTGGTGGCGCTCACAGCTGAGCAGGCTCCAGCGCGCCCGGTGGGTCCAAAAGTGAGTTCGGCCCAGCAGCTGCGCAATGGCATTCCTGGCGTGAAACATCTGGTGGCTGTGGCGTCCGGCAAAGGCGGCGTCGGAAAATCCACCACAGCTATTAATGTGGCGCTGGGACTTCAATCCCTTGGCCTCAAAGTAGCGGTTCTCGATGCCGATGTTTACGGGCCCTCCATGCCCAAACTTTTTGGCCTCACCGGCAAACCGGAAGCCAGCGATGCCGAAGGCAAGCGCATGAAACCCATGTCCCGCTATGGCATTGAAGTGGCTTCCATCGGATTTTTGGTTGACGAGGATACGCCGATGATTTGGCGCGGTCCCATGGTGATGTCGGCGCTCACCCAACTGCTGCGCGAAGTGTCCTGGGGCGAAACCGATGTCATGATTGTGGACATGCCACCTGGCACCGGCGATGCGCAGTTGACGCTGGCCCAGCAAACGCCCCTGTCAGGAGCCATCATCGTTTCAACGCCTCAGGACTTGGCCTTGATCGACGCCCGCAAAGGCCTGAACATGTTCCGCAAGGTGAATGTGCCCGTTATCGGCATTGTCGAGAATATGAGCTATTTCGTTTGCGCCAAATGCGGTGAGCGCCACGAGATTTTCGGTCACGGCGGCGCCAGGGAAGAGGCCGCCAAGCTGGGTGTGCCGTTTCTGGGTGAAGTGCCGCTGGATACCGAGGTCAGGATACGCTCAGATCGCGGCGAGCCAGTCGTGGCGTCGATGCCCAATTCGCTCCATGCGGCAATTTACCGTGATATTGCGGCACGGGTCTGGGCGGCGGTGGAGGGCGGCGAACTTTCAAAGCCAGCACCAAGGATAACGGTTGAAAGCTAGGCGTAAATATCAGAAAGTGTTAACTATAGGCTGGATTACTTGGTTAGTGTGGAGACCTGTAGTTCGGAAAAGGCGGCGTGAGGGGAATAATGTCTAAGTTGATGTTGGTTTTTGGGATTTTGTTTCTGGCCGTTGGCTTGGCCATGGGGTTGAAGGTCTATTTCAACCCAGGCCAAATGCAAATCTATGGGTTGACGGCGGAGGTTGTCTCGATATTGCTTGTCGGCGGCGTGCTGTCGCTTGGCTTCGGCAGCTTGATCGCCACTCTTGACGACGGAATGAATTTGACATCTGCGGCTGATTTATCAGCGTTGCAAGCAGGCATGACACCGCCGGTGACACCCAAGTTTGCTGGTGCAGCCGTGAAAGTCCCGGAAACCAAGGTGGAAACGGAAGGCGCGCCACTCAAACCCAGCGTGACTGATACTGTCATAGCACTCGAGCAAGCCAAATCTGATATCGCGCGGGCGCTGGAAATAAAGCCTGTCACAATGAATGAAGCAAGGCCGCCGGTTGACGCCACAGAGGCCACCGTGCCCGAGATCAATCCCTACGCGACAGCGGCCGTGGAAGAAGAGGCCGACGAAAATGATCTCTATGTTGTGGAAGAAAAAGTAATCCGCGGGCGCCCGGCACGCGTCCTGTCTGACGGAACCGTCGAAGCCGAAACCGATGAAGGCTGGATGCGCTTTGAAAACCTGGAACACCTCAACGAGTACATCGACGCCATGGCTCCCGAGGCATGAAATCAATCCCGGGGCATGAGATCATAGGGGTGTTTCCACCCGGGCAGCGCCTTTATTCTGTCCATCCATTTCAGGACGTTTGTGTGTGGCTCGAGCGATAGCGGCAACTCGTCGCCATAGAACATGTAGCCGCACAGCGAGAGATCAGCGATGGTCGCGCGGTTGCCCACTAGAAACGGCTGCTTGGCCAAATGGCCATCCACAATTTTCAGGGAATTCGTAAACCGCTGGCGCAGGAACTCCGTCACCGGCGTTTCACCCGTTTTGGACAGTGAAATCAAAAAGCGCAGTGTCGCTATATAACTGGTGAACTTGTGATTATCAAACAGCGTCCAACGCAATATCTCGCGGCGCTCATCATCATTGGCCGGACCAAACTTCCCCGACTTCTCGGCGAGGTAATCCAGAATGACACCGGACTGGGAAATCTTCTTCCTGCCATCCATGAGAACAGGAACCTCGCCCAGCTCATTGACCATCGTGCGATATTCTGGTGTCCGCGTTTCACCGTTAAAAAAATCCACCCAGATAGGAAACCACGATTGCCCGCAAAGTTCCAGCATCAGCGCGGTCTTGTAGGCGTTGCCGGATTTACCAAAGCAATAAAGTCTGTAAGCGCCCATGGCCGGGGGATTTTCCAAAATGCCTGATCATAGTTCCATCGCCAGCAATTGGAAGACGGGAAAACCCCAGCTCATGCCGCATTTCTCCCGCTCGACCGCGCCTTGAATGCTAAACCGCATCCTGATCAGGACCAAATGAAGGAGATCCCAGCCATGAAGCGCACAGCACTTCTCGCTATTTTCATGCCGACTATCGCAACGCCAGTCCTCGCCCACGGCGATCACAACGAAAAACTGGTTGGCCTGCTGCACATCCTCATCCACAATCCAGGCATAATCCTTCTCGCCGCACTGGTTGGGATCCTCACAGTTACCCTTGCGCGCAACAGAAATGGCCGAGAGAGCTAGCCTGCCTATCTCACGTCCAGCACACTCGTCCGCGCCCGACGCACCACATCTGTTGCAACGGAGCCCTTGAACAAGCGCTGGAATTTCGTGCGTCCCTCGTCGGTCACGACGATGATTTTGTAAAGCGAGCCGCGCTCAACGATTTCCTCAACCGGGTTGCCCACGGCGACCTTGGAATCCTGCACGGGAATCTTCATGGCCTTTAGAAGCGCCCGCGCATTGGCGACGGCTTCTTCCGCGGCGCCACGCCCTTGCTCCGAGTCCGCCACGGAAAAAAGCGTGATGGGTTCGCCCGTCACATGTGCCAGGACCGCCGACCGCCGCACGGCCTGCATGGCCCGCGACGAGCCATCGGTGCAAATGAAGAATCCGGTTTTTTCTGGTCCTTTGCGCACCACCAGAACCGAGCAGGGGGCAAGCGTTGTCACCTGCTGCACAATGCCCGCGTCAAAAAAAGCCTTGAACTCGCCGCGCCAGCGCGATGGTTCGCCGAGAACCATCAAGTTGTAGGGGCCAAGCTCATATTGATCGAGAATGCCATTTGCAACGTCGGGCGCAGTCTTCAACTTGAGAACGACGCTGCGCCCCTCCGGGCTTTTGTATTCAACTTTTGTGTCGCCGGCAGGATCGCCCCAGGCATCCGTCGTGTCCGTTTCCTTGGACCAGCTCTCGGGATCGATCCCCATCTCTTTCAACACGCCAAGCGCCTGCTTCAAATGCCGGACGCCAGGTAGCTCAAATCCCGCTTCCATCATGTTCTGCCGGGCCAGCCGCACCTGCAGCCCACCGGAATGCAGGCCCTGGTCTATAGGCCGAACAAATAGGATGATCAGATCGCAGTCATCGCTCGCCGCGAGATTTGCCGCATAGCGGACCGTGTCGTAGGATTCGTCAGTTCCATCAATACAGGCCAGAATGCGAAACCTGTTGCGCCGCTGGGCCCGCAAATTCTGCAAGGTCTTGCGAACGGCACTTTCCTGCCGGTCAGATAGCTGCGAGCGTTTGAAGAAATTCCTCATCGCAGCTGTGGCCAATAGAATGTCGACAGCACCAACAGCACAACCAGTGAAAGCACCATCATGCGAATGCCAATTTTGAAGAAATCAGAACCCTTCAAATAGCCCGAAGCATAGATGATGGTGAAGGCGGGCTGCGCCGCTGGCGTGAGGTAGCCAAAGGCCGAAGAAATCGCCGTGACAAAGCCGGCGCTGATTGGGTCTTCGCCAGCCGCCACTGCCGTCTTCAGAACGATAGGCGCCAGCACCGCCACGGCGGCGCCCGCGGTCATCGTGTTTGATACGCCAATTGTGAGGATTGAAATGACAAAGTTGAAGCCCAGGGCGCTTCCAGCGCCAATATGGTTCATCGCCATGAGCGTGCTGCCCGCCACCCATTCGGCGGCGCCTGTTTCCTTCATTTCGACGCCGAGAGAAATCGCCGCCGCATAGAGCAGCACCACGCCCCAGTTCACGCCGGAATTAATGTCTTCCCAGCGCACCAGCCCCAAAACCAAGAAAGCGATGGTGCCTGCCAGGGCGATCACACCGAGCCCCAATTGATCCGAAAGCGTGATCCATCCAGAATCGTGACCAGGAATATCGCAATCGTCATCCACTCCGAGGATTTCATTGGCCCCTGCATGGAAACCTGCGTGCGCAAGCGGCTGATGGCGCGCGACATGTCGGTTGTTTCCGGCTTGAACGTAAACACCAGCAGCGCCGCGACGATCGGCAGTCGCACCAGGAACATGGGAAACGCGTAATAAATCCAGGTCACGTAGTCCATCAAGTATCGGCGCGTCGCGGGGTCCAACGGGTCGTAGAAGAAGTCCTTCCAATAGCTGATGATAATGGCGTTCCGGGCGCCGCCGGAAGGCGTGGCAACGCCAGCTATCGAGCATCCGTAAGAAATTGAAAACAGAATGACCGCCGCCAGGTTGTGCACCTTTTTGGGGTCATTGGATGTGAGCGTGATCAGCGTCACGCCCACCGGCAGCATCATGGCGGCAACCGTGTGCTCGCCGATGAAAGCTGCGAGAATTCCGCAAACTGTGGTGATGCCGAAGCTGATCCAATAGACGTTGGTGCCCGTCATGCGCACAATCCACCAGGCGATGCGCTTGTCCAGTCGCTGCCGGACGATGGCCACCGCGAGCATCAGCGAGCCCATGATGAACAGGACCGAGTCTGTCATCAGGCTTTGCGCCACCTTGGTTGGGTCGACCTTGAGCAAAACCACCTGGCCCACAATAATCAGCAGCGGCACAGTGGGCAGCGGAATGGCCTCGCTGATGAAAAGTATCGTTGCGATGAGGGACATGCACAATACGATCTGCCCCTCGTGGGTGAGGCCCTCAGGCGTTGGCGCGCCCATCAGCGAAAACCCTATGAGCATGCCGAGAATGAACCAGCGGCGCTTCCACAGAAGCGTCAAATCGATTTGTGAGCTGAGCAGACGGTAGCGCTGATAGCCGCGACGCCGGAAGCGGCCGAGGCGGGCCGACAACTCATTGGCCTGCAGGCTGTCGCGCGCAAGCGAAAAGGCGGCTGTGGTTTGCGTCGTCGTCATGTCCAAACCCTTGCGGCTGGCTCAATGTCTGTGGGATAAGACCTTAGCCATTGAAGTATTAGGAATATCTTATGGGCGATGTGGGCGCTGTTCTCAAACAAATTGACGCAGGCATTGAGGCAAGTTTGCAGCGTTTGTTTTGTCTCATTCGTTTCCCCACTGTGGCGACTGACCCCAACTATCACGCCGATTGCCATAATGCGGCGGCCTGGCTGAAGCAGGAGTTCGAGGGGCTGGGATTTGCCGCAAGCATCCACAAAACCACCGGCCAGCCCGTGGTTATTGGAAAGTACAAGCCTGAAGGCCCGTCCGATGTGCCCCATGTGCTGTTCTACGGCCATTATGATGTTCAGCCCGCTGATCCCATTGAATTATGGACTGCGCCGCCCTTTGAACCACATATCAGAAAGGGAAAAAACGGCCAGGATCAGATATTTGCGCGTGGCAGCTCCGACGACAAGGGCCAATTGATGACCTTTGTGGAGGCCTGCCGGGGCTGGCTGGCCGCGCATGGCCGGTTGCCATTTGAACTGACAATTCTCATTGAAGGCGATGAGGAGGGCGACAGCTCTCACCTCGATAGGTTCCTCGCCGGCAACCGCAAGAAATTAACGCCTGATGTGGCCTTTGTTTGCGACACAGCCATGTGGGACGAAAAAACGCCAGCGATTAACACGTTCCTTCGGGGCTGCATTGCTGAAGAAGTAACCATAACCGGCCCGCGTATTGACCTGCACTCCGGTTATTACGGAGGGGCCGCCATTAACCCCATCAGGGTGTTGAGCCGCGTCCTGGCAGCCGTGCATGACAAGCACGGCAGGATCACAATTCCGGGTTTCTATGATGGCGTGAAACCCTTGGCCGCTGAAACGCGCAAGGAATGGGCCAAGCTGAAATTCCCGGCCAGGCAATTCCTGGGCGACGTGGGGCTGGCAATTCCCGCAGGCGAAAAAGGCTACACCGTTTTGGAACAGATCTGGGCAAGGCCCACGGCGGAAGTGAATGGAATTCTCGGTGGCTATACGGGTCAAGGCACCAAGACAGTGCTGCCGTCCAAGGCAATGGCCAAGCTGACATTCCGGCTGGTTGCGGGGCAGAAACCGAACAAGGTCCGAAATGCTTTCCGAAAATTCGTAAAAGCGCAGTTGCCGAAAGACTGCAAAGTGAATTTCACTTCGCAGGGCGGCGACTTTTCCGGCGTAAGTGTAGCCAGTGACAGCCGTTATGTTTTGGCCGCAAGGAAAGCGTTGAAAGCCGAATGGAACAAGGCGCCGGTCATGAGCGGCGACGGCGGCTCAATTCCCGTGGTCGAATCCTTCAAAAAACACCTCAAGGTTGATAGCCTGATGGTTGGATTTGCCCGCGCGGACGACAATGTGCACAGCCCCGACGAGAAATATGATGTGGAAAGCTACCATAAAGGCATCCGCTCCTGGGCCCGGATAATTTCTGAATTGGATACATGAGGATAGAATGACCAACACAGCTCTCGCGGCAGCCGATCAAGGCTTTGAAAAAAGCGTCGACCGGCTTTTTGATTTTGTCCGCATCCAATCCATCTCAACTGACGCAGCTTACAAGGAAGAATGCGAAAAGGCGGCCCGCTGGCTTGTGGCTCAGCTCACCGGCCTGGGTTTTGCAGCCGACGAGCGCCCCACTCCGGGACGGCCTATGGTGGTAGCGCACTACACGCCAAAGTCCGCAAATGCAAAAACACCCCATGTGCTGTTCTATGGTCACTACGATGTGCAGCCGGTTGACCCGGTTGAACTCTGGCATACCCCGCCATTTGAGCCCACACGCCGCAAGGACAAGGATGGCGTGGAGCGGATGTATGGGCGCGGCACCGCCGATGACAAAGGCCAGCTCATGACATTCGTGGAAGCAGCGCGCGCGTGGATATCCGCGACAGGCAGCATGCCAATCAGGGCGACATTCCTGATTGAAGGCGAAGAAGAATCAGGCTCACCCTCGCTGGTTCCCTTCCTCAAAGCAAACAAGGGGGAACTCTCCTGCCAGGCGGCGTTCGTGTGCGATACGAACATGTGGGACACCAAGACGCCGGCCATCACCACACGCCTGCGCGGCCTGGTGCACGAGGAAATCACCATAACGGGGCCTAGCATTGACTTGCATTCCGGCCTTTATGGCGGCGCGGCCATGAACCCGATCCGCGTGCTCACCAAGGTCTTGGCCTCGCTTCATGACAAGAATGGCAAAGTCGTCATTCCGGAATTTTATGATGGCGTGAACCCGCTGCCATCCGCCACAAAAAAACAATGGCGATCACTCAAGTTCTCCGACAAGAAATTCCTGGGCGAAGTAGGCCTGGCCGCGCCTGCCGGCGAAAAAGGCAAAACCGTGCTCGAGCATGTTTGGGCAAGGCCCACAGCCGAGGTAAATGGCATCTGGGGTGGCTACACGGGCGCTGGCACCAAAACCGTGTTGCCGTCGAAGGCCCACGCCAAACTGACCTTCCGCCTCGTCGGACGGCAGGACCCGCAAAAAATCCTCAAAGCGTTTCAGAAGTTCACAAAAAATCTTATCCCCAAGGACTGCAAACTGGAGTTTTCCGGCAGGGGCGGCGGATCGCCCGCATCCGAAATCAGCGAGGACAACGCGTTCATTAGGAAGACCTCCGCAGCGCTGAAATCCGAATTCAAGCGCGAGGCCGTGCTCATCGGATCGGGGGGTTCAATTCCCATCGTTAGAAGCTTCAAGGACATCCTCGGCATGGACAGTGTGCTGGTGGGTTTTGGCCTTAACGATGACGCAATTCACAGTCCCAATGAAAAATACAATCTCAGCAGCTTCCACAAGGGCATCCGCAGCTGGGTGCGCATCATGGGAGCGCTGGCGGAGTAGGGCCATGGCGAAGGATCTGCTGCAACTGGTTGAGCGCTATCATCGGGCGCTGAATGATTTTGATTTCGCGGCGGTTGAAAAAATGTTCGCGGAGGACGCGGAATACCACTCATCAGGCATCGGCGGCCTTTACGGGCGAGCCGCGATCCTTGAAGCGATGAAGGCTTACTACCATGAATTCAGCGATCAAATATCATCTGACATCAGCGTTGAGTTCGTAAGCTCGGATTCCGTGCGCTCCCATTGGAAACTGCAGGCCACCAGCATTTCATCGGGGAAAAAGGTCAAGCGCCAGGGTGTTGAGACGGTGCATTTCAACGCGAAGGGATTGATCTCGATGGTCGAAGTGCAGGATGTCGTGCCCGTTTAAAGATGCTTCTTCCAGAACTTCAGCATGCGCTCCCAGCCTAGTTCCGCCGCGACCCGCTGATGCACGTCACGCTGCTCATTCATGAAGCCGTGATCAGCATCATAGCGGAAGATTTCCAGCTTTGAATTCCCGGCAGCGAAGCTATTCACTCTTTGCGGGGTGATGTAATCATCCGTGTTGGCATAGTGACCTTGCAGCGGAATTTTGATGTCAGCCGGATTGACGGCGCCATCCGGGGGCAAACCATAGAACGCAACTACTGCGGCCAGTTCCGGGATGCGCGCCGCGCCCAATATCGCAACCGCTCCTCCCATGCAAAAACCTGTGAGGCCCACCTTGACTCCCGTCTTGCCCAGATACTGGACAGCGCCGCGCACCACCTGATCCGTCGCCTCCAGAAAATTCAGCGAATTCATCTCGCGCGCCGCCGCTTCGCTGTCGTGATAAGGAATGACCGCGCCCGCGTAGAGGTCAGGCGCAAGCGCCTCGTAACCCGAGAGCGCCAGCCGGTCGCAAATCCCTTTGATCTGGTCCTGCAGGCCCCACCATTCCTGGATGACCACAACGCCCGGCGCATTGGCATGGCCGGTTTTGGCGAGATAGCCGGTCGCCATTTTGCCATCAGGACGGGTGAATGAAATCTTGGTGCCCATGGTGCCTGCTCCCTCAAATTCTTGGAGAGTATGTGCCCGCCTAAAGTGGCGTGGCAAGGCTCAACCAAGTCTTGAAGTTCATCACATGATCAGGCGGCGTCAAGCCAGGCAAGTTCCGTTCGTCCGCGGTAGGAGCCAATATTTGGGTTCGCATGGGAATAATCCCCGCCCAGATCGGCAAGGCATAATCTTCTTCGTCATCGCCCGGGGGGCCATTGCGCACTTTCGCCGAAGCCTCATCCAGCGAAAGGCCCAGCATGGTTGTCGCTTTCAGCTCCTTGGACGTGACAGGTCGCAAAATATCCCAGCGGCCCGGAAAGAGCTTCTCGGTAAATGTCTTCAGCCGTTGCTCCTTCTCTGCCGGATCACCGATAATGTGGGCCTTGCCCATCACCATCACCGAGCGATAATTGCAACTGTGATTGAACGCAGACCGCGCCATCACCATTCCATCAATCATGGTGACCGTCACGCACACATCCGCATCCACGCAGGTTTCCAGCATCCGGCTGGCCGATGACCCGTGCCAATAGATGTGATCGCCTTCACGCCATTGCAGGGTTGGCGTCACATAGGGCGTTCCCTTGAACACATAGCCTACATAGCAAACCGGCATCGCGTCCAAAATCGCATGCACTGTTTCGGCGTCATATTTGGCGCGCTTGTTCAGGCGCTTCACACGAACGCGTTCACTTGGGGCCTTATCCATAAGTCATCTCCTCGATTGTCATAATTCTATGGGTGGTTTATGGTCTGGTTGAAAGAACCAAGTTTACCACCAATGAACAGACCACTTTTTGAAGCGTCCACCATGGAAATTGGCATTGAGCGTGCCGATAACGAGCCCATTCAGTCGCAAATATCCAGGCAAATCAGGGAGTTCGTGCTGAGCGGCCGGTTGCGCCCCCAATCCAGGTTGCCTTCCACCCGTGGCCTTGCCGAAGATTTGAAAGTTGCCAGGGCAACCGTGGTCGAAGCCTATGAGCAGCTCTTGAGCGAAGGTTACATCGAAACCCGCAAGGGCTCCGGCACCCGTGTCGCCGCCGAACTTCCGGAAAGCCTGCTCAACGCCAAAGCAGCTGCGGCCCCGCCCCTCACGACCTTTCGCGAACATGCGCGAGAACCGGCGAGGCCCTTCCGTTCCGGTCTCGTGGACTGGGAGCATTTCCCCCACGATGAATGGGGCCGCCTGCTCGGCCGATATTGGCGCAATCCGCCCATCGCCATGCTGGAGCACAACGACCTGTTTGGTTGGCTGCCGCTGCGCTCGGCCATCGCCCGCCACCTCTATGAATGGCGCGGCATTTCCTGCGATCCTTCGCAAGTTGTCATGACGGCCGGCGGCATGGATGCCTTCGATCTCATCAACCGCTCCATTTTCAAGGCAGGCGATCGAATCTGGATGGAAGAACCCGGCTATCCGACCGCGCGGCGCGTGTTCTCTTTGGGTGGCGTCAGAACCGTCGCCGTTCCCGTGGACCGCGAGGGCCTGAATGTCGCCAAAGGCCGCGAACGCGCAGGCCAGGCGCGGGGCGCCTTCGTGACGCCGGCGCGGCAATATCCAACCGGCGTCACCATGCCGCTTTCCCGCAGGCTGGAACTGCTGGATTGGGCGGATGACGCCAAAGCCACAATCATTGAAGACGATTACGACAGCGAATACCGCTACGTGGGCCAACCCTTGCCCGCTTTGATGAGCCTCGACCGGAAAGATCGCGTGATCTATTCCGGCAGTTTCTCGAAAGTGTTTTCGCCAATCCTCAGACTGGGATTCATTGTTGTTCCAAAATCCATGCTGGAAAAATTCCGCGCCGAGCGCATGGCCCACGGCGCGCCGCCATCGCTCCTGGCGCAACCCGCGCTTTGCGAGTTCATGCTTTCGGGCGCCTTCGCCATTCATATCAGGCGCATGCGGAGGATTTACTCAGGCAGGCGCGCGGCCCTGATTGAAGCGCTGTCTGATGCGGGAGAAAACCAGTTCACCATTGATGCCTCGCCCGCAGGCCTGATGCTTCTGCTCCGGTTGAAGCAGGGCGAGAGCGATGAGGCAGTCGCCGCAAAACTCGCAACCGCTGGCATCGAAACGCAATCCCTCTCAAGCCACTACGCAGGAAAAAGCCGTGAACAGGGTTTGCTGCTGAGCTTTGCCGGCTTCACGGAAAGAGAATTGAGGACGGCGGCGAAAAAACTCATTGCAACGATGCGGTAGCGCCTCAGGAAGCCAATGGCGTCAGTTCGCGCAATAATTTTTCCTTTATCGCCCGCGCGAAATCCTCGAAATCCCTGGCTGGCTCCACAAAGGCATCGGAGCCGATGATGACATTCTGGCGATAATATTCCTCCAGGCCCTTGTCATCCGAGGCTATGGACAGGCCATTGATCGTGATCCCGGCCGCCCGCGCTTTCTCGCGGGCAGCGACCAGATCAGCGCCGCTATTGTCCTGCCCATCGCCTGAAACATCAATGACCTTTCGCTGCCCCTCAAACTCGTTTGCCCTGACAAGCTCAACCGAGTTCGTCAATTCCGGCGGCGATGGAAGTCGCGCTCGCGCAAATCCAGCGTTGAATGAGCCCTGCTCGAAAACCAAAAGCCTTGGCGTGCATGGAGTTCTCCAGCCAGATGAACGGCACAACCACGCGCGTTTCCCCTGGTGCTCCCCACTGAACAACGGCAACCGTCACGCCAAAGGGCTTGAGGTTTTCAACCGCCTCCAAAACGTCGGGGTCGCGGAACGCTTCTGCCAATCCGGCAATCTGCAATTGAAATTCGCGGTTATCGACGCTCGCTGAGCAGTCCAGCGCCAAAACCAGCTCAATCGCGACAGGGTATTTGTCTTCGGCGAAACTGGGCGTTGTCAGGGAAAACCAGGCCAGCAAAAACACGCGCGACCCTTCGCCGCGCAACAGCCGACACATTCGCGCCCAAATCTGAGGCGAACACCCCCCAATGAGAAAGCTATTTATCGAAGTCCTGACTGCCACAGCGCTAACCCTTGGCGCCATCATAGCACTACCCAATAGCGTCTTGGCTAGTGACGTCATGGTGATCGACGCCTTTGCCAGGGCCTCAGCCGTTGCAACGGCTAAGGCTGGCGCCGTCTACATGACGCTGATGAACCACGGGGCAGGGGCGGACAGATTGCTATCGATCACCACCGAAGCCGCGGCATCGGCCCATCTGCACGAGACTAAAGAGGTTGACGGGGTGGTCAAAATGTTGCCCGTAGAGGCGCTCGAAATCCCAGTAAATGGCATGGCTGAGATGAAACCCGGCGGGCTGCACATCATGTTGATGGGCCTCAAAGCGCCCTTGAAACTGGGTGAGACGCTAAAGCTTCAGTTGACGTTTGAACAAGCAGGCGTCATCGACGTGGAAGCCCGGGTGGGCGATGTCGCAGCCGATGCCCACGCTCACGCCGAAGGCTCAACCGGCGACTGATTTTCCGCGCGCAACGGCTCCAGCGCCGCTTCCTCCTGCTGGATGCGATAATACAGCAGCGCCAGATTGACGCATCCGAAAATCAGCGCGTACCACCAGAGGCCGAAAGCCATTGGCAGGATGAATATCTCGGCGGCGACAATCATGTAGTTGGGGTGGCGGAAGTATTTGTAAGGCCCGGACGCGCTCAATGTCTCGCCGGGAACGACGATAATGCGTGTCGTCCAGCGGCTGCCAAGGGCCGCGATAATCCATCCCCGCGCCGCCTGCAAAACCAGATAGGCGAAAATCCACGGGTATGCCACCTCATGGCCCCAGGCGAAATACCAAAGTCCGGCCAGCCACACCGCATGGAATGCAACGATGAGTGGATAGTGGCCAGCGCTCATTTCGATGCCGCCATTGGCAAGCAAACGCTTGGTGTTGCGCCGCGCTATGAACAATTCGACCAGTCGCTGCAGCGTGACAAGTGAAAGAATGACGAGATTGGTCCACATGGGCGCTAGTGTAGCATGGTTAGGAACCCGGCTGTAAAGCCCGGTCCAAGGGCTGAAACAAAACGGCGGCCGGAGAAATTCCCTTTCAGGCCCTGTTCCAGGACAAACAGCACCGTGGCCGCTGACATATTGCCAAAGTCCCTGAGAATTTTTCGTTCAGCGGCAAGCCGTCCCGGTTCGAGTTTGAACGCTGCTTCCAAAGCAATGATGACTTTTGCGCCGCCGGGGTGGAATGAATAGGCGCCGACATCCTTGAAACCCAAGTCATTGAGAGCCAGAAACTGGTCCGCGGCGGGGCGCAAATCACGCAGCGCCAGCTCAGGAATGCTGCGCGAGAATATGGCGCCAAACCCTTGCGGGTCCATGCGCCAGCCCATGATGTCGACGGTGCCGGGCCAAGTGTGCTCGCCCATGGACTCAATTTCTCCATGGGCGTTTTCGCCGGAAGTGGACAGCACGGCGGCCGCGGCGCCATCGCCAAAAAGGGCCGTCGCAATGATGTTGGATTTGGACATCTCATCGGCGCGAAAAGTGAGCGAGCAGAGTTCAATGACAACCGCCAGAACATTTGAGCCCGGCTGCGCCAGCGCCAAGCGGGCTGCAAGCGAAAGGCCTGCCACTCCGCCAGCGCACCCCAGGCCGAACACCGGCACGCGCTTCACATTGTCGCGAAAACCAAGTTCGTTCATCACCCGCGCCTCAATCGTGGGCGTTGCGATGCCGGTGGAGGAAATCAAGACGATGGTATCGATTTGCCCAGCCTCCAACCCGGCGCGTTGCAATGCGAGGGCAGTTACTTCTGCGAATATTTTTGACGCTGCAACAAGAAAAGCCTCGGAACGCTCCGGCCAACCCTGTTCTTGCCGGAACCAGTCATAGGAACAGGCGGAGTAGCGAGTCTTGATTTCGGAATTCGCATAGACCGGCAGCATCCGCTCAAAGTCCTCGTGCCTTCCGCCAAATATTTTTTTGGCTTCGACAAGAACATCTTCGGTTCGCAATTCGAATTCCGGCACGGCGGTCGCCAGACTGAGTAGTTTTGAGCGCATGGCTTTTCCTAAGAATTCTGCTCGTGGAGTTTGCGGCTGAGCACAGCTTCCCGATGAGCGGCATAGAGGCCAGCGGCTATGATCAGGCCCATCCCGAAGTATGCTGGAACATCCGGATATTCCGAAAAAATGGCCATTCCAAGAATAATTGAAAACAAGACGCTGCTGTAACGGAATGGCGCGGTGACCGAAAGCTCGCCCAGCCGCAGCGTGGCAACCATGAATATATAGCCAGAAGCCAAAAGCATGGCTGATAGCGTGAGCAACCCCAACTGCCACAGCGCAATGGGCGCGAAACCTTGCGTGGCGGCGATCACCAGCCCGCCAATGGTCACAAATCCGGCATTTGCCAGCGCGATCACGAATATGGGCGTGTTAGCCGGGATCCGCTTGGTGACGAGGTCGCGCACCGCGACCGAAAACACAATGCCAAGCGCCAGCCCTTCATAGATTGTAAAAGTCGATGGTTGCGGGCGCATGATCAGCATGACCCCGACGAATCCCGCGAAGATCGCCCCAAAGCGGCGGATGCCCACTTTATCGCCCAAGAATATCACCGAAAGCAAAACCACAACCAGCGGCACGCTTTGCAAAATTGCCGTAAGATTGGCGAATGGGATGTGCATGAGGGCAATCAGGAACATGATGGTTCCTGAAATATCGAGCAGGGACCGCAGCAGCACCCAGCGTGAAAACATGTGGGATGTGTACTTGAGTTCGCCCTGACTGGCGCAGAACGCGGCAATGATCGCGGCCGCAATGAAGCCCCGAATGCTCATGATTTCGCCCAGCGGCAGCGACGCGCCAATATACTTGATGCAGCTGTCATTCAGCACAAAGCTGGCCATGGCCGCCACCATGAACACACTGGCCCGCAAGGCCTGATTCTGCTGGGAGAAATGCATTGAGGCCTATCTAGAGTGAATGCTTCGCGGGCGCAAATAAACCCTATGTTACAGGCGGCATCAGCTCAACTTTGGCGTCGTGGGGGCCGCCAGAATTTAGCCGGGCCGCATAAAGGCCAGCGGCAATGATCATCGCCATGCCAAAATAGGCCCACAGATCAGGAAATTCATTGAACACAATCATGCCTGCAACAATGGCGAACAGTATTTCCGCATACCTGAAGGGGGCGGTCACCGACAGATCGCCCAGGCGAACTGTGGCAACGATGAATATGAACCCGGTCGTCAGAAAAACGCTGGCCGCCAAAAGCACGCCGAGCTGCCATGGTTCGAGGCTGACGAAATCCTGAGCCAGCATAATGCCAAATCCACCTACGCAGGCGAATATGGCGTTTGCCAATGCAACAATGAGAAGCGGAACGTGGGCCGGAATTTTCTTGGTCACGATATCGCGCGCGGCAACCATGACGACTGTTCCAAGCGCCAGGAATTCAAATATCGAGACACTCTCGAAAGTTGGCTTGACGATAAACATCACGCCGCAGAATCCAGCAATGACAGCCGCAATTCGAGCTATGCCACTGGGTTCGCCCAACAGGACAATGCCCGCCACGGCCACTACCAATGGCACGGTCTGCATGATGGCGGCCATATTCGCGAGCGGCATGTTGAGCAAAGCCATTATGAACATGAACCCCGCGAGCAGATCAAGAATTGAGCGCAACAAAACCGACCGCGCAAAAATCATCGGCACTTCCGTCAGTATTCTCTGCTGCGCGCAAATGAGAAACAGAAACACCGTTGACAAAAGTCCGAGCAGCCCCATGATTTCGCCAATCGGCAAGGTTGGTCCGATATACTTGATGCAAGTATCGCCCAGAACAAAACATGCCGTGCACAGCACCATAAAGAGCCCGGCGCGCAGCTTTACATTTCTCGAAAGTGAATTCATCGGCGCTGTCTAGTGCGATTCCAACTGACACGGTATCAAATTTTTGAACCCCCCCGACAAGGGCGAGAAATGAATGCGGGCTTGTCAAATCTCATTCCGCTGTGGCGGGAAAACCAGCTATCCGCCGGTGACGCTCATATGGCGCGAAACGGCGGGCTTGTTGTGGCGGCGGTCGATGATGAAATCATGGCCTTTGGGTTTGCGGCCGATGGCTTCGTCGATGGCTGCGCTCAGAAGCTCATTGCCCTCCGAGGCGCGAAGCGGGGCCCGAAGATCGGCAGCGTCTTCCTGGCCCAGGCACATGTAAAGCGTGCCGGTGCAGGTGAGCCTGACCCGGTTGCAGCTCTCGCAGAAATTATGGGTCAGGGGCGTGATGAAGCCAAGCCGCCCGCCGGTTTCCTTGACCTGAACATAGCGCGCGGGCCCACCAGTCTTGTAGGGAATATCCTCCAGCGTGAACTGCTCAAGCAGCTGCGCCCGAACTATTGATAGCGGCAAATACTGATCCGTGCGGTCGCCATCGATATCGCCCAAGCGGCATGGTTTCGATGAGAGTCAGATCCATGCCCTCGCCATGACACCAGCGGATCATGTCCGGCAGTTCATGTTCATTCACGCCTTTCAGCGCTACCGCATTGATCTTTATGGCTAATCCTGCGGCCTGAGCGGCGCGGATGCCGTCTTTCACCTTGGCCAGTTCACCCCACCTTGTGATCTGCTTGAACTTGGCGTCATCCAGCGTATCCACCGAAACATTGATGCGCCGCACCCCATGGCCCGCGAGTTCCCCGGCATATTTGGCCAGTTGGCTGCCATTCGTGGTCAGCGTCAGTTCTTCCAACGCGCCTGAACGCAAATGGCGTCCGAGGTTTTCGACCAGGGACATGATGCCCTTGCGCACCAGCGGCTCACCGCCCGTCAGCCTGATCCTGCGAACCCCCTTGTCGATAAACACCGAACACATCCGGTCAAGCTCCTCCAGCGACAGCAAATCCCGTTTCGGCAGAAACGTCATGTCCTCCGCCATGCAATAGACACAGCGAAAATCGCAACGATCCGTCACGGAAACCCGCAGATAGCTGACATGGCGGCCAAAGGGGTCAATGAGAGCTGGTATGGTCATCAGCTTAATGTGGCGGTCCGCAGGGGCACGGTCAAGTCACGCTTTTGAGGCGGTCGTGGCTCGGCAGAAATACCGTGAGCAGGCCAATGGCCGGCAGCACCGAGCAAATTTGGTAAACAAAGGTGATGCTGGTTTCGTCAGCCAGCGCCCCCAAAGCCGCCGCGCCAAATCCCCCAAAGCCAAAGGCGAAGCCAAAAAACAGGCCGGAAACCATGCCGACGCGGCCGGGCAAAAGCTCCTGCCCATAGACGATGATAGCCGAGAACGCCGAAGCCAGAATGAGGCCGATGGGAACCGTCAGCGCCACAGTCCAGAACAAATTCGCAAATGGCAGCAGCAGCGTGAACGGCAGCGATCCCAGAATGGAAAACCAGATCACGGCTTTGCGCCCGATGCGGTCGCCAATGGGCCCGCCAGCAAATGTGCCGACAGCCACTGCGCCGAGGAAGATGAACAGGTAGATCTGCGCATCCTTCACAGCCACATGAAAATGATCAATCAGGTAGAACGCATAAAAGCTTCCCAGGCTTGTCATGTAGAGGAACTTGGAAAACATGAGCGCAATGAGAATGGCAAGCGAGAGCACGACAGTCCGCGAACTCAAGCCATGGTGAACCAGCGCGATCGTCCGTTGGGTTTTGCGCTCCGCCAGATGCTCGCTATACCAGCGGCCCACAGCGCTCAATATGACAATGGCGCCAATGGCGATCGCGCCAAACCAGACAACGCTCATCTGCCCGCGCGGCAGCACAAACCACGCCACCAACAAGGGCCCAATGGCTGTCCCCACATTGCCGCCAACCTGAAACAGGGATTGCGCCATGCCGTAGCGCCCGCCCGAAGCAAGCCTGGCTACCCGCGAAGACTCCGGATGAAATATGGCAGACCCTACGCCAATCGCCGCCGCCGCAACCAGCAGCCCGGTGAAAGATGAAGCCATGGCGAGAAGAATGATCCCAACCAGGGTGAAGGCCGGCGCCACTGGCAGCGAATAGGGTAGGGGATTGCGATCCGTGAAATGCCCCACCTGCGGCTGCAAAATCGAGGCCGTGACTTGGAACACCATGGTCAGCAGCCCGATCTGTCCGAATGTCAGCGCGTAGGAATCCCGCAGCACCGGATACATCGCCAGCAAAACCGCCTGCAGCGTGTCATTGATCATATGGCAGGCCGCCACCGCCATCAGCACCGCGTAAACGGCGGTTGTGGCGGCGCGGTTTTGGTTTGTGATGTCGGTAGCTGTCATGCTGCGTGTCTAGCAATGTCCAGACGTTAAAACCACTGGCACAGCCGCAAAGCTGCCACCTGAATTTGCTTTAGCCCGCCGCTTCCGCCAGCAGCCAGGCCTTGAACATCGCCACTTCGTCTGCGCGGCTTTCGCGCGGGTTGGCGGGTTCGGTGATGTAGTAAGCCCGTTCTTCCAGGACCGGCGTATCAAACAATTTCACTATCCTGCCGGCCTTCAGGTCATCGGCGAGAATCGCAGTGGGCGCCAGTCCCACGCCTTGGCCCGCCAGTATTGATGAATGCAGGAGATTGAAACCTTCAAACAGCAGCCCCGGCAATTGATCCTCAATCTTTATGCCCACCGCCTTGAACCAGCGCGACCACGGCCTGCGGTCAAGATCATGCAGCAGGGAGCACTTCAGCAGGTCAGCCGGTTCCCTAAGCGGCCCCACCTGTTCGAGATAACGCGCGCTGCAAACCGGATAGGAAACGCCCTCGAGAAACTTGGTGGCGGTGGGCGGGGCCTGGTTCCAATCCCCATAGGTTATGGCGAGGTCCACGTCTTCAAAGTCGATGGGTTGTTCAAAAATCGCATGCAGTAGGCGGACGCCAATTCTGGGGTTGGCCTTCAGAAAGGCTGGAAGCCTGGGGATGAGCCAGATGGTGGCGATGGAAGGAATGGCTGCAATTGTGAGGGTGGATTTTCCATCGCTCTTGGTGATGCGCTGGCAGGCGGCATCCATAATGCCAAAAGCCTCTGCCAGCGATTGAGCAAGTTCAAGGCCCTTCGGCGTCGGAAGCGTTTGCCTGCCCTGGCGATCAAATAGCGGCACGCCAAACCAATGCTTCCAGCTGGCGTATCTGGTGGCTGACGGCGGACTGCGTGACATGCAACTCTTCCGCGGCCTTGGAAAAGCTGCCGTGGCGGGCCGCAGTTTCAAAGCACTTGAGGGCATTCAATGGTGGAAGGCGGGACAAGGCAGCTCCATGAGAAATACTCATGCATTATGTGACTGAACCTCTTTTGACACAAGCACACAGGCGACGGCAACTTGTGCCTGAATTTGGAGGGTAAAATGTCTGTTGGAACCCGGCCTGGTCTGGTCGACTATCGAAACAATGGGAAACCGCCCAAGCCCACGTTCTCGGCGGCGGAGATGCAGCGCCGCCAGGATAATATACGCGGCTGGATGGCGAAAAGCAGCGTCGATGCCTGCCTGTTCACGTCCTACCACAACATCTGCTACCTGGCCGATTTTCTCTATTGCTATTTTGGCCGCAAATACGGCTTGGTGATCACCCAGCAATCCGCCACCAGCGTGACAGCCGCAATCGATGGCGGCCAGCCCGCCAGGCGAACCTTCGGCGACAATGTCACTTACACCGATTGGTCCAAGGAAAACTACTTCACCGCCGTGCAAGGCCTGGTCAAAGGGGCCAAGCGCATCGGCATCGAATTCGACCATGTGAACATCGATTTCCGCAAGCAGTTGCAGGATGCCTTTCCCGGCGTGGAGTTCGTCGACGTGGCCGCTCCTTCCATGCGCATGCGCATGATCAAGTCGCCTGAGGAAATCAAGCACATCACCAAGATGACGAGGATCGCTGACATCGGCGGCGCGGCCTGCGTGGAAGCGATTGCGGTGGGTGTTCCCGAACATGAGGTGGCCCTTCATTCAACCCAGGCCATGGTGCGCGAGATCGCAAAAGTCTGGCCCCACGCTGAATTGATGGATACCTGGACGTGGTTTCAATCCGGCATCAACACCGATGGCGCGCATAATCCGGTGACCAGCCGCAAGATCAAAAAAGGCGATATCCTCTCGCTCAACTGCTTCCCGATGGTGGCTGGCTACTACGTGGCGCTGGAGCGCACCTTGTTCGCCGAAACCGCCAGCAAAGAGCACATCAAGATGTGGGAAATGAATTGCCACGTGCATGATGTCGGCAAGAAGCTTCTCGTGCCTGGCGCCAAGTGCTCGGATGTGGCCAAGTCCCTCAATGACATTTACGCCCAGCATGACCTGTTGAAATACCGCACCTTCGGCTATGGCCATTCCTTCGGCGTATTGTGCCACTATTATGGCCGCGAGGGCGGCCTGGAACTCCGCGAGGATTGCGACACGGTGCTGGAGCCCGGCATGGTTGTTTCCATGGAACCCATGATCATGATCCCCGAGGGCCAGAAGGGCGCTGGCGGCTACCGCGAGCATGACATTCTGGTGATCACCGAAAAAGGCAACCGCAACATCACGGGCTTCCCCTACGGGCCGGAGCACCTGATTGTAAAAGCCAAGGCCGGGAAAGCCAAGAAGAAGCGCTGATTTCGCCGCTTCCTTTTTTCGCGCGACCGCATATGATGGCCGGAAAAAAGGGGAGTGCGTATTAACGATGGCAACCGAAACCATGGTCCGTTTTGCCCAGGTTCAAAAGAGCTATGACGGCGAGACATTGGTTTTCAAAGATCTGAATCTGGATATCGCCAAGGGCGAATTCCTCACCATGCTTGGTCCCTCGGGCTCGGGCAAAACCACAACGCTGATGATGCTGGCGGGCTTTGAGCCTGCAACCCATGGCGAAATCTATGTGAAGGGTGTGCCGATCAACAACACGCCGCCGCACAAGCGCGGCATTGGCATGGTGTTTCAGAACTATGCGCTGTTTCCCCACATGACGGTGGCCGAAAATCTCGCATTCCCGCTGCAAGTTCGCAATCTTGGCAAGGCCGAGATTGAGGATCGCGTTAAAAAGATTTTGAAGCTGGTGGAACTTCCCGGCATGGCCAGCCGCAGGCCGGGCCAGCTTTCGGGCGGCCAACAGCAGCGTGTGGCTGTCGCCCGCGCCCTCGTCTTTGAACCCGACCTTGTGTTGATGGATGAGCCCCTGGGGGCTCTCGACAAGCAGTTGCGCGAGCAGATGCAATATGAAATCAAGCACATTCATGAGCGGCTTGGCGTAACGATTGTGTACGTGACCCATGATCAGGCTGAGGCCCTCACCATGTCCAACCGCATCGCTGTTTTCAATGACGGCGTGGTGCAGCAACTCTCAACCCCCGACGAGCTTTATGAGCGGCCGCAGAATTCCTTTGTGGCGCAGTTCATCGGAGAGAACAACAAGCTGAAGGGCGTGATCACCAGCAGCAGCAATGGCATCGCCACCGTGAAGCTTGATTCAGAAGATGTCGTGCGGGCGCTTGCTGTCAAGTCTGGCAAGAAGGGCGAACGCACGCTTCTTTCCATCCGGCCAGAGCGGGTTGAAATAAATCCACTGGCCAAGAATGTTGACGTCATCCTGAAAGGCAAGATCGCCGAACTGATCTATCTGGGCGATCATATCCGCGCCAGGCTGGAAGTGGCCGGTCACAATAACTTCATAGTCAAAGTGCCAAACAAATCCCGCACCGAAGGCATCGCGCAGGGAAAAACCGTCCATGTCGGCTGGTCCGTCAAGGATTGCCGCGCCCTCGACTACATCGAACTGCAGCGCTAGCGGGAGGAAAACAGCATTGCAACGCGCCGCAAAATGGAAAACGCGTGTTGCCGCTACCATTGCCGCCCTGCTGATGGCGGGAGCGCCGTCGCCCTTTCTCCTCGCGGGCGATGATGAAGTCGACCTGGCGCTGGTTCTCGCCGTGGACTGCTCATTCAGTGTCGATCACAACGAGTTTGCCTTGCAGATGCAGGGCCTGGGGCAGGCGTTCCAGCGCGCCGACGTGAAGCGCGCGATACGCCAAGGCCCCCTCCAGCGCATCGCCGTCAGCGTGGTGCAATGGTCCGATGAGGGCAACCAGATGGTTGTCGTGCCGTGGACCGTCATTTCAACTGACGAAGAATCACACAGTGTCGGCGTGAACTTGGAAAATATTCCGCGGCTCTTGGCCGAAGGCGGAACCTCCATCTCCAGTGCCTTGCTCTATTCCGCCGCGCTCCTGACGTCTGCCCCGAAGTCCAGCCGCTTTGTCATCGACTTGTCTTCCGATGGCCGCAACAATGTCGGCCCGCCCGTAAACGCGGTGCGCGACCGGCTGGTGGCGCAAGGCATCACCATCAACGCGCTGGCCATCACCAACGAGTGGCCCACTCTGAATGTCTACCTTGAAAAACAGGTTGTCGGCGGCCCGGGCAATTTCGTTATCGTTGCCCAGGATTACAACGCCTACGCCGACGCCATTTTCATCAAGCTGCTCAGGGAAATCACGGGGCCCGGCATATCGTAGCCTGGGTGAGAAAGCCTCACGCTTGACCGGGTGATTTCAAACACTTAAGCGGGCTCGGACCTCAACTGCCGGAATCAGTTCATGCAATCCTTCACGCTTTCGCGTCCGCCCGAAATCATTTTTGGAGCCGGAAAACTTTCCGATCTAGGATCCAGGACCGCAAGATTTGCGGGGCAGGGAGCCGCTATCCTGGTGATCGCGGATCCGGTGATGACCACGCTTGGCATCACGGCGCGTGCGCGGCAAATTCTGGCTGAGGCAGGTTTCGAGGCGCAGGCATTCGATGGCCTGAAGGGCGAGCCAAAATTGGCCGATATCGATGCCGCAACTCATATGGCGCGTTCGATGGAGGCCAAGGCCATCATTGGCATTGGCGGTGGCTCCGCGCTCGACATGGCGAAGCTTGTGGCCGCCTGCGCCGCCTCGGGCCTCAGCGCGCAGGCCTATCAATTGTGTGAAACGCCGCTTCCCAAAGACGTGCTTCCACTCATCGCTATTCCGACAACGGCGGGAACCGGCTCAGAAGTGACGCGCACAGCGGTTTTTGCCAACGCGGAGAAAATAAAGGTCTGGGCATGGGGGGAAGAAATCAAGCCGCAAGTGGCCATCCTCGATCCCGAATTGACGGTTGCCGTTCCTCCGCAGGTCACCGCCGCCACCGGCCTTGATGCCCTGGTTCACGCCATTGAAGCCGCAACCAATAGGCACCGCACCGACGGCAACGATCTCTACGCGCTGAAAGCGATTTCATTGATCACGGCGAATTTGGAAAAGGCAATCAGCAACCCGGGCGATCTGGAAGCCCGGGGAGCCATGCTGCTGGGTTCCTGCTATGCCGGCATTGCGATTGACAACTGCGGAACCGCACTTGCCCACAATATTTCCCACGCCTTGGCCGATCTCGCTCCCATCCCCCATGGCCGCGCCACAGGCCTTGCCATGCTGGCCACAATGGAATGGGCATCTCCCGGCAACGCTGAAGCATTCGCCAGGGTTGCGACGGCCATGGGAGCGAGCGACGCTGTCAAGGCCTATGAGAAACTCGTGCGCGGCACGGGCATGAAGGTCTCTCTCGAGGGCGACGGGCTGGACCTCACAAGACCGGAAGCGCTGGCCGAGCATATGGCCTCGCCCGCCAATGCTCCCATGCGGAAATCCACCGCGCGCTATCCCGCGGATTCCGAACTGGTTGATCTGGCCCGCATGGTTTACGGCCTGCGCTAACTTGATTTCCAGTGTTTTGCCATTATTGTGCGGCCCATAAATCATGATTTGTTTGAAGATGCGCGCTGGGCCATCAGCGCCATCGCGCGTGGTTTGAATGCCATCGGCGGTCCCGCCGCCGAACAAGTCTTGCGCCGGCTGGCCGAGCAGGATTTGACGATGAAGGATTTCGTTGAGCAGCGTCCGGCAAGCATCGATGTCACGCGCTATTTCGCCCAGGCGATCGCCGAAACGATGATGTATGATTCCGTTGTCGCGGCAGCGCTTGCCTCCCTCGACGGGCATCTGAAATGGTGCCAGTCATCAGCCTACACTGACGGAATTTTGGGCGAGGGATTTTTGCAAAATTATGGATGGTGCCAAATCATCGGGCCCAAGGGATTTTTCAAGGGCGATGATTTCCTGCTCGGAGCATTGATGCTGGGGCCAAATCGTCATTACAAGGATCATTATCATCCAGCGCCCGAACTCTATTGGCCGCTCACCGGGCCAACGCTTTGGAAGCAAGGCCAGGGTGAGTTTGAGTTAAAGCAAGCTGGCGAAATCATCTGGCACCCGCCCCATGTTGTGCATGCCGCCAAATCCAATGCGAGGCCGCTGCTGACTGTGTGGAGCTGGACGCGGGACACGGATACTCCCGCTAGACTGGTGGAGGCGTGAGCGTTCTCAAGTTCGCTGTCCTATTGACGGTGGTCATTTACTGCGCGGTTTTGCTTGGCATGTATGCCTTTCAACGCAGCCTGCAGTATCATCCGGAAAACAAGGGTCTCACACCCGAAGCTGTGGGCATTTCCGGCGCAAGTGTTGAATCACTTCCCACGCCGGATGGCGAAAAGATCGTTGTTTGGTATTCGCCGGCAACCGCCGGGAAGCCGACGGTCCTTTATTTTCATGGCAATGCTGGCGAGATTGGCGACAGGCCCTTGCGATTTACCCACTACCAGTCCCATGGGTTCGGCGTGGCCTTCGTTTCTTACCGGGGCTATGGCGGAAGCACGGGCGCGATGTCGGAGCAGGGCCTCATCATTGATGCGACAACGGCTTATGAATGGCTGGTTGCCAAAGCCATTGATCCCCGAATGATAGTGCTGGTGGGCGAGTCACTTGGCACGGGTGTTGCCGTGCAGCTTGCCGCCAGGAACACTGTTGGCGCGGTGGCGCTTGAAGCGCCCTTTACGTCAACAGCCGACATCGCCGCCACTATCTATTGGTGGCTTCCGGTAGGGCTTCTGATGAAGGATCAATTCAAATCGATCGACCATATCGCGGCAGTGAAAGCGCCATTGCTGGTCACGCACGGGGATCAAGACACGTTGATACCCATAGAATTTGGCAAGCGGCTGTTCCTGGCGGCCAACGAACCCAAGGAGATGCATGTGGTCAAGGGTTTTGGCCACGATGCCTTGTTTCAAGAATCGACGTGGGCGCGGGAGCTCGAGTTTTTTGAGCGGGTGTTGAGAAAATAGATGCTCTACTGACAACACCTCAATAGCCCGGCGGCGGCACGAACCTGGCGTATTCCTTTTCCAGCAACTCGGCGAAGCGCAAGCTCGTGTAGTCGCCGTACTGCCGCGTGATGATCTGCACACCCGTTGGCAGGCCCTGCGGCGTGAGGCCCAGCGGGGCAACGGTTGATGGCAGGTAGAAATTGCACGAATATCCCGCCCAGAATCGCTGATCGATGGTGGACACGCGCTTGCCGTTCACATCGATGAACCGTTCATGCCGCTCTCCCACCTGGTCATGCGGGAAGGCGGCGGACGCGGCCGCGGGGCACAGCAGCACATCCCAGTCGTTGAAGAACCGGTCCCAAGCCAGGCGCATTTCATGGCGCCGCTCATTGGCGCGCAGCCAATCCCTGTGGGATAGCGCGAAGGCCCGCGTCATCATGGCCACATAGGATTTGTCATCAGGGGCAAGTGTCCTGGATTTGCTGACGCTGGATTCATAATCCGCATCCGACATCTTGCGGGTTGCGGTGGCGCGCAGAAGCGTAATGAAATTCTCGTAGGCCTCTTCATCGCTGAAGGCGGGCTGGGCCTCGAAGGAAAGCTTCTTCACCCGCCGCCGGAGGAAACCGGCAAGCTCATTGACCTTGTCCCGCACCGGCTGGTCAACGTCGCTCACCGCGCTGTTCACCTTCACCGCCACGCGAAATTCCTTGAGGCTTTTTTGCGTGGCGGCTGGCAACGCCACTCTCAAGCCGCGCGCTTCAACGCCATCTGTTCCTGCCAAAACTTTCAGCATAACCGAGAGATCGCGGGCGGAGCGGGCCAGCGGGCCGGCAACCGTGATGTCGCTCGGCATCACGGTGCCGGGCAGCATATGGCCTGCATAGGGCACCACACCATAGGTTGGCTTGTGGCCATAGACGCCGCAGTAATGCGCCGGATTGCGGATCGATGCCCCGATGTCAGAGCCGATTTCGAGCGCGCTCATGCCCGTGGCCAGGGCAACGGCCGATCCGCCAGACGAGCCGCCGGGCGAGCGCGTCACGTCCCATGGGTTGTTCGTGGTGCCATAGACTTCATTGAAGCTCTGCCAGTCTGCCAGCATCAATGGCACATTTGTCTTGCCGTAAATCACCGCGCCCGCATTGGCCAGCCGCGAAATGGCGGCAGCGTCGGACGCCGCGATATTTTCCTTGAATGCGGGCGATCCCCAGGTTGAAGGCGTGCCTTTCCAGTCGAATGATTCCTTGGCCGTCATCGGAACGCCATCGAAGGGGCCAATTGGCGCGCCCTTCTTCAGGCGCTTGTCGGAAGCGGTTGCCGCCCGCTTTGCCCTTGCGATATCAGTCACAACCACAGCGTTCAGGGCGTCATTGTGCTTGGCGTATTGGTTCAGGCAATTTTCCAGAAGTTCAACTGCCGATACTTTCCGCGCGCGCAGCAGCCGCGCCATTTCCAGTGCCGAACAATAGTGCAGGGCAGTCATCCAACAAACCTCTTCGAAAATTGCGCATATCTGCCATGATACGCAAAGCTGCGGACAAGTACAGCGCCCGCGTGTAAAGCAATCCGCCATGGAAGGACGGCGGATTCTCGAGGGCTATATCTACGCGGGCGCGGGCGCCGCCCTGTTTTCCACCAAGGCTATTTTCATCAAGCTGGCCTACATGGAAGAAGCCAATGCCGCATTGCTGCTGGCGCTCCGCATGGCCATGGCCCTGCCATTTTTTGTGGCCGCCGGAATTTACGCCGTCTATCAGCTTCGCCGCAACGGCAAGAAGATGCCGGGCTGGGGGCTAACTTGCCGCGCCCTTTGCACAGGCGTCATCGGCTATTACATATCCTCGCTGCTTGATTTCGAAGGCCTGGTTTACATCACCGCCCAACTGGAACGCCTTGTGCTGTTCACCTATCCCATCTTCGTCATGTTTCTGGGCTGGATGTTTTTTGGCGCGAAACTGAGGGGACTGGGCATTCTCGCCGCCGCCATCACCTATGCGGGCCTCGTGGTTGTGTTCCTCACGGATTTGCCAACAGGCGGCATGGCGACGGTCATCGGCACGGTTCTGGTGCTGGGTTGCGCCATCACTTTTGCAATCTACCAGCTGCTGGCCAAGAATTTCATAACCGCCATGGGGAGCACGCTCTTCACTTCCATCGCCCTGTCGGGATCAGCCTTCGCCTGCATCGCCCACTACATCGTCAGCAGCCAGAGCTTTGACTTTTCGTCATCTCCGCAGTTCTTCTGGCTGGCGGCGGGCATCGCTTTTTTCGCGACGGTCATCCCATCTTTCCTGGTGAACGCGGGCCTCTCCCGCATCAGCCCCCAATCCACCTCGATGATCGCCACGATTTCGCCATTGATCACGATCGCCCTGGCCGTCTGGATATTGGGCGAGCCCTTCACCCTGGCCGACGCCATAGGCTCCGCCATGGTGATCGCCGGGGTAGCGCTTTATGCGCTGACCGACCACAAGCCGGAGGTTGCGCGTGAAAACTGAACTTCCTCCATCCGGCGCAATTGCAGTCTTGTTTATGTCACTAATCAATGACACATTCTTTTCCGAGATGGGGCCGAAGGAGTGAACATGCGAGCAGTCAAATTGGCAGCCATAATTGTGGCTGCGTCAGTGATGTGGCCCACACTGCTCATGGCGCAAATAAAGCCCGAAATTCTGAAAACAATGACCAGCGACGCACCCGGCAGCGCTGACCATGAATTCACCGGGCGCTACGAGGGTGCATTTATTGTTGGCCAGACTGTGAAGGCATTCGATGAACTGACACTGCCGGATGGGGCAGCCCTTGGCGCTGAATTTTCCAACAAGAAAAAATACTCTTCGACAATCACTGTCAAAGGCCAAGTTACCCGCACGATGTATCTTTCGCCTGAAGGCCGATCTTCGCTGGAAGTTTTCACCAATTACCAGGAGGAGTTGCTGAAGAGGGGTTTTGTGCCAGCCTTCGAATGCGCCAAGGAAACCTGCGGCCCGAGTTTCAAGTCGCTGAAATACAAATGGAGCAATCCAGCCGCGAAGCTGATTTCTGACCAGGCCGATAGCAGACGCAAGGCCCTGTCCGAAGCGATGTTTGATGCCGTCATAGATCCGCGCTATGTGCTGATGACCATGGGTGAGGGCGGCAGCAAGGCTTATGCCGCAGTTTTTGCGGCACAGAACAAAGGCGGCAGTTTTGGGGATTATTCAAAGGCAATTCGAAATCGCGTCAGCGTATTGGTCGAAATTGTCGAACCAAGAGATATGGAAAAGAAGATGGTGACGATTTCCGCCGAGGAGATCAACAACAGCGTGGGAACCGATGGCAAGATCATACTTTATGGCGTTCTGTTTGATTTCGACAAGGCGACGCTAAAGGCGGAATCACAACCTCAACTTGATGAGATGGCGCGCTATCTCAGCGAAAACACCGGCGTGAAGGTCTACATTGTGGGTCATACGGACAATGTGGGTGAGCTCGACTACAATTTGAAGCTTTCCGCGGCGCGGGCCGAATCAGTGGTAAAAGCACTCGCAGCCAGTGGTGTTGACACCGGGCGCATGGCGCCCAAGGGCGTAGGCCCGCTTGTGCCTGTCGCTTCAAATCAGCGTGAAGATGGCCAGGCGCTGAACCGCCGCGTTGAACTGGTGGAGCAGTGATCAGCTCACGCCGTCGGGCAGAACTTCCTTGCGCTTGGCCATGAAGGCCTGCAACTGCTCATCAAGAACTTGATTCCAAAGGCGGAGCTTCATAGTCCGCCAGCATCTTTTTCCAGGCGGCGTTGGCGCGGGTTGACTGGGCCTTCTCGCCGTCATTTTGCAGATAGAATTCGTTGTGGTGGCTACGCCATTCGCCGCATCCATTCCACGAATGCCGATATCGTCGCTGCCTTGGGATGTTTCGGACGGTGGACGACGTAAAAGCCATAGCCAGGAAGCGTAACCTCTGAAAGCCGCAAAAGCTTTCCGTTGGCGAGTTCAGAACTGGCGAGCACGTCACTGCAAACGGCCAAACCCTGACCCGCAATCACTGCTTCGATAGCATGGATCTCATCCTCGAACCGCAGACTCACGCTGTCGGCCAGACGGGGCACATTTCCATATGTGGCTGTCGCTTCCCTTTCCCAGCGCTGCCATGTTGGAGCTTCTGAATCATGGGGAGGCCATCCCGTTTCAATCAGTGGATGGCGCATCAGCTCAATTGGCTTGAGCAAGGCAGCCTCCTTCCCAACAAGCGAGGGACTGCCCATGACATGAAACGTGTCACGGAGCAGTTCGGTCGAAACGCCATCGATGGGCGGGGTTCGCGCGTAGCGGATCGCGACGTCCGCTTCGCCAGCCTTGAGGTCAAGCACATTATAGGTGCTCACGATATCCAGCGAGATGTCGGGATTGGACCGTCGCCATAGGGGCAGCTTCGGCAGCAGCCACCGGGCAGCGAAGGCGCTGGTTGTTGTGATGCGAAGGTGGCGGCTGGTCTTGGTTCCGCTCAAGGATGCCAAGGTTTCGGAAAACCTGTCGAAGCCTTCTCGAAGAGTGAGGAAAAGTTGCTCGCCGGAACTGGTCAGGGCGAGGGGGCGCGGGCGGCGGCGGAACAGGCGCTGGCCGCAATATTGTTCCAGAAGGCGGATTTGATGGCTGACTGCGGTTGGCGTCACGCAAAGTTCCTCAGCCGCCAGTTTGAAGCTTAGGTGCCGTGCGGCAGCTTCAAAAGCGCGAAGTCCGATTAAGGGTGGCAAGCGTCTCATGGACTTATCCTAGATGAAATGAATTCATCTGCATCAAAATTCTTTGAATTTGCCTTGGCTGGGGCGGGGGAGTTTGATGGTGCCCGAAGTGGGAAATGGAGACCCAGAACCATGATCAACCGCACCGCTGACTATGATTTGCTGATCATTGGCGGTGGCTTGGCGGGCTCGGCATTGGGGCGGTCCATGGCCCAGGCAGGCTTCCAGGTCCTCATTGTCGAAAAGGAAATGAAATTCCGTGATCGCGTGAGGGGTGAGGTCTTGCTTCCCTGGGGAACTGTCGAAGCACTGGAACTTGGAATTTACGATATCCTGCTGGAAACCTGTGCAAGCGAAGCCGCTCGCGAGATATTCTTCTATTCTGGCAAGGCATCGGAGCCCAGGGATTTTCGGACATCGACGCCAAGAGCCACCTGCGCTCTCTCTTTTTCCCATCAGGAGATGCAGGAAATTCTTCTGGATCGGGCCATGCAAAGCGGGGCGGAGGTTTGGCGCGGTGCGTTCCTAATGGAACTCCTGCCGGGAGCCACTTCCGAGGCCAGCATTGAATTTGAAGGCGAAATCAGGCGCGTCAGAGCGCGGCTTGTCGTCGGTGCCGATGGACGGGAATCGCAGCTTGCAACCCTGCTTGAGTTTGAGCGTAGCAAAGATGCACCAGAGCTCTTCACCGGAGGTTTGCAGCTGGCAGGCGATTTGGAAATCGAGCATGCCCTGTATTTCTTCCTGCATGCGGTCACAGGGCGGGGGAGCATCCTTATTAGGAACAAGCCTGGAAATTTCCGGGTCTATCTCCTGCACCACAAGGACGCCTTGCCGAAGCGGCTGTCGGGAGAGCGTGATTTCCCGGCTGTGATGCAACAGTTTCATCAAATCGGAATTCCTGCATCATGGCTGGAGCACCTTGCGCCACACGGCATTTTTGCAACGTTTGATGGCGCTCACCGATGGATAACCAACCCAACGCGGGGCAATTGCGTGCTAATCGGAGATGCCGCAGCTGCAAGCGATCCGGTCTGGGGGAACGGACTCTCGCGGACGCTGCGTGACGTCAGGCTCCTGCGCGACCGCCTCCTTGAGGGCAGGAATTGGTCAAAGGCAGCAGAAGTATATGCCGCCGATCACGACGACTTCTTTCAACGCCTGCGCCGGGCTGAACGGTTCAACGCTACGCTGCATTTTTCGATGGGAGAGAAAGCCGAGTCCCGGCGTCAAAGGGCCTATGAATTGATGGACAGGCACCCTGAGCTTAACCCTGACGTTGCTGGCCTTGGCCCCGAAGCCCGTTGCAATGACCATATGATCAACATGCTGCTTGATGAAAAATATGCGGCCGCCCAATAGTTGAAGTGATCAGCTCACGCCATCGGGCAGAACTTCCTTGCGTTTGGCCATGAAGGCCTGAAGCTGCTCATCAAGGCCCTGATCCAGGGCGGGGGCTTCGTAATCCGCCAGCATCTTTTTCCAGGTGGCGTTGGCGCGGACTGACTGGTCCTTCTCGCCGTCATCGCGCCATTGTTCGTAGGAGTTGTTGTCGGTGATGCCGGAGCGCCAGAAGGCGGTTTCGAAATTGGCGCGGGTGTGGGCGGTGGCGAGGAAATGCGCCTCGCCCGTTGCATTCCGTTCGCGCATGGCTTCGAGCGCCTGGCCATTCTCGGAGAAATCCACGCCTTCGGCAAAGCGCTGGAACATGGTGAGCTGGTCGGCGTCGATGATGAATTTTTCGTAGGACGAGACAAGCCCGCCTTCCAGCCAGCCCGCCGCATGGAGGCAGAAATTCACCCCGCCCAGAATCGTTGGCCATAGAGTGTTGGCGCTTTCATGGGCCGCTTGCGCATCCGGCAGCTTTGATCCGCAGAGGCCGCCGCCGGACCGGAACGGAACACCCATGCGCCGGGCAAGCTGGGCCGCGCCAAACAACACATGCGCCGGTTCCGGCGTTCCAAAGGTGGGCGCGCCCGACTGCATGGACATGGACGAGGCAAAGGTGCCGAACACCACAGGCGCGCCGGGGCGGCAGAGCTGGGTGAGCGCTATGCCCACCGAAGCTTCAGCGAGAATTTGCGTGAGCGTGCCGACGGCGGTGACCGCCGACATGGCGCCCGCCAGGATGAACGGCGAAATCACGGTGGCCTGATTGGCGCGGGCATAAACTTTCAAGGCGCCCACCATTGTGCCATCAAACACCATGGGCGAATTGGCGTTGATCAGATTGATCAACACGCAATTCTGGTCGACGAACTCCGCGCCGAACACCATCCTGGCCATGGCGACGGAATCTTCGGCGCGCTCCGGCGCCGTGACCGAACCCATGAAGGGCTTGTCGGAATACTTGATGTGGCTGTAGACCATGTCGAGATGGCGCTTGGCCACGGGAATATCGACGGGCTCGCAAACCGTGCCGCCGGAATGATGCAAACTCGGCGACATATAGGCGAGCTTCACGAAATTGCGGAAGTCTTCAATGGTTGCATAACGCCTGCCGCCGTCGAGATCGCGCACGAACGGGGGGCCATAGACCGGAGCGAAAATGGTGTTTTTGCCGCCAACCACAGCATTGTTGGCGGGGTTGCGGGCATGTTGCGTGAATTCGCGCGGCGCTGTTTTGCACAGGCTGGGCACCAGGCCTTTCGGAAAGCGCACCCGCTCGCCCTTGACGTCGGCGCCGGCGTTTTTCCAGAGCGCGAGCGTTTCGGCGTCGTCACGAAAATCAATGCCGATTTCCTGGAGGATGAGTTCGGCGTTGTTTTCAATGAGTTCAAGCTGGTCATCGGAAAAAGGCTCGTACAGCTTGATGTTGCGGCGGATGTAGCCCTTGGGCGGCACCACCTGATTGGTCCGGGACGCCCGCCTGGCATCAGCGCCGCCACCGCCCCGCGCGCGGCGGCCTGTTGGAGCGGGCTGTATATCGGTCATGACAATGCCTGTTGAGAAAGTTTCACCTGGGGAGAGGTTTAGTCCCGGACCGATCAGCGCGAGGGCAGCTAAACGTCAGCCGATGGCGCGGAAACGACGCGGGCGGCACTTGAGCGGAATTTAATCCTTGACACCGTACGGTGATTGGGCTATAAACGGCTATTCTCCAAAATTGCAAGTTTCGGACCCGGGCGCAAGGTTGCTTGAAAAAGCAGCATCGCCGAAATCCAATTGACGCTTGATGTGTCATGGTACAACGGGTTGGAAGTTTATTTTGGATTGGAGGCTTGAAATGAAGCAATGCAAGCTCGTTCGCGGTGGCGAAGGCTTTCACGGCAAGCAGGGGCTGGATTATTTCTCCGGAATTTCCGCTGAGGCGGCGGGCTCGGAAGCGCTCTGCATGCATATCGTGGTTATTCCTCCGGGCGCCTCGGCCAAGCCGCATTATCACGAGGCGCATGAATCGGCGGTCTATGTGCTCGAGGGCGAGGCGGAAATGCGCCATGGGGCAAAGCTGGACCAGGTGATGCGGATGAAAGCCGGGGATTTTGCCTACATCCCGGCGGGTGTTCCGCACCAGCCGTATAACCCCACAAACAGGCCGGTGCGCGCCGTGATCGCGCGCACTGATCCGAAAGAGCAGGAAAGTGTCGTGCTGCTCGAATAGCTTCAGCTTCTCAAGACCGCGCTGGTTTCAGTGAATCGCTGTTTTTGTCTCCCGGAGTCCTCGGGCTGCGATCAGCGCCAAGAATGACAGCACAGCAGCCGCCATAAGCGCTGTCATGTAGTAGCTGGTCATGAAAGCGGCCCGCGCCGTGGCCATCATCGGCTCGGATATTTCCATCGGCAGGGATTTCGCGGCATCAACGGCGGCGGCAAGCGAGGTTCTAATTCCAGCGGCCCCTTCGAGGTTGTCAGGGACCGCGTCGGCCATTCGGTTGCGATAAAGGAAAGTGGCAAAGCTGCCTAGCAGCGCGATTCCCAGGGCGCCACCCAATTCGGCCGCCGTCTCTGACAAGGCTGAGGCGATGCCTGCCTTTTCGGGAGGAACGGCGCCCACGACATAGGCGGTTGTCAGGGCGATGACGGGGGTGAAGCCAACCGCCACAATCATCATGGCGATGACAACGCCAACAACACTTTCCATGAAGAAGAGCAACAGGAAGCCAACCGCACTGAACAACAATCCACCGACAAGGACTTGAAGGTTGGCGAAGCGCGCTTGCAGCCTGGCATTGAAGAAAGACATCACTGTAAAGGCGATGGCCCCGGGCAGCGACCACAGGCCGGCCTCCAGCGCCGTGAGGCCAGCAACGAGCTGCAGATACTGAGCCATGAAAATGAAACTGCCAAACATGAACATGAGGGCCAGCAGATTGACGATGAGGGAGACGTTGAAGGCAGGCAGACGGAACAGCGACATATCGATCAATGGCGCGGCAATGACGCGCTGGCGGCGCACAAATGCGACTGCAAAGCCCAAACCCGCGGCCGCCGCCCCAGTCGATGTCCAGCCGAAACCGAATTCCGCCATGGACTTCACGCCATAGATGAAGCTCAGCACCGCGAGAAGAGACAGCAAAGTGCTGGGATAGTCGAGTTTGGGAGGATCATCGCTGCGGAATTCCGGCAGGAGCCACGGGCCGAGAATCAGCAACAGGGCCATGACCGGCACCGCAACCAGAAAAGCCGCGCCCCACCAGAACCAGTTCAGCAGCAAGCCGCCCACCAGCGGGCCGACAATCGCGCCCGCCGAGAAGCTTGCGATCCACATGGAAATGGCAAAGGTCCGCTCGTTCTCGTCGCGGAACATGTTGGTGATGAGAGAGAGCGTTGAGGGCGCGAGCGTGGCCCCGGCAATGCCCAAGGCGGCGCGCGCGATGATGAGTTGCTCGGTGGACTGGGCAAAGGCGGCCACCACCGACATAATGCCAAACACGGCTGCGCCAATGAGCAGCATCCTGCGGCGACCGTAGGCATCGCCCAAGGCGCCCATCACCATCAGAAAACCAGCCACCATGAAGCCATAGATGTCGATAATCCAGAGCAACTGGCTGGCGCTGGGTTTCAGGTCCGCAGCGATGGCGGGCACCGCGAGATTGAGGATCGTCAGATCCATCGAATAAAGCATGCAGGGCAGCGCAATGACCGCAAGGCCAATCCAATCCCGTGGCGTGGCTTTCTGTTCATCAGACATTTTCACCTCCATTTGGCCGCTGGTTTGGGCTTTCCTACTTCAGAGTCATGACAGCATATGTCAGCAGCTGTCAGCGCGTCTGCGTCTGTTTCATACAATGCGGCAATTGTCACCAGTGGCGAGGTTTTTTGACAGATTTTTGTCGGCACGGAGATTCTGTTTTTCTACTTTCCTTCTGCTTCATCCTTGTGGGGCGTCTTGCCGCAAGATCCGAACCCGGACTCAGGATTGCTTGAAATTTCAGCATCGCCGAAAGCCAATTTGCGCCTGGTGAGTCA
>CAWFJW010000025.1:0-41017 GCA_963816305.1 uncultured Alphaproteobacteria bacterium
GCTGTCGGTCTTGGCCAGGTTTTCACTTTTTGGCATTCTTGCCCTCCGGGTTCATTGCCATCACTGATCGAATGGTGTCAGCCGATGTGACAAGACGATCATACTCCGGAGGGCGCAACTCGCCACCCATGAACACGTGGCTCCGGCGAAATTGCATGTTGCTGGCCGTTGACTCCAGCACCGCGAAATGGATTTCCTGTGGCTTGGCTGCGGCAAGGATCCGCTCGACATTGCGGGCAGTTATGCCTCCACCTGGCATGACGATGATGCGCTTGTCCGCGTCGCTGACGAGCGCGCCGATCAGCGGCAGCCCTTCCAGCGCGGTCGTCTCCTGGCCGGAGGTCAACACACGGTCAACGCCGAGGCCTATGAGTGTCTCCAACGCCTCAAATGGCTCGGGCGTCATGTCGAACGCCCGGTGAAAAGTGACTGATAGCGGCCTGGCGCGCGCCATCAGTTCGCGGGTTCGCTGAACATCGATGGTGCCTTGGTCTGTGAGCAGGCCGATCACGACTCCATCGGCGCCTTCCGCCTTGGCGGTGTCGATGTCGGCTTCCATAATCGCGAATTCGTCGTTGTCGAACAGAAAGTCGCCGCCGCGCGGCCGGATCATCACATGCAGCCCGATCCCCGCTATCTTCCGCGCCTCACGGATCATGCCATGGCTCGGCGTGATGCCTCCCTCCAGGAGGTCGGCGCACAATTCAACGCGGTGCGATCCCGCAGCCCTGGCCGCCCGCACACCACCCACCGAATCCACGCATACCTCGAAGATCACTGGAGCTCCCTTCTTGTGATGGCAGATTGCCAAAGCTCCCGTTCAAATTGCGCACAAATTAGCAGGAATTTCAAGCGGGAAGGGCGAGCCTTGAAAGCGCCAAGCGCAAATTTCCTTGGCTCTCCTTCAGCAGTTGCTGCGCGTTGTCGGGAGACATTGCGCCAGCGCTGATCAGAATTGCAGTCTTTATCTCGCCTTTAGTCAGTTCCAGCGCTGCGGCGGCATTGCGCTCATCAACACTTGCAATCCGTGAAACAATTTTACAGGCGCGGGCCTTCAGTTTGGCATTCCCCCCTTTCACATTGATCATCATGCCATCGTGGACGGCGCCCAGCTTGATGTGGGTGAGCGTGGAGAGAAGATTGAGGGCCGCTTTTTGCGCCGTCCCGGCGCCCATACGCGTCGATCCGATGATCACTTCGGGGCCGGAATCGAGAAATATTTCGACGTCGGCCCAAGCGGCCAATGGCGAGTTGGGATTGTTGGCGACGGCAATTACGCTTGCGCCAAGTTCACTTGCGCGCCTGGCAGCGCCAATTGTGTAAGGTGTTGAACCCGACGCGGCAATAGCGATCAGCGCATCGCCCGCCTTGCATATTGACGCCGCCCGGCCGCCTTCCGCAGCATCATCCTCAGCATCGGCGAATGATTCGAACATGGCGGCGCGGCCTCCGGCAATCAGATAGACCAACCTGTCCTCCGACATGCCAAAGGTTGCCGGCAGTTCGGAGCCATCCTGGACGCCAATGCGAATCGAGGTTCCAGCCCCTGCGTAGAAGAGGCGGCCACCCTGCGCCAGGCAGGTTGCGACGATATTCGCCGCTTCGGAAATCATTGGAATTGCAGCCTTCACCGAGGCAATGGCGCGCTCCTGCCCAGCCACCAAAGTGCGCAGGATTTTGGCGTCGATCCAGGTGTCTATACCCGACAATTCGGGTATTTCACTTTCAGTTTTTCTCAAGTTCAGCCTCATGAAGCAACCTCACTGAATTAATACCATTTATCATGAAGATAAAGTGAACTATGCAGTGATGGGAGGTTTTGCGAACAATGGAACGACCTGGACGGTATTTCCTGGGCATTGACGGTGGCGGCAGCCGCTGCCGGGCCCGCATTCGCGATGCCTCAGGACACATGCTGGGCGAGGCCATTGGCGGTTCTTCCAACATTCACCAGAACTTTGATGGCGCCCTGGCCAATATTGTCTCCACTGCGGCAGAGGCGGCGGCCAGGGCTCAATTGAAAACAACCGATCTCCATAGCGGACTTGGCCTTGCGGGCTTGGTGACATCCGTTGGCGCGGAGCGGATCGTGGCGGCAAGTCTTCCTTTTGCCTCTGTGATTGCTGACAATGATGCCTATGCAGCCTGTGTGGGCGCCTTTGCTGGAGGCGACGGCGGCATCGTTATCGCAGGCACCGGTTCCATAGGATTTGCTGTCGTCAGGGGTGTTCGCCACATGGTTGGCGGCTGGGGATTTGCCCTTGGCGATCATGGCTCGGGCGCTTGGCTTGGCCATCATGCGGTGCGGCGTGCCGCCCTTGCCATTGATGGCTTGCTGCAACCCACGCCACTCATTGTGGAGGTTCTGGCGCGAGTAGGGAGCAACCGTTTTGATCTCTCTCGCTGGTCTGAACGGGCAACGCCGAAGGACTATGCCGAAATGGCCCCGCTGGTCTTCGACTGCGCCGCAAAGGGCGACGTTGTCGGCATGACCATCGTGATTGAGGGAGCCGCCGCCATTTCGAATCTGGGCCGTGCGTTGCTGGCTCGCGGTGCCGGTGCGCTCTGTCTGCTTGGCGGCCTATCGGCGGCCTATCAACCTTATCTCGATGCCGATGTGAAGAAGTCGCTCACATCACCCGGCGCTGACGCGCTGGATGGCTCAATCATGATGGCGCGGCGCGCCCAGGGACTTTCAATGAGCTGGGCGCTGAAATCATGACCCACATGGCGCGAGAAACAGCGGAAGCGCCAGAGGCCGCCGCCCGCTTTCTCCAGCGCAATCGGGAAGCGCTCAAGGAAATCGGCGCGCGCCTTGGGCGAAAGCCGCCTCCCGTCATAATCACTTCAGCGCGCGGAAGTTCCGACAGCGCGGCGGGTTATTTCAAGTATCTCACGGAAATTCTGGCGGGCGTTCCATGTTCCTCAATGGGCGCTTCGGTTGTGTCCGTTTACAGCGCAAAGCTTCAATTGAAGAATGGATTGTGTGTCACGGTTTCGCAGTCGGGACAGAGCCCGGACATCATGGCGCTCCAGGATGCCGCGCGCAAAGCCGGGGCTTTGACAGTGGCTCTTGTCAATGAGGAAGATTCCCCTGTCGCCCGCGCCGCCGATATTTGCCTCCACCTCAGTGCGGGTCCGGAGGTGAGTGTGGCCGCGACAAAATCATTCATTGTGTCGCTTGTCGCAGGCGCCGCCATTGTGTCGCAATGGCTTGACCACAAGGATTTGCTTGCGGCCATTGCGGCCCTTCCGGACCGACTGGCGGTGGCGGCGGGAATAGACTGGCCCGAAGCGATCGATCTCGCCAGGAACGCAGATTCCCTCTATGTTTTAGGGCGGGGGCCGGCTCTCCCCATTGCCATTGAAACTGCCTTGAAGCTGAAGGAAACTTGTGCCATTCATGCCGAGGCCCATTCCATCGCTGAGGTCATGCACGGTCCCCTCGAGCTTCTTGGTGAAGGTTTTCCTGTCCTGGTTTACTCGCCCGAGGATGGGTCCCGACAATCCACACGTTCTTCACTCGTCACGCTGCGGAATACGGGTGCGCGCGTGGTTGTGGCTGAAATCGGTGGGCTTCCATATGTGCGCACTGGCAACTCCCTGCTTGATCCCATTTCGATGATTCAGACCGCTTACCGGTTCGTCGAGGCCACAGCGGTTGCGCGTGGCCGAGACCCCGACAGGCCGCGCCTGCTCAAGAAAATAACGGAGACCATTTGATGGCATTTGCCCTGACCGGCGCGCGGGTTTTCGATGGCGACGCCATTCACGCCGGCATGGCCGTTGTCATCGATGGTCCGCGCATTGTTGACATCATAACCATTGACAAACTTGCCGGAAGCATGGCGCGGCGCAACTTGGATGGTGGTCTGCTGGCCCCGGGCTTCATCGACGTGCAAGTGAACGGCGGAGGTGGCGCGCTGCTCAATGACGACCCCACAGTTGAATGTATCAGGCGCATTGCTGAATCCCATCGCAAGTTTGGAACAACGGGCATGCTGCCCACGGTTATCACCGATAGACCAGAGGTTTTGACGAGGGCAATTGCCGCCGTCAAAGCCGCGCGCGCAGAACATGTTCCCGGAATCATGGGCATTCATATCGAAGGCCCGTTTCTCGACCCAGCGCGCAGAGGCGCCCATGAAGCCCGCTACATCCGTGAGATGACAGAAGAAGATGTGGCCCAGATCGCGGGGGCTGACTGCGGCATAATCATGCTGACGCTGGCTCCAAACAGGGTTCCAGCAGCGCTTGTCAAGGCGCTTGCCGAGAAGGGCGTGATTGTCAGTCTGGGGCACTCCGAAGCCAGTGGCGCAGAT
The DNA here is from genome assembly GCA_963816305.1 of uncultured Alphaproteobacteria bacterium. Taxonomy (GTDB): domain Bacteria; phylum Pseudomonadota; class Alphaproteobacteria; order Rhizobiales; family Aestuariivirgaceae; genus Aestuariivirga. The sequence goes on from CAWFJW010000025.1 coordinate 4,323, forward strand.
GCCACAAAGGCTCTTGGCGCGGGCGCTCGCGCCTTCACTCATGTGTATAATGCCATGAGCCAGATGAGTGGCCGCGAACCCGGCATGGTGGGAACTGCTCTCGCCGACTTGGAAAGCTTTTGTGGCTTCATCGCTGATGGTTATCATGTGCATGACACGGCGCTGCGTGTGGCGTTCGCAACGAAGCCACTGAGCCGGATCATGCTGGTCACTGACGCCATGCCAACTGCGGCTGGCGGACCCGATCATTTTGAATTACAGGGACGCTCAGTCAAGCGGGTAGGGGGCAAGCTGCTGATGAATGATGGAACACTTGCGGGTTCCAACCTGGTTATGGATGAAGCCTTGCGTTATTGTGTAGAAAGGCTCGAAGTTGATCTCGAAGACGCGCTGCGCATGGCGTCGCTAAATCCGGCCTCATTTCTCAAGCGCGACCACGAGCTAGGCCGCATCAAACGGGGTTTTCTGGCAAATCTGGTTCACTTGGACAATTCCCTGCGCGTTCTCGCGACTTGGATCGAAGGCAAGTGATGAAGCTCATTGGCGCAGTGACAGAAGGGAGCGGTACAGTCAATGAGGACGGCTGGGGGTACTTGGGAACACCAGACGACGTCTCAGCGGCATGGGTGTTGGACGGTGTTACGGGCATCAACGGCAAGAACTACCTGTCCTCTGGAACTGACGCGGCGTGGTTGGTTGAGCGGGTCCACAACCACCTGCTGGAATTGGCGGCACTGGATATATCCCTTCGTGAGGTCATGTCCCGGCTGATACAATTCCTGATCGCAGATTGGCTTGACAGCTCGAAAGGACTGGACCTGCCCGAGACCTATGATCCGCCGGCCGCCTGTCTCATTCTCGCAAAGCGTTACGGCGATGGCTGGTACACGGCACGTCTCGGTGATTCCTCGCTTCTCGCACGAGCGGCTGAATGGGAACGCACAATTCTTGTGGTTTCCCCCAACAACGCCTTCGATCATTGGCTCGCGGCTGAGGCGGCGAAGCGGCGCGCGGCAGGCGCTCGCGACAGCGAGAATTTGCTTGCCGAATTCCAGCCGCAATTGGCCCAAGGCCGCAAGCTGCGCAACAAAGCAGGCGGCTATAGCATTCTCGAAGCCAATATCTCTGCGCTCGAATTTGCGGAGTATCTTGATCTCGGCAAGCCAAGCGAGATTATGCTTTGCACAGACGGCTATTTCCGCGCGGTCGACCATTACGCATTGTATTCGGAAACGGGCGTGCTTGATGCGTCACTGGTGAAGGGCGGCGTGAACTCTGTGTTAAAAGAAATTCGAACCGTCGAAGCCGCCGATCCGAACTGCGAGAAATACCCGCGCTTCAAACCAGCGGATGACGCAACAGCCGTTGTGTTGCGCCAAAGCGCTCGCAGCTGACCGTCAAGCTGCAAAGCTCATTTTCTGAACTTGTTTTCGCAATCAGTATACAGGCGTTGCTATGCCTTCCATTCTCGCCTTGAGTTGCAAGGCTACAAAAAGCGAATAATGACGCGACAGGTGCAGGTTTCCGCCGTGGAACCACAGCGCTTCGTGCTTCAGCGGCTTCCACATGTTGCGGAGTTCGCCTTCCCATGGGCCGGGATCGCCTTTCGTGCCTGAACCGTAGCCCCAATTGGGGCCGATGAGATCAGCGGCTTCACGCGAGATGATGTTGGCTACCCATTCATTCATGGGGCGATAGCCTGTTGCGTAGACGATCAGGTCGGCAGGCAGGGCTGATCCGTCTGTCAGGACTGCCGCGTCCTCCGTCAGCCGCGCTATCTCGACATTGCTGCGAACTTTGATTTGACCTGTTGCGATCAGTTCGGATGCGCCAACATCGATATAATAGCCTGATCCGGTGCGGAAGGCTTTCATCATCAGGCCCGATCCGTCTGGCCCGTAATCCGTGAGGAAGCCAGCCTTGTTCAGGCGTGCGATGAGCTTGGCGTCGCGCCTGGCCATTTCCGCGTAGAGCGGCTTCTGGGCCGCCGCCATCAGGCGGAAGGGGGTTGAGGCGAAAATCATATCGGCTTTTTCGGCATTGATGCCTGCGCGCGCGGCTTCCTCAGAATAGAGGCCGGCGAATGCGACGGCCATCAGCGTTTCGGATCTCACCACTGTTGTTGGCGTTCGCTGGATCATGGTTACGTCAGCTCCGGCCTCCTTGAGATCAACGCAGATATCATGGGCGGAACTGCTTGCTCCGACAACAACACATTTTCTCCCGCGACAATTGGCGCCGCTCACATGCTTGCTTGAATGATACTGCTCGCCTTTGAAAACGCCTTGGCCGGGCACTTCAACTTCTCGAGGTGGGCCATAGGACCCGGTGGCGAAAACCAATTGCTTTGGTTTCAGAATGATTTCCTCGCCGTCGCGATTGACTTTGAGTGTCCATTCCCTGGCGGAAGCGTCGTAAGTCGCTTTGACGCATTCAGACGAGCTCCAATAGTTGAGCTCCATGATCTTGGCGTACATTTCTAGCCAGTCACCCATCTTATCCTTGGGCGTAAATACCGGCCAATGTTCAGGAAAAGGGATGTAGGGCAGGTGGTCGTACCAGACCGGATCATGCAGCACGAGTGTCTTGTAACGGTTACGCCAGGAGTTCCGGCGCGGGCATTTTTTTCCAGAATGATCGCTGGAACGCCGAGGCGTCGCAAGCGCGCACCAAGCATGATGCCACCTTGGCCACCGCCAATGATGACGCAATAGGGCTGTGTGGTGCGCCCCAGCGATTGTTCTTCCTCAGTCCGCTGTTGCAGCCATGTCGAGCGATTGTCGAAACTACCGTGCTCCACGCCTTTTTCACGGGTCGGTCCACTGCGTTCTTCATGACCTTTCAGTTCCATTATGGTCGTCAGGATGGTGAAGCCCTGGCCCTTCTTCAGTCTCAGATGACCCTTGCCACGGGCGGACTTTGTTTCGAAAGTGAACCAGGTTTCGATCAGGCCGTTGACCTTCTCAGCCTCGCCTTCAATCCGGAAATTACCGGGGGATGTATGCGGGACTGTGGCCTCCAGCATTTTTTTGATTTCGCTCCGCCCTTCCGCCGTCTTGATGTTCCAAGTTAACGAAACGAGGTCGCGCCAATAGCTTTCTTCCGCAAAAAGTCCAGCGGCACTTTGCGCATTTTTGGCCTTGAGCGCCTTTTCCAATTTGGCGAGCCAGGCCTTTGCGTCTTTTGTGAATTTACTGGCCATAAGCCCAGCTCCATTCGGCCCTATTTTTGCTTTCCACCGACAAGACGGCCCGAACGTGCCACCACGCCCTTCTGTCTTGTAAACGAAAGCGTGCCATTGACGTAGACGCACTCAATCCCGACTGACTGTTGCAAGGGCGCGTCATAAGTTGCGCGGTCTATAAGTGTCTTGGGATCGAACACGACGATGTCAGCAAAGCAGCCTGCTTCGAGCTTGCCCCGGTCCTTGAGGCCAAACACACGCGCCGTTAGCCCCGTCATTTTGTGGACTGCGGTTTCAATCGGGAAAAGGCCCAGCTCGCGGGCGTAGTGTCCGATCACGCGGGGAAACGTGCCCCACAATCTTGGATGGGGGTGGGCATCATGGGGCAGGCCGTCCGAGCCGATCATGGCGAGGCGCGAAGACATCACGCGTCGCACGTCGGCTTCATCCATTTGAAAATATATGGCGCCTGCCGGGTCGAGTTTCCGCGCAGCCTCCTTCAAATCACATTTCCATTCCGCTGCGACGACGGAAAGATCAAGGCCGTTCATTTCGGGGTGGGGCTTGGACCAGGCAATCTGGATGCGGTACTCGTCGGACACCAGGTCGGCGCGAAGATTGGTCGACCCGGCGGCATAGGGATAGACATCAATGTTGAGGCGTTGTCGCAGCGCAACCTGTTCGAGCTTCGGCAGCGTCTCTTTCGTGCGCCCCCAATTGGCGGGGCCGGCGCATTTGTGGTGGGAAATTATCAACGAGATTTTTGCGGCTGCGGCTGTTTGCGCGGACTCATCAATGCTTTCCAACACATGATCGAATTCGTCCCGCATATGGGTGGCGTAAACACCGCCATGCTCGGCAAAGCGGAAGGCTATGCTTGCAACCTCATTGGCGTCAGCGGCCTCATTGGTGGGATAGAACAGTCCGGTCGAAAAACCAGTTGCACCGCTGTTCATGGCCTCATCGGCAAGGCTGCGCATAGCTTCCACTTCCCCTGTTGTGGCGCGCCGCCTCACATCGTCCATGACCGCGAGACGCAGGGCCGAGTGGCCGATCAGAGCCGCTACATTGACCGCAGGCGCAGACTTCGAAAGCGTCGCCGCATAGGATTTGAAATTTGGAAATGAATAGGCTTCCCGCCCGCCCAAAAGGTTCATCGGCGCTGGCGGATCGCCTGAAAATATCACGGGCGCCAGGGATATTCCGCAGTTTCCAACCACCACCGTGGTCACCCCCTGGCTGATTTTCGGCAGCATATCAGGGGCGTCGACAACGATGCGGTCGTCATGGGTGTGGGCGTCGATAAAGCCCGGCGCGATGGCCAGGCCGGTTATGTCGTGCTCGTTGTCGGCGGTGCTCAAGGTGGCCGTTGGACCCACAGCTGATATGCGGTCGCCATCCACCGCGACATCGCCGATGTAGGGAGGCTCTTCACTGCCATCATAGATCAAGCCGCCGCGAAAAACAGCGCTGTATTGTGTCATGAGCCCGGAACTCCGTACGCGGACCTAGCGTTGAAATACACTGGACCGCCATCAATAGAACCATCTCGAAACAAATGTCTATTGCGCCTGAGCCCGATTTGTACGATCATTTAACCTCGCTTCATTTCAACACCAAGATGCCCGGGGAGGCGGCTTCATGAACTTGAAGGTTGAAAAAAAGGCAGTTTCCGCCGCAAAGCCGCGTGCCGTCAAGATGGCAATTCGGGATGCAACGAAATATTACCATACGCGAAGTGGCGCGGTTCACGCGCTCGACAGCGTTTCGCTCGACGTTCGCGAGAGCGAGTTTCTTTGCATTCTTGGGCCCATCCGGATGTGGGAAAGACCACTCTGTTGTGGTCAATGGCTGGGCTGCATCCGCTTTCCAGTGGTGAGATCAGGCTTGGTGACGAAGTGATCGTCAAGCCAAACCCCGAAATAGCGATGATTTTCCAAGATGCAAATCTGCTGCCATGGCGAAATCTTGCGAAAAACATCGAATTGCCTTTCGAACTGAAGCGCCAGCCGCCTGACAGGGAAATGATCAACAGACTTCTTGACCGGGTTTCCCTTGCGGGTTTTGAAAACAAATTTCCGCGCGAACTTTCGGGGGGCATGCAGCAGCGGGCCTCGATCGTTAGAAGCTTGGCGGTGAACCCCTCTGTACTTTTGATGGATGAGCCCTTTGGCGCGCTGGATGCCTTCACACGCGACGAGATGAACCTTCTCATTCAGGAAATCTGGATGGAGACCCGCAAGACAATCGCATTCGTCACGCACTCAATTTCGGAAGCAATATTTCTGGCGGACCGGGTGGCGGTGATGTCGGCGCGCCCAGGCCGCATCGCGGAAATCTATGACATCGACATTCCGCGGCCGCGGCCAGTTGAAATTCAGACCCAACCAGATTTCATCAAGCGTGTGCTGCAAATCAAGTCGCGCATTGAGCATGGCAAGGGACCTGCGGCGGGATTGGCGATAGCATAGGGCGCGAGCAAATTATCGGAGGAGAGAAGCGTGGACAAAGCGCTCGGTGACAAGATACCGGAGTTTAACAAAAAACCGCAGCCCGGGGGTGTCGGAATAACTGGCGCTTCCCTGGGGCTTGGCGAGCACCGGACCAAGTTCGAGATTCTGGTCATTATTCTTGTGGCCGTTATCATTGTCGGGGGAACAGAAGCGTCGCTGATTATTTTCAATGTCCCCCAGTATGTCTTTCCCAAACCAAGCCAGATCATAGTGGCGCTCTTCACGGAGTGGGTTTTTATCTGGCCGCATCTGTTAATCACGCTTTATGAATTGCTGGTGGGCTTTGCCATTGGCGGGTCCATTGGATTTGTGCTGGCGGCGGTCATCACGCAATTTCCATTTGTTGAAAAGGTTGTGACGCCCTACATCCTTTTGCTGGTTACCACGCCGATGCTGGCGCTGGTGCCGCTGCTCATATTGCGTTTTGGGTTTGGAAGTGAGCCCCGAATTATCGCTGTCGCGTTGGCGAGCGGCCCCATGGTTATGATCAACTCCGCCACGGGATTCCGGCGCGTCGATCTTGCGAAGATCGCCTTGGCCCGCTCCTTCGGGGCCAGCACAATACAGATTTTCACCAAGATACGCATTCCGATGGCGATGCCCATGATTATTGTGGGCCTTATGGTTGGCTCGATTTTTGGCCTGCTGACAACCATTGGCGCTGAAATGGTTGGCGGCGCTGAAGGGCTGGGCAACCGCCTGACATACTATTCGGCGCTCATCCGGATGCCGCAGTTTTTCGCCATTATTCTAATTCTGGCGATACTGGGTATATCGATTTACGTCATTTTCTACTGGCTTGGAAAGAGGTGGGCCAGTTGGGAAGCCTAAGCCGGGGGAGGGTCAGGTTAGCGACTTGACCAATAATCCGGAACAACAAAACAGGAAACGCAAAAACAGAGGAGAACAAAGGAATGTTGGACAATCTAATGATCGGACGTCGTCGCCTGTTGACCTTGACAGCCGCTGGTGTCTCAACCCTGGCAGCTGGCGGCCTTGCAGGAACCCGTCCGGCCCTTGCGGCAGACAAGATCCGCTGGGTAAGTCCCCGTGGCACCGTTGAGGTGCTTGACGATTATCCCTACTGGGTGGCCGCCAAGTTTGGCTATTTCGGCGGCATTGAAACCACTCTGGAGCCAGGGCCGTCCGATGCGACAGCAACCGTGAAGCTGGTTGACCAGAACCAGGCCGATGTGGGCTATCCCTCCCCTGGCGTGTTCTCGCTCGCATTGGCGCAGGGCATTCCGCTGGTGTCGGCCTTCCACATGGGCGGCGCCGATGTGTTCGATTTTGCCTTCCGCAAAGGCGAAAAACCCGCCGATCTCAAATGGCTTGAGGGCAAAACCGTGGTGCTCGGCAGCGCTGGCTGGCAATCGATCTGCGATCCCATGCTGAAGGCCGCCGGTGTCGATATCACCAAGATCAAATATGTCGAGGGCGGCTGGCCTGCCTGGGGCACGGTGTTGAAAGAGGGCAAAGGCGATTCAGCGCTGGCTTGGGAAGGCCTGCGCGCCCAGTGGAAGGGCCAGGGCCTCGACTTTGATTACATCCTGGGCCGCGATTTCTCCAAGCTTCCCGCCAACAGCTTTGTCATTCGGAAGGCGGATTTCGATGATGCGGCAAAGCGCGAGGTTTATGGCCGATATTTCCAGGGCTGGGCCGCAGGCCTCGAATTCGGCAAGCTCAATCCGCGCGCCGCAACGCAAATTGTCATGGAGCAGTTCCCGGGACTTGGCTCACAAATGACGCCTGACGTTGCTGTTGAATCCATGATGCAGTTGGCGGCCGTGTTCGGTGGCCGCATGGATGAACGCAAGAAATGGGGCTATCACTTGCCCGAAAGTTGGCAGATGTTCTTCGACGTGGGCCGTGAAATCGGCCAGATCACTGGCGACTTCAAGCTGGAGGACGTTGTGAAGAACGACCTCATTGATGTTGCCAACGGCTTTGACGCGGCCAAGGTAAAAGCTGATGCCGATGGCTTCGCGCTTTCCGAAGCTTATAATGGCGTCAATGTTGACGAAATCGCCAAACGCATTTGATTCCGGAGGGCGGCGGCGTTTCATGCGTCGCCGCCTGTTTCCTTTTGAATAGAGGGACATCCGATGTATGAGTTCGATCATGTCGGCATTACAACGACGATCAAGCAACCGAACGAAGACTGGGTGGAGCAGAGCCGGGTGTGGGTGACAAGCCCGCGCAATCACCCGGAGCACATCGAATTTCTCCGTTATGAACCGGACAGCACCGTGCCAGAAATCATCAAAGCCAATCCGCACATTGCATTTCGTGTGGAAGATTTGGCGCCACATATAAAGGGACAGGAGATCATCATTCCACCTTTTGTGGTTGGTGATTTCCTTGAGGTGGCATTCGTCCGAAAGTACAATACGATTTTCGAATATATGCGCTACATGAGGGATGGCTGGTTCGGGAACAAGGACGACTGATGGGTTGCCGCGCCATCTATGCCTATGCTTGGGATCTCGCGGAAGCGGGTGTGGGTGAAGCTGTGCGGGAGTTTCGCGCTCTCGGCCTTGATACGGTCACCTATGCGGGAAGCTACCACGCAGGAAAATTTCTGCGGCCCCATGGCAAGGCGGGAAAAGTCTATTTCCCCCAGGATGGCACTGTCTATTTCAAATCCAATCCCAGCCTCTATGGAACGATCAAGCCTGTTCCCAATTCAATGCTGGCCGAACGCGATGTGCTGGGCGAGCTGGCGAACCAGAAAGACATGGCGACCAATGTCTGGCTGGTGCTCCTGCACAACACTTTGCTTGGCAGCGCAAATCCCGATTCAACGGTCGCTAACGCATTTGGCGACCGCTACATTTACAGCCTTTGTCCATCCGCACCTGCCGCCCGTGAATATGCCATTGGTTTGGCCCGTGATGTGACCGAGAGCTATCCGGTTTCCGGTGTCTCAATGGAATCGCCCGGATTTGCGCCTTACTCCCATGGTTTTCATCATGAGTTCGCGCTCAACATGCCGAACCGTTGGCTCGACAGCCAACTGGGCCTGTGCTTCTGCGAACATTGTATGGCTGGAGCAAAGTCAACTGGCATCGACGCATCGGCGCTGAAAGCAAGAGTGGCTGGCGACATCACGGACTATTTGGCGAGTGATGTCGATTTTCCAGCCGATATGGCGGAAGCCTTTTGGCTTGCGGATACACGGAGTGAAGGAGCGCTCAAAGCATTCCTCGACTGGCGCTGCACGGTTGTAACTTCGCTGGTGGCGGAAATTCGCAGCGCTGTTCGGAAAGATGCGAACGTGGCGGTAATTCCATCCGTGGCGAGACCAACGGGTGGTGCTTGGTATGAGGGCAGCGATCTTGCTGCACTGGCCGAAGCAGCAGGCATCATTGAGTCCTGCTTTTACGAACCCAGCGCGGTGCGGGTGAAGTCCGATTTGTTTGACATCCAGCGGCGTTTGCGCGGCAAAGGGAAGTTGCGGGGCATCTTGCGGCCGGCATTTCCTGATTTCAGCAACGAGGCAGAATTTCGCGCCGCAGTGGCCGCATTGACCGAAGGCGGCGTCACCGAGCTTGCCTTCTATAATTGGGGCCACCTGCGCCGGTCCAATCTGCAGTGGATCAAGCCATGATGTTCAAGGGCAGAGTGGTGGCGATCACCGGTGCCGCTGGCGGCATCGGCCAGAGCTTGTGCAGTTACTTTGGCGCTGAGGGAGCCTCAATCGCGGCAATCGACAAAAGCCCAGCGCTGCCTGCGTTCCTCGCCTCGGCAAAGTTCAAGTCTTCCCACTCCATGATCGACATCGGCGACAAAGACGCGGTCGCGAGCGCCTTCAAGACTTTTGGCCCTGTCGATATCCTGGTCAACAATGCGGGCTTTTCCGAACACCCCACTTTTAACCGCACAGACCCTGCGGGTTGGGCGCATGATGTGAACGGCAATCTCAATGGCGCCTATTATTGCGCCCACGCAGTTCTGCCCGGCATGAAGGAGCGGGGCCACGGCAATATCGTCACCATCGGATCGGTCAACGGCATCGCGGCACTCGGGGATCCGGCCTATAGCGCCGCCAAAGCCGGCCTCATTTCGCTCACCCGCTCGCTCGCGCTTGAATATGGCCGCTTCGGCATCAGGGCTAATATCGTTCTCCCCGGTACGGTGCGAACCCCCTTGTGGGAGCGTCGCGCCGCCAAAGATCCGAGTGTTCTGGAAACGCTGCGGCGCTGGTATCCATTGGGGCGCATTGTTGATCCCATCGATGTGGCACGGGTGGTGGGCTTCCTCGCATCGGATGCCGCCGCAGCCATTACGGGAGTGGCGCTCCCCGTTGATTGCGGGTTGTCTGCCGGCAACATCGTCATGGCGCGCGAACTGACACTCGAAAATTTTTGAGGTGAAGCGATGGACAGTCTTCGAATTGGGGTGATTGGACTGGGCTGGTTTGGTGAAATTCATTGCGAAACAATCATGGGTGTTCCCAATCTCGAATTGACGGCGCTTTGCACCCGCAGGCCCGAACGTCTCAAGTCGCAAGCAGAAAAATTTGGAGTGAAGAAAACCTATCGCGATTACCGCGATATGCTCGCCGATCCGGATATCGATGCTGTCTCAATTGTCACCATGTGGGACCAGCACACAGACCCGGCGATTGCCGCGTTGGAGGTGGGCAAGCATGTGTTCCTGGAAAAGCCCTTGGCCTCGACCCTTGCCGACTGCGAGAAAATCATCGCTGCATCGAAGAAGGCGAAAGGCATTTTGCAGATTGGGCATATCTGCCGATTTAATCCGCGTTACCGTATGGCGAAACAAGCCATTGACGCAGGCAAGATCGGCAAGATTGTCGCTCTCAGTTCGCGCCGCAATATCCCTGCCGCATGGACGCCGGAAATTCTGAACAAGATTGGCCCTATCGTGGGCGATGCTATTCACGACACCGATCTCATGTTGTGGTTTACCGGTGACAAAGTGGCAAGCGTCTATGCCCAAACCGTCAGTGTGCGCGGCCTCAAGAATCCTGATATCGGCCAGACCATGTATCGCTTCAAGGGCGGCGCCACCGCCACGCTTGAAACTGTGTGGTGCATGCCGGAGAAAACGCCATTTGACATCGACGAGCGGATGTCAATCATTGGAACTGAGGGGATTATTCATGTGCAGGACACATTCCCAAATCTGGGCATTGTGTCGGCGGACAGGCTACATAGCCCGGATACAACCTATTGGCCGATGTTTGATGGCGTCAGGGGCGGGGCCTTGCGCGAAGAATTCGCTTATTTCGCCGATTGCGCGCTGAAGGGAATTGCGCCCGCCATAGGCAGGCCAGAAGATGCCGCGGCCGCTTTGGAGGCAACGCTGGCGGCTGAAGAGTCGGCGCGAACCGGGCAGGTCATTAAAATTGGTGGGTGAGGAGAATGAGCATGGAAAAGAAAAGAGTTCTTGGTTGTGGGTCTCGGCAATATGGGGATGAGCCATGCGCTGGCCTACACGCGCATTCCTGAATTTGCAGTGGTCGGCGTTTGCGAGCGTCGTATTGCCAAGCGCAAGCTGCCTGATGCGCTGAAGGGCGCCCAAAAGTTCGATGATTTTGACAAGGCGCTTGCCGCGCTCAAGCCTGATGTCGTGTCGATCAACACCTTGCCCGACACCCACGCGCAATTTGCCATGAAGGCCATGGAGGCGGGGGCACATGTGTTTGTGGAAAAGCCGCTGGCCGACAATGCCCTCAATGCCGAGAAGGTGGTGGAGACGGCCAAGCGCACGGGCAAGAAACTGGTGATCGGCTATATCCTGCGCCATCATCCCTCATGGATCAAATTCATCGAGATCGCGCGCCAGCTTGGAACTCCCCTGGTGTTCCGCATGAATCTCAACCAGCAATCCAATGGCGAAACCTGGGCCTGGCACAAGCGCCTCATGGATAGCTTCCCGCCGATTGTCGATTGTGGCGTCCATTATGTCGATGTGATGTGCCAGATGACGAAGGCCAAGCCCATCAAAGTTCACGCCATTGGCGCGAGACTGACCGATGAGGTGAAGCAGCAGAATTACGGCATGTTGCAGGTGATCTTCGATGATGGCTCTGTTGGCTGGTATGAAGCGGGCTGGGGGCCGATGATCAGCGAGACGGCGTTTTTTGTGAAGGATGTGTTCGGCCCCAAGGGTTCCGTCTCAATCGTCATGGCCGAGACGGCGGGAAGCGTGAAATCTGACGACATCAATGCTCATACCAAAACAAATCAGATCCTCTGGCACCATGCGGATATGTCCAAACCCGACGAACGCATTGACATGAGCGATGAGCCCGATCACGACGCCCTGTGCGAACGCGAGCAACGTTACCTGTTGAAAGCCATTGTTGAAAATCTGGACCTGACGGATCACATGAATGATGGCGTGAAAAGCCTGAAGATCGTTCTGGCGGCAGACCGGTCAATTCACGAAGGGCAAGTGGTGAGTTTGTAAATTGGCAACTACCATAACTCAAGCCGTGGGCGGAAATGCGAGTTCGGGACGGTAGGTTGCGAAGCTTGAGAGTTTTTGCGCGTTGCATTCAGTTTGCCAACGGGAGCCGGGAACCACCGCCGAAACACAGCGATACTTGCTGCGATAGGACTTGGTGACGGCGTTCTCCTCAATTGCGACAGCGGCAATCGCCACGACCGTTCCACCCTGGCGCTCGACCAGGCGAATCGCGCCATCCATTGTGCCGCCAGTTTCAACCCATTGATCTGCCAGCAAAACTTTAGTGCCTTTGGCGAAGGCCGGAATCCGCATCTCCATTTCCTGGGTGCGGCCGGAGTAGTTGGTGAAGCTCACTTTGTCCGTATCAATGCAAAGTTTGCCTGCCTTTCTGATCGGCAGGAAGCCGATGCCCAATCTGGTGGCCAGCGCTGAACCAAGGACGAAGCCCATGGCGTCCAGCCCGCCCACGACGTCGGCTTTGATCCCTGCCAAATCCGCCACCAGATCATCAAGCAAATCATGGAACGCGTCGCCGTTGATGTAGATTGACGTCGGGTCGAGCCACGCAAACTTTGGACCCTTGGTGTTGGGGGACATCAGGTTCAGATACCAACGGTCGTCGCGGGAACCTTTATCGCGCATCATGTTTTTGCTCCGTGCTGCTGTGCCAATTCTATCAGGCTGGCGAGCCTTGCGGGTTCAATATTGTAAAAATCGCCCCGTTTGTTGATGCCGGTCGCCACCATGAAGCCATCGACATCGCCCATGTAAGCGCCGGCATTTTCTGGCGTGATTCCGGACGCAACCATCAATGCGGCGTCGCCAATGGCGCGGCGAAAGGCCTTGATTTTGCCAAGGTCCACGGCCTGGCCGGTCGCGACACCCGAAGTGCAGACCGCGTCCATATAGCCGGCAGCGATGCGCGCCGCAGTCTCATGCATTTCGGCGGGCACCTCGCGCTGTTTTTTGAAACAGGTTCCGCCCGTATAGAAACCATGCCAGTTGGAGGCCGCTTTTGCCGCGAGAATTTCCCGTGCCTCAAGCTGATCGGATGCGGTCCGGCTTTCATCAATTCGGGCGTCGTCGGCCCAGTAGGCATCCACCTTTGTTCCCGTGGATTGAAGCATCCCAAGAATCGGAAAAGCGTCCTTCCCCGTCACGGCCAGAAAATTCACGCCAAGCCAGAGGGCCGGAAATTTATCCCGCACATGGCGGATGATTGGCAGGAACGGTTTTATGCCGAAGTCGTGGTTGATGAGGAAAACTCCCGCCGCCCCTTCGCTTGCGGCAATTTCCGCATTGCGGCTGGCCTGTTCGTTGTCCGTGACGTGGATGACCGGCAGCACCACCGGCCCTGCGGAATTGAACAAGTCATGAAATTCGGCGCGTTTCATGGGGGCAGGCTACACTGAAAGCGCGGCGAAGCGCGATGAGTTTTTGAATATTACGACATGAATTTTAGTCCAAATGGGCCGCTAGACAAATCCTTCGCATGGGATACTGTGGCAGGGTTTTTAAGGGCCACGACAATCACCCGACAGGCCCCGGGTTACAGGGAGAAGATTTAATGAAGAAAATTCTGAAAGCGTCGCGCCGTGACATGCTCAAGGCTGGCGCTGCTTCCGTCTCTGGCCATGCCGTTTGTGAGCCGCGCCTGGGCGCAAGCCGTCGAAATCAACATGCTTGCCTGGTATGGCCATGGCGAGCCTGACATGGTGGGGGCATTTGAGGCCGCCAATAATGTGAAGTTCAAGCCCAAGTACTATGCCGGCGGAGACAATATGCTGGCGCTGATCGCCCAGTCACCGCCCGGCACCTACGACATCATCCTGTCTGACGCCGAATTTGTGCAGCAGCTCAATGCGGCCAGCCTCATCGAGGAAATGAATGCGGCGGATTATCCCCTTGACGACATGATCTATGACGACTTCAAGCAGTTTCCCGGTCACTGGAAGGATGGGAAACTCTATTCCATGATGGTGCGCTGCGGCCATCTTGGCGTCTCGTACAACACCACGGCGATTTCCGAAGAGGAAGCCAAGAGCTACAAGTGCTATTGGAAGCCGGAAATCAAGGGCAAGGTTGGCCACTTTGACTGGCACTTGCCAAGCCTAGGCCAGATGAGCCTGCTGAATGGCAACGGCGCCAAGCTTTGGGATGTCGATGAGGCGGGTTGGGGCAAGATCAAGGAAACCACCATGAGCCTGCGCCCGCAAGTAGGCGGTTATTTCGACTATGGCGGCACATTCAATGGCCTGAAGAATGGCGATATGCTGGCGATGGCCGGCATTGGCGACTGGATCACAGGAGTGCTGGAAAAAGACGGCGCGCCAGTTAAGTCCGTTGTGCCCGCCGAAGGCGGCATTCAGTGGACAGAATCCTATTCTATCGGCAAGGGAACCGCGAAGGCGGATATTGTCAAAAAATTCATCCAGTACATGCTGTCGCCTGAGGGGCAGGCTGTTTCGGCGCAAATGGCTGCCTATCCCGGTTTTGCCATCACCAAGGATGGCCGGAAGGCATTGAATGAGAAGAACCCGAAGGAAGCTCAGCGCACCGGCCAAGTGGATGGCGCTCCCAATGATCCAGTAACCCTGATCAAGGAAGGCCGCATTCACTACCGTGACATTCCCAAGCAGCAAACGCTGGAGGACTGGAATGACTTCTGGCAGGAATACAAGAACGCTTGATGGCGCTCGGGAGCCGGCCCTCTCCGTTTTGACGGCGAGGGTCTTTCCAATCCAATGAGCGAACACCGCTCCGACAATTCCGCCTATGCGCTCGCGTGGCGCCTGCCGATGATCTTGTGGCAGGGCCTGTTTTTCGTCGGCCCGCTGGTTTTCATGATCGCGATGTCATTTTTCCTGGTGAGGAATTACCGGATGGAGCCCGCATTGCAGGTGGGGAACTGGACCAAGACACTCAGCCGGGGCTTTTTCTGGGATAGCTATTTTCTGACCTTGTGGCTTGCCGGTCTGGCAGTCATTATCACAACCTGTGTCGCTTTTCCCGCCAGCTATTTTCTGGCATTCCGCGTTTCGGACTTGGCAAGGCGCTGGGCGATCTTCTTTCTGATCATTCCGTTCTTCACCAGCTATCTGGTGCGGATATTCGCATGGCAGGTGATCCTCGCCCAACAAGGCGTGATCAACGCGGGGTTCTCGCTTTTTGGAATTGGGCCCTATACCATGCTGAACACGAAATTTGGGACTATGATCGGCTATCTCACGCTCTGCCTGCCGCTCGCAGTCATACTGCAGACATTCTCGCTGGCGAATGTCGACAAACGGCTGGTTGAAGCGGCGCACAATCTTGGTTGCGGCAGGCTTCGCACGATCTTCACTGTGGTTGTCCCGCTAGCCAAGACGGGGCTGATTGTTGCGGCAGTTTTTTGCTTCATTCTGTCCTATGGAGATTTTGTAGCGCCCTATTACCTCGGCGGATCGAAACCTCCCACGTTGTCAATCATGATCATCGACACGTCGAAATCCGGGCAGCAATGGCCAAGAGCGGCCGTGGTGGCGATCATGATGATCATCACATTGTTGTCAGTGGCGTTGACTGCAGTCAGCTATGCATACCGGAAACGCAGATGAAGGATGACATCGCCACGCGCTGGTTCCTGCGCATTTACTCCGCCGTGATTTTCGGTTTCATATTCGCGCCCATAGTCGCCAGCTTCGTGTTTTCATTCAATTCCGACCGCTTTCCCACCATTCCGCTTGGCTCGTTCACCTGGCATTGGTACGAGACGGCATTTTCCGACGCTGATGTGTGGGCAGCCGCCGAGGTGAGCATCCTTGTGGCGCTGTCTTCAGCACTGCTGGCCACCGCAATTGGCTTCTCGGCGGCCTACACCGACCACAGGTATGATTTTTTCGGGAAAAAGGCGTTTCTGGTGCTGGCGCTGCTGCCGCCCACCATTCCTTTGGTGATATTTGCGCTTGCCACATTGGGCTGGCTTTCAATCTTCGGCGCTTCGGGGAAGGTAGTTTCAATCATCATCGCGCACACGGTGCTGTGCGCGCCATTCGCGATGGCGGTCATTCGCCTTCGGCTCAGTCAAATGGATCCCAATCTGGAACCCGCCGCCTGGAATCTGGGAGCCACCGAGTGGGTGACGATGAAGAGCGTTGTCGTGCCATTCGCCCTGCCTTCGATTGTTGCCGCTCTATGCCTGACTGCAGCGGTCTCTTTTGATGAATTCGCCGTTGCCTGGTTCGTCTCCGGCCTGAACAAAACCGTGCCGGTGATAATTCTTGAAATTCTCACTGGGAACATTGATCCGCAAATCAATGCCATTGGCTCAGTCGTCTTCGTTGTTTCAATCTCGCTTGTCGTGATTGCTCAGGTGTTGGTGATGGGGCGCGCCAAAAAGCTGGAAACCACCTGATGGCCGAACCGCTTGTCGTATTTGAAAATATTGTGAAGCGGTTCGGAAATTTTGAAGCCGTGAAACGGTTGAATCTGAGTGTTCACGAAGGCGAGTTTCTGGCCTTGATGGGGCCATCGGGCTGCGGAAAGACAACGACGCTGCGCATGTTGGCGGGACTTGAAGAACCAAGTGAAGGCGATATCCGCTTGGCTGGGAAATCCCTTGTAGGGGTGAAACCTCACGAACGCGACACGCCAATGGTCTGGCAATCGCTGGCCCTGTTCCCCTTCCTCAATGCGCGTGAAAATGTCGAGTTCGGCCTCAAGATGCGCGGCATGGAAGGGGCCGAACGAAAGCGCAAGGCTTTGGGTTGGCTTGAACGATTGGGAATTGGCGAATTTTCCGAGCGCGACGTGAATTCACTGTCCGGCGGCCAGCGGCAACGCGTGGCTTTGGCAAGGGCCTTGGTGACGGAACCCAAAATATTGCTGCTGGACGAACCGCTTTCAGCGCTCGACGCCAATCTGGTTATACGGATGCAGGCGGTCCTCACCAAGTTGCAGCGCGAGCTTGGTATCACGTTTGTTTATGTCACCCATTCGCAGTCGGAAGCCTTTGCCATGGCGGACCGCGTGGTCATCATGTCCAAAGGCGAAATCTCGCAAATTGGCACCCCGCGCGACATCTACAGGACACCTGCCAACAGGTTCGTGGCGGAATTCGTTGGCCGCAACAATATTTTCTCGGGCAGGGTCAACAAGGGGGGAGCCATTGAAACTGAGGCGGGTGCTTTGCATGTAGACCGGAAGTTGCCAGCCGGGGATGTTGTAAGCTTCGTCGTGGCCGCCGACCTGGTTTCCATTTCGTTGGGCAAGCCCAAGGACAGGAATGTTATTGCCGCCCATTTGATTTCCGAGGAATTTGTGGGTTCGATGGTCACATTGTTTTTTGAAGCGGCTGGCGGGGCTGAGATCAAGGTGCAAGCGCAGGAGCGGGCGCTGGAGGGAATTCCGCGCGCGCCCGGCCAACTGCTCTATCTTTCATTCGATGCCTCCAGCTCCCATGTGCTCAAGAATTAGGATGATGGGGTGAACGCCATGTTGTCTGCGACTGACCGGAAGTTTCTGCGAATAGCCTATGAGGAAGCGAAGGCTGGGTTTGAGGAAGGGGGTTGCCCTATAGGCTCGGTTCTGGCGCGCGGCGAGACGCTGGTTTCGCAGGGGCGCAACCAGCGGGTCCAGGGTGGCGATCCCGTCGCCCATGGTGAAATGGACGCGCTGCGCAAGGCAGGACGCCAAAAGTCTTACCGTGACATGACGATCTACACCTCGCTCAGCCCGTGCATGATGTGCGCGGGCACGATCATCCAGTTTGGCATTCCCCGCGTGGTGATCGGCGAAAATAGGAACTTTGGCGGAAACGAAGAATTCCTGCGCTCGAAAGGCGTTGAGGTGATCATTGCCGACGATCCGGATTGCACCGCCTTGATGGAGAAGTTCATCCGCGAAAAGCCAGAGCTATGGCAGGAAGACATCGCGGAAGATTAGGTCTTTGCAAATTAATAATCACCGTTTTCCCCGTTGACTTAGCCCTTTAACCCCGGCATACAGCGCGGCACTTAAGGGCTCGGGCGAAACTCGGGCTTGTTGGCGTTTGGCTTGTTCATCAGCGAATCGGGGGAGTGTCCCGAGTGGCAAAGGGGGGGGACTGTAAATCCCCTGGCTTCGCCTTCGTAGGTTCGAGTCCTACCTCCCCCACCATCGCTTGGGGAGCGGGCCTCGCGCCGGGTGACGAAGTTAAAAAGGACAAGAAATACAAGTGGTTATAAGGCGGGTGTAGCTCAATGGTAGAGCAGGAGCCTTCCAAGCTCAATACGAGGGTTCGATTCCCTTCACCCGCTCCAACTTATTTACGAACAGGATGTTTTAGATCATGGCCAAAGAGAAATTCACCCGCGACAAGCCGCACTGCAACATTGGGACGATTGGCCATGTTGACCATGGCAAGACGTCGCTGACGGCGGCGATCACCAAGGTCTTGGCCGAGAGCGGGGGTGCGACCTACACGGCCTATGACCAGATCGACAAGGCGCCCGAGGAGCGCGCGCGCGGCATCACGATTTCGACGGCCCATGTGGAATATCAGACGAAGAACCGGCATTACGCCCATGTGGATTGCCCGGGGCATGCGGATTATGTGAAGAACATGATTACGGGTGCAGCCCAGATGGATGGCGGCATCCTGGTGGTTTCGGCGGCCGATGGCCCGATGCCACAGACGCGCGAGCATATCCTGCTGGCCCGCCAGGTCGGCGTTCCGGCGCTGGTTGTGTACATGAACAAGGTGGACATGGTGGATGATCCGGAACTGCTGGATCTGGTTGAGATGGAAGTGCGCGAGCTTCTGAGTTCCTACCAGTTCCCCGGCGATGACATTCCGATCATCCGGGGCTCGGCGCTGTGCGCTCTCAACGGCACTAACCCGGAGATTGGCCGGGAGTCGATTCTCAAGCTGATGGAGGCGGTTGACAGCTATATTCCGCAGCCCGAACGGGCCAAGGACCAGCCGTTCCTGATGCCGATCGAGGATGTGTTCTCGATCTCGGGGCGCGGCACGGTGGTGACGGGTCGCATTGAGCGGGGCATCATCAAGGTTGGCGAGGAAGTCGAGATTGTCGGCATCCGCGACACGGTGAAGTCGACGGTGACGGGCGTTGAGATGTTCCGGAAGCTGCTGGATTCCGGCGAGGCTGGCGACAATGTGGGAGCGCTTCTGCGCGGCATTGACCGCGAGGGGGTCGAGCGCGGGCAGATTCTCTGCAAGCCGGGTTCTGTGAAGCCCCACAAGAAGTTCAAGGCGGAAGCCTATATCCTGACCAAGGAGGAGGGGGGCCGTCACACGCCGTTCTTCGCTAACTACCGCCCGCAATTCTACTTCCGCACCACGGATGTGACCGGGGTGGTGACGCTGCCGGCGGGCACGGAAATGGTGATGCCGGGCGACAACATCGCCTTTGACGTCGAGCTGATCACGCCCATCGCCATGGAGGAGAAGCTGCGCTTCGCCATCCGTGAAGGCGGCCGAACCGTCGGCGCCGGCGTCGTTGCGAAAATCACGGAGTGACACCAGATAGGGGTATAGCTCAGTTGGTAGAGCGGCGGTCTCCAAAACCGCAGGCCGAGGGTTCGAGCCCTTCTGCCCCTGCCACTATTAAGGAAGAAAAATGGCCAAGACGAACCCGTTAGAATTTGTCCAGGAAGTGCGCGAAGAAGCGCGAAAGATCACCTGGCCAACGCGCAAGGAAATCGTGATTTCGACCATTATGGTCATCATCATGGTGGCCATGGCTTCAGTGTTTTTTCTGGTTGTGGATTCCATCCTGAATTGGGGCATCGACAAGTTACTCTTTGGCCGCTAAAGGGTGGCGTTCATACGACGGGAATGGAATGACAAAACGCTGGTATATCGTTCACGCTTACTCGAATTTCGAGAAAAAGGTGGCCGAGTTTATAAAGGAGCAATCGGTTCAGAAGGGTCTTGGCGATCTTTTTGAGCAGGTGCTGGTTCCCACCGAAGAGATCATTGAAGTTCGCCGGGGTCGCAAGATCAAGAGCGAGCGCCGTTTTTTCCCGGGTTATGTGCTTGTAAAGATGGAACTAACCGATCAGGCGTTCCATCTGATCAAGAATACGCCGAAGGTGACCGGATTTCTGGGCTCGGACTCAAAGCCAATCCCGATAACGGACGCCGAGGCGAACCGCATTCTCAACCAGGTGGCGGAGGGTGTGGACAAGCCAAAGACCAGCATCAGCTTCGAAATTGGCGAGCAGGTGCGGGTGGCAGATGGACCGTTTGCGTCCTTCAGCGGACAAGTTGAGGAAGTGGATGAAGAAAGATCGCGGCTTAAGGTTGCGGTTTCTATATTCGGCAGGCCAACGCCTGTCGAACTCGAGTATGGGCAGGTCGAAAAGATCCGCTGAACGTAAACCCGTGGGAGGCCGAGAAAGCCGCACCACTAACCTCAGAAGAGGGAGCATAACCAATGGCCAAGAAAGTCGTCGGCTATATCAAGTTGCAGGTGCCGGCGGGACAGGCGAACCCGTCTCCGCCGATCGGGCCGGCGCTC
Organism: uncultured Alphaproteobacteria bacterium; assembly: GCA_963816305.1. Taxonomy (GTDB): domain Bacteria; phylum Pseudomonadota; class Alphaproteobacteria; order Rhizobiales; family Aestuariivirgaceae; genus Aestuariivirga. The sequence continues at coordinate 24,962 of CAWFJW010000025.1, forward strand.
GGACAGCGCGGTCTCAACATCATGGAGTTCTGCAAGGCTTTTAACGCAGCCACGCAAAAAATGGAGCAGGGCTCGCCGGTTCCGGTTGTGATCACAGCTTTCCAGGACAAGTCCTTTACCTTCGAGATGAAATCGCCGCCGGCGTCCTTCTTCCTGAAGAAGGCTGCCAAGATCACTGCGGGTTCGAAAGAGCCAGGCAAGGTGAGCGCTGGAACTGTGACCATGGCGCAATGCCGTGAAATCGCCGAGATGAAGCTCAAGGGCATGAACGCGCGCGATGTTGATGCGGCGGCGCGCGAAATCGCCGGATCTGCCCGTTCGATGGGCCTGCAGGTTGTGGGGTAATCAAATGAGCAAAGCAGCAAAGCGTATCGTTAAAAACCTGGAAGGCGTTGATCGCACTAAATTTTACGGTCTGGTTGATGCCGTTAAGCTGGTCAAGGCGAAAGCCAATGCCAAGTTTGATGAAACAATTGAGATTTCCATGAATTTGGGCGTTGACCCACGCCATGCGGACCAGATGGTGCGCGGCGTGTGCGCGTTGCCCAATGGTTCGGGCCGCAAGGTTCGCGTTGGCGTTTTCGCCAAGGGAGCCAAGGCTGAGGAAGCCAAGAAGGCGGGCGCTGACGTTGTTGGCGCTGAAGACCTGTTTGAGATCGTCAACAAGGGCACGCTGGATTTTGATCGTTGCATCGCAACGCCTGATATGATGGGTCTGGTTGGCCGCCTCGGCAAGGTTCTCGGCCCTCGCGGCATGATGCCAAACCCGAAAGTTGGCACGGTGACCATGGACATCACCGCCGCTGTCAAGGCTGCCAAGGGCGGCGCTGTTGAGTTCCGTGTCGAAAAGTCCGGCATTGTGCAGGCCGGCATCGGCAAAGCGAGCTTTACCGAGGAGCAGATCGCTGGAAACATTCGCGCCTTTGTGGATGCGGTGAACAAGCAGAAGCCAACCGGTTCGAAGGGAACATTCTTGAAGAAAGTTTCGATTTCTTCGACCATGGGTCCGGGCTTCAAGCTGGATATTGGCAGCGTTTCGGCTGCCTAAAGCAAGTTTCTTTCTGAGAATGTTCAACATTCTCAGGGAGTAAGCCAAGGTCTTTCAGGCTTTGGTTCTACCTGTCCGAGATTGCAGGCGTGAGGGAAATCCTTGCTTAAACCGCCAAGCCTGCATGAGATGGGTGTCAAAATTGAATGTGGAACCCCATATGTGGGGTTTCAAGTCGGTTGAGACCTCAAGGACCTGACCTTCGGGGACGAAGTAAGGGGACAGGCAAGTGAGCGCCGTTTTGGGCCTTGCCTGCTGCTTGCAGGCGAAGTTTGAGCGGCTAGTCCAACGGCGCTGCCACAATCAAGTGGCCGCGCCAAAAAGGAGAGAGCAAGTGGAAAGAGCTGAAAAAACAGAGCTCGTCGCAACGCTCAATGCTGTGTTCAAGAACACAAGTGTTATCGTTGTGGCCCACAACAAGGGGCTGACTGTCAACCAGGTCAATGATCTGCGCGGCAGGATGTCCGCGGCGGGCGCCACCATCAAGGTGGCGAAGAACCGTCTTGCAAAACTTGCTCTGGATGGCACTGACGCAACCGGGATCAAGGGACTGTTCACAGGCCCGACCATGATAGCTTACGCTAATGATCCCGTGGCTGCACCAAAGGTTGCCGCTGACTTCGCAAAGGGTAACGAAAAGTTCGTTGTTCTGGGCGGATCGCTCGGCAAAACCGTTTTGGACGCGGCAGCCGTCAAGGCACTCGCGGAATTGCCTTCACTCGATCAGTTGAGGGCAAAGATCATCGGCACGATCCAGACTCCAGCTACTCGCATCGCGGGTATCCTGGCTGCGCCTGGCGGCCAGATCGCACGCGTGATCAACGCCTACGCCACCAAAGACAAGGCTGCATGACAGTCTGCCTGAACCATTGTTGTAACAAACCGACTTATTAGAAGAGAGAATATAAAATGGCTGATCTCAGCAAAATCGTAAACGACCTTTCGAGCCTCACGGTTCTGGAAGCTGCCGAACTTTCAAAGATGCTTGAAGAAAAATGGGGCGTATCCGCCGCCGCTCCGGTGGCCGCCGCCGCCGCTGCGGGTCCTGCCGCCGCCGCTGCGGAAGAGAAGACCGAGTTTACGGTCATGCTCACAGCTGCTGGCGACAAGAAGATCGAAGTGATCAAGGAAGTTCGCGCCATCACCGGTTTGGGGCTTAAGGAAGCCAAGGATCTGGTCGAAGCGGCTCCAAAGGCAGTGAAGGAAGGCATCAACAAGGCTGATGCCGAAGCTGCGAAGAAGAAGCTCGAAGCGGCTGGTGCCAAGGTCGAGTTGAAGTAATTATTTTCCCCGGCGCCCGGGAACGGGCGCCGGGGATTTGTAAGATAGGGTTATGACAGACGGCTTATTTGAAGTCCTTCAAAAAAGGGCATCAGGCAAGCCGTCTTAATCGCTTGGAAAATTTGGACTGACAGGGAAAACACATGGCTGAGACACATACGGTCGCAAGTCGGAAGCGCATCCGCAAAGTATTCGGCAAGGGCATTGAAGTTGCCGTTATGCCGAATCTTATCGAGGTGCAGAAAGAATCTTACGATCAGTTTCTTCAAGTTAAGGAGCCCGCCGGCGGGCGCGTGAATGAGGGGCTTCAGGCCGTCTTCAAATCCGTATTTCCAATCACCGACTTTTCGGGCCAGGCGATCATTGAATTTGTGCGCTATGAATTTGAGCAGCCGAAATTTGATGTCGATGAATGCCAGCAACGCGGCATGACATTTGCCGCGCCTTTCAAGGTGACTTTGCGCCTGATCGTATTTGAGATTGATCCTGATACCCAGGCCCGGTCGGTCAAGGACATCAAGGAGCAGGATGTGTACATGGGCGACATTCCGCTCATGACGTCCAACGGCACATTTGTGGTGAACGGCACCGAGCGCGTGATTGTTTCGCAGATGCATCGCTCGCCTGGCGTGTTCTTTGATCATGACAAGGGCAAAAGCCATTCATCGGGCAAGCTGCTGTTCGCGGCCCGCATTATCCCCTATCGCGGTTCGTGGCTTGATTTCGAGTTCGACCCCAAGGACATCGTGTTCGCGCGCATCGACCGCCGCCGCAAGCTGGCCATCACCACATTGCTCTATGCGCTTGGATTGAACAGTGAGCAGATTTTGCACGAGTTCTACAAGTCGGTGACCTACACCCACACGAAAGATGGCTGGAAGACGCCGTTCGAGGTGGACCGCTACAAAGGCATCAAGCCGGTGGTCGACCTGATTGACGCCAAGACCAAGGCCGTTGTGGTTGAGGCTGGCAAGAAGATCACGCCGCGCCTGGCCAAGAAGATCGCCGACGACGGCACCAAGGATTTGCTGGTTCGCGACGAAGACCTGTTTGGCCGTTACATCGCGGATGAATTGGTGAATGAGAAGACCGGTGAAATCTTCGCCGAGGCTGGCGATGAAATTGATGAGAAGGTTTTGGCGACGTTGAAGGAAGCGGGCTACGCCAAGCTCAACTTGCTCGACATCGACCACATCAATACGGGCGCCTATATCCGCAACACGCTGAAGGCCGACAAGGTTGACAGCTATGAGCAGGCGCTGATCGAAATCTACCGCGTCATGCGGCCCGGCGAGCCGCCAACGCGCGAGAGCGCCGAAGCGCTGTTCAATGGCCTGTTCTTTGACGTTGAACGCTATGATCTTTCGGCCGTTGGCCGCGTGAAGATGAACATGCGCCTGGAGCTGGATGTTCCAGACACCATGCGGGTTCTGCGCAAGGAAGACATTCTCGCCGTGATCAAAACATTGTGCGAATTGCGCGATGGCAAGGGCGAGGTTGATGACATCGACCATCTTGGCAACCGTCGCGTCCGCTCGGTGGGCGAGCTGATGGAAAACCAGTACCGCCTTGGCCTCGTGCGGATGGAGCGCGCCATCAAGGAGCGCATGTCCTCGGTTGATATTGACACCGTGATGCCTCATGACCTCATCAACGCAAAGCCGGCGGCTGCCGCTGTCCGCGAGTTCTTTGGTTCATCGCAATTGTCGCAGTTCATGGATCAAACCAATCCATTGTCCGAGATCACGCACAAGCGCCGACTCTCGGCCCTTGGACCAGGCGGCTTGACCCGTGAGCGCGCGGGTTTCGAAGTGCGCGACGTGCATCCCACGCATTATGGCCGCATCTGCCCGATTGAAACGCCGGAGGGCCCGAACATCGGCCTGATCAACTCGCTGGCGACCTATGCCCGCGTGAACAAGTATGGCTTTATCGAAACGCCGTATCGCACCGTTTCAAACGGCAAGGTTTCGAAGGACGTGGTTTATCTCTCGGCGATCGAAGAGGGCAAGCACTTCATCGCCCAGGCCAACGTGGCGCTCACCAAGGACAACAAGTTCGCCGAAGAACTGGTCATCGCGCGCAACTATGGCGACGTGCTGCCGGTTCCCGCCGACAAGATCGACTATGTGGACGTTTCGCCAAAGCAGCTTGTATCTGTTGCCGCTGCGCTCATTCCGTTCCTTGAGAACGATGACGCCAACCGCGCGCTGATGGGCTCAAACATGCAGCGCCAGGCTGTCCCGTTGGTTCGCACCAACGCGCCGCTGGTCGGCACGGGCATGGAATCAGTTGTGGCGCGCGACTCTGGCGCGGCAATCGGCGCCCGCCGCACCGGCATTGTTGACCAGGTTGACGCCAAGCGCATCGTGATTCGCGCAACGGAAGAAACCGACCCATCCAAATCTGGCGTTGATATCTATACGCTCGCCAAGTTCCAGCGCTCGAATCAGAACACCTGCATCAACCAGCGTCCGCTGGTTCGTGTTGGTGACCAGATCAAGCAGGGCGACATCATCGCCGATGGCCCATCCACCGATCTTGGCGATTTGGCTCTCGGGCAGAATGTGCTCGTGGCGTTCATGCCATGGAATGGCTACAACTTCGAAGACTCCATCCTGTTGTCCGAGCGCATCGTCAAGGATGACGTTTTCACGTCCATTCACATCGAAGAGTTCGATGTGATGGCGCGCGATACAAAACTTGGGCCGGAGGAAATCACCCGCGACATTCCAAACGTGGGCGAGGAGTCGCTCAAGAACCTCGACGAAGCCGGCATCGTCTATATCGGCGCCGAAGTGAAGCCAGGCGACATTCTCTGCGGCAAGATCACGCCGAAGGGCGAAAGCCCCATGACGCCGGAGGAAAAGCTGCTGCGCGCCATCTTCGGTGAAAAGGCTTCGGATGTTCGCGATACTTCGCTCCGGCTGCCGCCGGGCGTGGCGGGAACCGTCGTTGAGGTCCGCGTGTTCAACCGCCATGGCGTGGACAAGGATGAGCGCGCATTAGCCATCGAACGCGAGGAAATCGAACGCCTCGCCAAGGATCGCGATGACGAGCTCAAGATTCTTGACCGCAACGCCTATGGCCGTCTGCATGACTTCCTGAACGGCAAGAGCGCCACTGGCGGTCCGCGTGGCCACAAGATTGATGGCAAGATCACGGAAAAGGCCCTTGAGGATATTCCGCGGTCCCAGTGGTGGAGCATCGCTCTCGACAACGAGAAGTCCATGGCTGAATTTGAAGCCCTGAAGCTGCAATATGATGAAGCCAAGAAACGCCTCGAAACGCGCTTCCTTGACAAGGTTGAAAAATTGCAGCGTGGCGATGAACTACCGCCCGGCGTCATGAAGATGGTCAAAGTCTTCGTGGCCGTTAAGCGCAAGATTCAGCCCGGCGACAAAATGGCGGGCCGCCACGGCAACAAGGGCGTGGTTTCACGCATTGTGCCTGTGGAGGATATGCCTTTCCTCGAAGACGGAACCCATGTTGACATCGTCCTGAATCCTTTGGGTGTGCCTTCGCGCATGAACGTGGGCCAGATTCTGGAAACCCACTTGGGTTGGGCCTGCGCCGGACTTGGAAAGCAGGTTGGCGCCATGCTTGACGCTTATCAGGAAAGCCAGAAGATCAAGCCGCTCCGGGATGGCTTGTTCAAGATCTATGGCAAGAACGATGAGTTTGATGGGCTTGATGATAACGAATTGGTCGAGTCGGCCGAAAATCTCCGTCGCGGCGTGCCAATCGCAACGCCGGTGTTTGACGGCGCCCGCGAGGAAGACATCGCCAGGATGCTGACAGATGCTGGCTTGGCGACCTCGGGTCAATCGACGCTGTATGATGGCAAGACGGGCGAGGTGTTTGACCGCCCCGTCACCGTTGGCTACATCTACATGCTGAAGCTGCACCACCTTGTGGACGATAAGATCCACGCCCGTTCCATTGGTCCTTACTCGCTTGTGACCCAGCAGCCGCTGGGTGGCAAGGCGCAGTTTGGCGGCCAGCGCTTCGGTGAAATGGAAGTGTGGGCCTTGGAAGCCTACGGCGCTGCCTACACGCTGCAGGAAATGCTGACGGTGAAGTCCGATGACGTTGCGGGACGCACAAAGGTCTACGAAGCTATTGTGCGCGGCGATGACGCCTTCGAGTCTGGCATTCCTGAAAGCTTCAACGTGCTGGTCAAGGAAATGCGATCACTCAGCCTCAATGTGGAATTGCAAAATTCCCAGCAGTCATAAATTCAATTTCACGGCAAAAAGGAGCAAAGACACATGAACCAAGAGGTCATGAACGTTTTCAGCCCAGCGGTTACGGCGCAGACATTCGATCAAATCCGCATTTCGATCGCATCGCCTGAGAAGATTCTCTCATGGTCATTCGGCGAAATCAAGAAGCCAGAGACAATCAACTACCGCACCTTCAAGCCGGAGCGCGACGGCCTGTTCTGCGCGCGCATCTTTGGGCCCGTGAAGGACTATGAATGCCTGTGCGGCAAATACAAGCGCATGAAATACAAGGGCATTATCTGCGAAAAATGCGGCGTTGAAGTGACGCTTTCCAAGGTGCGGCGCGAGCGCATGGGCCACATTGAGCTGGCAGCGCCCGTCGCCCACATCTGGTTCCTGAAGTCGCTGCCATCGCGCATCGCGTTGCTGCTTGACATGCAATTGAAGGAAGTTGAGCGCGTATTGTATTTTGAGCAGTACATAGTGCTGGAGCCTGGCCTCACGCCAATGAAGCCGCGCCAGACCCTGACTGAGAGCGAGTACATCAAGGCCCAGGAAGATTACGGCGATGACAGCTTTACCGCGTCAATCGGCGCCGAAGCCGTGCGAGAGATGCTCATGGCCATTCAGCTCGAACAGTTGCGTGAGCAACTGCGCGAAGAACTTAAGGTCGCAACAGGCGATTTGAAGCCAAAGAAGCTGGCCAAGCGGTTGAAGATCGTGAACTCGTTCATTGAATCCGGCAACCGCCCAGAATGGATGATCCTGACGCAGGTTCCGGTTATTCCACCGGAGCTTCGTCCGTTGGTTCCGCTGGATGGCGGCCGCTTCGCCACTTCCGATTTGAACGATCTCTATCGCCGCGTCATCAACCGCAACAACCGCTTGAAGCGCCTCATTGAACTGCGTGCGCCAGACATCATCGTGCGCAATGAAAAGCGCATGTTGCAGGAGTCGGTTGACGCCCTGTTTGACAACGGCCGCCGTGGCCGCGTGATCACCGGCGCCAACAAGCGTCCATTGAAGTCGTTGGCGGATATGCTCAAGGGCAAGCAGGGACGGTTCCGCCAGAACCTGCTCGGCAAGCGTGTTGACTACTCTGGCCGCTCGGTCATTGTGGTGGGCCCGGAACTCAAGCTGCACCAGTGTGGCTTGCCAAAGAAGATGGCGCTCGAGCTGTTCAAGCCCTTCATCTATTCCAGGCTTGAGGCCAAGGGGCTTTCATCCACGGTGAAGCAGGCGAAGAAGCTGGTCGAAAAAGAAAAACCGGAGGTGTGGGATATCCTCGATGAGGTTATCCGCGAGCATCCCGTCATGCTCAACCGCGCGCCAACGCTTCACCGCTTGGGCATTCAGGCCTTCGAACCAGTGTTGATCGAAGGCAAGGCCATTCAACTTCACCCGCTGGTCTGCACGGCGTTCAACGCGGATTTCGACGGCGACCAAATGGCGGTTCACGTGCCGCTGTCGCTGGAAGCGCAGCTCGAAGCCCGTGTGCTGATGATGTCCACCAACAACGTTCTGCATCCCGCCAATGGCCAGCCAATCATCGTGCCATCGCAGGATATCGTGCTGGGACTATACTATCTGTCGATCATGAAGAACGGCGAAGCTGGCGAAGGCAAGGCCTTCGGCAACACGGCTGAAATCGATCATGCTTTGGCTGCGGGCGTTATCACGCTTCACACCAAGATCAAGGGCCGCATCAAGGAAGTGGGCCCCGAGGGCAAGGTTATCAATCGCACCATCGAGACCACGCCTGGCCGCATGAAGATCGGCGAGTTGCTGCCGCTGTCCACGAACATTTCCTACGACCTCTGCAACAAGCTCATGACCAAGCGCGAAATCTCGAAGATGATTGACGCGGTTTATCGTCATTGCGGCCAGAAAGAGTCGGTGGTGTTCTGCGACCGCATCATGTCGCTGGGATTCTACAACGCCTACAAGGCGGGCATTTCCTTCGGCAAGGACGACATGGTTATTCCGAAAGCCAAGGAAAAGCTGGTTTCCCAGACGCGCGAGCTGGCCAAGGAATATGAGCAGCAATACATCGACGGTCTCATCACCCAGGGTGAAAAATACAACAAGGTTGTTGACGCCTGGGCCAAGTGCACGGACCGGGTTGCCGAAGAAATGATGGCCGGCATCCAGGCTGTTCAGATCGACGAGAAGACTGGCCGTGAGAAGCCGATCAACTCGGTTTACATGATGAGCCATTCTGGCGCGCGCGGTTCGCCGGCGCAAATGAAGCAGCTCGCCGGCATGCGCGGCCTCATGGCCAAGCCGTCGGGCGAGATCATCGAAACGCCGATCATTTCGAACTTCAAGGAAGGCCTCTCGGTTCTTGAATACTTCAACTCCACCCACGGCGCCCGCAAAGGCCTTGCTGATACGGCGTTGAAGACCGCGAACTCGGGCTATCTGACGCGCCGCCTGGTTGACGTGGCGCAGGATGCCATCATCAGTCAGGAAGATTGCGGCACGAAGAACTCCATCACCACGCGTCCGATTATCGACGCTGGCGAGGTGATTGTGTCGCTCGGTGTTCGAGTGCTTGGGCGAACGGCTGCAACTGATGTTGTCAACCCGGTCACCAACGAAGTGCTGGTCAAGGCCGGTGAAGAAATGCTGGAATCGCATGTCGAGAAGATTGAGAAGGCGGGTGTCACTGAAATCCGCATCCGCTCTGTTCTCACATGTGAAACCAAGTTTGGCGTCTGCTCCAAGTGCTACGGACGCGATCTTGCTCGCGGAACACCTGTCAACATGGGCGAGGCTGTCGGCGTCATCGCCGCGCAGTCCATCGGCGAGCCTGGAACCCAGCTGACCATGCGCACCTTCCACATCGGCGGCACGGCGCAGGTTCTGGACCAGTCGTTCGTTGAATCAAATCACGAAGGCAAAATCACGCTGCGCAACAAAAATGTGATGAAAGATTCCCAAGGCCGCCTCATGGTCATGGGGCGCAATCTCGCGATTGTGGTGGAAGATGCCAAGGGCAATGAGCGGGCCGTTCACAAGGTGGTTTACGGCACCCGCCTTTTTGTTGATGATGGCGACATGGTCAAGCGCGGCACGCGCCTGGCCGAATGGGATCCCTACACGCGGCCCATGCTGTCGGAAGTTGATGGCGTTGTGGAGTTCGAGGATGTTGTTGACGGCGTTTCCCTCAACGAAGTCGCCGATGAGGCAACCGGCATCACCAACCGGGTGATCATCGACTGGCGTTCCAACCAGCGTGGTACATCGCTCAAGCCCGCCATGGTGGTCAAGGACAAGGATGGAGTGGTCCACAAGCTGGCGCGGGGCGGCGAGGCCCGCTACTTGCTGTCAGTTGATTCCATTCTGTCGGTTGATCCTGGCACCCATGTGAAAGCTGGCGACGTTATGGCCCGCAACCCGCTGGAAGGCGCAAAAACGCGTGACATCACCGGCGGTCTGCCGCGTGTCGCCGAGCTGTTTGAAGCGCGCCGTCCCAAGGATTGCGCCATCATCGCCGAAATCTCCGGGCGTGTAGAGTTTGGCCGGGACTACAAGAACAAGCGTCGCATCAGGATTGTGCCGCAGGATGATACGCTGGAAGCAGTGGAATATCTCATCCCCAAGGGCAAGCATTTGCCGGTGCAAGAGGGCGACTTCATCGAGAAGGGCGAATACCTGCTCGATGGCAATCCTGCTCCGCACGACATTCTGGCGATCAAGGGCGTGGAAGAGCTCGCAGCCTTCCTCGTCAATGAAATCCAGGAAGTTTACCGCCTGCAGGGTGTGTCGATCAACGACAAGCACATCGAAGTGATCGTGCGCCAGATGCTGCAGAAAGTTGAAATCACCGACGCTGGTGAATCAACCCTGCTGGTTGGCGAACAGGTTGATCACGTCGAGCTTGACACCGAAAACGACAAGCTGATTGCCGAAGGCCGCAAGCCCGCGTCTGGCACGCCAGTTCTGCTCGGCATCACCAAGGCCAGCTTGCAGACCCGTTCCTTTATCTCGGCTGCATCTTTCCAGGAAACCACACGGGTTCTCACGGAAGCGGCAGTTCAAGGCAAGATCGACACGCTCGAAGGCCTGAAGGAAAACGTCATCGTTGGCAGGCTCATTCCTGCCGGCACCGGCGGCATGCTTGCGCGTCTGCGTCAAATCGCCGACAAGCGCGATGGCATGATCCTGGAAGAGCAAGCCAAGGCGGAGATATTGCCGGCGGCGGAGTAAAGTTCTTGGACAGCGAAATTGGGGAGGCCCGGTTGAGTGACCGGGCCTTTTCTATCTACAGCGACGTTGATAGTCCGCCATCAACCGCCAGCACATGGCCATTGACGTAGGATGCGGCGTTGGAGGCGAGGAACACCGCCGCACCACCCAGTTCTTCCGGTTTGGCCCAGCGGCCAGCGGGGGTGCGGGATTCGACCCAGGCGGTGAAAGCTTTGTCTTCCAATAACGCAGTGTTGAGTTCGGTTGCGAAATAGCCGGGGGCGAGCGCGTTGACAGTTATGCCATGGCGGCCAAGTTCGGCGGCCATGGAGCGGGTGAGACCATGCAGGCCAGCTTTGGCCGCGACATAGGCATGGATCGTGGGCCTTCCCAAGAATGGCCGCGACGGAACCTGTGTTGATGATGCGGCCGAATTTGTTTGGCAGCATCAGGCGGGCCGCATCGCGGGAGAGACGGAAGCAGGACGCGAGATTGATGTTGATGACGCGGTCAAAGTCATCATCCTCCCATTCGATCAGGGGCCGGCGATGTTGAATGCCCGCATTGTTGACCAATATATCTAGATGACCGTGACGCTTGACGATGTCTTCAAGGGATTTGCGCGCAATCGCACTGTCTGTCACATCGAAGGCCATGGCTTCAGCGCCAATTTTCGCGGCAGCTTCGGCAACCGCTGCCGGGTCGCGAGCGTTAACGATGACATGCGCGCCGTTTTCCTTCAGCGCCTTTGCCATGGCGCAACCCAGCCCGCGCGATGACCCGGTGACCAGCGCTACGCGGCCTTCAAGCGAAAACATGTGAGCCAAAGCACCCTCCGCAATAGGAAAGGCGGGAGGAGTGTTCTCCCGCCTTGATGGGTTTGGTGCCAGTTCTTACTTGGAGATGCAAGTGTCCACTGTTTCAGGCGTGCAAACATCAAGGCCAGTGTAGGTTGGATCGGCCGGGGCAGCCTTGCCCGCCTTCATGTCAGCGAATGCCTTCACGGTCATGTAGCCCATTTCAAACGGACGCTGGCCGACCTGGCCGAGCGACAGGGGAAACAGGAAACGTGATTGACGGCGATCACCCGGTCGAAATCCTCGTCTTCCCACTCGGTGATGGGCCTTCGATGCTGGATGCCGGCATTGTTGACGAGAATGTCGAGCTTCCCTTTGCGCTTCACAATGTCCTCGAGAGTGCCGCGTGCGGCCTTGGCATCGGTCACGTCGAAAGCCATAGCACAGCCCAGCCCCCGACGCGCCGGTCACGAGGGCCACTTTTCCTTCAAGTGATAACATGTCCGGCATGGCTGGTATGCAGCTGGAGTGAGGGACCTTCGTCAGTCTTCGTCAAGTTTCTTCATGATCGCCTCGAATCCCGGCACAACCCGGGCGCATATGCCCTCGCCCGTTCCGATGGCGTCATTCACCTCCGAAAAGATTTCGGGTCCGACGCTGGTGATGTGACCGTGCTTTTTCAGCAGACGGAGAATGTCGAGATTCGGGATTTCACCTTCTCCGATCGGCACGCGATGAAACAGGCAGTCTTCGGCTTGTGTTCGTCCGGAGGGGCAGGCGAGCGTGCCGTCCGCAATCTGCACCGTATCAAACGTGCCCGGCGGGATCTCGGCGAAGACCTCGTCGGTGCGCCCGACACGCGTGTAATGCCAAGTATCGAAAATAATACCGGTGTTGGGACGGGCCGCACCCTTGACGATGGCCCATGCTTCGTCAAGCCTGTTGAGGCCCCACATGGCGATGCCTTCAATCAGGCATTTGAGTCCCTCCTTGGCAGCGCGGTCGCACATGGCGCCGAAATGGTCAGTCAGTTCCGCCGTCGCGTAGCGTCCTAGCGAGTAGGCGCCGACGAAATGCAGCCGGTCGACGCGCAATGCCTCTGCTATGCGGAAGAACTCGTCGGGAGTCGTGTCGAGGTAAGGTACAATTCCGGGGTCTTCGTCGGGAGAGATTCCTTCTGGCACCCATGTCGCAAAGGGATCGAGATAGGAAAGGCGCACACCGTTGTCCGCAGCGATGGCACGGATATCGGCATCCGACAGGCCGGACGCCCGGGTCTTCTCATAGTCGCGCGGCGACGTGCTAATGCAGCCGAATCCCGCACGCGCCGTCGCTTCGATGCGCTCGCGGTATGGTACGGACCTTACGTTTGCAAGCCACATCACGCGTGAAGCGGTGCCGAGGTTCAGTATCACGATACTCTTTCATTTTCTCAAAGAAGAGGCCAGGAACTCGGAGTCCTGACCTCATCTCGTGTCGAGTATGCGCGAATTACTTGGCGATGCAAGTATCCGCTGTATCTGGCGTGCAAACATCGAGACCAGTGTAGGTTGGATCGACCGGCGCAGGCTTGCCTGCCTTCATGTCGGCAAACGCCTTCATGGTCATGTAGCCCATTTCAAATGGGCGCTGGCCCACCTGGCCGAGCGACAGGCCTTCTTTCATTTGGTCGATCTGAACCGGCAACGTATCAGCCACTACGAGGGCCAACGCCCCGCTGGCGATCTTGTCCTTATACTTCTCAACCGCTGCGCGGTTGGCGTCCGGAACGAATTGCGGGAAGCCACCCGTTGGGATGAAGGCATCAAGTTCTGGCGTCTTGGCCATAATGTCCTCAAACTGCTGCACCGAGCGCGGGAAATCATCGTCGGTGTAGAGAGGGCATCCGGCAAGTTCGGTCCAGCCGTTCTGTCCAGCTAGCGCATCGCCGGGGGACGCCGCTGATTTCACGCCCGAAAGCGTGTCACGAATGCCCTGCATGCGTTCATTGTGGTTGGCAGCGGCAGCGCCACCGGACTGAATGCAAACAACACCGCCCTTCGGCTTGATCTTCATGGCGAGACTGGCGAGATTCACGCCGATCTCGTAGTTGTGCGTGCCAATGTAAGCCACGCGCAGATCCTTGTTCTCAGGCAAGACGTCTGAGTCCCAGGTGAGAACCGGAATGCCAGCATCTTTCGCAGCCTGCAGGGCAACAGCCATGGCTGCCGCGTTCGAAGGCGCCACGGCGATGCCATCCACCTTCTTGGCGACGAGATCCTGCACGATTTGCACTTGCTCATCGCCGCCGCCATGTTCACCTGGCCCGATGTACATGCATTCAAATTCGCCATTGGATTCGGCTTCAGCTTTTTTGCAGCCGTCACGGGCCTGATCGAAGAACGGATTGTTCATGTTTTTGGGCACCAGCGCGAAAGTGAATTTCGCCTGAGCTCCGCTCGCGGCCACCATCAAGGCTCCAAACGCCACTGCTGCGGTCAACAGATATTTCTTCATTAGTTCCTCCACTTTATTGGATCACATGCCCGCCGGTTTATTCCGGCGGGTGGTTTTCTAACGGCGCTTCTTGGGCATTATTCTTTCTGCCAGCGCGCCAATCAGGGATTTGCCGCCGCTTTGCATGCCAAGAAGAACCGCGAGAATGATGAAAGCGCCGACGAAAGCGCCTTGCCAATTGGAATCAATGCCGGCCATCAGCAGGGCATTGCGGATCACCTCCAGCAACGCCGATCCGATCACCGCGCCGTAGGCTGTGCCCGCTCCGCCCATGAGATTGGCCCCGCCGATGACTGTGGCGGCGATGACGCGCAACTCGTAGGACTGGCCCATGGCGTTGATCGCCGAGCCCGAATAGCCGAGGATCAGCAGCGAGGCCACGGAGGCGGTGAAGGCCGAAAATACATAGGCCTGGAACTTGATGGCGTCGACGGGAACGCCGGTGAGGCGCGCTGCCTGCTCATTGCCGCCGATGGCATAGAGATGCCGGCCCCAGGGCTTGAAGATGAACACATAGCCCACCGCCAGCGCCATCACGCACATGGTCCAGAAATGCGAGGAGAAATGCGGGATCCAATCGGGGATCGAATCACCCGGCGTCTGCCGCGGAAACTGCGCCTGGCCGATGGCTTTCACGATGGGTGCATCAGGCCCAAACTTGTAAAGCATCTGGTTGGCGGAGAAGACCACCGCCAGTGAACGCGCGATCGACATCATGCCGAGTGTGACGACGAACGAGGACATGCCGACATAGGCCACAAAGAAGCCATTGACCGCGCCGCAGGCCAGGCCCGCCACCAGGCCCATGAAGAACGCGACGTACCAAGGATATTCCCAGGTGAGGAACAGCCCGGCCACGATGGCCACAAGGCCCATGATGGAGCCGACCGACAAGTCGATGCCGCCAGTGATGATGACGACAGTCATGCCCAGGGCCATGATGCCGAAGGGCGCGAAATTCCGGGTCATGTTGGAGAAATTATCAGCGGTGCCGAAAGATGGCTCGCTGGAGGCCATGACCAAAATCAGAATGAAGAGGGCGATGGTCACCCAGAAGGACTGGCTGGTGAACACCCGCTGGAGCAGGGTCTGCTCCTTGATCTGGGCGACATCGGCGATGGCCGCGTGGGTAGTCTGGGCGACTTCAGGCGGCACGGATGGCTCCTGTGATGAGGCCGGTGATCTCCTCCGGGCTGGTTTTTGCGGTGGATTTATCCGCCACCATGGAGCCGCGGCGCAAGACCATGATGCGGTCGGAGACCGCGAACACGTCGGGCATGCGATGGCTGATGAGCATGACGGCGACACCCTGGTGCTTGAGGCGCCGGATGAGTTCGAGGACTTCCGCCACCTGGCGCACGGAAATGGCCGCCGTCGGCTCGTCCATCAGCACCAGTTTGGCGTTGGACAGCCGGGTGCGCGCGATGGCGACGGCCTGGCGCTGGCCACCCGACATCTTGCGCACCAGGTCGCGCGGCCGCGTCTCGGATTTCAATTCAGCGAAAAGCTCGGCTGAGCGATCAATCATCCGCTCCTTGTCAAGAACGAGGAACGGCCCGATGCGCTTTCTCAGCTCGCGCCCCAAAAAAACATTCTCCGAGGCTGTCAAATTGTCGGCGAGCGCCAGATCTCTGATACACAACCTCAATTCCCTTGGCGCGGGCCTCGACAGGCTTGTGAAAGTGGCAGACCTGTCCCTCGACCAGGACTTCGCCGCCAGTGGGCGGGAAATTTCCGGCGATAAGCTTGACCATGGTGGATTTGCCCGCGCCATTGTCGCCCATGAGGCCCACAACCTCGCCTGGCTCGACCGAAAAGCTGACATCATTCAACGCGTGAATGGCGCCAAAGCTCTTCGACACACCTCGGACATCAAGTAGAGCCAAGAAACCACCTCCCGAAACTCTTTTTCGTGATTTTTTTCTTAGAGTAGTCTGTTCAAGATAAATTGCAAGATGCTATCCAGAGTGAGCCGCCGATTATGTATTCGCTACCCCCTGAGTGGCGCTCACGATCG
>CAWFJW010000026.1:0-8098 GCA_963816305.1 uncultured Alphaproteobacteria bacterium
GACGGCAGTCCACCACCCTGAATGCCGTGACAACCAGCCGTTTGTCCAGCTATGATCTCACTTCCAACCGGATCACAGGCATGACGGAAAGCGCCGCCGCACTCAGGAGCTACACATACGACACCGGCGGCAACACGCTGACGGAGACCCGCCCCGGCGAGAGCTTCAATATGGCTATAACAACAGGAACCGGCTGACCTCTGTCACCCGCAACGGGGCGTCCTACGCCACTTACGGCTACAACGCCTTTGAGCTGATGGTGTCGCGCACAACCGCTGCGCCGGGCGGCCCCAGCGGCACCGTTCACTACATCTACGACACCGGCGGCCACCTCATCGCCGAGGCCGATGCGGCAACGGGTGTGACAACACGCGAATACATCTGGCTGCCCGCCAACGACAACAGCCCGGTTGATCTCCCCATCGCCATTGCGGAAGCCGGAGCCATCTACCACGTCCATGCCGATCATCTCGGCCGTCCTACCGCCATGACCGACGGCTCGAAGGCCACGGTGTGGCAGGCCACATGGAAGCCCTGGGGCGAGATCCAGTCGATCTCCGGCACCCTGGCCAACAACCTGCGTTACCCCGGCCAGTACTTCCAGATCGAAACCAGCCTGCACTACAACTGGCACCGCCACTACGACCCCGTCACCGGCCGATACACCCAGCCCGACCCCCTGGGCTTCGTCGACGGCCCCTCGATCTACGCCTACGCCCGAAGCTCGCCCTACATGCACACCGACAGGGATGGGCGGATTGTGCCCATCGCCGCGCGTCTCTTATGGGGAATCAGAGTTTGCCGAGAAATCACTGCAAAGTTACCTGGCCATCATTGCAGGCATGGTTGCCCGACACGTGCTCAAGCCAGCTGGCTACCCAATGCCGCGACCCCTCATCACTCCGCCGCCACCACTATGGTTTCCGCCGCCGCCAGCCATTCCAGGAGGCGGTGGTGGACATAGTCCTGACAACGGCGCGGGTCCGGGAGGAACAGGTGCGTTTCCTGGGTTTGGTGATGGTGGTCCGATAGGTGTTCCACTTGCAATTCCAGCAACTGGCAGTAAAGCAGGAGGCGGTAGCGGCGATAAGTGCGAGAAACAGGCCCAGAGGGATGAGCAGATGTGTCGCATGGCAACATTGCCAAAAACCGGTCCGCGCGCGAGGTGCTGGGAGAGCGTTTCAGAACGATACGGTGCTTGCAGATTTGGCCGGCCCATACCTCCTTTAGTGACTTGGTGAAGCATGGATGTTCATGACATAGGGCAACCAATTGCCGAACGAAGACTTCTAATGGGTAAACAAGAAATCGTCGTGAGCATCGGCAAGCCTCAACTTTTTGAAAACGGTGAGGATTACTATTGCCCCTACTCAATTGAACACGCGGGGCAGAAGAAAATGAGTTACGCCGGCGGTGTGGATGCTGTGCAAGCATTGCAATTGGCAATGAGGAAAATTGGAGTTGACCTAGCTTATTTTGAAAAAAAATCTGGTGTTCCGATTACTTGGCTTCCAGATACACAAGGCGGCGCTGGATTTCCCAATGATTGATCATGAATTTTTTCGTATAAATAATATAAATAATAAAGAGGGACGCTTCTCTTTTATAGTCGCCCGCCGCAGTAACCTCCAAGTTGATGTACAAAGAAGGAAGTTACGGTGACACTCCACTCTATCGGTAATCCCGCGCATTTCAGCCAATGCTTCCCGCCATTGCGGAGTGACGGTAAGTTTCAACGCCTCTGCTCCCTCTCCCTGCCACGGCGGAAAGGGGGAAAATAGAGGAGATACCTCTTGACAAGTATATTCCTAGCGTGCCATTGGTGTTCCTGTTATGTTCTTTTGAGTGATAGGAACCACCATGGACTGGGATTTGGCCATCAAACGCAACAGCAAAGCGCTCCAAGGCATCATTAAAGTGCTGTTCGCCCTGCTGGGGCTTGACGGCACGGATGCGGCCTCGCGGATTCCGCGCTCACTGCATAGCGCCGCGCTGAGTGTGCTGCGGCCCGCTGAATCCGCCGTCCGCCGCCTGATTGTCATTGCAGCGCGGAATGTTGTGGTGAAGCTGGCGCCCTCGCGTGAGATGCCAGCTGGAATAATCATTGGGAAAGGCGGCGGAAATTCACTTCCCGCCTTCCAGCTCTTTGATCCGCGCAAACGGGTGAAGCTCGCGCGGGCCATGAAACTCAAACGGATGGAGCCGCGAATCCATTTCTTCCCCTACGATCCCCGGGTGGCGGCCCTGTTTCCAGCACCCCGGCCGGTGGTCGAACCCCCGCCGCCGCCCGATGGCCTGGTCAGCGCCGCGCGCCTCCACCGCAGGCTCAATGCCCTCAAGCTGGCGCTTGACGACCTGCCGCGCCAGGCCAAGCGTCTGGCCCGCTGGGAGCAGAGGCGGATGGCATCGCCATGGCCGAAGTTCCTGTCGCCGCTCCGGCCCGGCCGTCCCCCGGGCTACCGGCGGAAGCCCATTCACGAGGTCGAAGACGTGCTCATCGAATGCGACAGGCTCGCCGATAACGCGCTGCTGAAGCCCAACACCAGCTGAGGCGCAAACCCACTCTCCTCTCTCAGTGAAACTCAGTGATCCGCGAAACGTCGCATGCGGGAACCACGGTCTATGTCCGGGATGCGAGGGGGCTTGCCCTCCAGCGCCTCGGGTGATCAATTGAAATCGTTTTCACCATCATCCGTCCGTCCCGCGAAGGCGGGAAATCCAACTTAATTTACAGTGAGATAGTTGGATGCCCGCCTTCGCGGGCAGGACGACGTTGGGGATGTTTTTGTATTCAAAAGAACGTCAGCCACACCTATGATTTCGTGGCGGGCGGCAACATTGGCTTTGGCCGCCTCACCAGTGTCTTGGACCGGTCCGGCGCCCTTCGCTCTGGTGTCACTCCCCCAGCTTGACGTCCCGTTCCTGTCCTTCGGCGATGATGAAATACGATGTCAGGGTCTTGTCGCCAACGCTGGCTGTCGCCGAATAGGATCCAGGTTTGAGGACGACGCTGGCGGACTGGCCCTGGATGCGGGGGAGGCGTTCGCCCTGGTGGTTGGTCACCATCCAGGTGATATCGTCCCGGGCCGCTCCAACATAGGAGAGCCTGGCCAGGCCCGCCATGTGATCGATTTCCAGCGCGCTCATTTTTCCCGGCTTCACTTTCAAATCGGCGACGGCCACGGCATTGCCGGCGGCAAAGCGGCTTTCGATGCGGTAGTCGCCGGCGGGAACGCGGAGAACTTCGCCGGCGATGTTTGAAATTGCGATGAGCTGGCCCTTGTCGCGGCCCGACAGGGAATAGACCAATGACTGTGGCTGGGCGGTTGGCAATCCCATGCCTTTGAGGCGTGGCAGAATGCGGATGCCGCCGACGTCGAGAATGAAGTTCACATAGAGGCGGTTGGCTTCCAGCACCGACACGGTTTGCGAGAAACCCGCCGAGCCGTAAACGGCTTCCACCATGTATTCGCCGGGAGGAACTTTGATTTCCGCCGTTGCAATGGCGCGGTCATAGACGATGGCGCCGCTGCTGTCGCGCAGCCGCCACGAGATGTCGCGGTCAATGCGGCCGCCATCCTCCGAAAGCCGGGCGGTCAGCTCCAGGCCTTCGCTGCCAGGTTTCACAATTTCAATGGCAATGTCATGGGCCGCGCGCTTTTGAAAATTCGGCGGCGGCGGCGAGATCATGGCGCTTTCGTTGCGTCCGCCGGAAGCGGCCAGCGCGGTGACGCCCGCGAAACAAAGAACCGCCGTCAGAAGGGCGATGGAGATAGCGCGCTTCTGACGGCGGAATGGCAGTGCACGGGTGCTGAAATCGTGCATGCGTTGTCCCCCTGTTTTTCTCCCCCAGTCTTCCGGCCGGTGAGCAAACAAAAGCACGTCGCAAGCCCCAATCGCAATAATATCCTTAATGTTTAGTTAACGCCAAAGCAGCAATTGAATTCATTGCGTTTTCGGGTTTGTGCGGCCAGACTGCGGGAATCATGACCGAGCTGAATGACCAATCTTCCGTTTTGAAGTTCCTGAAAACCAGAAAATCCGGCTCTGCCAAGACCATGGGGCCACCCGGGCCAACGCCCTCCCAGCTTGGCGAGATTCTGGATATCGCAGTTCGCGCGCCTGATCACGGCAAGCTAACGCCATGGCGGTTCATACTGTTTGAGAGTGAAGCCCGGGCAAGAATTGGCGAGGCGTTTGCGGCGCGGTGGAAGGTTCTGCATCCAGGTCATAGCGAAGAAATCCTGGCTTTTCAGCGCGGGCTGTTCCTGCGGGCGCCCGTGGTCATCGCGGTCGTATCAAACGCTGCGCCACACGCAAAAATACCGGAATGGGAGCAGCTGCTGTCGTCCGCCGCGGTTTGCTACAATATCGTGCTGGCCACCACAGCCATGGGCTATCACGCCCAGTGGCAAACGGATTGGGTGGCCTATGATGGAGAAACCTCCGCCGCCATGGGGCTGAAAGCTCCGGAACGGATATCAGGTCTGGTCTATCTCGGGACTTCCACCGTGCCGCTGGAGGACAGGCCAAGACCCGACGTGAAGGCGTTGCTGACGCGCTGGGGCGCTTGATGTCCATACGCGGGATTCTTTTTGACAAGGATGGAACGCTGATCGACGTCAACGGCACCTGGGTGCCGATCTATCGCCAGATGCTGTGTGAACAGCTCGTGATCGGGGTTGACGCCGCCAACGCCATGATGCGGCGGGCGGGTTATGATCCGTCAACGGATCGTTTCGCCGCCAATTCGATTCTCGCCAGCGGCACCACGCGCCAGCTTATTGACGTGTGGTGGCCGGGGCTGAGTGAAATTGATGCGCTCGAAAAAATTCGCATTCTGGATGTGGATTACGCGCCGCTCGCCAGGTCGGTTCTGAAGCCGTTGATGGAATTGGCGCCTTTGCTCAGTGATCTGAAGTCGATGGGCTTTCACATCGGCGTCGCGACAAATGACAGCCGCTATTCAGCCTGCAACCATATGAGCCATCTCGGCGTGTTTGAAATGTTCG
Source organism: uncultured Alphaproteobacteria bacterium (assembly GCA_963816305.1). GTDB lineage: Bacteria > Pseudomonadota > Alphaproteobacteria > Rhizobiales > Aestuariivirgaceae > Aestuariivirga. The sequence continues at coordinate 5,013 of CAWFJW010000026.1, forward strand.
ATGAGGTGATTGGGGCTGACTCTGTTGCCGCGCCAAAGCCATCTGGAGACATGATCCGGAAATTCGCGGCGACAACCGGTCTTGCTGTTGCCGAGATCGCCATGGTCGGAGACAATTCACATGACATCGATGAAGCCCGAAATGGCGGGGCGGGCCTTGCAGTCGCGGTCTTGTCCGGCAATGCCCTGCATGACGATATTGCGCATTTGGCCGATCACACGCTCGACAGCATCGCCGCCTTGCCACAGCTTTTGAAGTCGCTTGCCCATGTTTTATGACGCGATGCGCAATGACCATGGTTTTGCCAATGATCCCTTCAAGGCTCTGGTGGCGCCCCGTCCGGTGGGCTGGATTTCAACGCTTTCGGAAGCGGGTGCTGCGAATCTGGCGCCTTACAGCTACTTCAATGCATTTTCGCAGGATCCGCATTATGTCGCCTTCGGCTCCGGCGACTACAAGGATTCGATCAGGAATGTCGAAGCCACGCGCGAATTTGCGGTGAATCTGGTTTCCTTCGAGTTGCGTCAGGACATGAACCGCAGTTCGGCGCGCGTTGCTTCGCATGTTGACGAATTTGAGCTGGCCGGCATTGAGAAGGCCCCTTGCCAGTTCATCAAGGCGCCGCGCGTTGCCAGAAGCCCGGCGTGCCTCGAATGCCGCCTGCACCAGATCATGGAATTGCCCGATGACGAGGGGCAGGTTGCCAATTGGCTGGTTGTGGGCCGTGTGATCGGCATCCACATTGACGACCAGTTCATCGAAAGCGGTCGCGTGAATACGGCCGCCATGAAGCTCGTGGCCCGCCTGGGCTACTCGGAATATGCCACCGTAACTGAAGCCTGGCGCATGCGGCGGCCGGAATAGGCGCGCAGATTGCAACCCATGGGTGTTGCCGGGCTGCGGTGAGTCGCGGTGCGAGTCATGAATGGGCGTCCAGCGCCGTAATCTTGCCACAGTCTGGCTGCCTGTTGACAACTCGTTTTTGAATCGCTGATTCAATGAGTTATACCCCGGTTATAACCTGTGGAAAACTCGCTTAACCTCTCATTAACCATGGAGGCGCAGGAGTTGACCATCGGAAAAACTGGGGTGTGTAAATAAGTCGTGTGACAAGGAATGGGTAGAATGGTTGAGTGCCTTCTGATTGACAGGGATGCCAACGAGCGCAAACGGGTTTCGCAGCTGTTGGGCGATCTGGGTTTGAAAGCGGCGGAAAGGTCAGCCGCGATTGAGGGACTCAAATACTGCAATGACAATTTCACCGACGTGGTGGTGATGGCGACATCAGCTGGCGGCATGGCGGCGAGCGATTTCATTCGGCAAGTCCGCAAGTCTCCGCGCGGCAAGAAAACCGTGGTTATCCTTTACTCGGCCAAGCCAAATGCCGACGAAATCAGCAAGTCCATTCTGGAAGGGGCGGCGGATTTCATCATGCAGCCGTTTGACCGCGAGTTGCTGCAATTCAAGCTGCATCAGGCCGGCGTCATTTAGTTTTCATCTGTCATCCCGACGAAAGTCGGGACCCAGACCCGCGTGATAAAGCGGCGGCAATTTCACACAGAACACCACCCTCCCTGGGTCCCGGCTTTCGCCGGATGACAAAATGTGGGCAGGGAAAGCAGCGAAATATTCTACCCTTCGCCAGCCAGATGCGAACGCCCCCAGGTGTTTACGACCGGTTAATTGGCATGGTGAACCATTTGTTAAACCTTGCTGGCTAACCTCGCCCAATCAAACAGCAATTGGATTGGCTCCGTGATGCGTATTGAACCCAAGCCCAGCCTCGACACCAGTCTTTTCTATGAAATCATCGAAGAGGGCGATTCCGTCGCGCGCATAAAGCTGGCGGTGCAGATGGCGGCGTTTGTCGCCAATGACGAGAACTCGGAAGGCGAGCGCAATCAGGTTGTTCCGGTCATTTTGAAGCTGTGCGTCGATCCGGTCAAGGAAGTGCGGCAAACACTGGTCAACGGTTTTGCCGGCGTCACAAACCTGCATCCCGATATCGTATTCTCCATTCTCGCCGACGATGATGAAATAGCCCTGCCTTTCCTGGACACAACGCCCGCGCTCAATCATTGGCACATGCTGGCCGTCCTGCGCGTGGGCGACGAGCTCCGCCAGGCCGCCATTGCCAGGAGGCCCGATATTTCAGACGAGGCCCTGGCCCATATTCTAAAAATTGGTTCGCGCGAGCTCTGCCAAATCCTGTTTGGCAATCCATCCGCGCGTCTTGATGATGCCGGATATCACCTGCTCTACGACCGTTTTGGCCAGGTTCCCGAGATCGTGGACCTTCTGCTCAGCCGTTCTGACCTGCCGCTGGACATCCGTATTTTGCAGGCCAAGCGCGCCTCGAACCGCATGCACCAGCTGATGGCCGAGAAATCCTGGATCCCGGCCAACGACGCGGCGGAGCTTGTGGCGGACGCCGAAGAGACAGCGATCTTGCGCATTCTGGTGGATGCCAGCAATCAGGAATTGGCGCGGGCCATTCCGTTTCTGGTGTCCAGGAACATGCTGGTTGCTTCCATCATTGTGCGCTCGGCCGCCATTGGTGAAATGCGGGTGGTGCAATGGTCGCTGGCGCATCTTGCTGGCGTGAGCCTGGCGAGGGCCCACGAGCTCATGTATGGCCGCGGATTTCTGGGTTTCAAGTCGCTGCATGGCAAGTCTGGCTTGCCGCAATCCTGCTATGGAATTTTGCAGGCGGCCTGCGATGTTGCCAAGGACGGGGACAGCGAGGGCATCGAACTTGATCCTGAGAAGTTTGGCCGCCGTTTGATTGAGGCCCTGATGACGCGCTATGAAAATATGCAAACGGCTGAACGCGCCAAAAATCTGGAATTCATCGGGCGCTTTGCCGAAGACCGGGTGCGCCAGATCGCCAAGCGTTTGAAGGCTGACATCGCCAAGGCCGCGTAAAGCGCCTCTCCACGCTTTCCGCAACCATCAAATGCCGGGACTGAGCGCTTTGGCGCTCAAGTCAAGACCGCCCGCTTTCAGAATATAGTCTTGGACTTCCGCCAAGCCTTTCAGCCGCAACAAGTCCGTGAACACATAAGGCCTGCCGCCCCGGGCCTTCC
>CAWFJW010000027.1:0-19171 GCA_963816305.1 uncultured Alphaproteobacteria bacterium
CCGCCTGTTGTCAGGCATTTCAGTAAAACACGCATGATTTGAGCTTTGCGTCCCGCTCCGCCATATTGGCTGGAAACGATTCGGGAACAATGTGAATGGCCAAGGCCAAGAATACCGACGATCTCTTTTCAGCCAAGTCGAAAGGCGAAGAACAGTACACCGCCGCCGACATTGAGGTGCTGGAAGGCTTGGAGCCCGTGCGCCGCCGTCCCGGCATGTATATCGGCGGCACCGACGAGAAGGCGCTGCATCATCTCTTCGCCGAAGTCATGGACAACGCCATGGACGAGGCGGTTGCGGGCCATGCCTCGTGGATTGAGGTGGACTATGGCGCCGATGGCTATCTCTCGGTCACTGACAATGGCCGCGGCATTCCCGTTGACCCGCACCCCAAGTTCAAAAGCAAATCGGCGCTTGAAGTGATCATGACCACGCTTCACGCCGGCGGCAAATTCGACTCGAAGGTTTACGAAACCTCCGGCGGCTTGCATGGCGTTGGCGTATCCGTGGTCAACGCCTTGAGCGAACATTGCATCGTCGAAGTGGCCAGGGGCCAGCAGCTTTACAAGCAGGAATATGCGCGCGGCCTCCCCACGGGCAGGATACAGTCGCTCGGCAAGGTGTCCGGCCGCCGTGGAACCAAGGTGAGTTTCAAGCCCGATGCGCAGATTTTCGGCAAGGGCCACATCGAATTTTCCGCCGCGAGGCTTTACCGCATGGCCCGCTCCAAATCCTATCTCTTCGGCGGCGTTGAAATCCGCTGGTTCTGCGATCCTTCCCACATCAAGGACAAGGAAACGCCCGAAAAAGCCGTGCTGCATTTCCCTGGCGGCCTCAAGGATTTTCTGGAAGAAAAGCTCAACGGCAAAACCCGCGTGGTGGATGAAATCTTCGCGGGCAAGGTGGAAAAGCCCGGCGGCCACGGCAGCGTGGAATGGGCGGTGGCGTGGTTTGGCGGCGATGACGGCTTCTCGTCCTCCTATTGCAACACCATCCCCACCGGCGACGGCGGCACCCATGAACAGGGATTCCGCACCGCGCTCACCAAGTCGCTCAAAACCTATGCGGAGCTTTCAAACAACAAGCGGGCCAGCATCGTCACCGCCGATGACGTGATGACATCCTCCGGCTCGCTGCTCTCGGTGTTCATCCGCGAGCCGGAGTTTCAGGGCCAGACCAAGGACCGCCTCGCCACAGTTGAAGCGGCCCGCATCGTCGAGAACGCGGTGCGCGACCATTTCGATCACTGGCTCACCGGCCATCCCGCCCAGGCCGACCGCCTGCTGGATTGGATTATCGAGCGCGGCGAGGAACGCCTCAAACGCCGCGCCGAAAAAGAAGTGGGCCGCAAAACGGCGGTGCGCAAGCTCAGGCTCCCCGGCAAACTGGCTGATTGTTCCGCCACCCAGGCGGAAGGCTCGGAGCTGTTCATCGTGGAAGGTGACTCGGCAGGAGGCTCCGCCAAACAGGGCCGCAACCGCGTCAACCAGGCGATCCTGCCGCTCCGTGGCAAAATTCTCAACGTGGCCAGCGCCACCAAAGACAAACTCGCCGCCAACCAGCAAATCTCGGACCTGATTCAAGCCCTGGGTGCAGGCACCGGCACGAGCTACCGGGAAGACGACCTCCGCTACGACAAGGTCATCATCATGACCGACGCCGACGTGGACGGCGCCCACATCGCCTCGCTGCTCATCACCTTTTTCTACCGCCAGATGCCGCTGCTCATCGACCAGGGCCATTTGTATCTCGCCGTCCCGCCGCTCTACCGCCTGACCCAAGGCGGCAAGACCACCTACGCGCGGAATGATCAGCACAAGGACGAGTTGCTGAAAACCTTCTTCGCCGGGCGCGGCAAGGTCGAAGTCGGAAGATTCAAGGGCCTCGGCGAAATGCTGGCCTCCCAGCTTAAAGAAACCACCATGGACCCCGCCAAACGCCTGCTGCTTCAGGTCACGTTGCACGACGCCGAACGCACCTCAACTGCCAAGATCGTCGAACAACTCATGGGCAACAAACCCGAAGAACGCTTCAACTTCATCAGCGAGAGAGCGGAGTTTGTGAGTGAGGAGGGGTTGGATATTTGACGGCAATTCATGTTGACGGGTGTTTAACATGTGTCGATTGTTGTAAATGTTTCAAGTGCCATTGCAATTGAGGCACCTTTCGTATTGAGAGCCGTTGCCAACCATCAAATCCGTATTTGTCCAGTAGCGACTGTCGAAAGCAAACGAGCGCACTCAAAACATTCTGAGCGAGTTCTTTGCATTGTGCGAGTTTGTAAACTTGATGTCCATGTACTAATTTATTTCGCATGGTTTGCGCATCTGTCACAAAATGCCACCCTTTGCCCACCAATTTGTTTAGCGGTTCATGCTCTAGTGAGAAACATTGCCACAGCTTCTTCATCTCTTCGAAGCCCTTTCTGTCCAGCAAGTATTCTGCCTGTTTCGAAGTAAACCCCCTTGCGATTATGCAATTTCTCAACGCCCGTCTAACTGTCTTCTCAAAGGTGAAGACTACGGTAACTAGAGCTTCCGCATGGTGCCCATTTTTCAAAAGTGCCTGAATTCTTGATTCAGCTTCTTTAAAGCCCAACGAAACAGGGTACATTTGAACTCTCCGCGCTTTTCCAAAATTTCAAATGCCAGCCGATTTCGTGGCTTTACTCCCCCGCCAGCGGCAACAGCTCAAACACCTTCGCCTCTTTCGCCGCAGCTTTGATGTCGCCGCGCCGCAGTGCGAGGCGGACGCGGTCAGTCTTGAAGACATCCTCCTTGGCGACGATTGGCGCCCACGGAGTCTCATCGTCAATCAAAGTGATTTCCACTTCCGCGGCATAGCGGCCTTCGTGGATCACTTGTGTTCGCTTCCGGGTCATTTCAGTTTCCGTTTCAGAAAATCGGTGGACCAACGAGTAGGATCGGGACGATAGGCAGTCACGAGATAGGCCGGCGCTTCCGTGCCCTTGGCTGTGCCCCAGAGCGCATGCACCGGTTTCCCATCACTATCACGCTGCAATACCAGCATTGACGGCCCCTTATGATAGTCCGGATACGTCTCAACAACAATTGCTCCCAAAACACCTGATATGATGTCCTGAACCAGCAGATTGTCATTGTTAAGCTCGGAAAGAGCATGGCCAGTGATTTCGAATTTGCCGGAGGCAACGAGCAGCCGGACCTGGTCAAGAAACGCAATCACTCCGCCGCCACGCGCCCCGCCGCACTGTTATAAGAATACGTCTCCCAGGTCGGCTTGTAGTCTTCGTTGGCTTGGTTGCCCCAATAGATCCAGCCCGGCCTTGTGCCTCTTGCGAAGAGTTCCAGGAACGGGCCTTTGGAGCAGGACTCGATCAAATCATATTGCTCGTCGGGTTTGCGCGAGTGTTCGCGTTTGCGGGTTTGCATCATGTTGACCTGGCTTCTGCCGGGGGCCAGCGTTCGCGCATTCTTGCCGCGCACGCCGAACAATAAAACTTCAGTCACATTGCGGAAGTAAAATCCAACACCGCGCCCATCCGAGCCGCCATCCTTCCGGATCTTGTGCCAAACAATGTTGCTCTTGTAATCAAAGCCCCATGCCTTCATCACGGCCAGGCCTTCCGGCAACAATGCGTTTGGCACCCACAAATACAGATGTGCTGGATCCTTCACCATGTCGCCCACGGGCAGGGCGCAAATCTCATCTGTCTTCATCGTGCCATAACGCGCCAGTCGGCGATGCTCGGGGGCCACCTTTCCCGTGCGATTGATAAAACGCCACGGCGGATCCGCCAGCACCGTGTGAAACTTTCGCCCACGCACGGAAGAAGCGAGATCGATGAGTGTGCTATTGATTTGGTCCATCGTTGATATACGCCTCTGGTCTGATTTCGAATGTGACAATGGGGCAGCCTCCGCCACCACCGCCTGCGAGCCGTGGAATGAGCTTGTTCATGTGGGTTGTTGAGTTGCCGTAACTCGCCCCCTTGCCAAGCCCGTTAAAAATAGTCTGCAACTCAGACGAACGCGTAATGATAACACCCACATCAATGGCGCCAGATCAAACAGCAGCCTGAAATTATTCAAGTCCCGATCAAAAAACGGATCCTTGTTGTTCCATTCCACTTCCAGCGCCACCCGGTTCTTGTAGCAATCAACCTTGTGGGTTGGCGTATGGTATTCGTCCTTATCCACGATTATTCGCGTATCAAATTGCTTTTCCTGCCAGCCCAGCTTGGTAAAATGCCCGTCAATCTTCTTTGCGATGTCAGACTTGGCGCCACCGGGGTTCACAATATCGCTCCTCAGCAACGTGAACCCACGCAACACGTCCAGCATTTCGGTCCATTCCACTGCGCGAACCGCAGCCAGAATTGCCAAACCATTACGCCACTCACTCACGTCATATTTCTGCGCGATGTCATCAGGAACGAGCGGGTGATTCTTCATGACACCATGATGCAGCCAAAACACACTTCCCAAAAGAAAATTGTGTTCACTTTATGTTCCAGGCAATAATTTGTCAATGAATAATAGTCGGATATATCCTCTTGACAAATTATTCCTATTGACTTTAGTGTTCCTGTTATGTTCTTTGTGACGGATAGGAAAACACCATGGACTGGGACTTGGCCATCAAACGCAACAGCAAGGCGCTGAAAGCTATCATTGAGGCGCTGTTTGCTCTGCTGGGGCTTTCAGGCGATGTCCCGGCTTCGCGGATTCTGCCGTCCCTGCGCCGGGCCGTGCTGCGGGTGTTGCGGCCCGCTAAATCCGCCGTCCGCCGCCTCATTGTCATCGCGGCCAGGGATGTGGTGGTGGAGCTTTCTCCCTCGCGCGCGATGCCCGAGGGGCGCAAGATCGGGAAAGGCCGTGGAATTTCCCCTCCCGCCTTCCAGCTCTTTGATCCGCGCAAACGCCGCAAGCCCGCGCGGGCCATGAAAGTCAAACGGATGGAGCCGCGCATCCATTTCTTCCCGTATGATTCCCTGAGGCCAGCGCCTCAGCCCGTGGTCGAGCTGCCGCCCGATGGCCTGGTCAGTGGTGAACGCCTCAGCCGCAGGCTTCAGGCTCTCAAACTGGCGCTTGACGATCTGCCGCGCCAGGCCAAGCGCCTCGTGCGCTGGGGGATGCGGCGGAAGGCATCGCCAGACCACAAGTTCCTGACGCCGCTGCGGTCAGGCCATCCGCCGGGCCACCGGCGGAAGCCCAGCCACGAGGTCGATGACGTTCTCAAGGAATGCGATCGCCTCGCCTGGCACGCGATGAAGCCCAATACAAGCTGAGGCGCAAACCTTCGCTTCTCTCTCGCCCTCACTGGAAACGGCGCCTTCGCGCCCCGAAGCGCATGCGCCGGGACGCGGAATCGATCTGCGCTGCGTGGGGGAAGCCTACAGCGGCTTCACGGTCTTCGGCGGCGGGCCTGGCTCGGTCTTGTCCGCTGCGCCAATGTCCTTGCCGAATGTCAGGCCCGCTGAGGGAAAAAGTTTCTTTTCTTCGTCGGGCGTCGGCTCCGCCAGGAAGTCGGCCATCGGGCTTTCCATCCGGCTCACCATGCCATAGATGTTGGCGCCGTTCTCGATGGAAATGGTTTCGTTGAGAATGTCGCCCTCGACCTGGGCGCCTGCGTAGATATTCACATTTGTGCCGCGAATGGGCCCGATCACGCGGCCGCGCACGAAAAGATCGTCAGCCATGATGTCGCCCTGCACGAAGCCATTGAGGTCAATCACGCAGGAGTGGGCCCTGATGGAGCCGTAAACCGTGCCGTCAATATGCAACTCGCCATTGGTGGTGATGTTGCCTTCAATCGTCACGTCCTGGCTGATGATCGAAGGGCCCGAGTTGTGGGCGCTGTCGCTGCCGTTCGCCGTGGGTTTGCTGCGCTTGAAAATCATTCTGTGCTTGCCAATTATTTCAGGACCGGTCACCTGATTGCATTCATGCGAATATAACCGCAAGAATTGCTCTTGTCATGGTGGATTTAGGCTAAAATAGACCGTCGGCGACGCTTTGCAACAGGTTAATGCGGGGCCGCCGCTGCCTTGGTTTAGCCCATGTTTGCTGGCCAAAGACGCGAAGAACTGGTTTTATGTTTCAGAAAGCGGATAGTATTTGCTTTCATCAGGACTGATTCCGGCCTGGTCCTCGAATGAGCAGGCGGCAAGTTAGGGCAACAGGCCATTGCGGCAGAAGATAGTCAGAACAGGTTTGATCGCGGCGCTCTCGATCGCGGGATTTCTGGGTGTTGTCGCAGCGGCGTTTTTTTGGCGCCTGTCGAACGGGCCGGTGTCCATAGACTTTCTGACTACGCGAATAGAAACTGAAATAAATCAATCTCTTACCGGCATGTCCGTCAAGGTGAGCGGGGCCCTGTTTGAGCTTGATGAGAAGTCAGGCGTTCCGCAATTCCGCCTCCGCGACATGGTCCTGCTCGACCAGAATGGCAACCAGATCGCGCGGTCTTCCAAGGCGGCGATTGGCTTCGAAACCGGTTCCTTGCTGATCGGCGCGTTCGTGCCCAAGAGCTTGGAATTCATCGGTTCACGGATATTTGTCAAACGCCAGTTGAGCGGCGAATTGACATTGGGGTTTGGCAGCCCGCCCGCGCCCGTGGACGAATCCGTGACCATGGATGCGACAGTTGAAGATAGTGGGGTTGAAACCGGACAGGTTCCCGTGTTGCCAGAAGCCGCCGCGAAATCGGTCATCGATATGTTGGCGGGAACCGCGCCGGGCGCCGGCGCCAACACGCTCGAAGACATTCGAATTTCGGGCTCCTCAGTCCAGTTTTTTGATGAAGCCAACCAATCCAGCTGGACAGCGCCCGAAGCCGATTTGACGTTCAGGCGAATGCCCTATGGCTTCGTAATTTTTGCCAAGGCAACTGTCGCCAGCGGGCCGACATTCTGGAAAACTGAATTTTCCGCCAATTATAAAGTGGAATCCAGGTCATTTGCCATCAGCGCCCGCATTGATGATCTGGTTCCGGCCAATGTTTCAGACAAGATTTTCGCGCTGGCGCAGTTTGCGAAGGTGGCTGTGCCCCTTTCGGGCCACGCCGAGTTGGAAATCAGCGACACGGGCGTTGTAACCAGCGGCTCGGCGGAATTTGCCGCCGCCGCAGGTGTGCTGGGCCTGCCGGATTTTCTGGCCCAGCCCATCGTCATTGATGAAGGCGCGCTGCGCGTTGACTATGATCCGGAGACCGGCGGCATCAACATCATTGACTCGGTCATTCTTGTCGGCGGCTCGAAAGCGGAGCTCACGGGCCGCGTCGATCCGGTGCGGGCCGCTGACGGGAGGCTGAGCGATCTCAAGATAGAGCTCAAGGCGACCAATGTCAGCGTCGATACGCAGGGCACGGTCAAGGACCCGGTGTTTATCGACAAGGTGGAGTTCGCGGGAAGCGCTTCAATCGAAGGCGCGACCCTGGACATCAGCGATCTCGTCGTCATGTCCGGCAACGCCGGGGTTCGCATGCGCGGCAAGCTGACAGGCGGCGGGGAATCCACAGGAATTAGCTTGCAGGGCCGTGTGCGGGATGTTTCGGCGGATTTCCTGAAGAAGCTTTGGCCACCGATAGTGGCGCCCAAATCGCGCGCATGGGTGAATGAAAACATCAAAGCCGGGCGCATGACCGAGGGCGTTTTCAATATCAACATTCCGCCCGATGGCCTGGCGAAGGCCCAGCGCGAAAAACTTCTTCCCGATGACAATATCAAATTCAAGTTCTCGCTGGCGGAGGTGAACGCGAATTACTTCAAAACCTTGCCAATCCTCAAGGACGGATCAGGTTCCGCCGAATTGGGTGGCGATAGTTTTGCATTGAACATCGAGTCTGGACATATTGACCTGCCCTCCCTCGGCGTGGTTCAGGTCGGACGGTCCATGTTCAAGGCGAACAGTCTTCTGGCGGCCGAAGTGCCGGGCCTGCTGGCCCTGAACCTGACAGCAGGCGCTGCGGAGCTCATGGAACTCTCGTCCCAGCCCAGCCTCGCGTTCCTCAACACCGGCAAGATGGCGTCGTTGAACCTGAGCGGCGAGGCAACCGCCAAAATCGACATCCGCCTGCCGCTGATCAAAGATGTGCCGCGCGACCGGGTGGAGACTAATGCCATCATAAAAATTGCCAACGCCGGCATTCAGAAAGTTGTGCCCAACATTGATTTGACTGAAGGCGCAATCACGGTCATTTCCGATCAGCAGGGAACCAAGCTTGAAGGTCCGATAAAAATAAATGGGTTCCCGGCAAGAATATCATGGCAACGGGCGCGCGGCCCAAACGCCCAGCCGGTAATTTCCCTGGTTGCTGAGCTCGATGACGAAGCCCGCGGCAAGTTGGGGCTGAAGCTCGGGACTGTCCTCCAGGGCACAGCGAAGGTCTCCGCCGAGATTACTGGCCTTGGCGAGGGCGCCACCACCATGCAAGTGAAGGCGGATTTGTCAAAGGCAGAGCTTCAGGTTGACGCCATAAAGTGGACTAGGCCGCCGACTGACGACACAACGGCGACCTTCACCTATCGTTCAAGTCCTGAAACCGGCCGCAAGGTTGAGAACCTGATCGTCAAGGGACCTGGCTTGAGCATCAAGGGTGACGTTGCCTTGGCGCCGGATGGCACATTGAAATCCGCTAATTTCAGCCAGATCGTGCTGGGTGACGAAAGCAATTTCACCATGAAACTGGAACCGATTGAAGGAGGCGAGGCCATCGCCATTGGCGGAAAGTCATTCGATGCGCGCACGCTCATCAAGTCAGTGTTCTCAAGCGGCCCAAAAGGAAGTGGAAAGACTGACGGCAAGCAGAATCTGAATATCACCGCAAAACTGGACCGCATTTACGCGCACCGGGGTGAAGTCCTGACCGGCGTTTCCGCCAGCTTGGCTATCAGCAACGGTTTGATGGCTGCCGTTGAAATCAACGGCAAGTTTGCTTCCGGTTCGCCATTGGCCGTGCATGTGCGTCCCGCGGACAAGGGCCGATTGCTGAAAGTAGACTCCGGTGAAGCTGGAGCGGCCTTGCGCGCGGCAAATCTCTATTCAAAAGTTTCGGGCGGCCAGCTTGAACTTTCTGCAACCTTGACCAGCAAACTCAATTCCACCATCCAGAATGGCCAATTGGTCATCCGCAATTTCGAAGTCAAGAATGAATCGGCGATCGCCGAGATTGATAATCGCAGCAAGGCGAAGAAATTGGGTCAAAAGCGCGACGGCCTTTCCTTCAAGCGGCTGACGGTGCCCTTTACCGCCGATGCCGAGTTTGTCCGGATTGGCGACTCGCTCATAAGAGGAAATGATTTGGGAGCAACCGCCGAGGGCGTAATCCGCAAGTCGGACGGCGCCATAGATATCACCGGGACCATTATTCCGGCCTATAGTCTGAATTCGTTTATTGGCAATATCCCCCTGCTTGGCACAATCCTCACGGGCGGAAAAGGCGAGGGCATATTTGGGCTTGCCTACGCGATGGGTGGCACGATGGCCAAGCCGAAATTTCAAGTCAACCCCGTCTCGGCCCTGGCGCCGGGCATCCTCCGCAAGTTCTTTGAGTTTGACGCATCCGGCAAGCCGACAAGGGTAAAACGGGACAATGACAATTGATCAGATGGGCTTGATCAAAACATGCTTCTTCTTGCCCATTGAAATCTTGATCACGCCATCCCTGCCGAGGTTTCCAACGGTGAGCCGCATCTTGTCATCGCTTACAACAATATCGTTGACGCGAACTCCGCCTCCTTGAATGGATCGGCGTGCCTCGCCGTTTGACGTTGCAAAACCAGCTAGAACTGTTGCTTGAAGAATCCCGATACCCGCAGTCAGATCAAGCTCAAGTGTTGGCAGTCCCGCAGCGCTCGCACCCTCTTCAAAGGTCATGCGTGCGGTTTCTGCGGCTCCCTCTGCGGCCTTGCGGCCATGCAGCATGGCGGTTGCCTCATTGGCCAAGGCCTTCTTCGCATCGTTGATTTCAGAGCCGCCAAGGGCCTCGAGCCTGGAAATTTCCGCCATCGGGAGCGTGGTGAAAAGTTTTAGAAAGCGCCCCACATCCGCATCTTCCGTATTGCGCCAGAATTGCCAGTAATCATAGGGCGAGCGCATGTCAGCGTTCAGCCAAACAGCTCCGCTGGCGGTTTTCCCCATCTTGGCGCCTGAAGCCAGCGTAATAAGCGGCGTCGTCAAGGCATAGAGCTGATGCGTTCCCATGCGGCGGCCGAGGTCAATGCCATTGACGATATTGCCCCACTGATCGGAGCCGCCCATTTGCAGGTTGCAGCCATGGCGCTTCGCCAGCTCCGCGAAATCATAGGCCTGCAAAACCATGTAGTTGAACTCAATGAATGACAGCTCGTGTTCGCGTTCCAGCCGCAGTTTCACGGCGTCCATCGCCAGCATGCGGTTGACCGAAAAATGCCGCCCGACTTCGCGCAGCATTTCAAGATAGTTGAGCTTGACCAGCCACTCCGCGTTGTCAACCATGATGGCGTCCTTTGGTCCGTCGCCAAACCGCAGGAACCTCTTGAACACCTCCTGAATGCCGCGCTTGTTGTCTTCAATATCTTCAATTGAAAGCAACTTGCGGCTCTCGTCCCGGCCTGAAGGATCGCCCACGCGCGTGGTGCCGCCGCCCATGAGGGCGATGGCTTTCTGGCCATGAACCTGCGCCCAATGCAGCAGCATGATTTGCACGAGCGAGCCCACATGCAGGGATTTTGCGGTGCAATCAAAGCCGATATAGGCCGTGACCTCGCCCTTGGCGGCCAAGGCATCCAGGCCTGCCGCATCCGAGCACTGGTGGATGTAGCCACGATTTGCAAGAGTATTGAGAAATTCTGATTTATATGCGCTCATAGTGGTCAAGCTCATAGCATGGGATAATGCGGTGTCAAAACTCACGACTGCAATCGGCCTGATGTCTGGCACCTCGCTGGACGGCATTGATGTGGCCCTGATCCGCACCGATGGTGAAACTACCGTCCAGCGCGGGCCATCGCAAACCTATGCCTATTCCGATGAGCAGCGCCATATTTTGCAGGCGGCGTTGGTGGAGGCGAGGAACCTTGAACATCGCGAAGAAAGGCCGTTCGGACTGGCCAAGACAGAGGCGGCGCTCACAGATTGGCACGCGCAGGCGGTTGCAAGTTTTTTGAAAGCCAACCCCGCGGCTATTGATGTTATCGGCTTCCATGGCCAGACGGTCATTCATCGCCCGGAAATCAAGCTCACTGTGCAATTGGGAGATGGTCCGGCCTTGGCCAAGCGGATGGGCGTTCCAGTCGTTTACGATTTGCGCGCCGCCGATGTGGCTGCCGGCGGGCAGGGGGCGCCGCTCGTGCCGGTCTATCATCAGGCTTTGGCCTCGAAATTCAACGAGCGGCCGGTGGCTTTCGTGAACATCGGGGGCGTCGCCAACATGACCTGGATTGGCGAGGGCGGCGCCCTTGCCGCCTTCGACACCGGACCGGGAAACGCCTTGTTGAATGACTGGTGCGACAAGCACATCGGCAAACCAATGGATGCAAATGGAGCCTTGGCGGCGCGCGGTGTGCTTGACACCGAAGCGTTCATGACCCTCGCGCTAAACAACTACTTCGAAAAGCCCATTCCCAAATCCCTTGACCGGAACGCTTTTGATGTGTCCTGCCTCAATGGCCTGAGTGCCGCAGATGGCGCTTTCACGCTCACCCATTTCACGGCGACATCAATTGCCAGGGGTGTGGGTCACGTGCCGGAGAGGCCAAGACTATATGTCATTTGTGGCGGTGGCCGGTTGAACCCAACGCTCATGCGCGAAATTCGCGGCCTGTTCGAACCACTTGGCGAAAAAGTCATTGTGGCCGAAGACGCGGGGTTGAACGGCGATTCCATGGAAGCCGAAGCCTGGGCCTACCTTGCGGTAAGATCGCTGAAGGGCCTGCCGATCACATTCCCACAAACAACAAGTGCGCCGCGCCCCATGACAGGCGGCGCGCTGGCAATGCCCTAGCCCTCCTGCGAGAGCCGCTTGTCCAGATAGGTGGAGCAAATCTTCGTCAGCTCATCGGACTTGTCCTGGAAGAAGTGGTTCGCCCCACTTACAACCTTATGCTCAATGGCGATGCCCTTCTGGGTCTTCAATTTTGACACGAGGCTGTGAACCGACTCGGGCGGCGCCACCACGTCTTTCTCTCCATTCACGAACAAACCTGAAGCCGGGCAGGGTGCCAGGAATGAAAAGTCATAATGCTTGGCCAGCGGCGCAATCGAAATGAACCCGCTTATTTCCGGCCTTCGCATCAAGAGCTGCATGGAAATCCACGCGCCAAAAGAAACACCGGCAATCCAGCAAGTCTTGGTTTCACGATTGAAAGCTTGCAGCCAATCCAGCGCCGAGGCGGCGTCTGACAATTCGCCAGCGCCGTTTTCAAAAAGCCCCTGGCTTCGCCCAACGCCGCGAAAATTGAACCGCAGCACCGAAAACCCCCGGCTGACGAAAGTCTGGTATAGCGAATGAACGATCGGATTGTTCATGGTGCCGCCAAAGGCCGGGTGCGGATGCAGAATGATGGCGATAGGCGAACCCGCAGGTTTTGCGTGGTGATAACGCGCCTCAATACGACCGGCTGGGCCGTTAAATATGACTTCTGGCATCCTGTGGAATCTGTCCCGTTATTTGGCCCGCTTTTAACTTCTGGAGAGTCTCACCGAATAGTTGACTCCAGCAGTCGGGTTTAATATATGTCTTCTTTAGAATGGTTCAAGAAAGCAATCGCCCGCCCAACCTGTGAGTGTTGGAAGGGCTTTAGCACAGCACGGGGGGCAAAAAGCAAGCTTTTCGTGGGTCGCGCAAGGGAAAAAGCCGATGAAAATGAGCACAAAGGGCCGCTACGCCGTCATGGCCATGATTGACATTGGCCAGAATTCCGCAGGCCAGCCGGTCTCCCTCGCCGAAATCGCTGATCGGCAGGACATCAGCCAGGAATACCTCGAGCAGCTTTTCAGCAAACTCCGCCGCGCCAATATCGTTGAAAGTTCAAGAGGGCCAGGCGGCGGCTACAGGCTGGCGCGGGACGCAAGTGAAATCGCCGTGTCCGATATAATCCTGGCCGTCGACGAAGCCCTGCGTGTCACCCGCTGTTCCGGCGATGCTGTGGATGGCTGCGTCAAGGGCGAGCAGTGCTCAGCCCACGACCTGTGGTCGTCGCTCGGTCGGCAGATGATGCATTTCCTGGGTTCCATCACGCTTGAAGATGTTTGCGAAAAGCGCAATCTGGCGCTCGCCGCGACAATCAAGCAGGCCAAGGACCGCCATGTGAGGCCAATAGCTTGAGAACCTACCTTGACCATAACGCCACCAGCCCGTTGCGGCCAGCCGCTGCGGAAGCCATGCGCGCGGCCATGGACCTGGGCGGCAATGCGTCCTCGGTCCACCGGGAAGGCCGCGTGGCGCGCAAGCTGCTGGATGATTCCCGCGAGGCTATCGCGCAGGAAATCGGCGCCATCGCGCCGATGATATCATTTACGTCCGGCGGCTCCGAAGCGAACAATCTCGCCATCAAGGGCGCGCCCGTTGAGCGCCTGCTTGTGTCAGCCATTGAACATCCCGCTGTCATTGAAGCCGCCAAGGCCAGCGGCAAACCGATGGCGTTCATTCCCGCCACGGCGCAGGGCGTCGTTGACCTGGAAGCTTTGGGGACTTTGCTTGAAGGCCCGAAAGCGCTGATCAGCGTGATGCTTGCCAACAATGAAACTGGCGTCATTCAGCCCATCCGCGAAGTTGTGGCGTTGGCGCAAAAGCACCAGGCGCTGGTGCATACGGATGCAGTTCAGGCTTTCGGCAAGATTCCAGTGAACTTTGGGTTGCTGGGCGTCGATATGATGACCATCGCCGCTCACAAGGTTGGCGGTCCCGCAGGCGTGGGCGCATTGGTGGTTCGCGATGGATTGGCATTGGAGCCATTGGTCCACGGCGGCGGCCAGGAATTGCGCCGCCGGGCAGGCACCGAAAACCTTGTCGGCATTGCTGGCTTTGCCGCAGTCGCCCGGGAAAAACCCATTGATGTCAATTCCTTGCGCGATGAACTTGAGGCGCAGCTTTCAGAGGCCGTTATCTTTGGCAAGGATGCGGCAAGGCTCTCCAACACCACCTGCTTTGCCTGCGCCGGCATGTCCGCCGAAACCCTGTTGATGAATTTTGATCTTGAAGGTGTCGCCGTTTCCTCAGGCTCAGCTTGCTCGTCGGGCAAGGTTGCGCGCTCGCATGTGCTCGAAGCGATGCGGACGCCACACGAACTTTCGCGCGGAGCGATCCGTGTCAGCCTTGGCTGGGACACCACACACGAAAACATCAATCACTTCATCGCGGTTTGGCAGCGCCTGCTGGCTCGCCACAAAGCCAAAGCGGCGGCATAGGGATAACCATGGCTGACCTTGACACCATCGAACTCGTCAAAGAAATCGAAGTCGAAAAATACAAATATGGCTTCACAACCGATATTGAATCCGACTATGCGCCCAAGGGCCTGAACGAGGATATCGTCAGGTTCATATCCGGCAAAAAGGGCGAACCCCAGTGGATGCTCGATTGGCGCCTGGAGGCCTACGCCCGCTGGCTGCAAATGGATGAGCCAAGCTGGGCGCGCGTGTCATTCCCCAAGATTGATTTCCAGGATTTGTACTATTACGCCGCTCCAAAGAGCATGGCATCGCCGAAGAGCCTTGATGAGATTGATCCCAAGCTTCTGGAAACCTATGCCAAGCTGGGCATTCCGCTGAAGGAGCAGGAAATTCTCGCGGGCGTGAGAAAGCAGGGCGAGAAGAGCACGCTTGACGAGGACGGCAATGAAATCGTCGCGGGCCGCGTGGCAATTGATGCGGTTTTTGACAGCGTGTCAGTTGTCACCACTTTCAAGGCGGAGCTGGCAAAGGCCGGCGTCATCTTCTGCTCCATCTCGGAAGCCCTGCGCGAGCATCCCGAACTGGTGCGAAAATATCTCGGTTCAGTCGTGCCCCAGGGCGACAACTTTTATGCGGCCCTGAATTCCGCCGTGTTTTCCGATGGCTCATTTGTGTATGTGCCGCCCAACACGCGCTGCCCTATGGAACTTTCCACCTATTTCCGCATGAACGCCAAGAACACCGGGCAATTCGAGCGCACCCTGATCATCGCCGACAAGGGCTCCTATGTTTCCTACCTTGAGGGCTGCACAGCGCCAACGCGCGAAGAAAGCCAGCTTCATGCCGCAGTTGTGGAATTGATCGCCCTTGACGATGCCGAAATCAAATATTCCACCGTGCAGAACTGGTATCCCGGCGACGCCGAAGGCAAGGGCGGCGTTTACAACTTCGTGACCAAGCGCGGCGATTGCCGGGGCAGGGGCGCCAAGATTTCCTGGACCCAGGTTGAGACCGGCTCGGCCATCACCTGGAAATATCCGAGCTGCGTCCTGCGCGGCGACAATTCGCGCGGCGAATTCTATTCCATCGCCATTTCCAATGGCCGCCAGCAGGTCGATTCCGGCACCAAGATGATCCATTTGGGCAAGAACACCTCAAGCCGCATTATTTCAAAAGGCATCGCCGCGGGCCGCAGCGACAACACCTATCGCGGCCTCGTCTCGGCCCATCGCAAGGCATTGAACGCGCGGAACTTCACCCAGTGCGACTCGCTGCTCATTGGCGACAAGTGCGGCGCCCACACGGTGCCCTATATTGAGGCCAAAACCTCCACCGCCCAGTTCGAACACGAAGCCACCACATCAAAAATCTCCGATGACCAGATGTTCTACTGCATGTCGCGCGGGCTTTCGCAAGAGGAGGCCGTGGCGCTGATCGTCAACGGCTTCGTCCGCGACGTGCTGCAACAATTGCCGATGGAATTCATGGCGGAAACGCAGAAACTGATTGGTATTAGCTTGGAAGGGAGCGTGGGATAATGATCAGTGACCCCTTCACCCTCTCCCGTCATTCCCGCGAAGGCGGGAATCCACCTGGCAACACCCTCGGCGGTGGAAAGTTAGACCCCCGCCTTTGCGTGGGTGACGGCTTAGGGGAGAGTGATGCAGCATGAAACTCCCCCGCATTGATCACGTTCAACTCGCCATGCCCCTGTCGGAAAACAAGGAAAATGACATTGTCAGACATTGATGTTTACGCCCAGCAAATTGCCGACAGTAATGCAACGGCCAAGGCGCTGGTGGATAAAAACCGCTCTGAGAAGCAGCTTTTTCTGGACACCTACTATAACGAAAACGTTTCAAATTCCGAAATTCTGAAATCAGGTGGAATAGAAGTCAGCCGCACCGAAGGAGGCATCGCGCTGAAAAAAGAAGAGCGCTCGATGCTGATGACGGCCACGCATGATGAAATCAAATTCAAGATTTGGCCCTATCCCACCACGGACGTATTGCCACTGATGTTTCTGACTGCAGATGCAAATGGTGAGGCCGCAGCCACGCGGGAGATCAGCACCCGAATTTTCAATTGGCTTAGGCCAGAAGACAAGAAGAAATCCTAAGTGAGTCAGAAAGAGAAAATGCTCGAAATCAAAAATCTCCACGTCAAGCTCGCCGATGAGGACCGCGTTATCCTCAATGGCCTCACGCTGTCGGTCAAACCCGGCGAAGTGCATGCCATCATGGGGCCAAATGGCTCCGGCAAATCCACGCTCTCCTATGTGCTGTCGGGCCGCGAAGGCTATGAGGTGACCGAAGGTTCCGTCACCTACAAGGGCGAAGACCTGCTGGCCATGGCGCCGTCAGATCGCGCCGCCAAGGGCGTGTTCCTCGCCTTTCAATATCCCATCGAAATTCCAGGCGTCGCCACCATGCAGTTCCTGAAAGTTGCGCTGAACTCGCAACGCAAGGCGCGTGGCGAAAAGGAAATGACCACGCCTGATTTCATGCGCTACGTGAAGGAGCGCGCCGCCAGATTGAACATCAGTCCAGACATGCTGAAGCGCCCGGTGAATGTGGGCTTCTCCGGCGGCGAAAAGAAGCGCGCTGAAATTCTCCAGATGTCCGTGCTGGAGCCCGCCCTCTGCGTGCTTGATGAAACCGACTCCGGCCTCGACATCGACGCTATGCGTGTCGTGGCCGACGGCGTGAATAGCTTGCGCTCGCCCGACCGCGCCATGATCGTGATCACCCATTATCAGCGCCTGCTGGATTATATTGTGCCGGATTTTGTGCATGTGCTGTCCAAGGGCCGCATTGTGAAATCCGGCGACAAAGCGCTGGCGCTTGAACTTGAAGCCAAGGGCTATGCCGAGTTTGCGGGGGAAGCGGCGTGAACGTCATCGTCCCAAAAACCGCCGCCGAATTGGCGCTTGGTCATTCGCTGCCCCATCGCAAGATGGAGGATTGGCGCTGGACCGATCTGCGCCAATTGATTGATCGCCCTTATCCGCCCCGCCAGACTGTTGCTGCAAAGGGCGTTGAAAAACTCATCAAGTCATCGCCTTTCGCCAAGGTGGCAGGCGCTCGCATGGTTTTCGTGAATGGCCACTTCGCCGCTGAACACTCCCAACTCAAGAATGATGACTTGGCCTCGAAGGTGAAAATCGAAGAACCTGTCATCGCCATGAACGCCGCTTTCGCCACAGACGGCGCGCGGCTGCGGATTTCCGGCAATGCCGATACGCCAATTGAGTTGCTGTTCGTTTCCACCGATGGAGCGCCCCGCACCATTGCCACGCGCAATGTGATCGAAATTGAAAAGGCGGCATCCGCCACCATTATCGAAACCCATCTGGGTGAGGGAGCCTATCTCGCCAACAGCGTCACTGAAATTTCCCTCGGTGAAAGCGCCAAGCTGGACCGGATCAAGGTGGAGATGGAATCCGGGGAAGCCATCCACCTCAGCCACACCCATGTGACGCTTGCGAGGAATTCAGTTCTCAATGATTTCACGCTGACGTCAGGCGCTGGCGTCAACCGCCAGAACGGGACGGTCGAATTTCAAGGGCAGGGGATCGACGCGAAAATCTCCGGTGCCTTCATGTTGGGCGGCAGGCAGCACGCGGATACGCGCCTCGTGATCGACCACCAGCAACCCCATTGCACCAGCCGCGAGCTCTTCAAATGCGTCATGGATGACCATGCGCGCGGAATTTTCCAGGGCAAGGTGATGGTGCGCAAGGATGCCCAGAAAACCGATGGCAAGCAGTCGAGCCACGCTCTCCTGCTCTCTGAAACCGCCGAATTCGACGCCAAGCCCGAACTGGAAATCTTCGCCGATGACGTTGTCTGCGGCCATGGCGCCACATCGGGCGATCTGAATCATGATCACCTCTTTTACCTGATGTCGCGCGGCATCCCGGAAGCAGAAGCCAAATCACTTCTCATAGCCGCCTTCGTCGGCGAAGCCTTCGACGTGGTCGCCCACGAAAGCATCAAGGAAGCCCTGGTCAAATTCTCCCGCAAGTGGCTGACCCAGCATCGGAGCGGCCGTGCTTGACGTCGCCAAAATCCGCCAGGACTTTCCAATCCTCGCCCGCCAGGTTTATGATAAGCCGCTGGTCTATCTCGACAACGCCGCTTCCGCGCAGAAGCCAAAAGCCGTCCTTGACGCGATGATGAAGAGCTATTCGCATGAATATGCCAATGTGCATCGCGGGCTGCATTTCCTCTCGAATGCCGCAACACAAGCTTTCGAAGACGCGCGTGAAATCGGTCCGCCGGTTCCTGAACGCGCCGTCCAAGGATCAAATCATTTTCACCCGCAATGCCACAGAGGCCATAAATCTGGTGGCGCAAAGTTTTGGCAATCTTGTCATCAATGAAGGTGATGAGATCGTTCTTTCCATCCTGGAGCATCATTCAAACATCGTGCCCTGGCATTTCCACCGGGAGCGGCGGGGCGCCGTCATCAAATGGGCGCCCATTGATGATGACGGCAATTTCCTGATTGACGAGTTTGAGAAGCTCCTCACATCCCGCACAAAAATTGTCGCCATCACGCAAATGTCGAATGCGCTTGGCACCATCGTTCCCGTCAAGGAAGTGATTAAGTTGGCTCACGCGCGCGGCATCCCTGTGTTGATTGATGGCAGCCAGGCCGCTGTTCACATGAAGGTCGATGTGGCCGAACTCGATGCGGATTTTTTCGTGTTCACCGGCCATAAAACCTATGGGCCCACGGGAATAGGCGTTCTCTACGCCAAGATGGAACATCTGAACCGCATGCCGCCTTACCAGGGGGGCGGCGAGATGATC
>CAWFJW010000028.1:0-73892 GCA_963816305.1 uncultured Alphaproteobacteria bacterium
AGAAAAATTAATCCGTAGGCGGATGATTTATGCTTCAGCTTGTGTCGGGCTCCATTGCCCAGCAGGCGAGTCCATGGCAGTCGGCGAGGATTTCGTCGACTTCGTGAATTCGCCTCTTGCGGCGGCCGGGAGGTGGGCCGGGCCTGAGCGGCGAGATGAAATTTGGGCTTTTCATGTTCTTCCGCCTGACCCGCCAGCGCGCCATGCGCCGGGCCTGGCGCGGCAGATCATCAAGCGCCAGCTTGAGGATCTGGAGCCTGCGGCCGAGGCGTTCGGCATTGACCAGACCATCGGAGGGCGGCGGTGCGGGAGCGGCTACGGGCTGGGGTGCTGGCCACAGGGCGTCGACCCGGGAATCGTCTCCGAAGAAAAGGATGCGCGGAGGATGCTTTGCGTATTTTACCCGGCGCTGCCGCAGCTCCGGGAAATCTTTTCGCGTATCGAAGAGCTGGAAGGAGGAGGAACGTGGAGCGCCACCCTTTCCGATCATGTGCCCCTTGGGCATTGGGCGCGAAGGTGCCACCTTCACCACAAGGCCGCGGGCCGCGATGACAATGAGGCGGCGCACGGCGGATTCAGCGGGCCGGAGCACGCGCAGCACGGCGTAATAAAAGAGGACGGAAGCCGGGAAGCCACGTCTGTGCCATCAACGCCCAGCATGGCGAAAAGGGCTTCAACAATCCCTTTAAGCGCTTCGCTGTTGCGTTTGATGGCCAAGTCCCAGTCCATGGGGTTCCTATCCTGACAAAGAACATAACAGGAACATACTTGGCACGCTAGGAATGTACTTGTCAAGGGCTTTTATTCACACTGCAACTGCGTCGAAACCATGCGCCAGAGCTGAGAGAGCGCCTTACTCACGACGGCGGATTGATTTGAGAAGTTTGAGCCGGGCGCCGGGCCTGCCTAACTGGCATTCCCAGACAATCACGGTTCTCCAACCCATGCGGCGCAACTGCGCAACGACACGCCGGTCCCGTTTTTTGTTGCCCGCCAGCTTCGCTGCCCAGTATGCGCTGTTGGTCTTCGGCTTCCGCGAACCCCGGCTGCAGCCATGGCCATGCCAGAAGCAGCCATGCACAAAGACCGCAACCTTCGGGCGCGGGATGGCAAAGTCGGGCCGCCCGGCCAGGTTGCCGCTGTTGCGCAGGAATTTGAATCGCAGCGAGAGCAGCCAGCGCTCAACAATATTTTCAGGTCCCGTGCCCGATGACTTGACGGCCCGCATGATGCGTGACCTTGCTTCACTTGGAGCCTTCGTCTTCACTTTCTTCAGGTGCGATTTCGACGGCACTTTGGCCTCCCATCGCGTTGAATTGTTTTTCCGCAAGCCATTTGAGCCGGGCCGCCTGGGTCATGAAAGTCCTCCGCAGTCCGACTTGCACCTCGCGTTCGGCTATGGTCTGCGCAAGCCGGGAAATAATCTGCGCCCTCCGCGCCGCGCGGGTGTCTGGGTGTCCCCGGAGTTGATTAACTGCTTCTGAAACCACGCGTCCCCGCAGCGGCCTGGGAAGTTCGCACCGCTGTGCCGGCGTGGGCGGATCCTTTTCGTTCAGGATGGCCTTGAACGCGCTTTCATTCTTGGCCTTCTCATGAACTGAGTATTCGAGCGCATCGAGATGTTGCTTGGCTCTCTTGTAGTCCGGGTGCCCGGCTTTGACGTCCTGATATTCGGGCAGGGGATAAACTTCAATTTCAAAAACTTCGAATGGATCAAGAACTGACATGGCGACAGCGTCAGTGCGTTGATTGGTTAGATGCCTGCCAATTCTTCCCGAAATTTTTTCCTTGGTCTGGCCGACATAAATCGGCTCTCTGTCATAATCATAAAAGATGTAAACGCCCCACTTGTAGCTCCCGACTGCCTCGGATTTTCCGGAAATCGGATTGCTGTATTCAGTTTGAAAGAATGCCTTCAGGGACGAGCGCAGTTCCTGCGTCTCGAAGGGCGATGATTCAACGCGCGCGGGCCTTTTTGCCAATGCCAATTACTCCGCAGCGACGAGCGCAGGCTTGTTTGGGAGCGCCAAGTTTTCCGAGATGGGATCCAAAAGGTGCTCACGGAGATAAGCCACCACCGGCACCGCCAGCCCATCGCCAAATACGTGGTATCCGTCATTGTAGTTGGAGGGAACAGCATAACTGTCAGGCACACCCATGAGCCGTGCGGCTTCCCTTACTGTCAGCAATCGCGATCGAACACGATCACCTTCAACGATCAAAAGCGTTTGGCGGCTCGATCCGCCACCCGGCGTTCTCAGGCAGCCAGCAATGCCGTCAAACCTGACTTCCGCTCTTTGCACGCGCTTGCCAAATTCACTGCGGGTACGTTTGTAAACGGCGCCGATTTGGCGAACCTTCAATCGGGCCGCCGCATTGACCTTCGCCATGTTTGTTTCCGACATCATCGCCAGCAGCTTGCTGGTTTCTTCTGCGGTGTGCCATTTTGTGATTTTGCAATCGTCCTCCAGCAACTCCTGGATTTCAGATTTTTTGAGGGGAGGCGTTGGCAGCCGCCACCAGCGCCATCTCGACGCAATGTGGCGTGGCAAATTTCCAACAGCACTTTGCAGGGCAGGCGTATGCCAGGGAAAAACAGGACCTGTTGCGGATAAATCCACTTGCGCCTCGGCGCCGCGCGCGATGCAGATTAAAAAGAGGCGCGGCCGCGACTGCGGCAGGAAATGCACCGCGTCAGCAACTACAGCGCCGAAGTCATAGTCCAAACTAGCCAGCGCACCGCAGACCTCCTGGAAATCCAGGCCGCCATTCGACGTCAGCATTCCGCAGACATTTTCCAGCACAAGAATGGCTGGCGCACGGTTCTGATTTTTCAACTTCTGGATGGCCGACCAAAATCCCCAGAACGCGCCGCTTCGCTCGCCAGAAAGGCCGTTTCCATTGCCAGCTAGCGAAAGGTCCTGGCATGGAAATGACGCCCAAGCCAATGTCGGCGAACCCGGCATCTCATCGGGCCGCAAGTTGAACACATCTTCTAGTTTGAAATCGCCACCGCCAAAATTGGCGGCATAGGTTTGAGCCTTCTTTGCATCAATATCATTCGCCATGAGGCAGTGCCACCGCTCGCCCAAACCGAGCCGCGCCATCCCGCCACCTGCAAAGAATTCAAAGTAAGTGCGATTCATGACTGGTAAGTTCACAGAATGTTCTAACGCAGTCAAGCCGCATCTAGTGCTCATCGACAACAGCGTTGAGCCCTCTCAAATACCCCACCAACCCCGCCGTCGATCCATCCTGCCCCTCTGCCGAAACCTTGCCCTCCATCACCGGCTGCAATCCCGTGGCCAGTTCCTTGCCGAGTTCCACGCCCCATTGGTCGAAGGCGTTGATGTCCCAAACCGCCGCTTCCACGAAGACGCGGTGCTCGTAAAGCGCAATGAGGCGGCCAAGCGTGTGAGGGTCGAGCTTCTTGTAAGCCAAAGTTATCGAAGGCCGGTTGCCCGTGAACACCCGGTGCGGCGCCAGGCGCTTGGCCTCCGCCTTGCTCTTGCCCATCGCCAGCAGTTGCGCGGTGGCCTCCGCCAGCGTGCGCCCCTTCATCAGGGCCTGCGATTGCGCCAGGCAATTGGCCATCAGCAGGGTGTGGTGTTCCGCCATGCCCTTTTCATGGGGCACGCCCGCAATCAGGAAATCCACCGGAATGATGTCGGTGCCCTGGTGCAGCAACTGGAAAAAGGCGTGCTGGCCATTGGTGCCGGGCTCGCCCCACACCAGCGGCCCCGTGGCGAGCTTCGAAGCCGCCCCCGACTTCGTCACCCGCTTGCCGTTGGATTCCATGTCGAGTTGCTGCAGATAGGCGGGAAAGCGCGACAGGCGCTGGTCATAGGGGATGATGGCGCGGGCCGGATATTTGCAGATATTGCGGTGCCAGATGCCGATGAGCCCCATGAGCATGGGCAGGTTGTTGCAGCGCTCCGCCTATTTGAAATGCTCATCCATCGCATAAGCGCCTTCAAGGAAGCGCTTGAAATTGCTGGCTCCGATGGCAATCATCAAGGGCAGGCCAATGGCCGACCAGATGGAATAGCGCCCGCCGACCCAGTCCCAGAACCCGAATATCCGGTCAGGCTTGATCCCAAATGTGGCAACCTTGTCGAGGGCCGTTGAAATTGCTGCGAAATGGGCGGGCACGGCGGCCTCGCCCAGCTTTTCCACAATCCATTTCCGCGCTGTTTTGGCGTTGGTCATGGTTTCGATGGTGGTGAAGGTTTTGGAAGCGATCAGAAACAGCGTGGTCGCCGGGTTCAAGGTCTTGAGCGTATCGGCGATATGCGCGCCATCCACATTGGAGACGTAATGCAGCCGTGGGCCATCATGATAGGGCGCCAGCGCCAGCGTGGTCATGGCGGGCCCAAAATCAGAACCACCAATGCCAATATTCACGACATCGGTGAATGGGCCGCTGCGAACCTCATCTGAAAACCTGGCCATGGCGTCCAGAACACCGCGCACATCATCCATCACATCGCGGCCCGCCACCATCACCGGAGCCTTCGATTGGTTCCGCAGCGCCGTATGCAAAACCGCGCGGTTTTCAGTGCCGTTGATGACATCGCCCGCAAACATGGCATCGCGCTTCTTCGCCACATCCGCCGACTTGGCCAAGGCCAGCAGCAGCGTCATGGTCTTGGCCGTCACGGCGCATTTGGAATAGTCCAGCAGCAGGTCGTCCTGAGAGGTTGAAAACGTCGCAAACCTATTGGCGTCCTTGGCGAAGGCCCTGCGCATGTCAAAGGGAAGCGTCGCTGCGCGGTGGGCCGAGAGGTCCTTGAAGGCCCTGTTCACTTTTTCCGACTGGGCCATGTTCTCTCCGCGCTCCAAAATTTTGTCATCCCGGCGAAAGCCGGGACCCAGAAACGAATGCGCCGCTATGCAAAATTACAAACAGCCGTCACGCTGGCCTGGGTCCCGGCTTTCGCCGGGATGACATATGTAAATAGTTATGACACGGATAATCTAAAGCCATCGCAAGGCGCAATGCAAGCGATGCGCTGGATCAAGCCGCCTTCCGCAGCGCTTTGCCGTTCAGCAGGTTGTCAAACAATGCGCGGCTCATTTGCTCCAGTTCGGGCATCAGCGGCAAAGCGCTCTCCCGCACGCGTGGATAAGCACCCGGCCCCAGCGCCTCATTGAGCCAGTCGATATATTGCGGAATATGCGCCCAGCGCTCCACCAGCTCCGGCGTCAGCTCCGCATGAAACTGCGTGGCCAGCAGCGTGTCCGCTACCGCCATGATTTGAACTTTGGTGATGGCTGATGTGGCCAGAACCTCGGCTCCCTCCGGCAATTCGGTCACTTCGGCATGGTGCCATTGCATGACGTTCAACGTGGGCTTCAAACCGCTCGTCACACTGTGCCTCCGCCCCAATTTCGAGAGCTTGACCTCGCCAATGCCAACTTCAGGCTTTTTGGCCAACCCCACCTTGCCGCCCAAAGCTTCCGCCAGGAGCTGAAGCCCAGGCAAATCCCCAGAAATGGCCGGTTGCGGTTGATCGCCCATTCCTTGATCGCCTGCTTCTCAGCCCGAGCCAGGGATGCGCCGTGGTTTCCCAGATATCCATGGCGCCGCCCATCACCAGCAGGAAATCATAAGGGGCGAGAGAGGGGATGGCCTCGCCCCGATGCAACATGACAAAGTCAATGTCGGCGCCGCGCTCGCGCAGGAAATCGCCAAACAGTCCGGGAGGTTCGTCATCCATGTGCTGGAACACAAGGGCTTTGCTGATCATTTCAATGGTCCTCATGCCAGATAAAAAACGCTACATAGGGCTTGAAACGCGAATCACAACACGTGGAATTGTCGCAGTAGCGTGCTATCTGATCTTTGCAAATAACAATTTAACAAAGGAAGTTAACGTGCCTAATCCGGTCATCGCCGAAGTCACGCGTGGCGGCATTGTCGAGAGCCGCCACACCGGCGCCTTCTGCGTGGTTGACGCGGCGGGCAGGGTGGTGAAATCCGCCGGCGACATTGAAGCGCCCGTGTTTCCCCGTTCCGCCATCAAGGCCTTTCAATGCGTGCCGCTGATCGAGTCCGGCGCGGCTGATCAATTTGGATTTTCGGACGAGGAGCTGGCGCTGGCCTGCTCATCCCATAGTGGCGAGGCCGGGCATGTGCGCGTCGCCCGCTCGATGTTGAAAAAGGCGCAAAGCAGCGAGGACCAGTTCGAGTGCGGCGCCCATTGGCCCATCGAAATCGAGGCGCATCACCAGGCCGTCAGGGATGGCGGCAAGGCGCTTCAGGTTCACAATAACTGCTCCGGCAAGCACGCAGGCATGCTGGCTCTCGCCCGCCAGCTCGGCGCTGATCCCAAGGACTATGTGAAGATCGATCACCCGGTCCAGCGGGCCATCGCCAAGGCCATCGCCGGATACTGCGATGTCGATGTGGCAAAACTGCCTTGGGGCATTGACGGCTGTTCGGTGCCCACCTGGGCTTTTCCCTTGCGCAACATGGCATTGGGTTTTGCCAGGCTGACTGAGACTGAAGCCGGCAAACGCATCATCTCCGCAGTCAGAAGCCACCCCTTCATGGTGGCAGGCACCGGTCAATTTGACACCAAGCTGATGCAAGCCGTGCCCCGCGCCTTCATCAAGACGGGGGCCGAAGGCGTTTATTGTGGCTGCGTCCCCCACGCCAGGCTGGGCATCGCCGTGAAATGCGACGACGGCGCGGGCAGGGCCGCCGAAACCGCCATGGCCTCAGTGCTCGCTTCACTGGATGTGTGGACGGAAGATGAAAAACACAAGCTGACAGAGTTGACCAAGAGGGAACTCACCAACTGGAACAAGCTAAGTGTCGGAGAAATTCACGCTGTGATCTAAACCCGCCTTTGTGCAAATCCGAGACGCACACTTAATTCTTCCAGCAGTTTAAGCGCCGCATCGGGGATGTTTGTTCCCGGCAGAAACACCGCCGCGGCGCCCATGTCTTTCAGCGCTTGCACGTCCTCGGGCGGAATGACGCCGCCCACGACGATCATGATGTCGCCGCCCCATTTTCCAAGGCCGATTTGAGCAGGGGAATATGGGTGAGGTGGCCTGCGGTCAAAGTCGAGATGCCCACCATGTGGACATTTTTTGTGACCGCAAAACTTGCGACTTCTTCCGGCGTTGCAAACAACGCGCCGATTTTGACGTCGAAGCCGATGTCGCTGAACGCCGAGGCGATGACTTTTTGCCCCCGGTCATGGCCATCCTGCCCCATCTTGGCAACGAGGATGGATGGCGCGCGGCCATCGGATTCCTTGAACGCGGCCACCGCGCTTTTGGCCCGCTCAATTTTTTGGGCGTCGCGCGAGGCGGCGACGTAGACCCCCTTGGCCACCGTCGCTTGGGCCACATGGCGGCCCCAGGCTTTTTCCAGCGCCAGCGAAATTTCACCGACGGTGGCCTTGGCGCGCGCCGCGTCAATGGCGGCGGCCAGCAAGTTTCCCTCGCCGGTTTTCGCGACATGCGACAGGCGGTCCAGCATCTGCTGGGTAACTGCGAAATCCCGCTCGGCTCTGAGCCGGCTTAGCTTTTCAATCTGGCTCGCCCGCACGGCCGAGTTGTCAACCCGCAAGATGTCGATTTCAGTTTCATCATTGGCCTGATACTTGTTCACGCCCACAACGGTTTGTTCGCCCGCGTCGATGCGGGCCTGGGTTCGCGCCGCCGCCTCTTCAATCCGCATCTTGGGAATGCCCGCTTCGATGGCTTTGGCCATGCCGCCGAGCCTCTCAATTTCGTCAAGATGTGCCCAGGCTTTGGCGCTCAAATCAGCTGTCAGTTTTTCCACAAAATAGCTGCCGCCCCAGGGATCAATCACCCGGCAGGTTCCCGCCTCCTGCTGCAAGAACAGTTGCGTGTTGCGGGCAATCCGGGCGGAGAAATCCGTGGGCAGCGCCAGCGCCTCATCCAGCGAATTGGTGTGCAATGATTGCGTGCCGCCCTGGGTCGCCGCCATCGCCTCAATGCAGGTGCGGGTCACATTGTTGAAAACATCCTGGGCGGCCAAGCTCCAGCCGGACGTCTGGCAGTGCGTGCGCAGGATCAGCGAGCGTTCGTCTTTCGGCGAAAACCGCTGCATCAGGGTTGCCCAGATCACCCGGGCCGCCCGCATCTTCGCCACTTCCATGAAGAAGTTCATGCCGATGGCCCAGAAGAACGAAAGTCGCGGCGCGAATTGATCTATGTCCAATCCGGCAGCGACGCCTGCCTTCGCATATTCATATCCATCCGCCAGCGTGTAGGCCAATTCCAGATCAGCCGTCGCGCCCGCTTCCTGCATGTGATAGCCGGAAATCGAAATCGAATTGAACTTCGGCATGTGCGCGGACGTGTATTTGAAAATATCGGAAACAATCCGCATGGAATGTTCCGGCGGATAGATGTAGGTGTTGCGCACCATGAATTCTTTCAGAATGTCATTCTGAATGGTGCCGCTGAGTTTTTCCGGTGGAACCCCTTGCTCCTCGCCCGCCACAATGAACAGCGCGAGGATGGGCAGCACCGCGCCATTCATCGTCATCGAAACGCTCATCCGGTCCAGCGGGATGCCGTCAAACAGAGTTCGCATGTCGAGGATTGAATCAATCGCCACCCCCGCCATGCCCACATCGCCGGCCACGCGCGGATGATCGGAATCATAGCCCCGGTGCGTGGCCAGATCGAAGGCCACCGAAAGCCCCTTCTGCCCCGCCGCCAAATTCCGCCGATAAAAGGCATTGGAATCCTCAGCGGTTGAAAACCCCGCATATTGCCGGATGGTCCAGGCTTGCGTCGTGTACATCGAAGGGTAGGGGCCACGCAGATAGGGCGGCGCGCCGGGTTGCGTTTCAACAAAGTCTGGCGTGTCCTCGGCAGTGTAACGGGATTTGACCGCAATTCCCTCAGCGCTCACCCATTCCGCCTCTTTAATTTTGTCATCCCGGCGAAAGCCGGGACCCAGGACATCATGCTCCGGAGTTTCGTTTCTGGGTCCCGGCTTTCGCCGGGATGACAGGTTAGTGAGATCACGCTCAATCGCCGCTTCAAATTCCTTCTGAAGCTGATGCACCCTGGTTCCAATGATGGGTTCACTGCCCATATTTCCAGCGTCAAATTCCGGCGGCATTCCCGTCCTCGCTGTCTCTTGAAATATCTCCCAGGCCCGTTCGCATAAGTCCTGCGTCAGCGCCTCGACATAGCCAGCGCCCGAAGCCGGATCAGACACAAATCCCAGATGGGACTCCTCCAGCAAGATGAGCTGCGTATTGCGCGCCATCCGCCGCGCAAAAGCATTGGGCCGCCCTTGCGCAATCGAAAATGGCAACACCGTGATGGTGTCTGCCCCCCCAAGCCCCGCGCCAAATACCGCGGCGGTGCTTCGCAAAATATTCGAATGGGGGTCAAGAGTTGCCATCATGCGGCGCGATGTCTCCCCATGCAGCTGGAGAGCAAGAACCTGGCCGCAGTCTTTCCCACAGCAACCGCATGGCCCTGAATTTGGCCAGCGTCAAAAACATGTCCTGATTTGCGGCAAGCGCGGCGCTCACTGGCGCGTCGGCAGCAATCGCCGCCAAGGCCGACAGCACGCAGGCCAGCTCCTGCGCTTCCGTGGCGCCTTGAGCGTGGAACACCCGGCCATCGGCTTCCACAAACGGCCCCTTGAAACCTTGTTTCCGCAAATCGCCAATGATGCCGACCTCATTCAAACCGAAGGTGACCGACAGCCGCGACGGATCAATGGGCTGGCTCTCAACGTAAGCCGCAAAAGCCCGGGCCAGTTCAGCGCCGCCCTCCAGCCGCACATCAATGGCATGCAGCAACACGCCCTCCAAAGCCTGCTTGATGTCTTTGACCCCGGAAACAATCGCCAGGCCATCAGCCCCATTTTCCAGGTCTTCCAGAACCTGAGTGCCGTCAGAATGGTCCACGCGCTGCAAAACGCGCCATGGACCGGGCAGGCTCCGGTCAGCCCTTGCCCCATGAATTTGTGGATAGAGCGGCCGCGTTTGGCGCGTCGGAAAATCAATCATACTCCGATGCTACCCCGCAATTCTAGACTGTCAATCGGCAGTTCTATTGGCTATAGACCAATGACAAATCGGAGTTGGAAAAGAACATGAGCGATACGTCCATTTTTCTCGGTCAAAGCGAAAAACGTGAAGAGCTTTTGCTCGCCCTCGCCAATCGCCATGGCCTGATAACGGGCGCGACTGGAACCGGCAAGACCGTGACGCTGCAAATCATGGCGGAAGGTTTTTGCAATGCAGGCGTGCCTGTGTTCGCCGCCGACGTGAAAGGCGATCTGTCCGGCATTTCGCAAACTGGCGAGCCCAAGGATTTTCTACTCGAGCGCGCCAAGAAAATCGGTTTCGATGATTATGGTTTCGAAGCCATCCCGACGATTTTCTGGGATCTGTTCGGCGAGCAGGGCCACCCCATCCGCACCACGGTGACAGAGTTGGGGCCGCTTATGCTTTCGCGGCTCATGGGCCTGACCGACGCGCAGGAAGGGGCGATCAATATCGCCTTCAAGATCGCCGACGAGGAGGGCCTTGCCCTTCTTGATCTCAAGGACCTGCGGGCGCTTCTCAAGGACCTGGCTGATCGCGGCAAGGAGATCACCACGGAATATGGCAATATCAATGATGCCACCATAGGCGCGATCCAGCGCCGCCTGGTGGTGATTGAAGAGCAGGGCGGCAACAATTTCCTCGGCGAACCAGCTCTCGACATCAAGGATCTCATGCGCACCACGCGCGACGGCAAGGGCTACATGAATGTGCTGGCGGCAGACAGGCTGGTGAATTCTCCCCAGCTCTACGCCACCTTCCTGCTCTGGCTGCTGTCCGAGATGTTTGAAACCTTCCCGGAAGTGGGCGATCCCGAAAAACCAAAACTCGTGTTCTTCTTCGACGAGGCCCATCTGCTTTTCGCCGACGCGCCTCCAGGGCTTCTGCAAAAAATCGAGCAGACCGTGAAGCTCATCCGTTCCAAGGGCGTTGGCATTTATTTCGTGACGCAAAATCCGCTGGATATTCCCGAAAGCGTTTTGGCCCAGATGGGCAACCGCGTGCAGCATGCGCTCCGCGCCTATACGCCGCGCGAGCAGAAGGCCGTGCAGGTGGCGGCCTCCACCTTCCGCCCCAATCCAAACTTCAGCACCGAGGAAGTCATCACCCAGCTGGGCAAGGGCGAGGCTCTGGTTTCAGTGCTCGACGCCAAGGGCGTTCCCACCATGGTGGAGCGCACATTGATCCGCCCGCCCTCCAGCAGGCTGGGCCCCATCACGCCCGATGAGCGCCAGAAGAGCATCAAGAATTCCCCCGTCTACGGCCAATATGAGCAGGCCGAAGACCGCGAGTCCGCTTACGAAAAACTGTCCAAGAAAGCCGCCGCGCGCACCGAGGAAAAGCAACAGGCCGCCGAAGAGAAGGCCCAGGCCAAAGCCGAGCGCGCCCAGCCCCGCGAGCGCGAATCCGCCACCGACCGCTTCATCAAAAACGCCGCCTCAAGCGTTGGCCGCCAACTGGGATCGCAAGTCGCAAGGTCAATCGGCAACGCCATAGTGCGCGGTATTCTGGGCGGGCTGACAAGAAAGTAGCCGCCTCAAATAATCTCGTCCTCCTCTCGCGCAGTAGTTCAGGTCTGCTTGTGTAGTATCAACAGACGTTGGTTTGTTTAAGCAGTAAGTCGCCTGGTGGCCAACAGCGGCAGTTGACGGTGGTTTTTTTAACCCCGGGACAGTCAATGATGCTAGGCTCCTGATGCCGGGCCGGAGAGCGCTGCTCTGAACGGCAAAACACCACTGGGACATGAGGGAATGCCGATGGTCACCGAAGCAAAAATCCTGGCTGCGCTGCATGGGCTCGCGGCGGCCTTCAATGCGCACGACATTGATGGCGTGATGAGCTTTTTCGCGCCCGACTGCAGTCTCGACATGCCGCGTGGAACCGAGCCGTATGGGGCGAGGTTCCAAGGCATCGAGCAGGTGAAGAAGGGCCTTATGGGGCGGTTTGAATCGACACCTGATGTGCATTACAGCGACTTGGAGCATTTCGTGTCAGGCAATTGTGGAATGTCCAAATGGCTTCTCACTGGCACAAAGCTGAATGGCGAGAAGGTCAGGGTGCAGGGTTGCGACTTCTACACCTTTCGAAGCGGACGTGTCGTTCGCAAAAACTCATACTGGAAAATCGTCGAGTAGCGAGCGGGTCAGCCTACGAGAAACTGTTCAGGAAAGCCGCTGTCCGGACTGTGGCAACTGAACAGGCTGTCGAGGAAAAAGCCCCGGCCCGCGCCGAACGCGCCGCCCCTCCGCGAACGCGAAGTGGCATTCCGGGCGGGCTTGCGAAACGGCAGGGGCGTCATCACGCGCATTTGTATTCTCTTGATTGGCATGTCTGCCGGGCAAGGAATAACAGTTCTCCAAACTGGAGAAAACCATGAAACAACTGATCCTGGCTGCGTTGCTGATGCTGTTTGGCGCGACTGGCCAACCAGCCAAGGCCGAAACCGCGATATTTGCGGGCGGCTGTTTCTGGTGCGTTGAAAGCGATTTCGACAAGGTGAAGGGCGTAAGCTCAACTGTTTCCGGCTACGCCGGCGGAACGCTTGAAAACCCCACCTACAAGAATCACGCAGGCCACCGCGAAGCCGTGAAAATCGAATTTGACCCCGCCGTGGTCAGCTACGAGACACTGGTTTCCCACTTCCTGCGCACCATTGATGTGACGGACGACGGTGGCCAGTTCTGTGATCGCGGCGAGAGCTACAAATCCGAAATTTTCACAACCAGCTCCGGTCAAAAATCTGCGGCGGAAAAAGCCGTGGCCGAAGCCAGCAAAGCTTTGGGCGCTAAAATTGCAACGCCGGTGAAACCTGCGACCACCTTCACCTTGGCCGAAGACTATCACCAGAATTATCACCTCGGCGAAAACCGCGTCCTCACGCGCTTCGGCTGGATCAAGCAATCCGACGCCTACAAGCGCTACCGCAAAGCCTGCGGCCGCGACGCCCAAGTCAAGAAAGTCTGGGGCGACGCGGCTTACAGTCTTGCCGCCGGAAGTTAGATAATCTCGTCCTCGTCAAACAGCACGGCCTGCGGCGCCTCCGGTTTCTTCATTCTTGCCACATGAAACAACGCGTCGCCCCGGTTGACAATGGGCAGGTTGGTGCGCCCGATGACGATGCCATCATCGTCGGAAATGACAGCTACGCTCATGTCGCCAAGCGGATTTGAAATCTCGCCGAGGTGCAGGCCCTTGGAAACCTTTGCGCCAATCTGCAGGGCGCTGCGCAAAATTCCGCCCTCGGGGGCGCGAAGCCAGGTGCTGGATTGCGAGATTGAAACACGCCGCGCTTTCATGTCCCTGGCCTCAAGTGAAATCATGCCAAGGCCAGCCATCACCCGCAAAGCCCCTGAAACGCCGGTTTCGATTGCCGCTTCGTCAAAGCGCAGGGCTTCTCCCGCCTCATAGAGCAGAACCTTCACGCCCTTGTCGCGGGCGCATTGGCGGAGCGTTCCCTCACGCAGCTTGGAAACCAGGATGACCGGCGGCGCGAAATTCCGGGCGAGTTCCAGCAGTTCCGGCTCATCGGGCGCGATGCGGATTTGCGGCAGGTTGGAGCGGTGCAGGGCGGCGCTGTGCAGGTCGATGCCGTAATGCGAGCGCAGCACCACTTCCCTCATGAACATGTCCGCCAGCAGGCTTGCCAGCGAGCCCCGGTCGGAGCCTGGAAACGAGCGGTTGAGATCGCGCCTGTCCTGCATGTAGCGCGAGTGATTGAGAAAGCCGAAGGTGTTGACGATGGGCACCGCCAGCAGCGTTCCGGCAAGCCCCTTGAGCGCTTGATGGCCCGCCACGCGCCGCACAATTTCAACACCCAGTATTTCATCGCCATGGACGGCGCCTGAGATGAACAGCACCGGCCCCGGTTTCCGCCCATGGATCACGTGAACCGGCAGATTGACGGGCGTGTGGTTGGCCAAGACGCTGATCGGCAATTCAACAGTCTTGCGCTCCCCGGCCGGAACGCTGAATGCGCCAATGCTGAAAGCCGTCATCCCTTG
This sequence comes from uncultured Alphaproteobacteria bacterium, assembly GCA_963816305.1. Lineage (GTDB taxonomy): Bacteria > Pseudomonadota > Alphaproteobacteria > Rhizobiales > Aestuariivirgaceae > Aestuariivirga. Next base: position 14,063 of record CAWFJW010000028.1, read on the forward strand.
CCCCGCGTGCCCGTCTTATTGGGCTTTGCGTTCCTCTCCAAAAATTCCAGGATGGATTTCGCCACATCAACGCCGGTGGTTTTCTCGATGCCCTCAAGCCCCGGCGAAGAATTCACTTCCATGACGACGGGGCCGCGCTTGGAGCGCAGCATGTCAACGCCCGCCACATTGAGCCCCATCGCCTTGGCGGCCTTCAGCGCCGTTGAGCGTTCAATTTGCGAAAGCGTGGCTGTGGCGGCGCTGCCGCCGCGATGCAGGTTTGAGCGGAAATCACCCTTCGCGCCGGTTCGCTCCATCGTCGCCACCACCCGGCGGCCCACAACGAAAGCCCGGATATCCCGCCCCTCGGATTCTTGGATGAACTCCTGCACCATAATGGCGACATTCACGCCATTAAACGCGTCAACCACGGACTTGGCAGATTTCTCTGTCTCCGCCAGCACCACCCCAATGCCTTGCGTGCCCTCCAGCAATTTGATGACAACCGGCGCGCCGCCGACAATTTCGAGAACCTCGTGGGTGCGCGATGTATCTTTCGCGAAGGCGGTGACCGGCATGCCCACACCCTCGCGCGACAGAATTTGCAAGGAGCGCAGCTTGTCGCGCGAGCGCCCGATAGCCACCGATTCATTCAGCGGATAGACGCCCATCATCTCGAATTGCCGCAACACCGCCAGCCCGTAGAATGTGTGCGAAGCCGCGATGCGCGGGATCACCGCGTCGAAGCCCGAAAGCTTTTCGCCGAGGTAGCGCAGCTCAGGCTTCCGCGATGTGATGTTCATGTAGCAGCGCAGGTAATCAATCGGCACGATCTCATGGCCGCGCGCCACGGCGCATTCCATCAGGCGCTGGTGCGAAAACAGTTTTGGGTTGCGGGTGAGCAGGGCGATTTTCATGTGCGTTTCCGTTTGCTGCGCGAAACCAGGTAGGAGCTGCCCGGGTGGACAATGAAGCGCCCGCGAATGGTGGCGCGGCCCAGCAGCATGGGAACGCCCATGTCGGTGCGGTCGGTCAAGGTGATTTCGGCGGAGAACTTGACACCGCCTATTTCAATCATCGTTTCCACCACGGCCCGCATTTCGCTGTGCCCGCTGGTGCTTTTCACCCGGCGCTGGCCCTTGATGGGCAATTCATAGAAATGCGTGGCCTCCCCATTGGGAACACAGAACCGGACCTTGTGGCCCCGGATCACGATGTCCTCCGCATGCAGCGCGGCGGTGCGCGCGCCCGTATCAACCTTGGCGATCAGCGGCCCCAGCGCCAGCCCCGGCAAATAAACCCGCTCCCGCCAGCCAATCAGCGGAAGGGGATAAAGCGTGGGGCGCAAGGGGGGCATGGTGATTTGTTAGCGGAAACAAACCCTGTTCGCTACTCCCCCAGGGCAATCGTCACCACAACAGCGCAGGATTGGCGTGGACAAAGCGCTTTCCAGTGTTACCATAGGAGCACGGGGAATTGTTCCATGCTCATGCGCCAAGCCTTGAAGGAATACCGGACCTGGTCGGTCGACAGCCGCCGCTGGCTGGCCTATCAGCCGAGGGCAGGCGACATTGTCGTTGCCACCTATCCGAAATGCGGCACGACCTGGATGCAGCGGATCGTCAATCTGCTGATTTTCCAGTCCGCTGAGCCTCGTCCGGTGTCGAAGCTGTCGCCCTGGTATGACATGCGCATTGCCGCCACGACGGATGAGATCAACGGGGTTCTGGCTGCACAGACACACCGCAGAGCGGTCAAGACCCATCTTCCTTTCGATGGCCTGCCGATTTTCAAGGATACCCGCTACATTCACGTGGCCCGTGATGGCCGCGATGCCTGCCTGTCCTACCACAATCACTGCCTGGGCCTCATGCCGGAAATTATCGATCGCTTCAGCAAAGCCGGGCTTGATGATCCCGATATCGCCAAGCCGTTTCCATCAATTCCTCCAAACCCAGCCGAATTCTTCCATCTCTGGCTTACCCAGTCGCACCTGCCCGGTCAAACCACGGGCTACATCAATCTGCCATTTTTCGATTTCCACCACACCTATTGGGCCGAGCGCGAAAGCCCCAATCTTCTGTTGGTTCACTATGCCGACCTCAAGCACGATCTTTCCGGCGAGATGCGCCGCGTTGCCAGCTTTCTCCAGATTGCAGTCGATGAGGAAACCTGGCCGGCCCTCGTCAAAGCAGCCACATTCGAAACCATGAAGAAACAGGGCAGGGACTTGATGCCGAACGTCATGGCCCTGTTCGATAACGGCTCGGATCGCTTCTTCAACAAGGCCGAGAGTGGCAGGTGGCGCGATATCTTCCGTGCCGAGGACCTCGCACTCTATGAGAACCAGGCCGCGAAACAGGAGCCAGCCTTTGCCAGCTGGCTGGCTGGGGGCCGCCACATCGCTGGCGATCCACAGCAAGCGGCTTAATGTTCCAGCCGGATCGTTTCCGCGATCTCGATGCCAAAGCCTGAGAGGCCGACGTAGTGCCGGTTGCTGGAGGAAATGAGCCGGATTGAACTGACACTGAGATCGCGGAGGATTTGCGCGCCAAGGCCAATGTCCAGCCAGGTGCGCGCGCGGCTGGCGGCGCTGCCGGATTTTTCCGCCGAAAGCTGGCTCGCCGGAACGCCCGCCGTTCCCTCCTGCAAATAGACCAGCACGCCCTTGCCCTCGCGCTTGAATATCTCGAACACGGCGTCCAGTGTGTCGCGGTTGCCGAACACGTCTTCCAGGACATTTTCCCGGTGCAGGCGGACCGGAACATTCTTGCCGCCGGAAATATCGCCATAGACGAGAGCCAGTTGCTCCACCGCGTCAAATGGCGTCACATAGGAAAACCCTTGAGCCGTTCCGATTTTGGTTTTCACGTCAAACTTCGCTGTCTGCTCCACCAGCCGCTCGCGCTGCTGGCGATAGGCGATGAGATCGGCAACCGAAATGATCTTCAATCCATGCTCGCGCGCGAATGCCAAAACCTGCGGCCCTCGCTTCACCGTGCCGTCATCATTCACCAGCTCGCAAATGACGCCTACGGCGGGGGTGAAGCCCGCAAGCCGTGCGAGGTCAACGGCAGCCTCCGTATGGCCCGAGCGCATGAGAACGCCGCCGGATTTCGCCACCAGTGGAAAAATATGGCCGGGCCTGACAAAATCCTCCGCCTGCACATTCTTGTTGGCCAGCGCATGCACCGTGGCGCAGCGCTCGCGTGCCGAAATGCCGGTGGTAAGGCCTTCCTTGTAATCAATTGTCACCGTGAAGGCGGTGCCCATCGGCGCGTCATTGAGCGCCACCATGGGATCGAGCTTCAGCCGCCGCGCTTCTTCAGCCGCCATCGGCGTGCACACAATGCCGGATGTGTGGCGCACCATGAAGGCCATCTGTTCCGATGTGATCTTGGCCGCAGCGCCAATGAGATCGCCCTCATTCTCACGGTCATCATCGTCAACCACAACAACCAGTTCGCCATTGGCCACGGCCTTGATGGCCTCTTCCACCGTATCGAGCGTCTTCGTCATGCGCATGTCCTCAAAATCTTCCGGCCGGACCTGATTGGATGTGGCGCCTGCAATCTTCATCGCCAGCTCCAGCGAAGGCCGCTCCCCCGCCACAACCTGCGAAATCCGCCCCTGGGTAACCCCAAGACGCCGGGCAAATTCCGATTGGGAGGTGGAGGTATTAGCAAGCCAGTCCGAGAGTTTCATAGGTATTTATTAGCATAGCTAATAGCGCGTGTCGACTTGACTTTGTGCGGACCAAGTGGTGCACAGCAGTGTTTGGACAAACCCGGGCCTCCCAGATTTGTGGACGGCCCTGCGATTTCGATCAACAAATGCTAAGTCATTGGCTAGACTGAACTCATGAAGAATTGCGTTCCGACAAAAAAGCCTGAAACCCGCCCAATCGGAATTGATCTGTTTGCGGGCGCAGGTGGAATGAGCTTGGGCTTTGAGCAGGCAGGATTTAATATCGCTGCGGCGATTGAGATTGATCCAATTCATTGCGCCGCTCACAAATTCAATTTTCCACAAACCGTTGTCATACCAAGATCGGTTGCGGAATTGAGCGGTGACGACATCCGGAGAATAGCGGGCCTCGAAGCTAGGGATATTGACTGTGTTTTTGGCGGTCCCCCTTGCCAAGGTTTTTCGATGATCGGGCAGCGGGCGCTTAACGACCCACGTAACAGCCTTGTTATGGACTTCGTTCGACTCGTCGCGGAACTGGACGCCAAGACGTTTGTCTTTGAGAATGTTAAGGGCCTCACTGTGGGCAAGCAGCGTGAATTTCTAGATGAATTGGTGGAGGCATTTGCCGCAAAAGGCTATCAAGTGCGACTACCTTGGCGTGTGTTGGATGCGGCGTCCTATGGCGTGCCTCAGCATCGGCAACGCCTCATTCTTTTCGGCGCGAAGAAGGGGGGGGAATTACCTGACTACCCCGTTGCTGTGACTAACCCCGCTGATGGCAAACGAAACGTCCCTGGTCTTCGCTTCGGTCCGAACTGCAAAGACGCGATGAGTGACCTTCCTGACGCAGAGCAGTTCGACACATTAATGGATAAGGACGCTGTAAAGACGAGCGCTTTCAAGGAGCCTTCGCCATATGCAGCCGAAATGCGCTGCGTGACGAATGACGCTTGGCATTTCGGTCAAGTGCGTGACTGGAACCCAGCTATCCTTACTTCAAGCGCTCGCACCGTACATACTGACATATCGAAGAGACGCTTTTCCGAGACCGAACAGGGAATCGTTGAACCGATAAGTCGATTCTTCAAGTTGTCACCGGATGGACTGTCGAATACTCTTAGGGCGGGCACAGATGGCGCGCGCGGTGCTTTTACCAGCCCTCGTCCAATTCATTACAACTATGCTCGCTGCGTAACCGTTCGCGAGATGGCGCGGCTCCACGGCTTTCCCGATTGGTTCCGGTTCCACGCCACCAAATGGCACGGTGCGCGTCAGATAGGGAACGCAGTACCGCCGCCGCTTGCTCGTGCTGTTGCGTCGAAGGTAGCGCAAGCACTTGGTGTAAAACCAAAACGGCAGAGTGAAAGTGTTGAGCTTGGTGACGCGGCACTCCTTTACATGGAATTATCCGAAGCCGCAGAGCACTTCGGTGTGAAAAAGCCGTTCGCGAAGCGCGACCGGAAAAGCGGTGCAAAGAAACGGAAACAGACAGACATAGAGGCAAGCCGCAAGGGGCTGCGCGTGGTCAATGGCTAGTCCCAAACCGGCGACGAACCGGTATAGAGTTCTGATAGAGCGAGTCTTTTTCGATCACTGGTCGGAAGAAAAAAATGAATTCGAGTTTGCCCGAGTTCGAAATCGAAGCTTTCGCGGCGGAGCTGGGGCTGGTGTTGCCGAAGAACATCGGCGACCTGATTTATTCGTTTCGTTTCCGCGTTCCGTTGCCCGAGCGAATTCTTGCAACCCAGCCCGAAGGTCTTGAATGGATCATTAAAGGAGCAGGAAAGGCCCGCTATCGCTTTCGACTCGTGAAAATAACAAGGATTGTACCGAGCGAAACCCTCGTCACGATTGCTATACCCGACGCCACGCCGGAATTGATTCGCGCTTACGCGCTTGACGACGAACAGGCACTATTGGCGATCATTCGATACAATCGCCTCATCGATACATTCCTCGGCCTGACAATCTACAGCCTTCAAAACCATCTTCGCACGACCGTCTCTGGCGTTGGACAAATCGAGATTGACGAACTCTACATTGGTCTCGACAAGCACGGTTGTCATTATGTCATTCCGGTTCAAGCCAAGGGTGGGAAGGACCAGATTGGCGTAGTCCAGACGGGTCAAGACCTCTCATTCGCTGCCGAGAAGTTCCCTGATATGCGGTGCCGTCCAATTGCTGCTCAATTCATGGCTGCTGGCGTAATTGCTCTATTCGAACTGGCCCTCGACGATGGTCAGGTCAAAGTCGTTGAGGAGCGCCACTACCGCCTCGTTCCTGCAAACGAGATCGATCACAAAGCTATTCGAGAGTATCGAAGTTAGTCCCTGCACCCGAACTGGCACAACCCATCCTACGCAAGATTCTCTGTGACCAGGCCAATCAGGATATTGCGCAGGCGATTTATGCCAGACCCCCGATGGAATGGTCCGATGCCGTGAAATTCAGGCCAACCAGAAAGTTGCGTCCACGTGTCATGATTTTAGCCTCCCGTGCGAATTTTCAGGGCTGACCGTATCATGGTAAGTAAACGACTTTCTTACTTTGCGAGAGGCTCCAAAGCCCGTCATTCCGGCGCCAGCCGCTATAAAATTCACATTTTTTGGACCGAGAAGGCAAGACATTGAACGACAAAAAATGTGTGAATACGATAGCGGCGCAAGCCAGAATGACAGGTTTCGAAGCGGGTGAACTGGAAACTATTACCCCCAGGTCCGCTCCAGCACATTGAGCCAGTTCCCCTGCGCGATCTTTGTGATCAGCGCCTCGCCATATTGTTTTTCGCGCATGGCGGCGATCAGGTTTGGCAGGCCGGTGGCATCGCCGATTGCCGAGGGAATCTTCGCGCCATCAAAATCGGACCCCAGCGCCACGCAATCCTCGCCCGCAACTCTGAGCAGATGATCCAGATGGCGCAGCATGATGTCGAGCGGCGTGTCGCTCCTCCAGCGGCCATCTTCGCGCAGGAATCCCGTGGCGAAATTCAGGCCGATCACGCCGCCGCTGTCATGTACAGCCTTGATCTGGTCGTCGTTCAGATTGCGCGACGAGGCGGAAATGGCATGGGCATTGGAGTGAGTGGCCACCAACGGCGCCGTGCTCAGCTTCGCCGCGTCCCAAAAGCCTTTTTCATTTAAGTGAGACAAATCAATGAGTATGCGCCGTTCATTGCAATAGCGGATGAGGTCTTTGCCCGCTTCCGTCAGCCCGTCGCCCGTATCGCCCGTCGATGGAAAGCGAAACGGAACGCCATTCCCGAAAACATTGGACCTGCTCCACACCGGCCCCAGCGAACGCAAGCCGCTTTCATAAAGCACATCGAGCACTTTGAATTTCTCATCAATGGCTTCCGCCCCCTCGATGTGAAACACGGCGGCGATCACGCCTTGCGCCAGGCACGCCCGGATTTCGGCGGCAGTCCGGCAAACCTTGAAGCGCCCCGCCGAAGCGGCTTCGATGCGAAACAGCAGGGAAGCCATTTCCAGGGTTTTGCGCAGCGCATTGGGCTGGGAGATTTGCCCGGCCGGCGGCGGATTTACGTCATCGTCATCGGGCAAAACCTCACTCTCCGCCGGCGCGAAGATCGCGAAGAAACCGCCGGCAAACCCGCCAGCCTTCATGCGCGGCAAATCCAGATGGCCCTTGCCATCACCGTTGAGGAAATCCGCTGCGGCATCGCCCGCCGGCTTCAGCCAGAGCCGCAGCAGCACATCATTGTGGCCATCGAAAACCGGGACTAACGGCAAAATGCCTTACGCCTTGGCGTGCATTGCCTCGACGTAGTCCCAGTTCACCAGATTATCAACGAATGCCTCCAGATATTTCTGCCGCGCGTTGCGGTAGTCGATGTAATAGCTGTGCTCCCACACATCGCAGCCGAGAATGGGTGATGCGCCATGCATCAAGGGGTTCTCGCCGTTGGGTGTTTTCATGATGGCGAGCTTGCCGTCCTTGACCGCGATCCAGCACCAGCCGGAGCCAAACTGCGTGAGGCCGGCCTGCACGAAGTCTGCCCGCATCTTGTCATAGCCGCCAAGATCGGCATCAATGGCCTTGGCCAATTTGCCCGGCAACTTGCTGCCGCCGCCGCCAGCCTTCATCCAGTTCCAGAAATGATTGTGGTTGTAATGCTGGCCCACATTGTTCACGAGGCCAGCGGCCTTGTCGGCGAACGCCTTTTTGCAAATCTCTTCGATTGAAAGGGATGCCAGCGGCAAATCTTTGAGCAGATTGTTGCCATTGGTCACATAGGCCATGTGATGCTTGTCGTGGTGAAACTCGAGGGTCTCCTTCGACATGTAGGGGCCAAGCGCATCATAGGCATAGGGCAGGGCGGGGAGTTCGAGGGCCATGGTTTTTCTCCGTTTGTTTGATGTCCAACTCTAACCACATCCCTTGGAACACGCAAGGAATGAGGCTAGGTTCCAGCGAGAGGTGACCTATGCCAAAACCGGCGATCATTCGCTTTGATCCCAATGCCAAAACCAAACCACTGCCGGACTTTCCGGAAAGTGAAATCGCGGAAGGCACCAGGGCACAGCGCGGTCTCAAGTGGGTCGATGACGGCACGACGGGTCTGGTGAGCGGAATTTGGGAAGCAGGCGCCAGCATCTCACCTTGGTTGAACTACCCCGTCGACGAATTCATGATGGCACTGGAAGGGGAGATCATCATCATTGAAGAAGGAAAGGAAACGCGGGCGGGTCCGGGTGAATGCCTAGTAATACCAAAGGGTACGCGCTGTAAGTACCGGCAGGATGGCCACGTGAGAAAATTCTACGTTTACTCTGGCGACCTGTCCGGGCTGGCTGAACCCAGCGGCCTGACAACAGTGAAGATCGATCCGCGCGTGAAACTTGAGCCCTCAACACCACCTTCCGCTGAAATGTTGCATTCTTCGGTTCCAACCCAACATGCCCATGAATTTTTTGAGGATGCAACGAACCAGTTCACTGTCGGCGTCTGGGAAACCACGGGTTATCACCGCAAGCTCATCAACTTTCCGCGCCATGAGTTGATGCATCTTCTCGAAGGCTCTGTCACCTTCACCGATGATGCAGGCCAGAGCCAAACCTTCAAGGCGGGCGATACCTTTTTCGTGCCGCTGGGAACACCCAACGCGTGGAAGTCCGAAGGAACGCTGCGCAAAATCTATTGCATCTTCCAGCCACAAAAATCTTGATAACTTCATCAGTCATCGCAATTCTGACCGGCGTTGCTTTTGTGGCCGGCGTATTTGACGGCATCGCGGGCGGCGGCGGCCTGATAGCGTTGCCGGCACTCCTGCTGGCTGGCCTCGATCCCCTGTCGGCGCTCGCCACCAGCAAATTGCAAGGCAGCTTCGGCACGGGTTCTGCCGCTTTGGAATACGCCCGCCACGGCCACATCGATCTTCGCAAATGCCGCCTGATCGTGGTGACAACTTTCCTGGCGGCCTGCGTGGGCGCGTTCGCGGTGCGCTATGCGCCGATTGCTTTTCTGTCCGCCGCCATGCCAATCCTGTTGATCGTCATGGCGCTTTACTTCGCATTCTCGCCACGGATTTCGAATGGCGATGTCCACGCCCAAACCACCTTGCCAAGATTCGCCTGGACCGCGGCCCCCGCCATCGGTTTCTACGACGCCATATTCGGCCCCGGCGCCGGCTCGTTCTATCTCTTGGGATTTGCGGCGTTGCTGGGCTACGGCGTCATCCGCGCTTCCGCCCACACCAAGCTTCTGAATTTCACCTCAAACATTGCGGCGCTGCTGGTTTTTGCCCTCTCGGGAAAGATCGTCTGGATCGTGGGGCTAGCCATGGGCGTAGGCCAGTTCCTCGGCGCGCAAGTTGGTTCGCGGCTTGCCATCAAAAACGGCGCAAAAATCATCCGCCCCGTATTGGTCATTGTCTGCTGCGGCATGGCCATCAAGCTGATGCTCGATCCAGCCAATCCGCTCAGAGCTTTTTTTCCATAAACACGCAAAACGGATCGCCCGCCGGATAGTCCCCAAACGGCCCGCGCTCCGCATAACCCAGCGCCCGGTAAAGCCCCAAAGCCTCCGGTTGCGAAATGCCCGTTTCCAGCCGTGAAACGCTCCGCCCTGCAGCCAGCATTTCGGCCTCGATATGCGCCATGATCTTGCGGCCCAGGCCCAGCCCCCGCGATTTGGGATGAATGTAAACCCGCTTCACCTCCGCATAGTCCTCATGCAGCCAAAACCCGCCGCACCCCAGAATGACACCATCAACCGCCACCGAGAAGAATCGCGCTTCCGGCTGCGAAAGTGAATCAATATCAAGGCCAAAATTGCTTTCAGCCGGATAAAGCCTGGCCTGATAGTCATCAAGCTCTTCAATCAACGCCCGCACCGGCGGCTCGCGCGGATCGGCCTTTTGAATGACAATCTCAACCACTACTGAAACGCCTGTATCCCCGTCTGCGCGCGGCCCAGTATCAGCGCGTGCACATCATGGGTGCCCTCATAGGTGTTCACCGTTTCAAGATTCACCATATGGCGGATCACATGATATTCATCCGAGATGCCGTTGCCGCCGTGCATGTCGCGCGCCATCCGGGCGATGTCCAAGGCCTTGCCGCAGTTGTTGCGCTTCATCAGCGAGATGGCGGGAGGAGCGGCAGTGCCGCGCTCCAGCGCGCGCCCCAAAGCTAATGCCCCCTGCGTGCCCAGCGCGATTTCCGTTTGCATGTCAGCCAGTTTTTTCTGGATGAGCTGGTTGGCGGCCAGCGGCTTGCCGAACTGCTTGCGGTCCAGCGTGTAGCCCCGCGCCCGATGCCAGCAGTCTTCCGCCGCCCCCATTACGCCCCAGGCAATGCCGTAACGCGCCTTGTTCAGGCAGCCAAAGGGGCCAGCAAGCCCTTTCGCATTGGGCAGCAGCGCATCTTCCGGAAGCTCGACATTCTCCAGCACGATTTCACCCGTCACCGAGGCGCGGAGCGAAACTTTTCCTTCTATTGTTGGCGTGGAAAAACCCTTGGCGCCGCGGTCAACCAGGAAGCCGCGGATATCATCATCAAGCTTCGCCCAGACAACAGCCACATCGGCGATGGGCGAATTGGTGATCCACATCTTGGCGCCATTGATCACATAGCCGCCCTGCACCTTCGTGGCCTTGGTCTTCATGCCGCCGGGATCAGAGCCGGCATCGGGCTCGGTCAGGCCGAAGCAGCCGACAATCTCGCCCGTGGCCAGGCGCGGCAGATATTTCTGGCATTGGGCCGCGCTGCCGTAAGCCTCGATGGGGTGCATGACCAGCGAGTTCTGCACGCTCATGGCCGAGCGATAGCCGGAATCCACCCGCTCAACTTCCCGCGCGATCAGCCCATAGGCCACATAGCCCAACCCGGATCCGCCATATTTTTCCGCTGTCATCACGCCGAGAAAACCGATCGCGCCCAGTTCATTCATGATGGCGCGGTCAAATCTCTCGTCGCGGAACGCCTGCTTGATGCGGGGCGCCAGCTTGTCCTCGCAAAACGCCCGCGCCGAATCCCGGATCATCCGCTCGTCCTGCGTAAGCTGGCTCTCAAGATCAAGCGGGTCTTCCCAGTTGAATTCTGCAGGCATTATTCAGATACTCCAGGTTGCTTCCCCTTAAGAACCCGTTTCAGACAAAATTGTCAAATCATTGGCCTATACGCAGAAGGGTGGATTGACTTAATGAGTCCCGAGAGCGCCTTGAATTCCGGGGTTCCGGCCTTGCCCAGCAGCTCAAACACCGCCATTTCCGCGTTAATAATCTCAATCCCGCACTGGGCCATGCGGTTGAGGGCCAGCGACACCGAACTTTCCGCCCGGGACGACACCGCATCGGCCACCACGAAAACCCCAAATCCCGATTGCGCCAGGTCGATAGCGGTTTGCGCCACGCAGACATGGGCTTCAATGCCAGCGATGATCACCTGCGGGCGGCCCGTGTCGTGCAGCCCGATCAGCCGGGCGCGCAGGGAAATATCGCGCCAGCAGGAGAAACTGAGTTTTTCAAAGACCGGTGCGTTGCCCACAAGTTCATGCAATGCATGAACTGTGCGTCCCAAGCCCTTGGGATATTGCTCGGAAACGGTGACAGGCACATCCAACGCTTTCGCCGCCTGCAAAAGAATGGAGCCGCGCTTCACCACACTTTCCGCGTTCGCCATCGCAGGCAAAAGCTTTTCCTGCACGTCCACAATCAGCAGCGAAGCTTTGGCCGCGTCGATCAGCATCAGGTAAGGCCCGCCACCTTCATGCCAAACGCATAGACAAAGGCCACTTCTTTCAGTCGGTCGAAGCGCCCCGATGCGCCGCCGTGGCCGGCGCCCATGTTGGTTTTGAGCAGCAGCAGATTGTTATCGGTCTTGAGTTCGCGCAATCGCGCCACCCACTTCGCCGGTTCCCAATAGGTGACGCGCGGATCGGTCAAGCCGCCCACCGCCAGAATATTCGGATAGGCCTTGGCTTCCACCCGGTCGTAAGGGGAATAACTGGCAATGGCTTCGTAAGCCTTCTTGTCCTCGATGGGGTTTCCCCATTCGGGCCACTCCGGCGGCGTCAGCGGCAACGTGTCATCCAGCATGGTGGACAACACATCCACAAATGGCACTTCCGCGACAATCCCTTTGAACAGTTCCGGCGCCATGTTGGAAATGGCCCCCATCAGCATGCCGCCAGCACTGCCGCCCTGCGCCACGATATTGCCTTTGGCCGTAAAGCCAGCCGCAATCAGATGCTCGGCGCAGGAAATGAAATCGCGGAATGAATTGGTCTTGTGCGCGAGCTTGCCAGTCTTATACCAGCGCCGCCCTTTTTCCTGCCCGCCGCGAACATGGGCAATGGCATAAATGAAGCCGCGATCGACCAGCGACAGGATATTGGTGTTGAAACCTGCGGGCATGCTGATGCCATAGGAACCATAGCCATAAAGCCAGAGCGGCGCGGTGCCATCAAGCTTCGTCGTCCTCCGGTAGAGCAGGGTGACGGGCACCAGCTCGCCATCATGGGCGGATGCCTGAATGCGCCGTGTCACATAGTTGGAGGGCTCATGTCCGCTCGGCACTTCTTGCGTCTTGCGCAGAACGCGCGAGCGATCACGCATGTTGTAATCGAAGACCTGGTTGGGCGTCGTCATTGAGGAATAGCTGAACCGCAGGATATCCGTGTCATATTCCCGCATTTCGCCAAAGCCCAGCGAATAAGCCTCTTCGTCAAAAGCGATGGCATGTTCTTCGCCGGTCGCCATATCGCGCACCACAATGCGCGGCAGCGCGTTCTCGCGCTCCATCCGGATCAGCCAGTTTTTCAGGACGATCATGCCCACAAGGAAGCATCCCTCCCGGTAGGCGATAAGATCCGTCCAGTTTTCAGGTGACGGCTTGTCAACCGGGGTTGTCATGATTTTGTAATCTTCAGCGCCATCCCGGTTGGTCTTGATGATGAAAGCATCGTTCCAGTGCTCAAGATCATACTCAATGCCGGCTTCGCGCGCCGCAATGAGCTTCGGCGCATTGAGCGGCCTGTCAGCCTCGATGATCCAGCTTTCAGTTGTGTCATGGTCATGGCTGCTGATGACGATGTATTTTTCCGAGTGGGTTGACCCTGTGCCCGTGAATTTGCCCGTATCCTTTTCCTCGTAAACCAGACGATCTTCGGATTGCGGCGTTCCGAGAACGTGGTGAAAGGTCTTCAACGGCCGGTGGTTTTCATCCTGCAAGGTGTAGAAGAAGCTCTTCCCGTCGGCGGCCCAGGTGGCATCGCCGGAGGTGTTCCGCAACACATCGCCATGATCCTTGGCCGTGGCCACATCACGAACCCGCAGCTCGTAAAACTCTGAGCCTTTGTCGTCATAGGTCCACGCCGCCATGGAATGATCCGGCGAAATCGCGACATCGCCAAAGCGAAAATATTCCGTGCCCTTGGCCAGATCATTGCCATCGAGGAAAATCTGTTCCGGCCCTGACATGTCACGCAGCTTGCGGACAAACCTGGGGTGCTGCCCGCCGGTCACATAAGAAGAATAATAGGCGTAAGCCCCATCGGGCGCGGGCACCGAGAAGTCGTCCTCCTTGATCCGCCCTTTCAACTCGGCAAACAGGGTGTCCTGCAAAGCCTTGGTGTCCGCCATGACAGCTTCATGATAGGCGTTCTCGCCCTCCAGCACGGTGCGGATATCTTGCGGCAGAAGCGAGGGATCATGCATCACTTCCTGCCAGTTCTCGGCCTTCAGCCAGTGATAATCATCACGCTTTTCGTAGCCATGCCAGGTTTCAACGCGCGGTCGTTTTTCAGCCACGGGCGGCTTGATGTTCGCAATGTTCATTCGTCACTTCTTGTCAGGGTCGAATTTGAGCGCGGCGCCGTTCATGCAATAGCGCAGGCCCGTTGGCTTTGGCCCGTCGGGGAATACATGGCCCAAATGCCCCTCGCAAGTGGCGCAGCGAACCTCGGTCCGTGTTGAAAACCAGGATTTGTCCACATGCTCGCTAACCGCATCCTTGGACAACGGCGCAAAATAGCTGGGCCAGCCCGTCCCCGAGTCAAATTTAGTGGCGGAGGCGAATAAATCCGTGCCGCAACCCGCGCACTTGTAAGTGCCTGGGGATTTTTCAGCGTTGAGCGGGCTGGTGAAGGCCCGCTCCGTGCCGTGCTCGCGCAAAATCCGGTATTGCTCGGCCGTCAACGCCGCCCGCCATTCTGCGTCAGTCTGGGTGATTTTGTTGGTCATGATTGAATCCTAAGCCGTTTTTCGTTTCTTGCAAAGCGATGTGGTTGTCTGGGTGGTCAAGCGAAAGTCACGTTTGCGCGATGAGTTTACCAACCATTAACCATAATGCCATGGACGCCCTTCCGGTAAACAGGAAATGATCTTCAGTTAAACAAGTTTAGAAGTTTGTTGACCATAATCGGCGTGCTGGACAGGGAGCGATTGAGGAACAATGGTTGAAACAGCAACCCGGCAGGGCGACGGCATTGTCGCAACCGGGTCGCATATGGGCCTTCAGATGTCAGGGCAGGCGACAGCTTTGAATGAAGCCGGAGGGGCGCTGTCCCTTGACCGCCAGGCTTCGGCGGAACGCTTCCGCTTGCTCATGGCCAAGCTCAGGAAGAGCAAAACCGAGCCGGCCGGTGTGGAAGCCCCGCCAGCGCCTGCCCTTGAAACGCAACCCCAACCGGCCTTCCAAAATGAACCTGAACTCCCGCCTGTCCTGGAAATTCCGGTAGAGCTGGATGAACCTCTTCCGGTTCAAGCATCGCCCCCCGGACAGGAAACAGCAACTCCAGAGCCCGTTGCCGAACTTGATTCGCTGCCTTATCCCTGCGTGGAAAAAGATGCTGTCCCGGCTGAAGAGTCTGTGGCTCAAATGGCGATCGAAACTCAGCCACAGGAAGTTGCGGCGGAGTATGAGGACCGCGGCAGCCCATCAGACGCTGAGGCTATGTCGGCCGAAATGGCCGAAATTTCAATGGCGATTTACGCTGTGCCCAGCCCTGAGGACCGCGCCAAGTTTCTCTCCGAAGCTATTCGCAGGGTTTCCACTGCTTCAGCACTGGAGCAATTGGCGCATGAGCCCCTTGACCTGTTGAATGCCGATTTGGTCTCAATCGAGCTTTCAGAGGCCGAGCAGATCATGCTCGCTGAAAGCGGGCTTTCAGAGGCGGGGCAGATCATGCCCGCTGAAAGTTCGCGCGCTGAACCGGCCCCTCGTGAGCAAGCTGAGTCAGCCGCCCCGCCGGTTCAAAATGACGCCGATGGCGAACTCGCCCGCTCCTTGCTGGATATGATGCTGTCCAACTCCAATTCAGGCCTGCCGCAGGAGCGCGCTCTTGCCGCTGACGCTTTGCTGAAGCTGATTCCCCGCGTTCCCCTCGCCGCGCTTGTCGCCATCGTCAATCGTGTTTCGATCATGGAATCGCCGCCCCACATGCTGGTGTCCCAGCTCATATTGGATCCCCGCATTGAAGTTTCAGGACCGCTGCTTGAAAACTGCGGACATATAAGCGAGCAGATCCTGGCCAGGGTTGTGGCGACCGGGCAGGCCAATCTGCTGCGTCTCATTGCCCGCAGAAGGGTGATTTCGACAGCCCTCAGTGACCAGCTCATCGCCTGTGGCGATACGCCTGTGATACTCACGATGGTTAGAAACAATGGCGTGTCATTTTCACATCAGTCTTTCCTCCGCTTGGCGGATCACGCCCGCCGGCATCCTTCGGTTTTGGCGCCGCTTGCGACCCGCCCTGACTTGCCGTCGCCCATCGCGTTTGAGCTGTTCTGGTCCGTGCCGGCCGAGCTGCGGCGCTATCTCCTCTCCCGCTTCCTGACCGATTCGGAAATGCTGACGAAGATACTGAAGATCACCCAAGCCATGCAGGTCGGGGAAGCCAGCGGCGACACCGCGGTCAAGGAGCGTCAAGGCGCCGACGCCGTCATTTCAAGGCTGCGGAATGGCAAGTTGGACGATGCCGCTTCCATCCTGGGCGAAATGGCCGACATACAGGCGGAAACCGCCGCCCGGATAATCGCGGACCGCCAGGGAGAGCCCCTGGCCGTGGTTTTGAAGGCATTGGGAATCAATAGGGCCAAGTTCGCAGAAATCATCGAGCTTTTGAAGCAGCCGGATTGCGGAATCATTGATGGCGATCGCTCCACTTCGGAGTTGCAGGGGGTGTTTGATTCCCTGTCGTTCAACAAGGCCCGCGTGCTTCTCACCTATTGGGATTGGGCGATGATGAAATCCGGCCCCTATGCACCTGCCCAGTGATTCACTATATGATTGCCAAAAGGGTGATTTATGGCTGACGCACTGGACGCAAGGAAAAACACCATCGAACTGGCCGCAGAGATCGTGGCTGCCTATGTGGGCAAGAACACGGTGGCCCAGGCGGACCTTCCAAAGCTGATAAACGACGTGCACCGCGCTCTTCTTGGCGCCGCCGGCGGATCACCCATGCGCGCTGACGAGGGGGATGCCAAGCCAGCGGTCTCGATCAAGAAATCCGTGACGCCGGACTTCCTCATCTGCATGGAGGACGGCAAGAAATTCAAGTCGCTAAAGCGCCATTTGCGCAGCCACTACAATCTGTCCCCGGAGCAATATCGCGAGAAATGGGGCTTGCCCGCTGACTATCCCATGGTGGCGCCGAACTACGCGCTCGCCCGTTCCGGCCTTGCCAAGCGCATGGGCCTCGGCCAGCGCAAGGCCAAGCGTTAATCTCTTATTTATATTTTGACTCTTGCGGATCAGGTTTTGACGATTCATAAAAGACCTGACGAATCGGGCATTTGATTCGATAGTTAGGGGCGGCGGTGAAACTGAACTCGGCAAGCACGGTATTCCGGGCGCAATTGATTGTGCCCGAGCAGCGGCAGCTGTTTGACTATTGGGTTGAAAAATCCAACGGCCGGGCGATGCCTTGCCGCAGCGACATCAATCCGGCCCACATCCCGCGGATACTGTCGGGGATGAGCCTGGTCGATGTGAGCCCAGACAAATCCCGGTGCCGCATAAGATTGGCGGGCACCAGGTTACGCGAAATCTATGACCGCGAAATCACCGGCCTTCACATTGAGGATCTCGAGTGGGGCGACAAGCACGACTACTGGATCGCTGCCTACAGGCGGGCCATCGAAGATGGCAAGCCAACCCAGGGCGTGGTTCGCGGGCCCCGCGTTCACAAAGAACATCTCGTTCAATATTGGCTGAAACTGCCGCTTGCCACCGACGGCGACGATGTCGGCATGTTGCTGTGCTATGACTATTTTCAACCGGCCTCCGAAGAATTGAAAATGCAGATCGCGGTCGCAGCAGGATGATTAGAATTAAAGCGCATTGTAGGTATTGATTCCTCGATACGATTCTGCTAACGTTCCTCTTTTGTGAGGAGCGCTGCAATGAAGAAGCCAAAAACCGGACCGGCAATCAACCCTGATGAAAGCCCGCTCTGCCGGCTGTTCCGCCGGAAAGATCCATCCGGAAAATCCCTGATTTCAGAATTTCAGTTCGTCGCCGGCGAGCGCCTGCGCGCCGACTTTGAATACGCCAATTTCGAGCGGAAATTGACGGCCTCTTGGGAAGGGGCGCGAACCGGCGCGCTGAATTATGATTCGATCAGCGACAACCAAATCGCAAGGCTTTCTGACAATGCCATTGATGCCCGCCGGCGGGTTCACCGCGCCTTTGATTCGGTGGGGCCTGAGCTGTCAGGGGTGCTCTATTATGTGTGCTGCCTCGCGGGCGGATTGGAACAGGCCGAGCGCATGCTGAGCCTGCCGCAGCGCAGCGGCAAAGCCGTCCTCGCCATCGCGCTCACCCGGCTTGCGCGCCACTACAGATTGTTGAAAACTCCGCCGCGCAGCGAAGCAAGCCGGGATTTCGCCCATTGGGCGCTGGACGGTTATCGCCCGCGAATCATGCCGGCAAGCTCCGCCGCGCGTCAGACCTGATGCGCTCCACCATGGACGCCAGGCCATTCGAGCGTTGCGGCGTGAGATGGTCTTTCAGCCCCAGTTTCGCGAATATCGCGCCCGCGTCCTGGGCCAGGATTTGCTCCGCCGTCTTGCCGGAAAAGATCATGAAGGCGATGGCGATGAGGCCCTTCACGATGAGGGCGTCGCTGTCGCCGGTGAAATTCAGCACCGTGCCGGCTGGCGTCGTTTCCGCGGCAGGGTGAATCCACACCTGGCTGGCGCAGCCACGCACTTTATAAGTTGAATTCCGCCATTTCTCGTCCAGGGCCGGAAGCGCCCGGCCCAGCTCAATCACATAGCGGTAGCGCTCTTCCCATTCATCGAGAACGTCGAAGTCAGCCAGCAGGTTTTCGATTGCGCGGTCGGTCATCGCCCAAAGATAGGCGCTGGCGGGCGCGTTCTCAACCGCTCTTCGGGAGGCCTGTCTGCGAAACCAGGTGAATTCCATATTTCGCCTTGGCCTCCAGGCCACGGGCGATTTTCCCCGCCGCCATGCAGGCATCGGGCTGGTGATGGCAGAAGGCCGCCAGATCGGTGAATGCGCTGGTGGCGACGTCCACATAGGCAACGTCATCCGCGGCGTGCCCACCCTCATCAGGGGGCGTGGGCAGCAGGACCGCGATGGCCAGCAACAACACAGAAGTTTTCAAAATATCCATAATCACACCTGTAATTGAGGAGTGTTTTAAGCAATAAGTGCTTACATTCCCTTTATCGGGCAGATTGCATTTTATGGCCCCCGGAAAGATTCTGTTAACCGGCATCGGGCAAGTTGAGCGCGTGTCGGCGTGAATTGGTGGGTTTGGGTAAGGGTTGATGAAAGACGTGCTGGAAGAAGGCGGGGGGAGTTTGAAGCCGCTATCCGTCCTGGCTTTGGCTGCCACTGTCATCATGAGCTGTGCCATTCTTTACAATGCCGTCTTGGCCCAGGACGAGGCCAATGGCCGCCACCGCTTTGTTGCTTCCCGGATAACGCCCTCGGGCGCCTCAACCCGCGTGGACGTGATTGCGTCTGAGCTCAGTCAAAAAACCGTGGTCCTGAAATATGACCCCCGCATCGAAGAGATTCAGCGCGGGCTGCTCACAACCGGCGACTACAAGGGATTGGTCGATGGCGTGGCCGGCAACCGCACGCGCCTTGCCATTGAGTCCTACCAGCGCAAGTCGGGATTGGCGGTCGACGGAAAGATCACCCTCCAGTTGCTGGAGCACATCCGCTTCCGCCAGCAGGTGGCCGATGCCTCCGAGTTTACCGCGAGCGTCACCCAGAGCGATGCTGACAAGGCGGAAGCCGCCGCTGTCAGGCAAATTCAAACCGCCCTCGACGAGCTTGGCTACCGGCCGGGCGAAATTTCCGGCGCCCTGACCACTTCCACCAAGCAAGCCATCATGCTGTTCCAGCGCGACCGAGGCTTGCCCCAGGATGGCGCCGTGTCCGACGCGCTGGTGGCCGAGCTGGCGAAAATGAGTGGCGATTCATCAGTGGTTGCGCAATAGATTCCGGCCACGATGAGGTTGAAATCTGAAATGTGGGTGCAGGCCTTCATGCGGCGCTGCAACGTCGAGGGCAAGTACTGCACCATTGTGGCCAGGGGCGCTGCCGAGGCGGGCGCCGTGTTCATCATTGTCAATCGCCTCGACGGGCGCTTTCGCTTGTTTGGGCCAGCGCCGGGGCCGGCCTTTGACGAAAAGGGCGATCGCCGTTTCGTCGATGAACTGCCTTTTCCTTCACAGGAATCGGAAGTTATGGCACTGTTGGAGCGCCGCAGGAAATTTGATTCGGATATCTGGGTTGTCGAAGTCGAAGACCGCGGCGGCGCTGCGGGGATTGAAACCGCGCAATTGTAGATTCCTTAGTGAATTTTTAACCATGTTTCGCCTTAAGTGAGAACAAGCACGAAGCGACGCGCAAAAATATCCAGATTCGTTAGGAATGAAGCCATGAGTGTCATTTTGCAGTTCCCCAAGACTAGCGCGCCCCGGCGCGAGCCGGATGACAGGCCGTTGGCGGCGGAAGTCATCATTTTCCCCGGCGTGAGATTCGAGCGGCCGAATTTTGAACTTGCGCAATCAGCGCTGCCTGGCCGCCAACGCCGCGCCTCGCAGGCCGCCATCGACGAAGACCTCAACTGAGTTCAGACGGAGCTTTCGCGCAGCTGCTTTTCGAAATCGTTTCCACCAGACTTGCGCGCATCGCCAAATCAAACGACGGCACCCAGAACAGCGCGAAACCGCGGGGGTCCGACGATGACACCCTCCAGCCCGAATTGGTTATCAGGTCTTCATCCGCCTTGGCGGAAAAAAGCTCCAGCAGGCTGGGCGCGCGCATCAGCTTCAATTCAAACCTGTCAATTCCGGATTGCTCGTCGTTGGCGGTGTAGATGGATTTTCCGGCGCTGGTGTAAACGGTGAGGGTCCACAATGTGTCCGGCAGGTCGGCGTTCAGCGACACATCGCCGGACGACAAATCAAACCGGCACATGCCAAATACCGCGCCTGCGGGATACTCGGGAAAAATCTTGAGCTGCGCTTCCTGCGGCAGGACAAAAAACTTGTTCGTGGGAATATCCTTGGCCAGCAGGTCGAGCTCCTGTTCGAAGGCATAGCCTGGCGCGAACAGCAGCGTTCCGATATGCGCCATGATGGCCAGCACCAGCGCGACCAGTGTCCAATAGGCGTTGCGCCACATCAGCAGCCCACTCTCTGCACGGTCGGCATGACCGGACTGCTGGTGGCGTCCGAGCTTCCATTGTTGGAGATCAGCAGTTGAATTTCAAAGTTGCCGGTGGTTGCGGGCTTGATCCAGTTGCCGGGAACCGGATGGGCCGAAACCGCCATGATCAAGGAGCCATCATTGGCGCGCACCACATCATCAGACGACAAGACTGAAGAGGAATCCGCCTCCGGCTTCTGCGAAGGCGTGACAGATACGCTCCACCACCGCGTTTCAAACTCAACCATTGAAATCGAATAGACGCAGCTTGAACTTAGCCTGCTGCCTTCGTCATCCCGCCCATTCGAATAGATGTCAAACAGGGATTGGGCTGGCGGAATCTTTCCGTCGAGAAGAAAATGCGCCAGCGCATAGGGGTTGGAAGACCTGCCGGATGCCAGGTCCCACTTGCGCCATGAGCCCGTGTCAGAAACCGGCGATGAGCCAACAGCATCTATGGAATAGAGCGCCGAGGACCATCCGCCGATGAGTCCAATCACCATGATTGAAATTCTTGATGTTGCCCGCACCAGCATGGCTGTTCCTAAAAAATGTTGAAAAGCTTCTTTTTCTTGCGCTTTTTCTTCGGCGCCTGCTTGTTTTTGACCAGGTCATCGAAAAATTCCTTGGCCCGGTTCTTCGTGGTGTTTGCGCCGGGCAGCTCAAACCTGTCGGGGGAATTCTGGGCGACCCGCTTCCTCCGCGACACAGGCGCCCTGTTGGCGGTCTTGTCCTCGTTGAAGAGTGAGAACATGTCATTCAGCACAACGTCAACTCCCGCCGGATCAGCTTCCGCCAGCGGCGTATCCGACGCCGAAGCACCGGTTTCGTCAGTCACCGGGGTCAGGGTGGTTTCAGGCTGCGCCGCAGCCATCAGCGTATAGGTGTCATCGAGTGGAATGCCCGCAAGGCTTTCGGGTTTCTGCCCCGCCTCGGCCACATCCATGATCTGCTTCCAGGCGGGCGCCGGGATAAGGCCGCCCGTCACCTTGTCCATCGGCGTGAAATCATCATTGCCAACCCAGACGCCGGTCACGTTGTGCGCCGTGAAACCCACATACCAGGCATCCCGGTAGCTCTGATTGGTCCCTGTCTTGCCGCCCTGCGGCGCATAGCCAAGATCGGCCCGGCGCGCCGTGCCCGCCTTGACCACGGCCCCCAGCATCGAATTCAATTCCGCTATCTTTTCTTCCGGCACGACCTGCGGGGCTGGCTCCTCATGCGCCTTGCGGTTGTAAATCAAATCGCCATTGGGCCGCCGGATTTCCAGAATTGTGTAGGGCTTTGCGAGCCTTCCACCGCCAGCGAAGGTGGCGTAGCCCGTCGTGAGATCCATCAGTGTCAGCGAACTCGTTCCCAGCACCATCGGAGGCCAGGTTTCCAAGGGCCCCTGAATGCCGACGTCATGGGCGGCTTTGATGATCGCAGGGCGTCCAATATCGATCATCAGCCGGACCGGAACCGAATTGAAAGATTTTGCCAGCGCCGTCCTGAGCGTCGTGCGGCCCGCGTATTTGTCGGAGTAATTGCCCGGCGACCAGCCGCCGACTGACACCGGCGCGTCCAGTATCGCATCGTCAGGCGTATAGCCCTCCAGCAGCGCCGCCAGATAGACAAACGGCTTGAAGGCCGAGCCGGTCTGGCGCTCGGCGTTGGTGGCGCGGTTGAACTGGCTTTCAACATAATCACGACCGCCGACCACGGCCTTGACAGCACCTTCCGGCGTCATGGTGACCGAGGCGGCCTGGGTGAACTTGTAGTCCGGGCCTTGCGTGTCGACAATCTCGTTCAGGATTTTTTGCGCGGCGGTCTGCAGCTTCATGTCGACCGTCGTCTTCACTTCGATCACAAAATCGCCCGTCAGTTTTTCCGCTTCGAGCAGGGCGAGGGTTTCCCCATAGGCCCAATCCATGAACCAGTCCGGGCTGTCCAGATTGGCCTGGGCCACAAATTGCGCCGGCTGCCGCCGGGATTGCAACAATTCGCCCTGGGTGATGAAGCCCACATCCAGCATGCGGTAAAGCACGACATTGGCCCGCGCCCTGGCATTCTCGATGTTCTGGTGTGGGGCGTATTTGGTGGGCGCCTTGAAGAGCCCTGCCAGCATGGCGGACTCGGACAGGTTGATGTCCCGCACGGACTTGCCAAAATAATATTGCGCGGCGGCTTCAATGCCATAATTGCCGCCACCCAGATAGGAACGGTCCAGATAGAGCTTGAGGATTTCCTCTTTTGTCAGCCGCGCTTCAATCCACAAGGACAGAAACGCCTCGTGAACCTTTCTGCGAATGGTTTTCTCAGGGCTTAAAAAGAGATTCTTGGCGACCTGCTGGGTGAGCGACGAGCCGCCCTGCACCACAGTGTTGGCCCGCGCATTCTGCAAAATGGCGCGGAATGTGCCGATGATGTCAACGCCAAAGTGGTCGAAAAACCGAGCGTCTTCCGTGGCCAGAACGGCCTTGATCATGCTCGGCGGGATATCTTCGAGCGCGATGGCGTCATCCTGCCGGATGCCGCGCCGCCCGATGATCTCGCCGCTGGCATCCGTGAATGTCACCGCATAGTCGCGGCCCTTGTTCCAGACATCGCCCGTGCCTGAAAATGGCGGCAAAGCATAGGCGAGCAGGCCAAACGCGATCACTGTTCCGAACGTGGCCGCGTCATCGACCAGATCGACGAAGATGCGCCGCAGGCCAGTGATCTTGAAGCGGTAAAGGAATGACGAATAGGCCGAGCCGCCGCGCTTCAAGCCATCCCATGCCTCGAACACGCTCGAGCTCACAATCGAGTCGAAGGTCCAGAAAAAGCGGTAGATTGCGTTGCTCGTGGGTAGCTTCGACACAGCGGAAACCAAATACCTTTCGCTGTACTTAGAATAATGATTCTCAGCGCAACAAACAAGCTATAGGCTGATTGTGACGAATTCGGGCCAGCAAAAATGCCGCGCCGCCACCAGGAATTGCGCAAAAAAGCGGGGGATTAACGCTGGCATTCGCGACTAAGCCCATGCCAAATGCCCGTTTTCTGTGCTTTAAGCGCGGCAAGACGAGGTCATTGGGGGGACTCATGGTGAAAATTCGCGCGGTTGCGGCAATTGTTGCTGCCTTGGGACTCATTTCACCGGCCTGGGCCCAGGATTCAGCCCTGAACGCGGGCGATACGGCCTGGGTTTTGGCCGCAACCTGCCTGGTATTGCTGATGACCATTCCGGGCCTCGCCCTTTTCTACGGCGGCCTCGTTCGCAAAAAGAACGTGCTTTCAACCCTGATGCAGAGCTTTGCCGCCTGCTGCCTGGTCACCCTTCTGTGGGTTGTCGTTGGCTATTCGCTCGCCTTCAGCGGGCAGGGCGCTCTCATAGGCGACGGGGCGAAGATTTTCCTCATCGGCGTGGGCAAGGACAGCCTGACCGGAACCATCCCCGAAGTGCTGTTCATGGTGTTCCAGATGACATTTGCCATCATCACGCCCGCCGTGGTTTGCGGCGCTTTCGCGGACCGCATGAAATTTTCCAGCCTGCTGGTTTTCCTTGGCAGCTGGGTGCTGCTGGTTTACGCGCCCGTGGCACATTGGGTGTGGGGCGGCGGCTTCCTCATGCAAATGGGCCTGCTGGATTTCGCCGGCGGCACGGTGGTTGAAATCAATTCCGGCGTGGCGGGCCTGGTGGCGGCCCTCATGCTGGGCAAGCGCCGCGGCTTCCCGCAGGAGCCCATGCCGCCCCACAATCTCATTCTTTCAGTGACCGGCGCCTCGCTCCTCTGGGTGGGCTGGCTTGGCTTCAACGGCGGCTCGGCGCTCGCCGCCAATGGCACCGCCGCCGTGGCCCTCGCCAACACCCAAATCGCTGGTGCCGCGGGGGCACTTGCCTGGCTCGCCATGGAATGGAAAATCCACCAGCGCCCCAGTGTTCTCGGCATCATATCGGGCGCTGTCGCGGGTCTTGTGGCCATTACACCGGCTTGCGCTTTCGTCTCTCCCATCGGCGCCATCGCCATCGGGCTGCTGGCTGGCCTCTGCTGTTTTTATGCCGCGACCAGCCTCAAGCGCCGCTTTGGCTATGATGACTCGCTCGATGTGTTTGGCGTCCACGGCATCGGCGGCATTGTCGGCACGCTTGGCATCGGCGTGTTCGCCGCCGCTGGCTGGGGCGGAACGTCGGGACTCATCGAGGGCAATGCCGGACAACTCGCAATCCAGGCTTTCGGCTGCGTGGTTGTCGCCGCCTGGTGCGCCATCGTGAGCTACGGCCTGCTGATTGCCATCGAAAAAACCATGGGGCTGCGCGTCTCCCGCGAAGTCGAAATCGAGGGCCTCGATCTCAACCTCCATGGCGAGGTGGTTCCTTAATTTCCAAAAGGCGGCTACAGCAGTGCCATGAGCGATGCCGCCCCGTTTTGGAAAACCAAATCCCTGAGCGAAATGAACCGCGAGGAATGGGAAAGCCTGTGCGATGGCTGCGGCCGCTGCTGCCTCAACAAGCTGGAAGATGAAGACACCGGAAAATTCCTCTATACCCGCACCGCCTGCAAATTGCTTGATCTCAAAACCTGCCAATGCACCGACTATCCCAACCGCGCCGCCAGGGTTCCCGATTGCGTTTCGCTCACCCCGGAAAATGTCAGCAAGCTGGGCTGGCTGCCGCAGACCTGCGCCTACCGGCTGCTGGAAGAAGGCAAAAGCCTCGCCTGGTGGCACCCGCTGGTGTCAGGCCGCCCCGAAACCGTGGCTGAGGCCGGTATTTCCGTGGCGGGAGAGGCCTATTCCGAAGAGGGGATCACCGTGGAGCAACTGGTGGACCACATCTGGAAACTGCCGAAGGTCAAACGCAAGGTGGTGTAAGCCGTCACGTCACCAGTTCCGCACGCACCAGATAGCGCAGCGGCCCGGAGCTGATCGCGTCAAAGGGATAGCAGGTGGAGAGAACCAGATTGTGCCCCGCCGCATTCCGGTCGATGCCGGACTTGTTCCAGTCGACAATTGAGGTTCCTGTCACGCGGTAGCTGAACGCCAGGCCATCATCGCGCGTGACCGTCATCACGTCGCCCACCGCCACATCTCGCAAAAATGAAAAATGCGTGTCTCGGTGCGCCGATATGACGGCCGTGCCCCGTTCGCCAATGCGCGAGGTTTCATTGAGAAGGGCAGGCCCGAAAGCCAGCGCCTCGCCGCTGCCTCCTTTCAGCACAATGGCGCTGGCCCCAATTCTGGAAATATCAATGCGCGCCACGGGCCAGGTGTCAGCCCAGCTCCACGCCTTCACTGGAACCCCAGAAACGACGGATTGCGTAAAGGCCCGCTGCAGCAAGACCTGCGCCAGTTGCGCCTTGGCGAATATCCACGCCGATTGGCCAAACAGAGCCAGTGAAGCAAAGATGCATCCGATGCTGATAAAATTGCGCATGGACCGGCGCGACAAACGCGCCGGTCCAACGCGGAGCAGTGTGGAAAATGCGGGGGACATCTCACATCTGCCCAAGAGAATGGCGAGAGGGCGCCATTCTCAGACCAAGGCCCACGAGCATCAGCAGGGCTGCGATGAGCGCCAGCATTTCGGCAGGTGTCGCTGTTTGTGGCAGCATCACTTGCTGGTCAGGACTGGGGGCCGCGGCTGGCTTCTGCAACACGGCGAGCTGCAGGAATTCCGTGCTTGCTTCGCGCTGCTTGACGGCTGGAGCCTGCTCGCCAAACAGTGACTCGTAACTCCAACCCGCAGGCAGGTTCAACGGCACATCAGCGCGGCTGAGTTTTTCACCCGCCGGACGCCTGGGCGTTTTATCGACGGCGACAAGACTGGTCTGGCTCGAGACAATTTGGTGCGCCAGCGCCACGCCCAGAATTTCCTTGTTGGCATTCTCATAAGTCAGCGTGCCAAGCGTCGAAGCCACCTCATAATCCGCGATCTTGCGCCGCGCCCAGAGCTTGGAAATGCCATGTCCCTTGGCAGCCTTTGCGATCGGCAGGCTGACTTCCCACGGCTGGTTGCCAATGTTGCCGCTGATTTTCAACATGCCAGTGAGGCTCTTGCCCTCCGCCATGAACAGCACCGGTTCGCCCAGGTAGAGGTCGGGCAATTTGTCAGGCGTAATTTTGGCCGTGTTTCCGATGAGTTCGGCCTTGAGTTCAGTCACCACGGGGCTTCCGATCTTGTTGAACAGGTCCTGCATTTTTGCGGTAACTTCACCGCCATCGCCGATATGGGTGAAGGTGCCGCGCCCAAGTTCGGCCGCGCGTGTCATCAGATAGGAATTTGGCGCCGAGCCAATGCCCACCATGAATACCCGTGAGCGGCCAAGCCCGCCGGTGATCGTGGCAAACAATTGCTGCTCATTGCCGATGGCGCCATCCGTCAGGAAAACCACCTGGCGCAGATGGGTCGTGCTGGCGTTCATGTCGCGCAGCGCCGCAGCCATGGCCGGGATCATTTCCGTGCCGCCATTGGCGGTGAGGCCCGAAACAAACCGGATGGCGTGGTCAAGATTTTCCTTGTTGGCGGAAACTGACGCTGGAAAAACGATCTCCATGGTGTCGTCGAAACGCACCACATTGAAGAGATCGCCTGGCTTCATCTGGCTCAGGCCATACATCAGGCTTTCCTTCGCCTGGGCCATAGAAGGGCCTTCCATTGACCCCGAATTGTCGATGACGAAAATTGTTTCGCGGGGCTTGCTGATTTCATGGGTCGCAGCAGATGGAGGCGTCACAAAACCCAGGAGATAGTCGTTGCCATTCACTGTTTCCGTAAACAGGCCGGCTTGCGGCGCCGTTCCTGCGGCTTCCCACTCCAGCGCGAAATCCTTGTCCGCAGGAATAGCGGCCTCGCTCAGCGTAATCTTGCCGGTCTGGGGGTCAGTCTTGATGGAATGATAGAGGCTCTTGACGTCGCCAAGCGCAAATCCCGTATTCAGGCTTATGGTGATCGTGGTTGGATTGACGGGGGCTGACTTTTGGGGATCAAGCACCGGCGGGGTGATCCGCTGGGCATCGGTCAGTTCCGTGGCAAAACCGTCATTGGAGAGTTCGACCGATTGGATGAGTGGTTCGGGAATATAGCGCGGCGCCACAACCAGCGGCAGTCGCAGGGAATAGACACCGGAGGATTGCTT
Organism: uncultured Alphaproteobacteria bacterium; assembly: GCA_963816305.1. GTDB lineage: Bacteria > Pseudomonadota > Alphaproteobacteria > Rhizobiales > Aestuariivirgaceae > Aestuariivirga. Next base: position 41,988 of record CAWFJW010000028.1, read on the forward strand.
GATGGTTTCCTGATATTCGATCTGCACGATGACGGTTTCGCCAGGGCCAATATTGGCGACCGAATTGGTGAACATGTTGGGCCGCTCCTGCTCAAGCAGCGAAGCAGCCTGGCCGCTGGCCTTGGCCTCCTCGTAAATGATCTGCGCTTCCCGCCGTTCCTTGACCTCGCCCACGATCACCCGGTTGCCTGCGATGATCTTCAGCGTATCCACGGCCGAATTTTCCGGCAACGGAAACACATAGACGCCTTCCACCCAGCCGTCCGCCGGGTTTTCAAAGCGCTGGGTCACAATTGTGCGGCCGGTGGGGCCGGATATGGTGACGTTGAAATCCGTGGCAACGCGGGGAGCCTCAAGATACTTGCCGCTCTCGTTGGATTTAAGCAGCAGACTGCCGGCCTGCATGTCATTGGGGGTCACAAAGGCAAGCCGTTCGGCCGCCCGCGCCTGGCTGAATGCAGAAAGCAGCAGGAATGCCGCCAAGGCCAGAATTGCCACAACAATATCAAGATGTGATTTGAAACGACGGGCCTGCGTTGATGTGTTCACTTCGTCCTCCGTTTGGCCTGTGCGCCAATGCCAGGCCAGCGGGTTGAAGAGATACAGCCACTCCCCACCGCGCCGCCAATGTGAAGGTCTGCTTTCTTCCGCCGTAAACCGCCATCAATGGTGGAAATATGCGGGAAAATGTGGAAAGTTACGGCCATCATGAATGACGACGATCTCTCCCCCGAAGAAAACCGCATCATCAGCACACAGGTCCGCGAGGAATTGGCCAGGCGCCGGCTTTCCCGCCAGCACCTGGCCGACAAGGCCAAGATCAGCCTGTCCACGCTTGAAAAGGCCTTGTCGGGCACCCGGCCGTTCACGCTCGCCTCGGTTGTGCGGATCGAAGAGGCTTTGCAACAAAGCCTGAGGAAACACCGGGGCGCCAGCAACGGCGATGGCGATTTGGCGCCGGAAACCCTGGGCAGCTATTCGCGACCCGCCGTTTCCTGGCTTGAGGGAGACTACCTCACGTTGCGGCCGTCATTCGTCGATGCAGGCGCTGTCTATGCCTATCGCACTGAAATTCTCTGGAACAGCGCTTTGTCGCATTTGGCGTTTCGCAAATCCGAGCGCCTCGATTCCGCCTATCAGCAGGATGGCGCGGTTTCCGTGCCGCACCAGTCGGGCTACATCTATCTGGTCACCAACAAGATGGGTCAGTATCGCATGATCATCCTGTCGCGCCCGATGATCGGCGGCGAAATGTTTGGCCTCCTCGCCACGTTGCAATCGGGCAGGGGCACCATATTGACGCCAGTCTCGACGCCCATCGTTTTGGTTCCGGTGAAAAACCTTGGCAGCGACCTGCAGTTCGGAAAATTCTTGACCGAAGCGCCCATTCACAAAACCTACTACGCTCTGTTGAAACGGGCGACCGAAGAGCCTTTTGTGAATTTGATAAAGTGATCAGGCAGCGTCTGCCTTCGGCTTCCTGATATTGGCGGATGCCTCGATGATCAGCGGGTCCAGCCCTTCGCCGCCCTTGGCCAAATAGGCAAACAGGTGCGCCCGCATGCGCGGGTCCCAGTAGTTGTTGATATGGTTCGCAGTTTCTTTCAAAGCCTCGTCATGGCCATAGCCTTTGAAAAAATTGGCGATCTGGTTGGCCATGCGAACCATGTCATGCACTTCCATAATTTACTCCTGACCAAAAATCATGACGCCGCCCTTGGATAGGGCCGCAAGTTTCAAGCCCGCCTGCCTGGCAAGCTGCAAGGCCAAAGCTGTTGGCGCGGAGATGGTGGCGAGTGCCCCAATCCCCGCCAGCGCGCATTTCTGCACCAGCTCGAAACTGCAGCGGCTCGACATCAAGACAAAGCCATGGCGCGGGTCCATTTTCGCCTTGGCCAGCGCGCCGATCAATTTGTCGAGCGCGTTGTGGCGGCCCACATCCTCGCGCGACAGCAGGATTTCTCCGTGAACGGAGCACCATGCCGCGGCGTGAACCGTGCGGTTGATGCCGTTCATCGGCTGATGCTTGGGCAGGTCATCATAGGCCCGGGCAACCGCTTGCGGCGACAGCTCGCCTTCAACCTTGCCCGCCGGCATGCGGATGGCATCCTTGATGTCCTCAATCCCGCACAGCCCGCACCCCACGCGCCCCTCCAGGCTGCGCTTCACCATGCGGTCTTTGTTCAAGTGTATTTCATCAACCGCCAGATCGACCGCCAGGCCTTCTTCCGATGGCAGCGCGAGAACATTCTTCACATGGGTGGCTACGCCGACAATTCCCTCGGCCAAAGCAAAGCCCACCGCGAAATCATCCAGGTCAGCCGGTGTCGCCATCATCACCGCATAGGGCTCCGAGTTGAACAGGATGGCGACGGGAACTTCCTCGGGAACCTGCCAGACAACGGGGTGGGGGCCATCAGCGCTGTAAAGAGTTCCGCCAGCGGGAATGGAGTTGTTCAAGAGGCCCTCATCCGGCCGTTGGCCACCTTCTCCCATTCTTCGAACGGGAGAAGGCGATAATCGCCAAGCGCCTTCTCCCGTGCCGCCGGGCATGGGAGAAGGTGGCCAACGGCCGGATGAGGGCCCTTTCCCAATGTCACTCCGCCGCCACAAGCGGCGCTATGCGCTTGTTCTCGTCCTCGCGGATTTCCCAATCCTTTTGCCAGTCGGATTGCTGGTTGGAGAGGGTGATCTGCACGGCGGTGACTTTGTATTCCGGGCAATTCGTGGCCCAATCCGAATATTCCGTGGTGATCACGTTGGCGCCCGACACCGGATGGTGGAAGGTCGTGTAGACCACACCCTGCGCCATGCGCTCGGATATCATCGCGCGCAGCGTTGTGGCGCCCACGCGGCTTGAGATTGAAACCATCTGGCCATCTTGAATGCCGCGCACTTCCGCGTCATGCGGATGGATTTCCAGCACATCTTCCTTGTGCCACGTCACATTCTGGGTGCGCCGCGTCTGCGCGCCGACATTGTAATGCGAGAGAATGCGGCCCGTGGTGAGAATGAGCGGGAAGCTCCGGTTGGTGCGTTCTTCCGTTGGCACAAATTCCGTGATCATGAAGCGGCCAAGCCCGCGCACAAAGCCGCCCACATGCATGAGCGGCGTTCCTTCCGGCGCCTTGTCATTGCACGGCCACTGGATGGAGCCCAGCCGGTCGAGCTTCTCAAACGACACACCCTTGAAAGTTGGGGTGACGGCGGCGATCTCGTCCATGATTTCGGCGGCCGACTCATAGCTCATGGGATAGCCCATGGCGTTGGCCAGTTCGCAAACCACCTGCCACTCATCCTTGCCCTGCATCGGCGCTTTCACCTGGCGCACCCGGTTGATGCGGCGCTCGGCGTTGGTGAAGGTGCCATCCTTCTCGAGGAAGGATGTGCCGGGGAAAAACACATGGGCGAAGGCCGCCGTTTCGTTGAGGAACAAATCCTGCACCACAACGCAGTCCATGTTCTCCAATCCCGCCGTCACATGCTTGGTGTTGGGATCAGACTGGGCGATGTCCTCGCCCTGGATGAAGATGCCCTTGAAGGTTCCTTCAACGGCCGCATCCAGCATGTTGGGAATGCGAAGGCCGGGTTCCGGATCAAGCGCCGCGTTCCACACTTTTTCAAACATCTCGCGCACCGTGTTGTCAGACACATGGCGATAGCCCGAGTATTCATGCGGGAACGAACCCATGTCGCAGGCGCCCTGCACATTGTTCTGGCCGCGCAAGGGGTTCACGCCAACGCCATTGCGGCCCACGTTTCCGGTGAGCATGGCGAGGTTGGCCATGGCCATGACCATGGTGGAGCCCTGGCTGTGTTCGGTGACGCCGAGGCCGTAATAGATGGCCCCATTGCCGCCGGTTGCGTAGAGCCGCGCGGCGCCACGGATGTCAGCGGCCTTCACGCCGGTGATGGCTTCCATGGCTTCCGGCGAATTGACCGGTTCACGGATGAAGGCGGTCCAGCGGGCGAATTCAACCGGGTCGCAGCGCTCGGCGATGTAGGATTTGTTCTCCAGGCCTTCAGTCAAAATCACATGGGACAGCGCGTTGACGATGGCCACATTGGTGCCGGGTTGCAGCGGCAGGTGATACTGCGCTTCAACATGGGCCGAGCGGACGATATCGGTCTTGCGGGGATCAATGACGATGAGCTTTGCCCCCGAGCGCAAGCGCTTCTTCATGCGCGACGCGAATACCGGATGGCCATCCGTGGGGTTGGCGCCGATGATGATGATGACGTCAGACTCGTCAACCGACTTGAAATCCTGCGTGCCGGCGGATGTGCCGAAGGTTTTGCTCAGGCCGTAGCCCGTCGGCGAATGGCAGACGCGGGCGCAGGTATCCACATTGTTGTTGCGGAAGGCCGTGCGCACCATCTTCTGGACGACGTAAACTTCCTCGTTGGTGCAGCGCGACGACGTGATGCCGCCGATCGAGCCCCGGCCATACTTGGCCTGGATTTCCTTGAAGCGGTCGGCGGCGAAGCCAATGGCCTCATGCCACGATACTTCCTTCCATGGGTCGGTGATCTTGTCGCGCACCATGGGCTTGGTCATCCGGTCCTTGTGCGTGGCATAGCCCCAGGCGAAGCGGCCCTTCACGCAGGAGTGGCCCTCGTTGGCGCCGCCATCCTTGTAAGGCACCATGCGGACAACTTCATCGCCCTTCATCTCGGCCTTGAAGGAGCAGCCGACGCCGCAATAGGCGCAAGTTGTGACAACCGAATGCTCGGCCTGGCCCAATTTGATGACGGATTTTTCCGTGAGCGTCGCCGTCGGGCAGGCCTGGACGCAAGCGCCGCAGGACACGCATTCGGAATTCAAAAAGCCTTCATCCATGCCAGCCGAAACATGGGAGGCGAAGCCCCGCCCATCAATGGTGAGCGCGAAGGTGCCTTGCACTTCCTCGCAGGCCCTAACGCAGCGCGAACACACGATGCATTTTGCCGGATCGAAAGTGAAATAGGGGTTGCTCTCGTCCTTGGGCTTGTGGCGGAAACTGCTTTCAAAAACATGATTGTCGCCGTCATAGCCATAGCGCACATCGCGCAGGCCCACAGCACCCGCCATGTCCTGCAATTCGCAATCGCCATTGGCGGCGCAGGTGAGGCAATCCAGCGGGTGGTCGGAAATATAAAGCTCCATCACGCCCTTGCGCAGCTGATTAAGCCGCGATGTTTCTGTTTTCACCTTGATGCCGGCGGCAACCGGCGTGGTGCACGACGCTGGCGTGCCTTTTCGGCCCTCGATTTCAACCAGGCATAGCCGGCAGGAGCCAAAGGCGTTCACCGAGTCCGTGGCGCAGAGCTTGGGAATCTTGGTGCCCAGCTCCATGGCGGCCCGCATGATGGACGTGCCTTCCGGCACCGTGATTGCCTGCCCATCAATTTCCAGCGTCACCATGGTTGTGGACTTGGATATTGGCGTTCCGTAGTCAGCTTCTTTGATCAGGGTCATGGGGTCACCTTGCAATTTCTTACTTCTGTCATCCCGGCGAAAGCCGGGACCCAGGGATCGTGCTCCGGAGAATCGTTTCTGGGTCCCGGCTTTCGCCGGGATGACAAAATGGAGATGCTGTTTGCGATGTTCATTCCGCTGCAACTTTCATTGGCCGGTCAAAATCCTCGGGCCAGAACCTGACCGCACTTTGTACTGGCATGGGCGTCAGCCCGCCCATGGCGCAGAGCGAGCCATCAACCATGGTCTGGCACAAATCATCCAGCAGCATTAAGTTTTTTTCACGGTCAACGCCCGCCACAATCCGGTCGATCACCTCAACACCGCGCGTGGAGCCAATCCGGCAGGGCGTGCACTTGCCGCAGGATTCAATGGCGCAGAACTCCATGGCAAAACGCGCCTGCGCCGCCATGTCAACGCTGTCGTCAAACACCACAACGCCGCCGTGGCCCACCATGGCGCTGGCGGCGGCGAAGGTTTCATAATCCATCGGCATGTCGAGTTGTGAAACCGGAATATAGGAACCCAGCGGCCCGCCCACCTGCACAGCGCGCAAAGGTTTTCCCGTGGCCGTGCCGCCGCCAAAATCCTCAATGAGCTGGCGCAGCGTAATGCCAAAGGCTTTCTCGACAAGGCCGCCCTGTTTGATATTTCCGGCCAACTGGAACGGCAGCGTTCCGCGCGAACGGCCCATGCCGTAGTTCTTGTAGGCTTCTCCGCCTTCCGCCAGAATGTAAGGCACAGCGGCAAAGCTCAGCACATTGTTGATGATCGTGGGCTTACCAAACAACCCCTGCAAGGCCGGAATAGGGGGCTTGGGCCGCACCATGCCGCGCTTGCCTTCAAGGCTGTCCAGCATGGAGGTTTCCTCGCCGCAGATATATGCGCCCGCGCCCCGCCGGACTTCCAGCGAGAAGGAATGCTCCGTACCCTGAATATGTTGCCCCAGCCACTTCGCAGCCGTGGCAACGCGGATGGCATCCTTCATGGTGTTGATGGCATCCGGATATTCCGAGCGGATATAGATGAAGCCCTTGGTGGCGCCGCCCGCAACGCCGGCAATCGCCATGCCTTCGATCAGCATGAAGGGATCGCCCTCCATCACCATGCGGTCGGCGAAGGTGCCGCTGTCGCCTTCGTCGGCGTTGCAGCACACATATTTCTGGTCGGCCTTCGCATCGTGAACGGTTTTCCATTTGATGCCGGTTGGAAATCCTGCGCCGCCACGGCCCCGCAATCCCGAGTTTGAAACCTCGGCCACGATGGCAGCGCCCGTCATGGTGAGCGCTTTCTTCAAGCCTGCGAAACCGCCAAGCTTCATATAGTCTTCAAGCGACAGCGGATCAGTAATCCCGCAGCGCGCGAATGTGAGGCGTTCCTGGTTTTTGAGAAATGGAATTTCTTCCGTGAGGCCAAGCGACAATTTGTGCGCGCCGCCTTCATGGAACTTTGCGGCAAAGAGGGAGGCAGCATCGGAGGCCTCAACGGGACCATAGGCCACGCGGCCCTGCGGCGTTTCAACTTCAACCAGCGGCTCCAGCCAGTGGAGCCCCCGCGAGCCATTGCGAATGATCTGGATGCGATGTTTTTGGCGGCGGCTTCCGCCCTGATGGCGTCGGCCACATCATCGCTGCCAAGGGCGCGGGCGGCGAAATCCCGGGGCACATAAATCCTGATCATGACGCGAGCTCCGTCATCAGGGTTTCAAATTTTTGTGGGGACACGCGGCCAACCGGCCGCTCATCCACCAGCATGGCGGGGGCTGTTGAACATAGGCCAAGGCAATAGACAGCCTCCAGCGTCACCTTGCCATCAGCGGTGGTTTCCCCGAATTTGACCTTGAGGGACTTTTCAATCGCCTTGGCCAGTTCCTCGCCCTTCATGGATTGGCAGGCCTCGGCCCGGCACACCTTGACCACATGGCGGCCGGCGGGTTTGCGCCTGAAATCATGGTAAAATGTCACCACGCCATGAACTTCGGCGCGCGAAATATTGAGCGCCTTGGCCAGAACGGGAAGCGAAGCCTCCGGCACATGGCCCAGTTCATGCTGCAGATCATGGAGGATTTCAATGAGCGCGTCAGGCTTGTTGTCATAACGCGCCGCAATAATGCTGGCCGCATCGGGTTTCGCGCGCGAAGCTCAAGGAGGGTGTGTTTTCCGGACATGGTCCATTATGGCAGAACCCGCCGCCAAACGCCAATTGCGGCGGGCTATGGGGTGATAGGCGGGGCCTATTGTGCCGAAGACCGGTCTGTTCGCTTATCCAAATAGCTCATTTCAACCGCGCCGTCTGGAACAGCCGCACGTTCAGCCCGCCATGGGACACAGGCCGGCCGGGCGCGCGAAGGGCAGGCCGGTGGCTTTGGCTAGCGTGGTGTCGGTCGTGATCAATCCCACGCGCCAGCCCGTGAACCTGGTCAGAAGCGTTTTCCCGAATGCTGCGTAGAGCGCAACGAGCGGCTTCTTGTCGCCGATCCTCGTGCCATAGGGCGGATTGACGATCACCAGTCCGGCAGGCCCCGGCGGCGGGGTGAGATTGCTGACCGCATGATTCTGGAACACCGTGAAGTCCGCGACGCCTGCGCGCGCCGCATTGGCGCGGCTCATGGTGATGGCGCCCGCGTCCCGGTCGCTGCCGAAGAAGTGCAGCGCGGGCTTTGAGCCGTGCGATGAATCGCGCCGCGCATTTTTCCAGGCACCTCGTCGAAGCTCACAAGCTGCTCGAAGGCAAAACTCCGGGATCGGCCGGGGTTCAGCCCCGCCGCAATTTCCGCCGCTTCAATGACGAAAGTGCCCGAGCCGCACATGGGGTCAACCACGGGTTCACGGCCATCATAGCCGCATTGGCGCAGGAAAAGCGACGCCATGGTTTCGCGCATGGGGGCCTTGGCGATGGCTTCCTTGTGGCCCCGCTTGTGGAGCGATCCACCAGACGTATCGATGCTGAGGGTGCAGAGATTATCCTCAAAGCGCGCCATGATGCGAAGCTCGGCGTCAGGTGAAATGGGAGCGCCCAATTCTTCGCGGATCGCCGTTTCAATCCGTTGTTGGGCAGCGCCCGCATGATAGATGCGGGACTTCCTGCAGGTGGCCTCGACCTGGACGGCCACATCGGGCGCCAAGAACTGCCCCCATGGAAATTTGCGGGCGAGCTTGTCGAGCTGCGCCAGGTGGCCTGCGTGAAACGCGCCGATGCGGGCCAGCACTTGGGTGACGCCGCGAATTTGCAAGTTGGCCCGCCAAACCTCCGGCCAGCCGCCCTTGATGAGCACGCCGCCCACAACCTGCTTGGGGTCACAAAAGCCCAGCGCCAGCACCTCGGCGCACAGCGCCGCTTCAAGGCCGGGAGCCGTCACCAGAAATATCTCAAAATCACCGACGTGGCCATGGCGTCCGCCTAGCCCAAAAATCATCGCCAATCGACAAGTTTCGGCGGCGCCCTCACGCCGCCAGGCGGCTTTTTTCCTTGGCAAAGGGGCTGAGGCCCAGCCACTGCTGCATGGCGCTGGCGATGGCCTGGTCGCCCTGGATATCAAGTTCCTTCGCGTCGACTTCCTTGCGAACCGTGGTCACTCCCATCCATATCGCCGTCATGGCGCGCAGCGAACCGGTCACATAGAGATCAACCTCAAAGCCGGGATCAAAATTGCACACGTCAACTTTTCCATCGGGATCAACAACCAGCCAGGTTTTTTGCCGGGCGCGGTCGACTTCCGGAAAATGAAAAAGAATTGTGCTGCGCTTTTTTGGCAATGGCGTTGGGTCGATATGGCGGCGCATGTCCCACATCAGCAATGACGGGTCGAGATTTTTCAGCGACAGTTTTGATTCAACCCAATGCTGGCCCCAGAAGCCCAGCGCCATGACGATGGGCCGCAAATCTTCGCCAGCCGCGGTCAGCCGGTATTCAAAGCCTTTTTTCACCGGCGCTTCCTGGATAATTCCGGCATCGCGCATTTCGCCCAATCGCTTTGAGAGCAGCGACGGCGACATGCGGGGAACGCCCTTGCGCAGATCATTGAAACGGGTGGTTCCACAAAACATCTCGCGCAGGATCAGGGACGTCCAGCGCGTGCAGAAGATTTCCGAGGCCATGGCCACCGGGCAAAACTGCCCATAACTTCCGTGTTCAGACATTGTATCCTCCACTTAAGCATTACAGCGTTTCTGGTTAGCACGGGTGCCAGGACGCCGACAGTACAGAAATTGTACTGGACGTGGGCCCGCCGTAACAGCTTTGGTGCGGGGCTAGTACAGTTTCAGGACTGGATTGAATTCGCCGATTGGAACATTTTTCGGGGGACAGACACTTTTACAAAGGGAGCCCGCCATGAACACTGTGACAAAACTGAAAACCGGCACGCAACGCGATCTCGTAGCCGTGGCAAATGAATTGGGCCGCGATTTTGCCGCCCGCGCCGAAGCTGCCGCTGAGGGCGACAGCTTCGTAGCTGAAAATTATGCAGCGCTCAAAACCTCGGGCCTCGTGGAAGCCGGCGTTCCAGCGGAACTTGGCGGCGGCGGCGCCGACATCGATGAACTCGCCCAGATGCTGCGGGCCATGGCCCATCATTGCAGTTCAACGGCGCTGGCCTTCGCCATGCACACCCAGCAGGTGGCAATCCCCGCCTGGCGCTGGAAGCACCAGAAGCTGGCAGCCGTCGAACCCCTGCTGAAGCGCATCGCCACCGAGAAAATCATCATCCTCACCAGTGGCGGATCAGACTGGGTGGCCGGTTCCGGCAAGGCGGAAAAAGTTGAAGGCGGCTACAAGATCACGGCGCGCAAGGTATTCGCCTCGGCTTCGCCTGTGGGCAGCCTGTTGATGACCAGCGCCGTGCTGGAAGAAAAAGGCGAGGCGCCGATGGTTCTGCATTTCGGCATTCCGATGAATTCGCCCCAGGTGCGCATTGATCCAACCTGGAAAACCATGGGCATGCGCGGCACGGCGTCCCATGATGTTGTCATTGATGGCCACATTGTGCCCGAGGCGGCAGTGGCGCTCAAACGCAAGGCGGGCGAGTGGCATCCGCTGTTTCAAATCATAGTGACCATCGCCATACCGCTGATCTACAGCGTTTATGTGGGTGTGGCCGAAAGCGCCCGGGACGTGGCCGTCGCCATGGCCAGGAAGCGCCGGTCGGACCGCCATATCACCCAGCTCGTAGGCGAGATGGATACGCAATTGCGTGGCGCGGTTCTGGCCCATGGCTCGATGATGGAGGCCGTAAGGCGCAATGCCCCATCAGCCGAGACGGTGAATGACGTGATGATCGGGCGGCGCCTGGTGGCCGGGCACGCCATCCGCGCCGTGGAGCTGGCCATGGAAGCGGCAGGCGGCGCCGCATTCTTCCGCAGCCAGGGGTTGGAACGCCGCTTCCGCGATATTCAGGGAGCCCGCTATCATCCCATGCAGTCAGGCCCGCAAGCCGAATATGCCGGCGCCATGGCGCTGGGCCAGCCGGTTGATAAAATCTTCTGAGGCGCGTTGTGTCCAAGCTGTACGGCGAAAGCCACCGCAAGCTGCAGCGCGAGTTTGATACGGAGCGCCTCGCTGACCGGATCGAGGAACGGTTGTTCCATGAGGCCATCACGGCGGACGACAAGGCCTTCATCGAACGCATGGACATGTTCTTTCTGGCGACGGCAGACGCGGAGGGCCGGCCCAACTGCTCCTACAAGGGCGGCGATCCCGGCTTCATCCGCGTCCTCGACCCACAGACGCTGGCGTTCCCGAATTATGACGGCAACGGCATGTATCTTTCCATGGGCAACACCCTTGCGAACCCGGAGGTGGGCCTGCTGTTCATCGATTTCGAGAAGCAGAAGCGCATGCGGCTCAACGGAACGGCGCGGATCGAACCCGCCGGTTCCATTGAACCGGCTTACCCGGAAGCGCAGTTCGTGGTGAAGGTCAACGTGCGCCAGGTGTTTCCCAATTGCCCGCGCTACATTCACAAGATGCAGCTGGTGGAGCGCTCGCAATTCGTGCCCCATGCAGCGGTCACAACACCGGTGCCGGGCTGGAAGAACGCGGAATGGGCCGCCGACGTGCTGCCCAACAAAAAAGCCTAGGCCACCTTCATCTTCCTGGCCGCCGCGATTGGCGTCCGCCTAGCCCAAAACCTATCGCCAATCGACAAGTTTCGGCAACGCCTTTTCATCGGGCGGGTTTTGGTGCAAGATCGCGGGCCTTGAGGGATTGCGAGGACGCCATGATCATCTATCCCGATCTCGAGCTGCGCAAGGGCCGCCTGGTCAATTTGATCCGCAACCGGATTGAAAGCCCCATCATTTACGATCTCGATCCGGTTGAGGCGGCGCACGACCTGGCCAGGCAGGGCGCGGCGTGGCTGCATGTGGTCGATCTCGACGCGGTGTTCAACGAGGGCGACAACAACGGCATCATCAGGAAGATCATCCGCACGGCGAGCTGCTCGGTCCAGGTTGGCGGCGGCATCAGGTCCATGGAAAAAGTCCATGGCTGGATGGACGCCGGCGCCGCGCGCGTGGTCATCGCCACGGCCGCCGTGAAATATCCGCATTTCGTCAAGGCGGCGGCCACCGCCTATCCGGACTCGGTGGTGGTCAGCGTCGACGCGCGGGGCGGGCGTGTGCTTGTTGACGGCTGGACGGAAGCCACCATCTTCACGCCCGATGACTTTGTGCACCAGTTCGACAATGTGGGGCTAGCCGCGATCATCTACACCGACATTGACCGCGACGAGGATTTTCCCGGCAGCACCATGGCCCATGCCACCAGCCTGGCCGCGAAAATCAGAACCCCCGTCATCGTCAGCGGCGTGGTCAAGACCCTCGATGATATTTCAACCCTGTCATATCTGCCGAACATCGCCGGAGCCATCACCAGCCGCGCCCTGTTTGGCGGCGCCTTCACCTTCGCCCAGGCCAACGCCATCGCCGTCGAACGCCACGCGCAGGCAGCGCCGCTCCTCTGACGGCGGGCGCTTACGGCGCGCCCCACTCCGCCAGGAGGTCTTTGGCCTCGACCGGGTCGCCCACTTTGACATGAACATGCGAAAGGCGGCCGGCGCGGTCGGCGGTGACGGCGGTGAGCATCTTCATGGCTTCCATCTGCAGGATGGGATCGCCCTTCGCCAGGATGTCGCCTGCCTTGGCGGTGACGCCGACGATCAGCCCCGGCATCGGCGCGCCAATGTGGAGGGGGTTGTTTTGCTCCGCCTTCGGGCGGGCCGCGACCTTGGCTTTCACGCCGCGGTTTGGCACGCGGATTTCCCGGGGCTGCCCGTTCAGCTCGAAGAACACCTTGACGTCGCCGGTGTCCGTAGTTTCGCCCACGGTTTGAAGCTGGATCTCCAGCATCTTTCCCGCCGCGATTTCCGCCGTGACCTGCTCGCCCGGCGCCATGCCGTAGAAGAACGTCCGGGTGGGCAGCACGCGCACCGGTCCATACAGCCGGTGCCGGATCCGGTAATCGGTGAAGACTTTGGGGTACATCAAATAGCCATTCAGGTCTTCGTCATCGACTGTCTCGTCCTCATTGTCTTCGCTGCCAGCCGCCAGATCGGCCAGCAGCTTGGCCCGCGTCAGCTCGAGATCGACGGGCGCGAGGCTGGCGCCGGGCCGCGCCGTGCTTGGCGTCTCGCCCTTCAAGACCTTTTTGCTGATCGCCGCCGGCCAGCCGCCCTCGGGCTGTCCCAGGTTTCCGCGCAGCATGTCGACGACGGATTCAGGGAATGACTGCTCGACCCTGGGATCCTCAACCTGCGCGCGGCTGAGATTTTGCGACACCATCATCAGCGCCATGTCGCCCACCACCTTGGACGACGGCGTCACCTTCACGATATCGCCGAACAGCATGTTGGCGTCGGCATAGGCCTGCGCCACGTCCGGCCACCGGTGCTCGAGCCCGAGACTACGCGCCTGCGCCTTGAGGTTGGTGAACTGGCCGCCCGGCATTTCATGCAGATAGACATCGGAGGCGGGCGCCGCCAGGCCGCTTTCAAACGCCGCGTACTGGGCGCGAACGTCTTCCCAATAGCTCGAAATGCCTCGGATGGCCGCTATATCAAGGCCCGTGTCACGCTCCGTGTGGCGCAAGGCCTCGACCAGGGATCCCAGGCACGGCTGCGACGTGCCGCCCGAAAACGCGTCCATGGCGGCATCGACAATGTCGACGCCCGCCTCGCAGGCCGCCAGCACGCTGGCGCCGGCGATTCCCGACGTGTCGTGGGTGTGGAAATGCACCGGCAGGCCAACTTCTTCCTTCAGCGCCTTGATCAGCACCCTGGCGGCGGCGGGCTTCAGCACGCCCGCCATGTCCTTGACGCCGAGAATATGGGCTCCCGCCTTGGCCAGCGCCTTGCCGATGGACACATAGTAGTTGAGGTCGTGCTTGGCGCGCGCCGGATTGAGGATGTCTCCCGTGTAGCAAACCGCGCCCTCGCAGATCTTGTCGGCCTCGATGACCGCGTCCATCGCCACCCGCATGTTCTCGACCCAGTTGAGCGAGTCGAAAACCCGGAACACGTCGACGCCCGTCAGCGCCGCCTGGCGCACGAAGGCGCGCACCACATTGTCGGGGTAGTTGGTGTAGCCCACGCCATTCGCGCCGCGCAGCAGCATCTGGATCAGCAGATTGGGCATGTGGGCGCGCAGCTCGCGCAGCCGCTGCCACGGGCATTCCTGCAGGAACCTATAGGCCACATCGAATGTGGCGCCGCCCCAGCACTCCATGGAGAAAAGCTGGGGCAGGTTGGCCGCGTAGGCGGGCGCCACGCGGATCATGTCGATCGACCGCATGCGCGTCGCCAGCAGGCTCTGGTGGCCGTCGCGCATCGTGGTGTCGGTCATCAGCACGCGGGGCTGCTTGGCCACCCAGTCGGCCACCGCCCGCGGTCCCTTGGCGAGCAGGAGGCTGCGGACGCCGTCCGCCGGTTCGCCGCGCGGCGCCGGCGGATGCGGCGGCGCTGCGCCCATTTGCGGCAGGGGGCGCCCCTGCGTTTCCGGATGGCCATTGACCGTGACATCGGCGATGTAGGTCAATATCTTGGTGGCCCGGTCGCGCCGCTTCATGAAGACGAACAGATCTGCCGTCGTGTCGATGAATTTTGTGGTGTAGGTGTTGTCGAGGAACGTCGGGTGCTTCAGCAGGTTTTCGACAAACGCGATGTTGGTTGAAACGCCGCGCACACGGAACTCGCGCAGCGCCCGGTCCATGCGCGCGATGGCCTTCTCCGGCGTTTGCGCCCAGGCCGTCACCTTGACCAACAGCGAGTCGTAATGCCGGGTGATGACGCTGCCCGCATAGGCCGTGCCGCCATCAAGCCTGATGCCCATCCCGGTGGCCGAGCGGTAGGCGGTGATGCGCCCGTAGTCGGGAATGAAATTGTTCTGCGGATCTTCCGTGGTCACCCGGCACTGGATGGCGTGGCCGGAGAGCGCGATGTCCTCCTGCCGCGCAGCACCTGTCGCCTCCGCCAGCGTCGCGCCCTCGGCGATCAGGATCTGGCTTTGCACGATGTCGATTCCCGTCACCTCTTCGGTGACCGTGTGCTCCACCTGCACCCGCGGATTGACCTCGATGAAATAGAACCGGGATGTGTCCATATCCATCAGGAATTCCACGGTGCCCGCGCATTCATAATTGACTTGGGCGCAAACGCGGCGGCCAAGCTCGCAGAGTTCGGCCCGCTGCGCACCTGTGAGATAGGGCGCCGGCGCCCGCTCCACCACTTTCTGGTTGCGCCGCTGCACGGTGCAGTCCCGCTCATAGAGGTGATAGATGTTGCCGTGCTTGTCGCCCAGGATCTGCACCTCGACATGGCGCGCCCGCAGGATCATTTTTTCCAGATAGCCTTCGCCATTGCCAAAGGCGGCTTCCGCTTCCTTGCGCCCTTCGCGGACCTTGTCGATGAGCTCGTCCGGCCCGTTGATGGCGCGCATGCCGCGCCCGCCGCCGCCCCACGAGGCCTTGAGCATCAGCGGATAGCCGACGGCGTCGGCCTGCCTGCGGATGTCTTCGGGCGCATCGCCCAGCACCTCGGTTGCCGGAATGACGGGAACGCCCGCCGCCATGGCGACGCGCCGGGCGCTCGCCTTGTCGCCAAGCGCCCGCATGGTTTTGGCGTTGGGCCCGATGAAGGTGATTCCCGCCGCGTCGCAGGCCTCGACAAAATCCGGATTTTCCGCGAGCAGCCCATAGCCCGGATGCACCGCGTCAACGCCCGCCATTTTGGCGACGCGGATGATTTCCGCGATGCTGAGATAGGCCCCGACCGGGCTCAGCCCCTCGCCGATCCTATAGGCCTCGTCGGCCTTGAAACGGTGCAGCGAGAGCTTGTCTTCCTCGGCGTAGACCGCCACGGTGCGCTTTCCCAATTCCGTCGCGGCGCGCATGATGCGGATGGCGATTTCGCCGCGGTTGGCGATGAGAATGGAGCCGAAGGGTTTTGTCATCGGGTTCCTCTGGGGTGGCGTTGAGGGTGAGGCCGCAAACAGGCCCGTGATCTGCCCGCAATTTGCTTGGGACGCCATGTGACTTTATGGCATGCCGGATGCCCCGCCGGGATGACAGATATTATTTATCGAAATCAGGGGTTCTTGTTCTTGTCATGATCCATGCGAACTTGCCAACCTGCCACAGTTCGGACAGCTTGTGGGATCAGCACGTCCTTGCGTTCAAAGCTCTGGCGGTCCTCGCTGCCATCATCATAGGTGACCTTGACCGTCACCGATTTCACCGAGCCGAGCGCCTCGGAAATGTCAATCAACTCCGGCTGGCGGATTTCCCCCGGTGTGGCGCTGTCTTCATGGCAGGCTTCAAGCTTGACCGCCGTTTCCGGCTCAGCGCCGTTGAGCCCGTAATGAACCGCGCTCAGGCCGCAGCGCCAGGCGAAGAGATGGGTGAAATAAATCAGGTCGCGCCCGTCATATTCGCGCACCGCGATCCAGCTTGCGCGCGTCGCGTCAAGGATCGGGCGAACTTCGGCGGCGGTGGTGAAATTCTGCGCCATGGCGGCGCTTCCCATGCCTGCCATCATCAGCGCGATGAACACTTTGCGGCCGTGCGGGAAAATGCTTGTCATAGCTTTGGCCTCCGGTCAGTGCGCTCTGCAGCGGTTTGTATAAACAATGTCGCAGCCCCAGTACAGCTTCGTTCAGCGCTTTTGCGATCGCGTCGCTCAGGCCTCCCCGGGAGTTGTTCTGGCGAAATGCGAATGAATGGCGATGGCAGCCCCGGAAATGGCAATCAGCGCCATGCCGGACAGCGCCAGGCTTTCAGGCACGTGGCGGAAGACGAGCCAGCCGAGAAGGACGGCCCAGGCGATGTGAAAATAGTTGAACGGGGCGAGCAGTGAGGCGGGGGCCTGGCCGTAAGCCGCCGTGAACAGCGCGTGGCCCAGCAGCGAAGCAACCCCCATGAAGGCCAGCAGCGGCACATCGAAGGAGATGAGCGGCGGCCCGGTCCACTGCCAGGGCAGCATCGCCCCAAACAAGACCACTCCGGCAACAGCCGCATGAAACAGCATGGCCATGGTGCTTTCGGTTGCCGCCAGGAGTCTGGACAGCAGGATGTAAACCATCGATGTCGAGGCGCCGGCCAGCGCGAAGAGCACGCCCATGGGCGCCAGTTCGCCGCCGGGCCTGGCGATCAGCAAAACGCCAGCAAAGCCCGCCGCCGCCGCAAGCCACCCGGCTGGCCCCACGCGTTCGCCCAAAATGGGGCCTGCCAGCAACACAACACAGAAGGGCGCCACGTAGAGGAGCGCCACGGTTTCGCCCACGGGCATGCGCTGCAACGCGAGGCCCGCGAAAAAGGTTGACGCGGCGAGGCTGACGCCGCGCAGAACCACAAGGCCGGTGCGCTGTGTCGTCCACAAGGCGCTGCCATGGCGCGGCCCCATCACAACAGCGAGCAGCGCCAGATTCAAGGCATAGCGCACGAAGGCCACAAACGGCACGTTGAAGCGCGACACCAGGTGCTTGCCCGCGGCATCCATGCAGGCGAAAACCAGAACCGCCGCCATCACCAGCATAATGCCGCGCAACACGTGTTGCCCTCGAATTTCGGATTTTGCCATGCGTGCGATGCGTTCCCGTGAGCAGACGGTTTAGGGGCGGCCCAGCGCCGTTTCAATCCGGATTTGGATCTGTTTTATGGAATGACGGTTCGATAAGCCATGGCGTGAACTCACAAACGGACCTCGGGTCGCGACGGGATGCTCTAACATTCGTGCCGGATGGGGATTGCCCCGATCGACTCAGCTCGAGCCCAGCTATTTTATGGTGAGCGCTAACCCGCTCAGATCGACGTTCACCATCAGCCCGGTCTGCCGGCCCGAGAGCTCCAGAACCGCACCCTTCTGGTTGGTGAGAACGATCGCGCGGACACCGCGGCCGGCCGCAAGCCCCGCGCCGGCTGCGCCATAGACGCCTTCAATGTCTGACGCGCGTCGGATGTGGCTCACCCGACCGTGCAGTACCGTTTTCGAACCGCCGAACACCAGGCCGTAGTCTACGCCGCCGACCCCAAGCCTGTAGGTGCGGCCATGGAAGGTAAGACTGCCGCTACCGCCTGAACCACCGATGATCCAGCCGGCCTTGTAGATCTTAAGCGTAATTTTGCCGCTATCGGCGTAGGCGCTCTGGAGACCGGCGCCAAACACGGTGATCACCGCGACCAAAGCGCCGAGAAGCCGGATTGGAATTCGCATGCCTTAACCTCCCTTGTTTACGTCGTCGGAGCATCGATGTGGGCGATTCTCGTCCGTCCAGATGCCGCGATGTGACATTCCCAATTTCGGCAAGGGTCGACCTCACCATCACTTTATCTTGCGGACAAAGGTGCCATGAGTCAATTCACAGAGACACTCGCTTTGGGTCAACAGGAGCCCAAGTGCAGCTGTTAGTCCATGTCGGCTCTGCTTCTGCAAGCAGACCAATTCTCTGAAAAAGCCGAGATCGCAGGCGCAATGTCTGGTCTACCGGGCTGAGCGGGCATTTTACAGAACGACCTTGAGGTCGGCTTCGGGCCAATAGCATCAGCGGGTAGGTCACGGGCGACGCGCCACTGGGCCAATCGGGCTTCACATCGCCAGACCCAGAGCGGTACCTGCGCCAATGCACCCAACGACGATCAGACTGAGCGCCCAGACAATATCGAGGTCGAACCAGCTGCGTTGCAGAAACTTTAGGCCCAGCCAGTAATAAACTCCTGCAGCTATCCCGCCGCCTGCAAGGCACATCCCTGCCGTATGGACGATGGCCACAAAAAGGGCCGTCTGTATGTTCCTGGCCATCAACTCGCCCGCCGCAACATGGCCTTTGTCCAGCATAGCCGGATCGGTGCATAAACCCAGATAGATCGGCACCAGCATTAAACCTGCCCCATGCGCCATCGCCGCAAGGAAAGACCAGAGTGCAAGCCTGCTCGGCGACACCCGGGCCAGAAACCGCGGATGCCGGCGGGCAACGAGCAGGTAGAGGCCCATCGCCACAACAAGCAGCCCTGCGCCGATCCGCAGTTCGCGTTCCCAGATGATCAGCGTCGTCATCAGCGAAAACGGCAGCAGGATCGCCGTCATGGCGAGAAAGTGCCCGCCTGCAAGGGCCGCTAGCGCCATTGGTAACGCGGCGGACCGCCGCTCCATCAGCGCTGCCGATACAGCCAGCGGCCAGCCCATGCCGGGGTTCACGCCGTGATAAACACCGGATGCAATGACGGCCCACCAGAGGGCCGTCACCGTCGTAAGGTCACTCAAGGCTTAGACGTTCGGATAGCAGAAGCTGTCGGTTGAACAGTCGCCACCCTCAAGCCGGATCTGGTGGCTGCGGTAGCCTTTTGGAAACTCCACCCACAAGTCCTTGTTCAAGGTCAGACCGCCCTTCGGCCCCACATCGGCGCAAACCATCGCAGCCCCGCGGTCGCCGGGATAGAACTGGTCATCCCAAGTGGAATAGAGCGAATTCGTCCAGTAGACTCGTTTGCCGTCGCGGCTGATCTCCACCATCTGGGGGCCGTAGCCGAAAGTCTTGCCGTTGGGGTGCGGGGTCTTGGCGACGATGCCGCCGATCTGCACCTTGCCTGTCAGTTTGGGGTTCATCGGGTCGGACACGTCATACTGGTGCATCTCGCCCAGGCCCCAGCAGGCAACGTAGAGATACTTGTCGTCAAGGCTGAGGTCGATGTCGGTGACCAAGGGCGGCACCGCACCGAAGCCCTTCAGAAGGTCGGGCAGATCGGCGGGGTCGGCGGGAACCGGGTCGATGGTGATGACCTTCTTCGCCTCGAAAGTGCCATCGGGCTTGCGCCACCAGGTGAAGATCGCGCCTTGCAGGTTGGTGGTGTCTACTACCACGCCGCAGAAGCCGTATTGCTTGGCCGGGTCATGTGCGGGGCGGATTTCCAGCGCCATCTGGTGGTTGGCGCCGAGGTCGATCGACTGCACGCACTTGCGCGCGCGCAAATCCCAGAAATGGATGGTGTGGCCATATTTGTTGGACAACAAATCTGCTGGCACGACACCGTTTTCGAATTGCGGCGGCAAGCCCCATTCGGAGCTCACCATGTAATCGCGCGGAAGGTTCCACCAGAAGTCATAGTGCTTGTTCTGTATGCCACGATCCATCTCGTAGCGGCCAAGGATTTCGAAAGTCTGGCAATCCATGATGAAGATGCCTGGAGGGCCTTCGGAGCCATCCTTGCCACCGCCGCCAAGGGTGGAGACATAAATGCCCTCGGGACCGCAGTGGATTGTATGGGGGCGCGAATAGCCCGTCTTGGCGAACAGCTCTGCGGGTTCAATGATCTTGTGGATCTTGGCCTTCAGAGGCTTTTTCACGTCGATGATGTAGATACGGCTTGACCGGATTCCGGGGATGATGAGGTAGCGGCGCTCCAGAAAGGCATGGCCAGTCAACGGCGAAAGGGCCGACGAACAAGCGTTCCAGCCGAAATGGTGAAACTCATCACCCTTGTTCGGCATGAACAGACTGTGGACGATCTTTCCGTAGGTCTTCGATTTGGGATCGACATCGACCACCGCAAGACCATCCGGCTGTTTTCCGTCCGGGCTGAGCATCAGTGTGAAGGCCAGTGTTTCCGCCGGTGCCTGCATCGCCATGGTGGCTGTTGGGTAAAAGGTCGGATCGGGTCTCAGGTTCATGGTCTTCTCCTCCCAAAATGATTGAACGTCTTTTCAGTCTTTTTTTGATTGATACTCCCAAGCATGACAACCAGCAAACGCCTTGTGCTTTCTAACGACCACTCCGCCATTGAACTCCGACAGATCAATTCCGAGCATGTAAAAAAGCTGGGTTTGGAGCTCGACGACGAGTTTCAATTGGAGCCCTCGTTAGATATTCCACTGAACAGGCTGATAGTCTGCTTAGGGTCAACAGGAGCCCAAGTGCAACATTCAAGCCATGTCGGCTTTGCCTCTGCAGGCGGACCAATTCTCTGAACAAGCGGACGTTTTACTATTCGACCCCGAGCTGTCAACACACGGTGCGGCCGCCATTCGTCAAGTTCATGTGGATGGTTTGTGCCTTGTCAAGCGCTTGGCATTTAACTTAGCATAGCCTTGGGGCTTGGAATGAGGATGACATCATGCGCAAGACACTGCGGTTCGGGCTGGCGGCGCTGGCAATTCTCTGGTCTTCCAGCCTGTCCGGGGCGCAGGATGAAAATACCGGAAAGGATTACCCCGACGGACATGGTGGCTCAGTTCACTTTCCATTGGGCGGCATTTCATTTGCGGATGAAGTTGTGGCTTACAAGGCGGGAAACCCGGATGGCGGCAAGGCATCGCTGCGCCCGGATGAAACGCTGGGCATCCCAAACTACGCCGCTGCGAGGGATAACGGCTATCTGACTTTGGGCTGCGGCGGGGTTTTAACGGCGGCCTTTTCGGACAATGCGCTGATCGATGTTCCGGGGCCTGATCTTTATGTTTTCGAAATCGGGCCCCAGGTGGAGCCAACTGTGCTTTCGATCTCGGTTGACGGGGCGCAATGGACAAATGTCGGCATGATCTCGGGCGGCAAGGCGGAGGTCGATATAGCGGATTTTGTCGCCAGCGGCGGCGTCTTCCGTTTTGTGCGGCTGACAGATCTGCAGACGGCTTGCGAGGAGTTTGCGGGCGCCGATATCGACGCCATCGGCACGATTGGCGCGGCGGCCAAAATATCGCTCGATAGCGCGGTGCTGTTCGATACCGGCAAGCATGAACTGAAGGCTGCCGCTATCCTCGAACTGGACAAGGCCTTGGGACAGATTGGCAAGGTGGATGGAACGCGGATTTTGGTCGAGGGGCATACAGATGATGTGGGCTCTGATGCGTCCAATCAACTGCTGTCCGAGCGCCGGGCGGCGGCAGTTGCCGCCTACCTCGTTTCCGCCGGCGGCTTTGCTCCCGAAGCAGCCGAGAACAAAGGCTATGGGGAGAGCCAGCCCGTCGCCGCGAACGACACGGATCAGGGGCGCGCCAGGAACCGGCGCGTTGAAATCGTCATCCGATCACAGCCCGCCATGCCTGTAGAGGCTGGCGAAGCGCGCAAGAAAATTGTTGGCGTATGGAAATCCTCGCTCGGCCTGATGCAACTCACCCAAACGTCGTCCGATGTGGAAGGCGTTTATGGCGGTGACGGGCGGATAAATGGCAGTTTCGTCGATGCCAAGCTTTTTGAGGGTCATTGGGTTGAAGAAAAAGCCACGCAGGAATGCCCGGCTGAAAGATTGGGCAGCCGATTTTGGGGACGGGTGCGGTTTCAATTCGATGACGAGGCTTTGAGCGGTTTCAAGGCAACATGGAACCGCTGTGACGCTGAACCCAGTGAAGGCGGATGGAACGGAAAACGACTGTTTTGATGGTGGGTCGGCTATGCGGGAGAGGAAGGCCTGTTAAGCGCCAAGCATGCTGCCAGCCAAATTGGAGCAATCGACTGCGAAGGGCCAGGTGCTGGTGTCACCTCCGAGCAGCCAAGAGTCTCGGGGAAAGTTACACACTCACTTGACCCATTCATCGCACTGCGGAGAACAAGATGAACAAAGCCACGGATAGCGCGCCCATTGTTGCGGACATTGCCGCGCCATTGCCGCCTGAGATGGCGCTTGCATGCGAGACCGCGGGCGCCGCCAAGGCGGGGCGCGACGCCCTCGCGCTCATCGTCCTGGGGCTGCTTGCAGGCGCCTTCATCGCGCTCGGTGCCATGTTCATGACCGTGGTGCTGACCGGAACCGGCGAGCTCCCCTGGGGCGTTGCGCGCCTTCTCGCCGGCCTTGTCTTTTCGCTCGGACTGATCCTGGTGATTGTGGGTGGCGCCGAGCTGTTTACCGGCGACTCGCTGATGATCGTGGCCTGCGCCAGCCGGCGTATCACGCCCGGCGCGCTGCTGCGCGCCTGGTCATTGGTTTATGTTGGCAATGTTGCCGGCGCGATAGGCACAGCCATGCTGGTGTTCCTCGCCGGGCAACATGGATTTGCCGGCGGCGCTGTCGGCAAAACGGCGCTCACGGTCGCTTCAGCCAAGGCTGCCTTGCCGACGATCCAGTTGTTCTTCCTGGCCGTGCTCTGCAACGTGCTGGTCTGTCTCGCGGTGTGGATGTCATTCGGGGCGCGAAGCACAGCCGACAAGGTCATGGTGATCGTCCCGCCCGTCGCGGCCTTCGTGGCCGCCGGGTTCGAACACTCGATCGCCAATCTCTATCTTCTGCCCTACGGCCTCGCGCTGAAGGCTTGGGCCGGGCCAGAGTTTTGGGCTGCGATAGGGCAGGGCGCGGCGGCCTATCCGGAGCTGACCGCAGGCAGCGCGCTCCACAACATCGCCGTCGCGACGATAGGCAATCTTGTCGGTGGCAGCCTGATGGTGGGGGCGGTCTACTGGTTCGTGTATCTTCGCCAGCGCGCTTAGCCCAAGCGGTCCATTTGGCGCAGCACCGAAAGCATGCCGCCACCACGCCCTAGGCAAACCGCGCGGGCGGCTGAAAATCATCCAACTGTGATCTGCTTCACATCGCGGGCGTCGCCGATCCGGCAGGGTGCATCCCAAGCGGAGAGCCAATTCTTCGCAACCGTCAAAAACAGAGGAGGACTTCATGCAAACCCATTCGACTTATGCCACCTACGATGCAACTGGACGCCAGGCCGCGGTTCCAACCCTGTTCAACTGGCTCAAGCGAAAGCTGGACGCCCGCCGCGCCCGCCTGAACCATGCGCGCGACATTGAATACCTGCGCAGCCTGGACCGTCACATGCTGGAGGACATCGGTGTTGATATCGCAAGCCTCGGCGAGGTGAGGCCAGACCTGGCAAGCTTCAATCCCCATGTCGTGGCCAGCACGGCCATCGGGCGTTCGCTGCCGCCCGTCGCCAAGTCGCGCTGACCGGGGGCATCGCCATGGAAAATGCTTTAACTGCGCTGCTGCGCCGTGGGCTTGTCGCGTTTGTAGTGCTCGGCTGGGCGGCGGCGACCTACACCGTCACCAGAGCCGATCCGCAACTGGCCACGTGCGCGGCCGAAGTGGGCTACCTCAGGCGCTGCGCCGCCGCGAAACTCTGCGGCGCCGGAGGGCCGAAAGGCAGCCTGCCCGCAGGACTCACCGCGCAAAAAAACTGGTCGCCCTCGCCGACCATCATCGCAATTAAAACTGATGCGGGGCGGCCCGTTCCGGCCGCCCTCGGCTGCCTTGCGAAAAGTGGTGAGGGGTGCGAGATTGACGAGGGGGTGGCCGGAGGCGTCAGCGCGCCCTGAACCATGTCTGGGAACGATAGGGAACATGCGACCCGAAATGCAAGCTGTTCAGGGGGCTATTTATCGCTTCGCGGGCTTCAGCCTCGATCCTGGCGCGGGCCTGCTGCGCAAAAGCTTCGACGCCCGCAATGGGCAGTAATCACCGGCTCTGGCATGTCCGCTCCTCACCAACCTCAACATTTGCGTTTAGGCATTGATCCAAATCAAGGCAGATTGGGAACTAGAACTGATACAATTATTCTGATGCTGGGATATGTTCCAACACAGCAGGCGAAATTGGAAGGAGAAATTCATATGAAGAAGATTCCACTTGTACTTGCGGTGTCGGCATTTACGTTTGCTTCTGCGGCCTATGCAGCTGGCGACCTCAGCCGGGCTGAGCCTGGCCGAGATCATTATTGAGATGGGCCAACAAGACGCCAAGCACATGTTCTTCAAGCCAAGCCATATTGAGTTTGAAACCGGCAAGGCCTACAAAATCGTGTTCAAGAACACGGACAAGATCAAACATGAATTTGCGGCGCCGGAGTTCGTGACCAAAGTGTTCACCCGCAAGGTGGAGGTGCTCGGCGCGGACGGGAAGATGATCTCTGAAGTCAAAGGCGCCATAAATGAAGTTGAGGTCGCCGGCGGTGGCACGGTCGAATGGTTCATTGTGCCGGTGCAAACGGGCAAAGACATTCCGATAGAGTGCGCCATTGAAGGTCACAAGGAAGCCGGAATGATTGGAACGATCACCATAAAATAGCGACGAAGGTGGATCCCGCAACAAGACATCCCGATCCACCTCGCTTAGGTCATTGCCTGTCCGGAACCACGGTGGACCATGACTATTTCATTCCATCAAATGTTCAATACTTTCCGGGATTTCCGTTTTTGAAAACGACTTTTGCATTGCCTCGTCGTGGACAAATGCGACGATATCGGCGAGTTCCTCGGCGGTAAGTTCGACCTGTTGCTCCATCCTGTCTTCCTGCATGGCAATCATGGGCTTGGTCCCCTGCCACATCCGCGCAAAGAACTCGAATGGGTTCATGGCCGGATCCATGGTCGAGGCATCGAGAGGCGCTGCGTCTTCTCCGCCGACGCCATTGATTGCGTGGCAGACCACGCAGCCCTTGCTCACGAATAGCTCCCGGCCATGCTTTGAATTCATTTTGGGCAGAACGAGACCAGTTGGCGCTGCGGCGCGATCGGTGCTCGCCGGGTTCAAGACACCGGTCGAGTTCAAGCCCGGCTCGCTTTTGGTCTTCAGGAAGGCGATCAAATCCTCGCGCTCGTCCTCCTTCTTGATGCCTGGGAAAGCCATCTTGGACTTGGCTACAACGGCCTTGGGATTCTCAAGAAAGGCCAGAAGCGCAGCCTCGTCCCATACGGCGCCGGTTGCGGCATATTCCTTCATGCTGTCCGAATAGGCATAGCCCTCGACCATCGCGACTTTGCGGCCAACGAGACCGGCGAGATGGGGTCCGACTTTGTTGGTCTTATCGGCTATGGCGTGGCAAGCCATGCATTTCTTGAAGGTTTTTTCACCCTTCACCGCGTCGCCGTCGGCAAGTGCCGCCCCGCATATGAACCCGATGCCAGCCGTTGCGAGAACGAGTAATCTCATGATTTGGTATCCCAGAGTTTATCAATAATGCGCCGTTCTTCCGCCGACCGCTATGCAGGATGGTATGCTCCGATTGGGCAAACTTGACAATAACACGCCAGTCGGTCGACCTCATTGAAACGCCCCAATAAGCTCTTGTGGGCCGCTACTTCATTCTCCATTGCGCCATTCCGTAATGAACAAGAATTGACCGACGCGTCCTTGAACCACAGCAATGGCGCGCGGCTCAATCCTTCGGCCGGAACGCCAGGGCCTGAATGAAGCAAGCTGGGCACGCCAGGCTTTGGCGAGCTTCCGCATTCATCGCCCGCCCGCCCCGGCCGCTCTCGGCTATCTTGCGAAAAGTGGTGAGGGGTGCCAGATTGACGAAGGGGTGGTCGGAGGCGTCAGCGCGCCCTGAACCATGTCTGGGAACGATAGGGAACATGCGACCCGCAATGCAAGCTGTTCAGGGGTCAGTTTATCGCTTCGCGGGCTTCAGCCTCGATCCTGGCGCGGGCCTGCTGCGCAATGGCGAAAGAGAAATCGCGCTGCGCCCGAAATCACTCGAATTGCTCACGTTTCTGCTGCGCAACTCCGGCCGCGTGATTTCAAAAGACGAATTGCTGAGTTCAGTGTGGAACGACCGAATTGTCACTGAGGATTCACTCACGCAGTGCGTGCATGACATTCGCCGGGCGCTGGCCGACGATGAGCAAAAGCTTGTCCGCACCGTGCCACGCCGCGGCTATCTCTTTCCTTCCGAGGCGCTTGAAGGCCAGATGCATGGCCCGGCATCTCTTGAAACAGCGGCGCCGGGCGATGCCGGCAGGCCGTCCATCGCGGTGCTGCCCTTCGACAACATGAGCGCCGATCCGTCCCAGGAGTTTTTCAGCGACGGCATCACCGAGGACATCACGACGGCCCTTGGCAAGCTGAAGGGCTTCTTCGTGATCGCCCGCAACACAATGTTCACCTACAAGGAAAAGCCTGTCGATGCGCGCGCCGCAGGGCGCGAACTTGGCGTGCGCTATCTGCTTGAAGGCAGTGTGCGCAAGGCGGGCGACAGGATACGCGTCACCGCCCAGCTCATCGACGCGGCTTCGGGCAGCCACCTGTGGAGCGACCGCTACGACAGGAAGCTCGACGACATCTTCGCCATTCAGGATGAAATCACAGCGAGCGTCGTGGGCCGCATTGGCCCGGAGCTTTTCGCGGCGGAACATGCACGGGCCCGCCGCAAGCCGCCGGAAAACCTGGATAGCTGGGAATGCACATTGCGCGCCCTGTTCCTGACTTCGCGGCTGTCCGAGGAGGGCAGCGGGGAAGCGCTCGCCCTGCTGGACCGGGCCATCGCAACCGATCCCGCCAACGCCCATGCCCTGGGTCTCAAGGCGTGGATCCTGATCTGGCGGACGGCTCAGGGTTGGCACGACAGGAACCGCGCGGTTGCAGAGGCGGCCTCGCTTTCCGCCCGCGCGCTTGACGCCGACGAGACGGAGCCCTGGGCCTGGATGGGGCAGGGCATAGGCGATGTTCTGCTGCGGCGAACCGGCCCCGCCACCGCCGCGTTCAGCCGCGCCGTGAACCTCAACCCGAATTTCGCCATGGCCCATGGCATGCTCGGCCTCGCCCATGCCTTTGCGGGCGAGGCGGACCGGGCGATCACGTTCATTGATCAGGCATCGCGCCTGAGCCCGCGCGAAGTCTTCCACGGCGCCTTCGCCCAGCAATACGCTTTCGCGCATTTCGCCGCCGGGCGCTACGCGCAGAGCCTTGAATGCGCGAAAAAGGCCCATCAGCTCAGGCCGGGCCATGCCTATCCGCTGCTGATCGCCGCCGCCTGCGCCAGCCATTTGGGAGAGGCCGAAATCCGCCACGTCGCTTCTGGCAGCGCTCACCAGCGTGCGCGCCTGCCATCTCGACGGATTGGGTTGAAGCGAACGCGCCCTATGTGCGCGTTGAAGACCGCGCCCGGCTTATCGCCGGACTCGCGCGCGCGGGCCTCGCCTAATCCCGTTTCCACTCCTCCTCCGCGAATTGCTTCGAGGAATTCGTTTTCGGGAATGGGATGCCCGGCGCATCAAGGCCGAGGAAACCGCACAACGGCTCCCAGCCCTCGCGCATGTCGAAGGTGAGCAGCCGGTCTTTCGGAATTTCCGCCTGCACCGCCGCGATGTGATCGCGGAACACCGCCTTGGCATGGGCGCGGTCAGTCATCCGACCGCCGAACACCTGCGCCGCCACTGTCTCGTCCGCCATCTCGATGAGGGCATTGAGGTGCGCGGTGGGAAGTTTGCCCCGGCTGGCCAGCAGCGGCAGGATGGTGGCTTCCACGCTGTCGTACCACTGATCTGGGTCGCGAACAGTGAGAATGACCTTGGCCCTGGGGAAATGCCGCGCCAGCTCTCGCCAATAGCGCGCTCCAGGCCAATCGACTTGCGACCTGTAACTCTCGAATATCCTGTCCCAGTCAATCGCGCCGCCGCGCGCCGCAGCTTCCCAACCCGGCAGCTGCGCGGGGTTGTCGCGCACTTCAAACATGTGATGGCAGGGCCCAAAGCCCAAATGCTCGAGAGCGAGCTTGAGCGAGTTCGTTCCGGTGCGGCCAAAGCCCGCGCCAATGATTTGCAAGGTCATTTGCTCCTCCTAAGCCGTTCTCAGCTTCATTGCCTTTTCGGTCCTGGCGATGCCAGCGCAATCTGCTCCACGGGCCGGCAATTCCGATGATGTTCCGCTGAAGTCGAAGCGGAAGGCGGGTTCTGGTGGCGGCGGCCTTCTGGCAATGGGATGTGAACCGAAAAGCGCCACCACATCGACGTTGACGTCGTCCAGCAGGTGGAGGTCCAGGCTGCGCAGGCACTTGATTGTCAGGCGCTGAATTCTCCAGGCTTCGTATCTGGCAAGCCAGCTGCTGAGTCGGATGCGCGTTTGAAAGCCCGGCAGATAGAAGGCGGCTAGTGTTTGGGTTCCCATGGCGCTTCTCCAATTCGCGGTTCGTTGCAATGGATGTAAAAATGCGCCGCGCGCCGGGAAATGTCCCGAAAGCGGGCTGAAAAAGTTCTGAAATCGCAAAGACTCAATTTGAGCGATGTTCGAAAGACCCGGTTCACCCTGATCTTAACCTGGTGTTAAAATTAGGCTTTCGTTAAGAAATCCAGCCTATTTTTGGGGCTGTTCACCTCGCAAATGTGAGCAACCGACGCGGTCCCAGACCGCAAATTTCCTTCGGCCTAAACTCCGCCGAATGTTTCGTGACCGTTTTTTGTCAAACATTCGATGTGTGAGTTTTGAGATGAAGCCGAGTTTTTCCAGAGTTTTTTCAGACCAGCTGCCCGGGCCAGGATTTGGCTTGGCCTCCGCGCATGGGCCTCTGGGATATTCCGAATTTGAAATTCCAGCCTTTCGCGCGGCTCTCAAGCGCAAAAAGAAAAACCGGGAGCTGAAACTTCCGGTCTTGACGAAGCCACGGCTTGCTTCTTTGCACAAGGAAACAAGGCAGTGGCCATTAGGCGCGGTAAATCCGGGCCGCGCAATAAATTTCGGTTGAACAGGGTAATAGAAGGTAAATCAAAATGGCCAACGTAAAAGACACACTGGCGGAACTTCTCCAGTGCTCGAGCGGGTGGCGGGCGACGCCGGGCTGCCCGAGCGCGACGCCATCGAGGGAACGAGGCCGGCGGTGGTGCGCACGCCCGATGCGACCTATGCCGTGGTCATCTCGTGGGAGGTGTTCTTCGCCAACCGGGCCCGCGACGCCATCGGCAACGGCGGCGAGGTGCTGCTGAACCCGACCAACGGCTCGTCGTACTGGCTCACCAGGTGCAGACCCAGCAGGTGGCGTCGTCGCGGCTGCGCGCCATCGAGACCGGGCGCTGGACGCTGCAGGCCGCGCCCACCGGCTTCAGCGCGGTCGTCACGCCCGACGGCGAGGTCACCGAGCGCACCGGCATCAGCGAGCAGCCGGGTCCTCCAGCAGCCACCATCAGAAGCGCCGAGGGCAACACGATCGCCACCACGTCGGCCCGTGGCCGACGTGGCCTGTGCCGGTCCTCGCCATGGCCGCCGCCTGGCTCCTGCACGCGCCGGCCCGCCGACGCCGACCCGGCGACGGCTCCCGTCGGCGACCAGTCGCCCAGGGTCGCGAGCGCCGCAGGCCGATGCCGCCGGGGGCCTACGCGAGATCGATGGTGCGGGTGAGTGCGAGGGCGTCGAGGAAGCGGCGGTCGTGGGACACCAGCAGCGAGCGTGCCCTCGAAGTCGGCGAGGGCCTGCTCGAGCTGCTCGATGGCCTCGAGGTCGAGGTGGTTGGTCGGCTCGTCGAGCACCAGGCAGTTGACGCCCTCGGCCATCGAGCAGGGCGAGCAGCGGCGCGGGTGCGCTCGCCCGGCGACAGGTCGCGCGCCGGCGCGGCTCGACGTGGTCGGCGCCGAGGCCGAACTTGGCCAGCAGCGACCGGGCCTCGCTGAGCGGCATGCCGGTGCGCGCCTGGAAGCGCGCCGAGCAGCGTCGGCCGCCGGCGAACGCCCGGGGCCTGGTCGAGCTCGCCCGACGACCACGCCCGGCCCGAACCAGCGCGCGCCCGGCGACGAGCGGGAGCTGCCGAGCAGCGCGCCGAGCAGCGTCGACTTGCCGCGCCGTTCGGCCCGAGGATGCCACGCGGTCCTGCCAGCCGACCTCCAGGTCGACGGGACCGAGCCGGAAGCTCGCCGCCGCTCGACCACGGCGCCGCTCGAGCCGGGCCACGACGTCGCCGCTGCGCGCCGTCGGCGCCAGCTGGAGCTCGAGGCGCCAGCCCTCCCACGGCTTGTCGACCGACGTCGAGCCGGCTCGAGCTGGCGCTCGGTGGCCTTGACCTTCGCCGGCCTGCTTCTCGCTGCGGGCGATCTTGCGCTGCCGGATGTTCTTGTCGGTCTCGCCGCGACGTCTTGACCTTGCGCGACCCCGCTCGCGACCACTGCGAGCTGGGTGCGCTGGCGTCGCGCAGGCGGTCGCGCTCGGCCGGGTACTTGTCGTGGGCCTCGTACTGCTGGCGGCGGGCCAGGTCGCGCGCCGTCGATGAAGTCGGACCAGCCGCCGGCGAACTCGCGGGCCGCGGTGCGGTGCTCCTCGATCTCGAGCGATGCGGGTGACGGCGGTCGAGGAACGCCCGGTCGTGGCGACACCACCATCACCGCGCCGGGGAAGTCGTCGACGAAGCGCCTCGAGCTGGTCGAGCCCGGCGAAGTCGAGGTTGTTCGTCGGCTCGTCGAGCAGCAGGACGTCGACGCGCGACAGCAGGATGGCGGCGAGCGCGGCCCGGGCCGCCTCGCCCCCGAGAGCGTGGCCATCGGCTGGTCGAGCGCGACCGCCGTCGCCGGCAGACCGACGGTCGGCGCAGCACCTCGGCGGCCCGGGCGTCGAGGTCGTCGCCGCCGAGCGCCAGGAAGCGGTCGAGCGCGTCGGTGTAGGCGGTCGATCGGCGCCGGCGTCGCGGCCGCAGCGCCGCGGTGCGCGCGGTCGAGCTCGCGGTCGGCGGCGGCGACGCCGGTGCGGCGGCGCGAGGTAGTCGAGCAGCGGTCTCGCCGGGTCGCGGCATCGGGCTCCTGGGGCAGGTAGCCGACGGTGAGCGCGGTCGGCGGCGGGCTCGACGCGCCCGCGTCGGGCTGCTCGCAGGCCGGCGAGGACCCGCAGCAGCGTCGACTTGCCGATGCCGTTCGGCCCGACCACGCCGACGCGGTCTCGCCCGTCGACCGAGGAGGTCGACGTCCGCGAGGACGACCTGCCGCGCGCGAAGGCCGGTCGCGCGAACACCTGACGGGCGTGCAGATGCGGCGACCGTACCGCCCGGTCGATGCCGGGCCGGCACGGAATCGACCGGACGGTCAGGTCTCCAACAGCAGCGTCACGGGGCCGTCGTTGACCAGTTCGACGTCCATGTGCGCCGAACGCGGCCGGTCGCGACCGTGCGCCGGCCGCGCAGGTCCGCGACGA
This sequence comes from uncultured Alphaproteobacteria bacterium, assembly GCA_963816305.1. Lineage (GTDB taxonomy): Bacteria > Pseudomonadota > Alphaproteobacteria > Rhizobiales > Aestuariivirgaceae > Aestuariivirga. The sequence continues at coordinate 73,747 of CAWFJW010000028.1, forward strand.
AGCGCCTCGAACAGCGGCTCGGCCTGCTCGGGCCGGGCGGCGTCGATGAAGGAGGGCCGCCGGCCCTTGCGGGCGTCGCCGTAGAGGGTGAACTGGCTGACGACCAGCACCTCGCCGGCGACGTCGGCCGCGGACAGGTTCATGAG